>DATAXF010000025.1:0-13247 GCA_036273095.1 Steroidobacteraceae bacterium | reverse complement strand
GAGCTCAATGGTCAGATCGAGGAGGCGTTCACCGGGCACGAGCTGGTCAGGGTCTTCGGCCGCCACCGCGAGGTGGCGCATCGATTCGATGCCAAGAACGATCAGTTGCTCGAGGCCGGCTTCGCCGCCCAGTTCATCTCGGGTCTCATCATGCCCGCGGTGACGTTCATCGGCAGCGTCAACTACGTGCTGATCGCGGTCATCGGTGGCCTGCGCGTCGCGACCGGCGGCATGACGCTCGGCGCCGTACAGGCGTTCATTCAATACTCGCGCTCGTTCAACCGCCCGCTCACACAAGTGGCATCGCTCGCCGGGACGATGCAGTCCGGCGTCGCCTCGGCGGAGCGCGTGTTCGATCTCCTCGATGAGCGCGAGCTGCGGCCCGAGCCTCAGACGCCTGCGGCCGCGGCGGCAGTTCAGGGACGCGTCGAATTCCAGCACGTCTCGTTCCGGTACGAGCCCGACAAGCCTCTGATCGAGGATCTGTCGCTGCTCGCCGAGCCCGGCCATACCGTCGCGATCGTGGGCCCGACGGGCGCCGGCAAGACGACGCTCGTCAACCTCATCCTGCGCTTCTACGAGCTCGATCAGGGTCGCATTACGCTCGATGGCATCGACATCGCAACCCTGCGGCGCGACGAGCTCCGATCGCGGATCGGCATGGTGTTGCAGGACGCATGGCTCTTCAACGGCACCATCCGCGACAACATCCGCTACGGCCGGCCCGATGCGACCGACGAGGAGGTAATCGAGGCCGCCCGGGCGACATCCGTCGATCGCTTCGTGCGCGGGCTGCCGGACGGCTACGACACGGTCATCAACGAGGAGGCGAGCAACATCAGCGCCGGACAGAAGCAGCTCATCACCATCGCCCGTGCGTTCCTCACCCGTCCGGCGCTGCTGATCCTCGATGAGGCGACGAGCTCGGTCGATACTCGAACCGAGACTCTGGTACAGCACGCCATGGCGGCTCTGCGCACGAACCGAACCAGCTTCGTCATCGCGCACCGGCTGTCGACCATCCGCGACGCCGATCTGATTCTGGTGATGCGTGACGGCCGCATCGTCGAGCAGGGCACGCACGAGGCGCTTCTGGCCCGCGAAGGAGCTTACCGCGCCCTGTACGATGCACAATTTGGCGGCCCGGAGACCGAAGGCGATCGGCCGCGTCAGGCCGCGGCGGGCCGCTGAGAGACGCCGGCCACAATCCCTGAATCCGGGCTTGCCGACCTGCACCCGGAGCGAATAGGCTGCTTACCGCCGCCACGGACGCCCCGCATGAACGCCCCCGCGCTGCCCAACCGCCTGAGCCGCTTCTTCCTGTATTTTGCCCGGCAGTTCCGCTGGGGCTGCCTGGGTTTGCTCGTGTTTCCGGTACTCGGGCGCGCGGTATTCGCCTCGATCGCCTTTGCGACCAGGCAATTGACCGACACGGTTCTCAACCTGCATGGGCCGCTGAGTGAAGCCGGTCCAGCGTTGACGGGGCCGTTCGTTCTCTTCGCCGCACTGGTGGCGGCGCGCTTCGTGTGCGACGCGTCCACGTGGTTCTGCTCCTACCACACCCGCTCGCCCATGCTGATCCGCATCAAGGAGGAAGTGTTCGCCTACGCGCAGCGGCTTTCGCCCGCCTACTTCGAGAGCACGCTCTCGGGGAAGATCGCGCACAGGGCCGTCATGCTGCCCGATCAGATGTTGGCACTGTTCGACATGACGGTGTTCGACTTCGTTCCGGGCGCGATGTTCTTCATCTTTGTCGCCGCGTATTTCTACGTGGCGAGCCCGGCGTTTTGTGCCGCGGCCGGGCTCGGCATCGTCGTCTATTTCACCGGGAGTCTTCTCCTGGGTCGCGAATGCGCCAGGCGCGCGGCTGCCAACAATGAGACACGCGCGGCGGTAACCGGTCGGATCGTCGACGTCATCACGAACGTCCGCAACGTCTTCCAATTCGCGAATCAGAGCGTCGAAGACCGCGAGCTGAAAGCATACACGGGTGAGGAGCGGGAGCGGCGCATGGCGCTCTATCGGTCCGTGGTACGCCTGCGATGCTCACAGTACGTCATGGACATCCTCATGTGGATCGGCTTCGTGGGCGGTGCGTTGTATGGCTGGGTGCATGGCCGCATGACTGCTGGAGACTTCGTCATGGTGACGACGCTCACCGGCTCCCTGCTGCAAACGGCTTACACCCTGGGGCAGCGCATTCCGGATTTCTACGATCAGCTCGGCTCGGCGGTCGAGAGTATCGACACGCTGATCGTGCCGGCGACGGTCCGCGACGACCCCGGGGCGGGGACGTTGGCGGTCACGAACGGAGCCATCCACTTCGAGCGGATCGCCTTTGCCTACGAGCCGAGGGGGCGCGGACGCGGATCGCGCAACATCGTCCAGGATTTCGAGCTTTACATCCCGCCCGGCCAGCGTGTGGGACTCGTCGGCCCGAGCGGGGCCGGCAAGACCACGCTGATGGGATTGTTGTTGCGCATGCACGACGTGACGGGCGGCGCCATCCGCATCGACGGAACCGACATCCGCCATGTGACCCAGGAGAGCCTGCGCGGGTGCATCGGCCTCATCCCGCAGGATACGAACCTCTTCCATCGCAGCCTGCTCGAGAACATCCGCTATGGCCGGCCGGATGCTCCGGATGAGGACGTGATCGCGGCCGCCAAGCGTGCCCATGCGCACGAATTCATCGTCGAGCTCGAGCACGGGTATGACACGCTGGTCGGCGAGCGTGGCATCAAAATCTCCGGCGGCCAGCGGCAGCGCATCGCCATTGCGCGCGCGATCCTGCGTGATGCGCCCATCCTGCTGCTCGATGAGGCGACGAGCGCGCTCGACAGCCACAGCGAGCAGAAGATTCAGGAGGCCATGAAGCAGGCGATGGCCGGCAAGACGGTGATCGCCATTGCCCACCGCCTGAGCACGGTGATGGACATGGATCGCCTCATCGTGCTCGATCGCGGTGTGATCGTCGCGGATGGCTCACACGCTGAGCTGCTGCTGCAGGGCGGACTCTACGCGGAGCTCTGGCGCAAGCAGTCGGGCGGATTCAATCCGGTCGCGCGGGCGGAGGAGACGCAGATCAGCACGACGGCGCCCAGCGCCCGGCCTGCCGCCGACCACGATGAGATCGGCGGGATCCGAGCCCAGGGCTGACGCGCCGCCTGCCTCACACCGACTTGACCTCCCCTCCATCCATGCGGAGCTGGGAGCCGGTCAGCCATTTCGCAGCCGGCGACACCAGAAAGGCCATCAACTCCGCGATCTCCTCCGGCTCGCCATAGCGCGCGATGCCGGCTTCCTTGGGAAATCCGGCTGTTGCCTCCTCCACTGTCATGTCGTGCAGGGGCGCCCAGTGCTGCAGATACGAACGGCGGCGACCTGTCATCACCGGGCCGGGCAGGACGCTGTTGACCTGCACCCCATCGCTGATGCCGCGATCGGAGAATGCCTTCGCGAGGGCGACGATGGCGGCGTTGATGGTGCCGACCGCCGCATAGGGAGCCTTGGGGAAGAGGGCCGAGTTTCCCGACATCAATACCACCGAGCCCTTGGCCGCCTTGAGGGCCGGCCACGCCGCAATGGTCAGGCGGCGCGCGCCGTGCAGCTTCAGCGCCAGGCCGCCCTCCCACTGCTCGTCCGTCATCTCGAAGAGATCGATCTGCGGTACTGCGCCCGAGATGTTGAGCAGGGCGTCGATGCGCCCGAATGCCTCCAGCGTCTGCTCCACCACCGCCCGCGCTGCTGCGGGCTGGGACAAGTCGACGTCGATGATGAGCGCCTGGGCGCCGGCGGCTCTCACCGCCTCCGCTGTCTGCTCCAGATTGGCGCGATTGCGCGCTACCAGCGTCAGCGCGGAGAAGTCACGCGCGAGGCGGATAGCTGTTGCCTGGCCGATGCCCTGGCTGGCACCGGTGACGATGGCGACTGACTTCATCATCCGAAGACTCCTCGGTTGCAGGATCAGCGCAGCAGGAATTCGCGCATCGCGGCCGCGATGTCGGCGGCATGCGTCTCGAGCGCGAAATGGCCGGTATCGAGGAATCGTACCACCGCGCCCGGGATGTCGCGTTTGAACGCCTCGGCGCCGGGCGGCAGGAAGAACGGATCGTTCCTGCCCCACACCGCCAGGAAGCGCGGCTTGTGAGTCCTGAAATACTTCTGAAACTCGGGATACAACGCGACGTTGCTGCGGTAATCACCAAACAGGTCGAGCTGCACCTGATCGGCGCCGGGCCGCGCCAGGTAGAAATTGTCGAGTGAGTAGCCGTCGGGTGAAACCACCGAAGCGTCGGTGACACCGTGCGTGTATTGCCAGATCGTCGCTTCAGGCTTGAGGAAGGCGCGAAGCGCCTCACGATGCTCGTCCGATGCATCCTGCCAATAGGCGCGGATGGGATTCCAGCCGTCGCTCAGCCCCTCTTCGTAGGCATTGCCGTTCTGCGAGATGATCGCGGTGATCCGTTCCGGGTGCTTCAGAGCGAGACGGAAACCCGTTGGAGCACCGTAGTCGAAGACATAGACGGCAAAGCGGTCGAAGCCGACGATTTCCGTGAACCGACTGATCTTGTCCGCGATCTTTTCGAAGGTATAGCCGCGTCCCGGCATGTCCGACAGTCCGAAGCCCGGCAGGTCGGGAGCAATCATGTGGAACCGGTCGGCAAGCAGGGGAATCAGGTCGCGAAACATGTGGCCGGCGCTCGGAAATCCGTGCAGCAGCAGCAGCTTCGGCGCATTCGCCGGGCCGGCTTCGCGATAGAAGATCTTGAAACCGTCGACGTCGGCCGTTCGATAGTGGAGGTTCGTCATGGGGTGTCTCCCGTAGATTCTCGTCGCTTGAAGGGGGTTTAGCGCGCCCTGGTTGCCTCGATCGCCTCGCGGATGATGTCGACGACGACGGCGGGTGCAGTCACGAGCGGCATGTGATCGACCGCATGGGAACGCACGCGAGGCTGCATCCGCTCCGCCATGAAGCGCTGCGTCTCGTGAACGATCATGCGGTCCTGCTCCGCCACCAGAAACCAACTCGGCCGATCTTTCCACAGTGGCCGCTCCATGCGGACAGTGATGCATGCGGGCGAGATGGGGCGCTGGACCGCGGCGAGCAGGGCATGGTGCTCGCTGGGCGCGTTCGGGGCGAAGGCGGCCCCAAAGGCGGTGTCGGGCAGATAGATGAGCCCATGGCTGTCGGGGGCCAGCTTCGGTGCCAGTGGGTGCGGCTGCGCGCGATAGAACACATCCGCGACGGTTTCGCCCTCGTCCGGGGCAAGGGCGGCTACATAGACCAGCGCCTTCACTCTCTCATCGCGCGTCGCTCCAATGACTGCGCCGGCGTAGGCGTGGCCGGCCAGCACCACGGGACCCGGCGCGCGCTCCAGCGTGCGGTTGAGCGCGGCGACGTCATCGGCAAACGAAGTCAGGGGCAGCGGCGCGGCGAGAACCGTCGTGCCTATGGCTGCCAGGGCACCAATTACCTTTGCCCAGCTCGAGCCGTCCGCCCAGGCGCCATGCACGAGTACGACGCTTGTGTGATTCGGGGGCATCGCGCGGTCTCCAGTAACCATATAAACACATGTAGACTGGTTACTCCAGTGGCAGTAACTTGTCAAGACGGATTTAATTGGTTATGAATGCATGGCATCAGACCGGGGAGCACCCGGCCGCGAGTCGGAGAGCTGATGGGCGCACACGGTCCCGCGATCTTCATCGGCGATGCGCCGGGACTGGATTTTCTGAATTCGGTGGCCACGCCGGCCGATGCGACGATTGACTGGATCGATGATGGCGAAGGGTTGCTGAGCTGGATCGAGCAGGCTCAGCTCGTGCCTATGGATGTCATCCGGAAGATTCGGAATCAGGCTCTTCCCGGCGCGCTGGACACGATCGCGGCTCAGGCCAGGGGCCTGCGCGAATGGCTCAGGGGCTTCGTGTTGAAACACAAAGGCCGTCCTCTCGCATTGGGGGACCTTGCCGAGCTGCAGCCGCTGAACAGACTGCTCGGCAGGGACGAAGCCTACTACCGAGTCGTCCTCGAGCCCAGTGGCAGACCAGCCGCGCTCGAGTTGCAGGCGATGCGACACTGGCGCTCGCCGGAGGCGCTACTTCTGCCGATCGGAGAAACGGTGGCGCGCTTCCTCTGCAACGAGGACTTCTCGAACGTGAGGGCTTGCGAAGGGCCGGCGTGCACGCTGTTGTTTGTCGATCGAACCCGGGGCCACGTGCGGCGCTGGTGCAGCATGGCCATCTGCGGCAATCGCGTGAAGCAGACCGCACACCGGCGGCGAGTCAGGGCGAGCCGCCTTCCGAGATCGCGTAGCGACGGGGAGGCATGACCGCCTCCGGGGGTCCTACGGGAGGTTGGTTACGACCGCGATGCCCGCGTAGGTGCTGATATAGAGCGAAGAGCCGCTCACTGCCACTCCGGCAATTTGCGCGTCGAGCACTCCCGGCAGCGCGCCGGCCGTGAAGCCGGTTTCTCCGGCATTTCTTCTCGCGAGAGCTTAGCTCAAGTCAGGGCCCGAGGGTGGCCTTCCTTGGATCCAACGGCTCCGGGCGGAGGGCGTGGTCTCGTTGATCGAGATAACCTGACAACGCCTCGTATTGATCGGTGGCAATGAAGTCGACGCCGGCGGCTATCGCCGCCCGCCAACGCGGGATCACCCGCCGCATGGATCCGAAGTTGTAGCTCTGGTCCCAGCCGCTGTCCTGCTTCGCATCGAAACCGTCGAGGGTATAGAAGCGGATCCAGTAACCCTGCCGATGGGCGTAATCCGTCAGGGAGCGCAAGCGCCGGTCGTCGGCCTTCGTCCAGGCGCCAGCCTTGGTCTGGCCGCCTTCCTCCACCACACGCCAGCTGTTGTTCCACCAGCGGCGATATTCGGTGGCGGATGTCCTCAGGAGCTCGCCCGGCGGGACAGTTGCCTCCCAATGCGCGGCCTGGGCCGGGTTGGCTCCCGGCGGAGGGCTTTGCGTATGCGCCGAGCCAAACAGGCGCAAACGGCTACCCACCGGCACATCATCGTAAAATACCTTCGCCTGGGCGTCGGAATCCTCGGTGACGACGAGAATGGGCCTGCGATCGATCGGCGACAGCTCGTGCGGGCTGCCGGTCTTCACTGCGCTCGAGAGCCATGGCTGATAGTCGCCGAGCAACTGCCATACGGCCTTCAGGATCGCGGGCCGGGTGTCCTTGAAGTCGAAGTGCAGGACGATCAGCGGCCATTCGCCGCGGTCGTTCGCGGCCAGAGCCTTCTCCATGATCGGCCGCACCTGCTGGAAGAAATATGCGCGCAGGGTGGGCTCGCGGCCCGTTGGGTTGGGCGTGTGTGAGACGACCACGCGGCCTTTGCCGCTCTTGGGATCCACATACCAGGCGAGATCCTGCTCGATCGAGACCGGAAATCCGGAGTCGAGAGCGCGCTGCACGCGATCGTTCCAGCGACCGTCGTAGGGATAGCAGTTGTGCGCATCCAGCACCGGCTGACCGTGGTTGAGGAAGGCGAGATTCGCCGCGGCGGCATTCCCTGCCCGGAGAAGGATGGCGGCCAATGCGGCTGCGCAGAGTGTGACGACCTTGATGTGACTCTCCTGTCATCCGGCGTGCGGCCCCGCCGAGTCTTGGACTACTCCCACTCGATGGTCGCGGGCGGTTTCCCGGAGATGTCGTAGACGACGCGGGAGATGCCGGTGACTTCGTTGACGATCCGGCGGGAGACGTGGTCGAGGAACTCGTAGGGCAGCCGCGCCCAGTGCGCGGTCATGAAGTCCACGGTCTCGACGGCGCGCAGGGCGATGACGTAATCGTAGCGTCGACCGTCGCCCATGACACCGACCGACTTCACCGGCAGGAACACGGCGAACGCCTGGCTGGTGCGATCGTAGAGATCGTGCTTGCGCAGCTCGTCGATGAAGATGTCATCGGCGCGGCGCAGCAGGTCGGCGAATTCCTTGCGGACCTCGCCGAGAATCCGGACGCCGAGACCCGGGCCGGGGAAGGGGTGCCGATACACCATCTCACGCGGCAGGCCGAGCTCGACGCCGAGCCGGCGGACCTCGTCCTTGAAGAGCTCGCGCAGCGGCTCCACCAGCTTCAGGTGCATCTTCTCGGGCAGGCCGCCGACATTGTGGTGTGACTTGATGACGTGCGCCTTGCCTGTGCGTGCGCCGGCCGACTCGATGACGTCGGGATAGATGGTGCCCTGGGCCAGGAAGCCGACACCCGAGAGCTTTCGAGCTTCCTCATCGAACACTTCGACGAAGGTCCGTCCGATGATCTTGCGTTTGGCCTCGGGGTCCTCGACTCCTGCGAGCGCTGCGAGGAAGCGCGTCTCGGCGTCGACCCGGATGACACGCACACCGAGATGCTCCGCGAACGTCGCCATGACCTGGTCGCCCTCGTGGAGGCGCAGCAGACCGTGATCGACGAAGACGCAGACCAATTGCTCACCGATCGCGCGATGCAGCAGGGCGGCAACGACCGAGGAGTCGACGCCGCCCGAGAGGCCCAACAGTACCTTGCCGCTGCCGACCTGGTCGCGGACCCTCTCGATCGCGTCATCGATGATGTTGCCGGTGCTCCAGAGCGCGTCGCAACCGGCGATCTCGCGCACGAAGCGCTCCAGGAGCCGCGAGCCCTGAGTGGTATGGGTCACCTCAGGATGGAACTGCACACCGTAAAACCGCCGCTGCTCATCCGCCATCGCCGCGAACGGGATCGAGCCGGTTGATGCCGTGACGGTGAATCCCTGGGGCAGGGCGCCGACGCGATCGCCGTGACTCATCCAGACATCGAGAACCGGCCGGCCGCTGCCGTCGCGGCGGTCTTGCAGGTGATCGAGCAGCCGGCTCGCGCCGGTCACCGTCACTTCGGCGTAGCCGAACTCGCGCTCCGTCGAGCCCACGACGCGGCCGCCGAGCTGCTGTGCCATGGTCTGCATGCCGTAGCAGATGCCGAGCACGGGTACACCGAGCCCGAACACTGCCTCGGGCGCTTGCGGCGGTTTGCTGTCGGTCACGGATTCCGGACCGCCGGAGAGAATCACACCCCGCGGTTGGAACGCGCGTACCTCCGCGTCCGTGATATCCCAGGGATGGATCTCGCAGTAGACCCCCAGCTCGCGCACGCGACGGGCGATGAGCTGCGTGTACTGCGCTCCGAAGTCGAGAATCAGAACGCGGTGGGCATGGATGTTCGCGTGTGTCGCCGTGGAAGGCGCGGGTCGGGCAACGCTGGCCATGGGCTCCTAGGACACCCGGTAGTTGGGTGACTCTTTCGTGATCGAGACATCGTGTACGTGACTCTCGCGGACACCGGCATTGGTGATGCGGACGAACACGGGACGGGTGCGCAGGTCCGCGATGTGGCGGCTGCCCGTGTAGCCCATCGCGGCCCTGAGGCCGCCCGCGAGCTGCTGTATGATCGTGACCACGCTGCCCTTATAAGGGACGCGGCCCTCGACGCCCTCCGGGACCAGCTTCTCGAGCTCCGTCGAGGCGTCCTGAAAGTAGCGGTCGGCGGAGCCGTGGCGCTCCGCCATGGCTCCGAGCGAGCCCATGCCGCGATAAGACTTGTACGAGGCGCCCTGGTATAGCTCCACCTCGCCGGGGGACTCCTCGGTGCCGGCGAAGAGGCTGCCGATCATGACGGCGTGGGCGCCAGCGGCGATCGCCTTGGCGATGTCGCCGGAGAAGCGGATGCCACCGTCGGAGATCACCGGTACATCGCTGTTGCGTAGCGCCTCCGCGACGTTTGCCACCGCGGAGATCTGCGGGACACCGACACCTGCAACGATGCGCGTCGTGCAGATCGAGCCCGGCCCGATCCCGACCTTGACGCCGTCAACGCCCGCGGCCACCAGGGCGAGCGCCGCCTCGCTGGTCGCGATGTTGCCCGCGATGACTTGTTGCTGCTCACCCCACTGAGACTTGATGCGCTCGACCGTGGCAATGACGCCCCGCGAATGTCCATGCGCGGTATCGACGACCACCAGGTCGACGCCCGCCTCGCGTAGCGCAGCGACGCGATCCATGGTGTCCGGAGTGGTCCCGACCGCGGCGCCGACGCGGAGCCTGCCGGTCTCATCTTTGCACGCGCGCGGGAATTCCGTCGCCTTCTGGAAGTCTTTCACCGTGATCATCCCGGTGAGCTCGTGATCGCCGTTCACGACCAGCACCTTCTCGATGCGGTGCTTGTGCAGCAGCGCCAGGACCTCTTCCTTGGGAGCGGTCTCCCGTACGGTGATCAGCCGGTCCTGCGGAGTCATGACCGAGGAAACCGGCGCATCGAGCTTCTTCTCGAACCGCAGGTCGCGGTGTGTGACGATGCCGACCGCCTTCTTGCCGACGACCACCGGCACGCCGGAGATGCCGCGCGAGCGCGTGAGCTCGATCACCTCGCGGATGGTCATATTGGGGGAGACGGTGATCGGGTCCTTGATGATGCCGCTCTCGAATTTTTTCACGCGGCCGACCTCGCGCGCCTGCGCCTCGATGGTCATGCTCTTGTGAACGATGCCGATGCCGCCTTCCTGGGCGATGGTGATGGCGAGGCGGGCCTCGGTGACCGTGTCCATGGCGGCCGAGAGCAGCGGGAGGTTGAGCCGGATGCGGCGGGTGACGCGCGTCTCCAGGTCGACTTCCCGGGGCAGAATTTCAGAGTAAGCCGGGACGAGGAGGACGTCGTCGAAGGTGAGGGCTTCTTCGAGGATTCGCATAGCTAATTCTACGCACGAAGGGCGCCGCGGTAAACCTCATGCTATGGTCGCCGGCCATGCCCGCCGACCTCTTTCCAGGTACCGAGCCCGACGCCGCGCCTGCTCGCAGCGTCTACACCGTCTCGCGCCTCAACCAAGAGGTCCGGGTGCTGCTCGAGCGGGGCCTCGGGGTCGTCTGGGTGGAAGGGGAGCTGTCGAACTTCTCCCAGCCCTCTTCCGGTCACTGGTACTTCTCGCTGAAGGACCGCGCGAGCCAGGTGCGCTGCGCGATGTTCAGGCTGAAGAACACGGTGCTGGGATTCACGCCCAAAGCTGGCCAGCAGGTGATTGCGCGTGGGCGCGTGAGTCTCTACGAGCCGCGGGGCGACTACCAGCTTCTCGTCGACCATCTGGAGGAGGCAGGAGTCGGCGCGCTGCAGCGCCAGTTCGAGCAGTTGAAGACGAAGCTTGCCGCCGAGGGACTCTTTGCGAGCGAGCACAAGCGCAGCCTGCCTCGCTTTCCACGGCGGATCGCCGTGATCACGTCACCGTCGGGGGCCGCCGTACGCGATGTCCTCAACATTCTGGCGCGCCGTTTCCCGCCGGCCGCGGTACTGGTGTATCCGACCGCTGTACAGGGGGCGGCCGCTGCGCCGGCAATCGTGCAGGCGTTGCAGATGGCCTCGGCGCGCATGGACTGCGACGTCCTCATTCTGACGCGGGGTGGCGGCTCACTGGAGGACCTGTGGTCTTTCAATGACGAGCGGGTGGCGCGGGCCATTCGCGCGTGTGCCATTCCGGTGGTCACCGGGATCGGCCATGAGATCGACTTTACCATTGCCGATTTCGCGGCTGATGCGCGTGCGCCGACACCGTCTGGAGCGGCAGAGCTCGTCGCACCGGACAGGGTTGCGTGCCTGGAGGCTCTGACACGGATGGGCGGCCGGATGAGTGCGTGCATGCGGCGCGAGCTGCGTGTTGTGTCGACTCGGCTCGCAACCGTGGGTATCCGCTTGAAACAGGCGCATCCAGGTTTGCGTCTGGCCCATCAGTCACAACGGCTCGATGACCTCGAGCAGCGCCTCGCGGGCGCCGTCGCCGCCGTGTTGCACACGCGGCGGCACCGATTGACCGAGGCCAGGTCGCGACTGATGCAGCGCTCGCCGGAGCACCTCGCGCGCGAATGCGGGCGAAGGGAAGAGGTCTTGCGGGGTCGGCTGGATCACGCGTGGGAGCAGTATACGTCGCGTCTGTCGCATCGAGTGGCGCTGGCGAATAAAGCCCTCGATATGGCGAGTCCTGTCGCCACACTTGCGCGTGGCTTCGCGATCGTGACCCGCGCGGACGGCACGCTGGTCACGGATGCCCGCTCGGTCCCCGTGGGCGAGGAGATCGAGGCGCGACTGGCGAGCGGCCGGCTGCGAGCCCGCGTGACCGGGTCGCGCGGTTCCTGACGGAGGTGTGTCTTGCCGGGCGATATCGATTTCATGCGCCTCGCGCTCGAGCACGCCAACACGGCGCGGGCGGCCGGAGAGGTCCCGGTCGGCGCGGTGTTGGTCAGCGGCGACCGTGTGATCGCCGGCGGCGCGAATCGTCCGATCGCGGCCAATGATCCCAGCGCTCATGCCGAGATCGAAGCGCTGCGCTCCGGCGGGCGGACGCTTGGCAGCCACAGGCTCACCGATACGACTTTGTACGTCACCCTGGAGCCGTGTCCGATGTGCGCGATGGCCATCGTGCATGCGCGCGTGCGCAGGCTGGTGTTCGGCGCCTGGGACCCGCGCGCGGGCGGGGCGGGCAGTGTCACCGACATCTTCGCGCTGCCCGGACTCAACCACCGGGTGGATGTGTTTGGCGGCGTGTTGGTGGAGGAGTGCGGCAGCCTCCTCAGGGAATTCTTCGCCGCGCGCCGCGGCTGAGCCTCAGCCGCCGTTACCGTGGTCGTTGGCTGACGGCTCTGCCTCAGCGACCGTCATGTGTGGCACACCATCGTCGGGCTGCCACTCGAGAAGCTGCATGAACTGGCGCACGTGCGCCACATACTCGACCGGCTGCCAGCCCTGCGCGTAGCCGCACTTCGCACGTGCGAACCAACGGGGTTGCGCGAGCTTGGGCATCTGCTTGCTCACATCTGCCCACGAATCCGGGTTCTTGCCGAGCATCTGCGCAATGATTCGCGCATCCTCCACGTGCCCGAAGCCGACGTTGTAGGCCGCGAGAGTGAACCAGGTGCGATCGGGTTCCGGGATGTGCGTTGGAACCATGTCGCGCACCTGGGCCAGGTAGCGGGCTCCGGCGAAGATGCTTTGCCGCGGGTCCGTGCGGTTTTTGATACCCATCTCCTGCGCGGTGTTGGAGGTCAGCATCATGACGCCCACGGCACCGTTCGCCGAGCTTGCCTGCGGGTCCCAGCGCGATTCCTGGAAGCCGATGGCGGCGAGCAGCCGCCAGTCGACCCCATACTGGGCGGCGGCCTGCTGGAACCAGGAGCGGTAATGCGGCAGGCGCTGGGTCAGGGAGGCCTGGAAGAGGCGCAGCTCCTCGTACTGGAAT
>DATAXF010000024.1:0-10263 GCA_036273095.1 Steroidobacteraceae bacterium | reverse complement strand
TTTCGAGCAGAACCAGGCGACCCTGGGCGGTGCGCTGTCGCGCCTCATGGTGGTGACCGAGAACTACCCCAACCTCAAGGCCGACCAGAACTTCCTGGCTCTGCAGGCCCAGCTGGAGGGAACCGAGAACCGGATCGCCGTCGCACGCCGCGACTACATCCTCGCGGTGCAGCAGTACGACACGGAGCTCACCACCATCCCCGGCCGCTGGTATCACTCGATGTTCTACGGCAGTTACCAGCAGGTCCAGAACTTCACGATCTCGGAGCAGGCGCAGCAGGCTCCCCAGGTGAAGTTCTAGGGCCCGCTCCGTGACCGCAAGGCTGAGGGGACATTGGCCAGGCTGGCTGCTGGCCTCGCTGCTCATGCTCGCGGCGATACCCGCCTCTCTGGCGCAGACATCGCCCGATGCGCGGATGCCGCCCTTTCCTGCCCTGACGGGTCCCGTAGTCGACGATGCACATCTTCTGCCCGAGGATGTCTTCGAGCAGCTGTCGCAGAAGCTGTCCGCCTATTCCCAGGCGAACGGCACTCAACTCGTCGTGGTCACGCTTCCAACCCTCAATGGCTACTCCATCGAGGACTACGGATACCAGCTGGGACGCCACTGGGGTATAGGCCAGAAGGGCAAGAACAACGGCGCGCTGCTCATTGTGGACGCGGGCGAGAAACAGATCCGTATTGAAGTTGGCTACGGGCTGGAGGGCACGCTCACGGACGCACAGAGCGTCCTTATCATTCACGACATCATCGCGCCGCGTTTCCGCGCGGGCGATTACGCCGGCGGCATCACCGCCGGAAGCGACGCGATCCTTTCGGTGCTGGGCGGCAAGCCGCTCGCGGTTGAGCGGCAGCGGGGCCAGGAACGCAGTGGAACCGGGTTCCTGATGTTCCTCGTCCTGATTTTCGTCTTCTTGCCGCTGCTGCGAGCGATGTTGAGCCGCGGCGGGGGATCCGGGCGCATGGGAGGCGGTTGGTTGGGATGGCTCCTTCTCGGGATGCTGAGCGGAGGCGGCGGAGGTCGCGGCGGCGGCTTCGGTGGCGGAGGCTTCGGCGGCGGCGGCGGTTTCTCCGGTGGCGGCGGATCTTTCGGAGGCGGCGGCGCCTCGGGAGGCTGGTGAGCCATGATCCGCTTCTCCGCAGAGGACAAGGCGAGAATCACTGCGGCGATCCATGCCGCGGAGAAGAACACCAGCGGCGAGTTCGTGGCCGTCGTGACGCGCGCAAGCGACCATTACATCCTGCTGCCCCTGCTCTGGTCGGCGATACTCGCGCTGCTGTTTCCGGGCGCCTGCCTGCTCGGCCGCGTCTCGATGAGCTGGGTCCATCTCTACCAGATCCAACTGCTCATTTTCATCGGTCTCGCCGTCCTGCTCCTGTCCGTGCCGGGCCTGCATCTGAAGCTGATTCCCCGGCACGTGAAGCACGCGCACGCCAGCCGGCTCGCACAGGCGCAGTTCTACGTTCAGGGTGTGCAGCTCACGGCGCACCACTCCGGCGTGCTGTTCTTCGTCTCGCTTGCGGAGCGCTATGTCGAGATCGTGGCCGACAAGGGAATCCACGAAAGGCTCGGCGAAGGCCACTGGAAGGGCATCATCGACAAGTTCGTCTCCCGCGTGAGCCGAGGTCAGGTGGTGGACGGCTTCGTGGATGCAATCGGCGCCTGCGGCGCCGCCATGGCCCAGCATTACCCGCCGGATCCCAGCGACACCAACCAGCTCTCCGACGGCCTGATCGAGCTATAGCTCTCGAAGAGACGCTGTCAGGTGTTCGCGTGCGCGAACGCCGCAGCCATCAGCTCGATGTCAGCGCGTGCGATGCCAGCGCTTTGCGCGGCCTTGCGCCAGTGGCGCACCTCTTCGAGGATGTCAGCAACTATCGCGGCACCACGATCTTTCGAGAGTCCATACCATTCGGAGGTCTCGATCACGGTGGCGAGGTTCGGGCGGTTGTCCGTCTCATCCAGATTCAGCACATGCTCGGCTTTATCGACGTTGGGGTTGAGATCGAAAGCCGGCGCCAGGCGCCATCCGGTCAACGTGAGAATGAATCCGTGGTTGCGCAAGTGATCATCACGATTGCCGACGGCAATGTTGAAGGCTACCCGTCGAAACAACTGCTCGAGGTCCGAGGCGATGTGATCCTGCGCACCATGGTGATGCAGAAATTCCACCAGCTCCAGATAGCTCGTTCCCTCGCTCACGTCCTTCCGTAAGACCGCCATCGCCGAGGCATAGAAGCGGCGCCGGTCTCGAATGCGATCGAAGCGCTGCACGCAGAAAGTGTGATACTCGCCATCGAAGGAGCGCACAGTGGCCAGCGGCACATCGATTCGCGCCCGCTTGGCGATTGAATGCGTGAGCCCCTCCCAGGCGCCGACATCCCGCTCGTCGTCCCGAGCGGGGAACTTTGCCATCCACAGGCTACCGTCCGAAGCGGTGAAGTTGGCTTTGGGCCGCGCGCCGCCAAGGGAGGCGCCCGGCGCGACCAGCACCGCGAGCCAGCGACGGAGCGCATTCAGGTCATCGATCCGTTTGGCGGTGAGCTCGCGTGCGACTATCTCGAGCTCGCGCAGGCTGGCGATCGGTGGAGCGGCAAGTGCCTCGTCGGCCAGGAATACACCGGTGCCGGGCAAGCAGAAGCGTAACGCCCCTTGGCGCGTGAGATCCTGCACCCCGACCAGATAGTCCCAAGCGTAGAGCGTACGCGGTGTCCGCCCCTGGTCTTTGGCCGCCAGAGCTTCGCGACGCTTCATGAGCATCTGGCCCCAGCGATCAGGAGCGGAGTCATCGAAGATGCGGAAGTTACCCTGCTCAGGCTTGGGGTAGTAGGCACCCTCTCCGAGCGAGAGATCCGGATCGAGAGCGAACGCGAGTGGGTGCTTCAACCACGTCGGGTCGTAACTGAAGCGCACGGTGCCGCGATCATGGGCGAGGGTACCAACCCTCAGGCGTTCGCCCACGAAATCCGCGTCGAGCCAGACTTCCAACGACTCGCTCATGATCCTTTGTCAGGGTTGGCGGTTCGTCGCCGCGGTCGGCGGCGCGGCGAGAGTGCCTGATCCTGGAGTACGCGCCCCAGTTTATCGTCACGGGCGATCAGCTCCAGGTCGGACTCCAATCCAAGCACCGACAGTATGCGCACCAATGTCCCGAGGGCCACCGCCGAACTGCCAGCCTCGGCCCGGTACAGCGTCATGCGCGAAATTCCCGCTCGCTCACAAGTCAGAGCCACGCCCAGCTTTCGGCGCAGGCGCGAGAGGCGCAACCGCTCTCCGAGCTCTGCGAGGAGCTTCTTCTGTGCCAGATACATGGGCGGCTGCTTGCTCGGCATGTATCGCATAATAGACGTTAACAGCGAAATAGTCCATAACGCGATACAATTCTGCCGCCAAAATGGCGGTGGTCCTGGATCCGACCTCAGCGCAAAGCCGCGATCTCGATCGTTCCCGATTTGGCCGGCATCAGGACTGCGAGGACAATCGCAACCAGCAGGAGCGCCGGGACGTCACCCAGGAGGTGTCCGCGGTGTTCGGCATAAACGATCGCTTGCGCGGCCATGATTCCGGCGTGCACGAGGCTCGACCAGACGGTGAACCAGATCAGGCTCCGGTTCGAGAACGGATCCCGCGACGCAATGAGAAGAAAAACTCCCAGCGTGGCGTAGATGCCGAGAATCATCTGCAGATAGAGGGATTGCCCCGTGTGATGCCAGGCCCAGCCCGCCGGCCATAGGATCGTGAGCGGATAGACGCCCACCAGGAATATCAAACCAATCACGATCAACGCGATACGGAGGAATTTCAAGCGAGGTGCAGTATTCATGAGACCCCCTGCTGTTTTATCGCGCGGCAACGGCGTGGCCGGACAGAATCTACCCGGCCACCACCTTCCCCACCGCCTCCGCGAAGTAGCCGATATTGTCCATTCGCAGGCCGCAGATGTTGATCCGGCCATCGTCCATCATGTAGACATGGTGCCGCTCGCGCAGCTCGTGTACCGCTTTGGTATCGACGCCCAGGTAGGAGAACATTCCGCGCTGGCGCACGATGTAACCGAAGTCCTTGCGCGGGCAGGCCTCCGCGAGGCGCCGCACCGCCGCGGCGCGCAGCTGTTGGATCCTCGAGCGCATCGAATCGACCTCCGCCGCCCACAATGTGCGTAGGCGCGCGTCCGTGAGGATGCCATGCACGATGGCCGCGCCGTGGTCCGGCGGCATGGAGTAAAGGCCGCGCGCGATCCGCATGAGCTGACTGATTGCGGCATCTGCCGCGGCGGGCGTTGCGCTCAGCGAGTGCAGCGCGCCGGTGCGCTCGCGATAGAGACCGAAATTCTTCGAGCACGAGACCGCGATCAGCACCTCGGGCAGCTCCGCGCAGAAAAGCCGCGGACCGTAGGCATCCTCCGCCACTCCCCTGCCGAGGCCCTGGTAGGCGATGTCGATGAAGGGCAGCAGCGAGCGCCGGCGTACCAACATCAAGAGCTCGAGCCACTGATCCTCATCGAGGTCCGCGCCCGTCGGGTTGTGACACGAGGCATGCAACAGCACCACCGAGCGCGGCGGCAGGCGATCGAGGGCTTCGAGCATGGCGCCGAAAGCCACGCCGCCGGTCGCCGGATCGAAGTAGGGGTAACGCTCGAGCTTCAGCCCACAGTTCGAGAGCAGAGGCACGTGGTTGGCCCAGGTGGGAGTGCTGACATGCACCACGGCATCGGGCGCCGCCGCACGGATCAGCTCCGCGCCCAGCCGCAGCGCGCCGCAGCCGCCCGGCGCCTGAATCGTCCGCAGGCGGCCCGACCCCAGCGCCGTGTGCCCTTGCCCCAGCACCAGTCGCTCCATTGCTTCGTTGAATCCGGCGTTGCCGACCGCAGCGACATAGGTCTTGGTCGTCTGCTTGACGAGCAGCTCTCGCTCGGTTTCCCGCACGGCTCTCATGATCGGAGTCTCGCCGGCATCGTCGCGATAGACGCCGACCCCCAGGTCCACCTTTCGCGGATCCGAATCGGCGCGAAAAGCGCCCATGAGACCGAGGATGGGGTCCGGCGGCAGCCGGTCGAGGTGCTCGAGCACGCGTTCTCCTGTTTTTATTGGCGCAAAACCGCCTGGGGGCGCTTTGCGCGCTCCAGGGAACGGCCCTGGGCCGCTTTATTATTTGCTTTCGGACGGGCTTCGGGTTGACTAAATTCGCTGCCGAAGGTCTCCGGGCTCGGCCGGATGCGGCTCGGCCAGCGCCGCAAGCAGCAGCTCGACGAGCTCGCTGTCCCAGATCTGCTGCTCCGGGTCGGTCACCGCGACATCGGGCACCATCAGGCTCGCGAGGATGAGCTCGCAGGCGCTGTCGGCATTGCGCCGGGCTAGCGAGCCGTCACGCCTGCCCTGCTCCAGAAGCCGCTTGAGCCGGGTGCGCACCATCATGTCGCGCTCGTACAGGCGCCGCTGCAACGGCTCGGGCAGATTGCGCCCGCGGCGGAAGGACAGCAGGGTGCCGAGCTTGCGCCGCGCCTCGAGCGCCGCGACGAGAAACGCCGCCAGCTTGTCGAGCGCATTGCCGGGCGCAGTCTCGGCGCGCAGCAGGCTGTCTGTGAGAGCCTCCGCGGTACGGGCATAGCACTGATCGATCAGCTCGAAAGGGTCGTCGAGCCAGTCCGGAGCGACACCAAACGGCTCACCGCCAGCTTCGACGGCTATCGTTGGCCAGGGAATGCGATGGTTGGCCCGCCGGGCGATGAGCCGCGTCGCCGCATCGACGATCTGCGAACGGGGAAGCCGACGGGTGGGAACCCTGCCGGCCGCGGACGATCTGGGTCGCATCTCCTCGTTGGAAGCCGGCCGGGAAGCGATTTTGGCGAAGTCGAGCGCGCTCATGGAGTCCTCCTGGAATCCTTCAAGCAACGCCCATGCCAGCGGCCTTACGACTCGGTAGCGGCATTTCCCGACCCTTACGGCCCCTGAGCCGCGCAGGCGTGGTGCGGCCACGCCAGAACGCGCTCCGTGCCGGTGCGGGCGACCTGAGTCAGGGAATGGGAGTCGAGCTCGCGCTTTTCCAGCGCTTGAGTCTCAGCGCGTCGCGAGCCGTCAGATAGCGCGGCGGCTGCGCCTGCATCGGCAGCGGTACGTGCTCCGGCACCGCCAGCGGCTGCTCCCCGACCGCCTCCGTCGCGCCCACCGGACTGGCGCCCGGACTGAGAAGTGCCTGCAGCGCCGCCAGCTCCGCCGGCGGGTCCACTTCCTCCGGTGTCAGCAACAGGCGATGTCTGCGCAGCCACACTCCCGTCCCGGTGTGGCTCGTCATCACCGTGAGCGGCACGGCCAGAACCATGCCGGCCAGCACCGGCAGCAGCCACCAGATGTACCGCGGAGCGAACGCCAGGATCACCGCTCCCCAGGCGAGGCCGATCACGAGGTGCCACTTGTGTCGCAGCAGCGCTTCGAGCATGCCGATGCCGCGATCGCCCCGCTCCTGCGCATGCCATACCACTGGTTTGCCCATCAGCGTGGTCACGACGAAGGTCGTGTGGAAGAGCATCATCGCGGGCGCCAGCAGAATGCTGAAGAGCTGCTCCAGGCCAAGGCTCGCGAGCAGCCGCGCACCGCCGCCGAACCCTCGCCGCAGCCGCGAATCCTTCAGGGCGAGCAGCGCGCCGAAGAACTTCGGCAGGAAGAGCACGGCCACCGTGATCGACATCAGGGCTACGATCTCCCTGTCGCGGTACTGCGGCCAGGTTGGGAAGAGCGCGTAGGAGCCAGGCGTGAAGTACTGATGCCCGTGAACGGCATCCATAATGACGACGGTGGAGCTCAGGAGCAGCACGAGCAGCCAGAGCGGCGAGCTGGCATACGACAGGACTCCGGTGATCAGGTGCAACCGGCTGAGCCAATGCAGACCGCGCATCGGCAGGAGGCCCAGATGCTGCAGGTTGCCCTGCGCCCAGCGGCGGTCGCGCGCCGCGTAATCGATGAGGTTCGAGGGGACCTCTTCCCAGCTGCCGCTGTCGTCCGGGACGAGCCAGACCTGAAATCCCGCACGCCGCATGAAGGCGGCTTCTACAAAATCGTGGCTGAGGATCTCGCCGCCGAGGGGCGGGGCACCGGGCAGGCGCGGCAGATCGCAGAAGGCCGCAAAGGGTTTCAGCCGCAGGATGGCGTTATGGCCCCAGTAGTTGCCCTCGCCGAGCTGCCACCAGGCGAGGCCGCTCGCCAGCATCGGGCTCGACAGCCGGGCGGCAAACTGAATGAGACGCGCGAACAGCGTCTCCCGGCCCGCCGGCAGCGGCAGCGCCTGGATGATCCCGGCCTCCGGGTGCGCGTCCATCAGCCTTGCCAGATTTACCAGCGCCTCGCCCGACATGACGCTGTCGGCGTCGAGCACGATGGCGTATTCGTAAGCACCGCCCCACGCGCGCACGAAGTCTGCGATGTTGCCGGCCTTGCGGCTGACATTCTCCGGCCGCCGGCGATAGAAGATCCGCCCGCGGGCGTGATGGCGCGCGGTGAGCTCGCGCCAGGCGGCCTCCTCGGCCGCCGCGATCTCGAGCTTGCGGGTGTCGGAAAGAATGAAGAGATCGAACGCAGGTTGCTCCGGCAGCCGCGTCAGCGAGGACCAGATAACATCGAGCCCGGCGATGACCCGCGCGGTTTCCTCGTTGTAGATCGGCATGATGATGGCGGTGCGTCCGGCGAGAGGCCGGCCGGCGAGCTCTTCCGGCTTGAGCCCCAGTGGATCGCCGCCCCGCAGGCGGACCACCATGCCCGCGAGCGCCGTCCAAAAGGCGCCCGTGATCCAGACGAAGAGGATGTAGAAGAGCACCAGGCCCACGCGCTCGAGCCCGGTCAGGCCGTTGGCGGCCAGAATGTCGGTCATCATCGCCGTCGCCGCCCCAGCCGTGAGCAGCGTCAAAAGGAGAAACAACGCCCGGCGCCAGCGCGCCGCGCGACGCAGCCGAGCGGCGTCCACTGCTACGCTCCCGATGGTGTCCACTGGTAGTTCCATGTCTCGGTCAAGGCTTCGCCATATAAATCGAGGTAACAACGCAAATCGACCGGCTGGTCGCCCGAGGGTTTCACCTCCATCGTCACGCGCCAGACACCGGTTTCGGGAATCCGTTGCACGGTGACATGGCTGATTGTACCGCCGTCCGCCGACACATCCGCATGCACTGGCTGCGAAGGCAATAAAGAATCGAGATCGCCGCCAGTGAAATCAAGAAGAACAAGTCGCATGCCTGACACCGGGGTGGCGCCATTCATGACCGGCCCGAAACGCGTGGCGATCGCCTCGCCGCCAGGGGGCCAGCGCCGGTCGGAATCCAGGTAGGCCGATAGCAGGTAGGAGAAGCGCATCGGCGCGTGCGGGGTCAACTGGACACTCGGCACCCAGTAAGCATCGATATTGTCGTGGATTTCCTCGTCGCTCGGGATCTCGACCAGCTCGATGCCGCCCTTACCCCAGTCACCGAGCGGCTGAACCCAGTAGCTCGGCCGCCGCTCGTATTGCGAGTCCGGATCCTGGTAGGCGCTGAAGTCGCGGTCGCGCTGAACAAGCCCGAACCCCTTGGGGCTCTCATCCATGAAGCGGTTGACCTGGAGCTTGTCGGGGTTCTCGAGCGGCCGCCACAACCATTCGCCCGTTCCGGTCTGCATCATGAGGCCGTCGCTGTTGTGGACTTCAGGCCGCCAGTCATCGAAGCGGCTTCGGTCGTCCGAGTTCTCCCCGTAGAGGAACATGGAGGTGAGCGGCGCAATCCCGAGCTTGTCCACCGTCTGCCGCGCGTAGAGCGCGGCCGTGACCAGCACCTGGCTGGTCGTACCCGGGCGCACGTCGAATTCGTAAGCGCCGGCGATGCTCGGGCTATCGAGGAGCGCGTAGATCGTCAGGGTCCGCTGGTTGGGCTGCGGCTGGACCAGCCAGAAATCGGTGAAATAGGGGAATTCCTCCCCCGCGGTCGTCGCGGTGTTGATCGCAAGCCCGCGCGCAGAGACGCCATATCCGGCGTTGCGGCCGAGTGCCCGGAAATAGGAAGCGCCGAGAAAGGCGATCACCTCATCCTTGAAGCCCGGTGTATTCAAGGGATAGTGCACTGCCAGGCCCGCGAAGCCGAGGTTGGCGGGCAGCATGACTCGCGGCACGTCGCGCCCGAATGTGAACATCGAAGGGTAGTACGCCAGGGCGTGTACGCCCGATGGTTGCACTTCGTAAACGTTGACCCGCCGGTCGAAATTGAACCCGCGGTGGAAAAATTGCACTTCGAACATCGACTGTCCGTGCCAGAGCGCGGCCGACGGCTTGAACTGAATCTCGCTGTACTGCTGGTAGTTGAGAGTCGCGAGCGGCCGCGGCAGCGGCGTCGAGCGGATGTGGTAGGGCCGCGCGGCGCGCTGCTGCGCAAGCTTCTGCACCGTAGCGAAGGTGAATGGCGGCGGTGGCGCTGGCGCTGGCGGCGCTGGAGCCGGGGCTGGCGGCGGTGCGTGCGCCGGTCCCTGCTGCTTCGGCTGTGGCCGGTGCTGCGGTGGGGTGTGCGCCGTCTGACCGATCGCAGTGGTCAGCAAGAGCGATGCGAGGGCGGCGACGGCCAGCTGCGTTCGATGAAACGGTGACACCAATGCTCCCCGGGCGGTTTGTCTCACGTGATCAGCTCGTACCGCGCCCGGTCTTCGCGGCACAAACAGAGCCCCCTGTCGCCATCGAGCGACAGTCCCATGGCTCTGCTCTGGTGGAATCCGGAGGGATTCTCGCAGCGTAACTCATTTGTAGTGTCTGAAAAACATGTCGGACGGCGCTGACGCGTAACGGAAATTATGACACTGGCGGCGGCGGCCGCGCTCGTACGAGCGGGACCACAAAAATCGACGATCCGACGCACCCGATTGGGAGGGGCACGCGCGGCGGCGCACCGCACCGGTGCATAGACGGCTCAGCCAAAGCGTAAACCTCACGCAATACATTGATTGTTAAAGCGAAACTGATTTGGCATGGGTAATGCTTGGTCCGGCCGCCCAGCGACATCATTCGGCAGAAAAGAGGCGCCCCATGCAGAAACATTTGTTGCAGCGAATCCACATCGCGGCGCTGGTCAGCGCCGCGAGCGCGGTGCCGACGGCGGCGCTGGCGGCCGACTCCCCGGTCACGACGCTGTCGCAGATCCTGGCCAACTCCGGGATCACGGAGTCCGGCTATGTGGCGGCCTCCTATTACGACTCCTCGGGCTATGACACCTATCATCAGTTCGATACCTCGCACGACACGTTCCAGCTCGATGAGGCGGG
>DATAXF010000023.1:0-12192 GCA_036273095.1 Steroidobacteraceae bacterium | reverse complement strand
TCGAGGTTGCGTCGCCGCAACGCCGGCCGCAGGTAGGCGCTCGCGCTCGAGACGCGCACGCCGTCGCGGATCGTGACCTGCCAGAGACCCGCACCTTCGGTCTCGGAGCCGTTGAGGTCGCGGCTGATGCCGATGCCGACCTCGGCGCAGGCTTCGAGAAAGGTCGTGCACAGCGGATGGGCAGTGGCGGATGCATCGTGAACATGTACCGGGCCGCCGGCGCCGTGATACTTCGACTCACCCCAGGCATGGTCTTCGAGCTTGCGGAAGTAGGGCAGCACGTCCTGCCATCCCCAGCCCGGGTTTCCGGCATCGCGCCAGTCATCGTAATCCGCCGGCTGCCCGCGGACGAACACCATGGCGTTGATCGAGCTCGAGCCGCCCAACACCTTGCCGCGCGGCCAGAAGGCGCTGCGGTGGTCCAGCTCGGGCTCGGGCTCCGTCGTATACATCCAGTTATAACGCGGGTCGGTGAACGTGCGCGCATAGCCGATCGGAACGCGGATCCAGGGGCTGGCATCGCTGCCGCCGGCTTCGAGGAGCAGCACGCGGTGGCTGCCGCTTTCGGTCAGGCGGTTGGCCAGCACGCAGCCGGCGGAGCCGGCGCCGACGATGATGTAGTCGAATTCCCCCATCGATCGTGGCAGCATAGCTCGGCGTGGGGCGGAGCGGGTCCGAGGCGGCATGCCTTTTTCCGATGGGTCCATAGAAATTCTCGGCTTTCGCGCCGCCGCGCCATGTGGAAGCCTGAAGTCCGACTGATCTGCGGTGTGTCGTAAATCCGCAACCCGCGCGTCGCGTACTCACAAGCCGCGACGCCGCGATTACGCGAGCATCGACCATGCATGCCGGAGCGAAGGGGCCTCCGGCGGGCCAAAAGGGGTTGGCTCTACCGCAGGGAAGACAACAAGTTCGTAACCCGCCGAGGTCGTCGAATGAAACGTAACCATAAGCTGTCGCGGACGATCGCCGCAATCCTGAGCGCTTCAGCCGCGCACGCCGTATTGGCCGCCGATGCAGGCGCGACGGCCGCAGATGCGGCCCAAGCCCAAACAACCGCTGCCGCGACATCGACGGCAGACGCGACGCCGATGGCTGCCATCAGCACTGGGACGCTGCAGGAGGTGATCGTCACCGCACAGCGCCGGGCGCAGAACATCCAGGACGTGCCGATCACAGTCCAGGCCATGACCGGCCAGACGCTGCAGAACCTGAACGTGCAGACGTTCGCGGACTACGTGAAGTATCTGCCGAACGTCAGCACGGGCTCGCAGGGGCCAGGCATGGGAACGCTGTTCATGCGCGGCCTGTCCACCGGCGTGCTCGGCACCCAGGGACAGGGCTCGGTTGGCCTCTTCCCGAACGTGGCCGTCTACCTCGATGATCAGTCGGAGCTGCTGCCGGGCCGCGACCTCGACGTCTACGCAGTGGACCTCGAGCGCATCGAGGTTCTCGAGGGACCCCAGGGCACGCTCTTCGGAGCCGGCGCCCAGGCTGGCGTGGTCCGCTTCATCACCAACAGGCCGCAGCTCAACACGTTTTCGGTCAACGTCGAGGGCGGCTACGGCATGACCTCCGGCGGCGATCCGAACACCAATGTCAACGCGACCATGAATCTGCCGCTGATCGAGGACAAGCTGGCGGCCCGCCTGGTGGTGTTCAACGATCGGCGCGGCGGCTACATCAACAACGAGCCGGCGTATTTCGCGCGCGGCAGCGAGGATCTCGGGCTCGCAGACTCGAACGGCGGGGTGGTCCCCACCAACAGCGTGGTGGTCAACAACAACCAGATCGCCGCCAACGACATCAATCCGCTGACCTACAACGGCATCCGCGGCGAGATTCTCTACCAGGTGACCGACGACTGGAGCGTGCTGGTCAGCGAGATGTATCAGAACATGGATGCGGAGGGCGTCTTCTTCGAGATGCCCAACGGCAGCGAGGGAGCGGGATTGACCAACCCGGGCGGCGTGCCGATCGGCGGCCAGCAGCTGGCGCCGTACTCGGTGAACCTCTTCAATCCGTCCTACGACAAGGACAAGTTCAACAATACCGCACTCACGGTCAACGGCAAGGTCGGACCGCTGAAGCTCGTCTACTCGGGCGCGTATCTCGATCGCAACATCGAGCAGCAGATGGATTACACCAACTACGCGCGCGGCCGTTACGGTTACTACTATCAGTGCACCGGCGTCTCCTACAGCTCGAAGACGGGCAATGCCGGCGCGACCTGCTACTCGCCGAGCTCGACCTGGCGGGATACGGAGAGGGATACCCACGTCAGCCAGGAGCTGCGCCTGAGCACCCCGGATGACTGGCGCCTGCGTGGGCTCGTCGGCCTCTTCTACGAGGACTACAAGGTCTACGACGACACGCAGTGGTCGTACAAGAGCGTGCCGGACTGCGAGCCCACGGGCCCGACGTCGAACTGCTTCCTGCCGCTGGAGCCCTGGCCGGGCAATCCGACCAACAACCCGGGTCTGCAGCCGCAGGACGGCTTCTTCGACGATTTCGACCGAACCTTCATTCAGAAGGCCGCGTATACCTCCGAGTCCTTCGACATCATACCGCACAAGCTGACCATCACCGGCGGCATACGTTACTTCCACATGTACACCTCGGAGCTCGGTGGCGACGTCGGCAGCTTCTACTGCAAGGCTTTCAGCACGACGACTTATTTCGGTGTCTGCTCATACGGAGAATTCCATCCTGATTCGGCCACCGACGGCCATGTTTCGCCCTACGGCACCAACTTCGGCCTGCAGAACCCGCATACCTTGTCGGAAGCCGGTTCGCGCGGCCGCGCGGATCTCGAGTACCACGTCACTCCCGACATCCTGGTTTACTACACCTACTCCCAGGGATTCAGGCCGGGCGGCTTCAACCGCGGCAGCTCGCAGCACCTGCCGAACGCCGCCGGAGTCAACCAGTACGCCACGCCGCTGACCTACCTCTCGGACAATCTCACCAACAATGAGATCGGCTGGAAGACGATGTGGTTCGACCACCGCCTGGAGGTGAACGGCGCGGTTTACCAGGAAAACTGGAGCAACGCCCAGGTCAGCTTCTTCTGCCCGCAATGCGGTCTCGGCAACCTGACCTACAACACCAACGGCCCGGACTACCGGGTGAAGGGCGTGGAGCTGACGGTTGCCGCGAAGGTGTGGCACGGGCTCTCGGTCAACGGCGCGGCTGCATGGAACAGCAGCAACCTGGTGAATTCGCCGTCGCTGGTCGGGAACATTCCGGGCACGGCGGACTTCGGCAAGCCGCTCACGAATTTCTACGTGAACAGCGTCTCGACACCAATACAGAACGTCTACGGAGCGGAGAGCAGCCCGCTGGCCGACTCGCCCGCCTTCGAGGGGAATCTGCGTCTGCGGTATGACTGGGTGTGGGGCAGTTACCTGCCCTATGCTCAGTTCGGCTTCCAGCACCAGTCGCACTCGCTGTCGGCCTCCGGCAACGTCGAGGCGTACGACCAGCCGGCATGGACGACCTACGACATCTCGGCGGGGGTCGCGAAGGACAACTGGACGGTGTCACTGATCGGCACGAACATCACCGATGTGAACAAGAGCCTCTTCACCACCAGCCGGCAGTGGATCCTGACCGAGACGCCGATGCGGCCGCGGGTGATCGAGCTCACGTTCGGCTACAGCTTCTCCGAGCACCACTGAGCCCGGGACGGGCCGGGGCGGGGGACTGAGGTAGAATCTCGCGGGAGAGATCAGAGGCTTTGGGATACCGATGCAGGACGACAGCGCCGCTCAGCCGCGCCCCGGAACAGGGCCGGCGGGCGTGCGCGACTTCATCGACCGGCGTCAGTTCGCCGAGGCGGCACGGAGCGCCGAGGCGTTACTGGCCGACAGCCCCGAGGAGCGTGAGCTCCTCTACATGCTCGCGGTCGCACAGCGCTATCTGGGCAGGATCCCAGCCGCGTTGGCAACGCTGGTGCGGCTCGAGGAACTGCATCCGGATTACCCCCGACTGCACCAGGAGAGGGGGTACTGCCATGTTGCGCAGCGCGCGGCGACGCCGGCCATAGCCGCTTTCGAGCGGGCCGTGGCGCTCAATCCGGCCCTGCCCGGAAGCTGGCGGACACTGCAGAGGCTGTACACGATGGCAGGCCGGCGGACCGAGGCCGACAACGCCGCCGCCCACGTCGCCAAGCTCGCAAGTCTCCCCACCGCGATCGTCACGGCACGCAGCATGTTTGCCGACGGCGAGATCGAAGCAGCCGAAAGCCTCGTGCGCCGCTATCTGCTGGAGAACGGCGATGACGTCGAAGGCATGCGTCTGCTCGCGCAGATCGGCATGAAGCTCGATGTGCTCGATGATGCGGAGCTGCTGCTCGAGAGTGTGCTCGAGCAGGCTCCGGACTATCGGCCGGCGCGCTATGACTATGCGCAGGTGCTGCTGCAGCGGCACAAGCACCGCCAGGCGCGCGAGCAGATCCGGATGCTGCGCGAGGCAGAGCCCGAGGAGCGGGCCTATCGCATCACCCAGGCGACCCTTGCGACCGAGCTCGGGGAGTGCGACCAGGCCCTGCGCGAGTATCGGCGGCTGCTCGAGGAGACGCCGGATCACGCGGAGCTGCACCTGTCGATGGCGCACACCTTGAAGACCCTCGGCAGGCAGCAGGATGCGGTCGAGGCATACCGTCGTGCCGCGCAGACGAGACCTGGCTACGGCGATGCGTACTGGAGCCTCGCCAACCTCAAGACTTATCGCTTCACCGACGAGGAGCTTGCCGCCATGCGCGCTGCCGAAGCCGCGCCGCGCACGGCTCTCGCCGATCGATTTCATCTGTGCTTCGCGCTCGGCAAGGCTCTCGAGGATCGCGCCGAGTACGCGGACTCCTTCTCGTACTACCAGCGCGGCAATGCGCTCAAGAAGAGCGAGAGCCGCTACCGCCCGGAGTTCATCGAGCGCAACACCCGGCTGCAGATCGAAGTCTGTACGTCGGAGCTCTTTGCCGCCCGTCGCGGCTGGGGTGACTCGAGCAACGCGCCGATCTTCATCGTCGGCCTGCCGCGGGCCGGGTCGACACTGATCGAGCAGATCCTGGCCTCGCACTCCCGGGCGGAAGGAACGATGGAGCTGTCGGACATCCCGCGTCTGGCGCAGAGCCTCCAGGGGCGCGACAGCGCCGGGGATCGGCCGCGTTACCCGGGCGTGCTCGCCGAGCTGCCGGCGGAGGACTTCAGGCGCTTCGGCGCACGCTATCTCACCGACACGGCGCTCTATCGCTCCGGCAAGCCGCGCTTCATCGACAAGATGCCGAACAACTTCCGGCACCTCGGCCTGATGCATCTCGTGCTGCCCAACGCGAAGATCATCGACGCGCGCCGCAACGCGATGGCGTGCTGCTTCAGCAACTTCAAGCAGCTCTTTGCGTCCGGACAGCAGTTCACTTACTCCCTCGAAGACATCGCGCGTTACTACCGCACGTACGTCGAGCTCATGGCGCACTGGGACCGGGTCCTGCCGGGAAAGGTGCTGCGCGTGCAGCACGAGGACCTGGTCGGAGACTTCGAGCCGCAGGTGCGCCGGATCCTGGAGTTCTGCGAGCTCGACTTCGAGCCCGGCTGTCTCGAGTTCCACAAGACTGCGCGCCGCGTGCATACCGCGAGCTCCGAGCAGGTGCGCCGGCCCATCAACACCGAGGGTCTCGAGCAGTGGCGGCATTTCGAGCCCTGGCTCGGGCCGCTGGCGGCAGCGCTCGGGGAGCTCGCAGAGGAGCGACCATGACCGAGCCTCCGGCAACCTCGCCACGGCGCCGCGAGCGCGGCGGCGGCCGTGGCACGCGCTCGACCGGCCCCTCGCTCGCGCCCATTGCCCGCCTCGAGAACCGCTGGCCGCCGCTCGAGATACTGACGGCCGAGCAGGTGGAGCGCATCGTGGTCGCCGGCTACAGGGTGCTGGAGGAAGCGGGCCTGGAGATCCGCAGTACTGCCGCCCGCGAGGTCTATCGGCGCGCCGGCGCACTCGTGGACGACGCCACCCAGATGGTGCGCATCGGGCGCGACATCGTCGAAGCGAATCTGAAACTCGCGCCGGCGAGCTTCGTGCTCCACGCCCGCAATCCGGAGCGGCATCTGCACGTGGGCGGCGATGTGGTCAACTTCGGTCCGGTGACGGGCGCGCCGCACATCAACGATCGCGAGCACGGCCGGCGTTACGGTGACATCGAGTCCTTCCGGAACATTCTGCGGCTCATCCACTCGCTCGGTGTCCTGCACTGGCAGGGTGGAATCGTCGTCGAGCCTGTAGATCTACCGGTTGCCGTGCGGCATCTTGCCATGTACCAGGAGCACATCGAGTGCTCCGACATCGTCTGGGCCGCACGCGGCATTGGTGGAGTGCAGGCGCAGGATGCGATTGCGATGTCGGCCATCGAGCACGGCTGCACGGTGGAAGACCTTGCCGCACGCCCGACCCTCATGACGGTCACGAACGTCAATTCGCCGCGCCGGGTCGATGAGGAAATCCTCGACAACATCATGATCATGGCCCGGCACGGGCAGTGCGTCGTCATCACACCGTTCACACTGATGGGCGCGATGGCGCCGGTGACCCTGGCAGGGGCGCTCGTGCAGCAGACGGCCGAGGCGCTCGGGATCGTCACGCTCTGTCAGATGCTGCGGCCGGGTTCGCCTTGCGTCCTCGGAGGATTCACCTCGAACGTGGACATGCGGACAGGTTCGCCTGCCTTCGGAACGCCGGAGTACGTGCACGCGGTGATTGCCGCGGCGCAGATCGGCCGACGGCTCAAGCTTCCTGTGCGCACGAGCGCCGTGAATGCCTCACCGGTCGTGGACGCTCAATCGACGTACGAGACGGCGTTCTCGCTGCAGGCCGCGATCCTCAGCCACAGCCACCTGGTGAATCATGCGGCCGGGTGGCTGGAAGGGGGCCTATCGGCTTCGCTCGAGAAGATCATCGTCGATGCCGAGCTATTGCGTAACTGGGCCGAGATGCTGAAGCCCGTGAGCTTCGACGACGACGATCTCGCGGTGGAGGCCATCAAGGCCGTCGCGGCGGGAGGCCATTTCTTCGGCGAGCCGCACACGCTGGCGCGCTACCAGTCGGCCTTCTATCGTCCGCTGCTTTCCGACTGGTCCAACTTCGAGAGCTGGACGGAAGCCGGGTCGCGCAACGCGACCGAGCGCGCCACCGGGATCTGGAAGAAGCTCCTCACGGAGTATGTGCCGCCGCCGCTCGATCCGGCCGTCAAGGAGGCGATTGCGGACTACGTGGCGCGCAGAACGGGCGAGCTGAGCACAAGCGGGTGAGCTCCCGGGTCGCGAACGCGCGCATGTACGCGGTCACCCCGGAGGTCGAGTCGGTGTGGCACCGCCTGCTCACGAGGATCGCCGCAGAAGCGGACATCGCGCTCGATTACCTGCCGTATCCGGCGCCACGGCCGCTCGAGGATCTGTGGTCACGACCCGACCTCGGCGCGGTGCTCATGTGCGGTTATCCGATCGCGCTGCAGCTTGCGCTGGTTCAGCCGATCGCCGCACCGATTCCACGGTCACCGTGGGCCGGGGGCCGGGCGGTATATCGGACGGATCTCATCGTTCGCGAGGACTCTCCTTACAGGCAGCTGGAGGATACGTTCGGCGGCCGCGCCGGCTGGACGGTTGCGCATTCGCATTCCGGCTTCAACGCGTTCCGCCACCATCTGCTCGGCTACCGTACGCCGCAGCGCCCGACGCTTTATCGCGAGATGACCGGTAACCTCATAACCGCACGCAACGTGCTCGATGCGGTTCGAGAGCGGCGCATCGACGTTGGGCCGCTGGACGCCTACTGGCACATGTTGATCGCAAGACACGCACCGCGGCTCTGCGAGGGCGTGCGCGTGTTGTCATCGACCGCTCTGGCGCCCATGCCGGCCTTCGTTGCGGCTGCCGACGTGCCGGTTGATGTCGTGGCACGGCTTCGCGCCGCATTCACCGGCGCCGCGGCGAAACCCTGGTTCGCGGAGTTGGCCGAGCCCCTGATGCTCGAGGGATTCGCGGAGGCTACTCGGGAAGGGTTCGATCCGGCACTGAAGTGGGATCGGGAGGCGAGGGCGGCAGGATACGAGAGGCCTGCCTGAGCCGGGTCAGGCGCTTACCGCCGGCGCGCGTCCGGTCGGATGCTGCAATACATCGTGACGGCGGAAGAGGTACCGCCGGGCAACTTCGAAGTATGTGCGGTAGACGAGGCCACCGTTTTCAGCGATCAGCCGCTCACGCTCCTCGTTGTGGCGGGCGGGAAGGTGGTACCAGGGAATGCCTGGTGCTTCGTGGTGCAGAGAGTGCAGGTTGTTGAAGAGGAACAGCGGTCCCAGGATCCACGAGCTTTCGACGATGGCAATGCGCTCGCGCACGCCGGGCCGGGCGCGATGCTCGGCAAACGAGCGGATCAGCTGAATGGAGTTAGCCGGAATCACCATGGCCACGAAGTAGAGCCAGAGCGGGATGCCGCAGACGACCTTCACCCAGAGAACGACGGGGATGCACCACAGGAGATGCTCCGCCCACACTGCCCGGATTCCGGGCTTGCCGTGCCAGGCGTTGCGCACGTCCCATCGCAAATACATTCCAATGCGCAGGAAGGACCCGACGATGAGGCGCCCGGCGAGGGTCTGCTCGAGGCGCAGCGCGCAGCGCATGAGGAGGCTCAGTCGTGTCCAGCCTTCGGGCGTCCAGTAGAAGGACTCCGGATCATCGATGGGGTCGGTCAGCCGCGCGTCCTGGTGATGGGCGTGATGCAGGTCGCGATAGCGCTGGTAAGGAATCCACAAGCCGAGCGGAACGATGGCGAGCTGCCGGTTGAGGCGCTTCCAGCGGGTGGGATGCCCGTGGACGATCTCGTGCTGCAGGGAGCTGTGCAGGGTGATGAGGAGCGTCGCGAGCGGAGCAACGATCCAGAGTGACCAGTGCCCGTATCTGGAAGTGACGGTTATCCACCCGCCATACGCAATCAGCAGCAGGAGAAGCGTGGGCAGCTCGACCGCAGGCCGAGCGCGGCTGGGAGCTGAGGTCGCCACCGAACTGGAGCTTACACTTGGAATCGGTAACACCGATACCTATGACTTTGTCGCAGCCATTGTAGCGCGCCGCGGGGCAGCCAAGCGCGTGCAATTGTTGAAGTAAGTCGCGACTTTTCAAACTGGTGTCGCGCCGCGACAGAAAGGCTCAGTCAGTCGATGCGCGCGCTGCGGCCGAAGCGCCGCTCGAGGGCCGCCACGGCATCGTACAGAAGAACGGCCATCAGTCCCGTGGCGAGGCCGCCCTGCAGCACGAAGGCCGTGTTATTTGACAGAAGTCCGGCGATGATCACCTCGCCGAGGCCCTTCGCCGCGACGGTCGATCCCAGGGTCGCAGTGCCGATGTTGATGACCATCGACAATCTTATTCCTTCTAAAATCAATGGCATAGCTAGTGGAAGCTCGACTGAGACTAGCTGCTGGCCGGCGCTCATGCCCATGCCGGCAGCCGCCTCGAGAACCGCAGGCGGACAGGTTCGAAGACCGACGACAGTGTTCTCGAAAATCGGCAGCAGCCCGTAGAGAAAGAGCGCGATCAGAGTCGGCCTCTCGCCGAAACCTACCAGCGGTACCGCCAACGCCAATACGGCGACCGGGGGAAATGTCTGCCCGAAGTTCACGACTGCACGTGACAGCGGCAGAAATTCCTGACCGCCGGCGCGTGTGACCAGGATGCCGAGCGCGACGGCTATGACAGTGCTTCCCAAACAGGCCACGAGCACTGTTGCAAGATGCGACAGCGCGAGCATTGCGAGGTTGCCCTGATCGTAGATCGGCGGGGCACCGCCGGTGGTGAGCGGCGCGAAGAGTGGCGCAAAGCGCTGCGGAACGATGAGAAAGGCGAGCAGAAGGCCGAGGGCGGCGAGCCTCAGGATCGTCGCGACATGGCGCATCAGGCAGGCCGCCCGCGCGTCAGAATGGCGGCCACTGTCAACTGCCCGCGCGGCGTCCCGTCGGCGTCGACCACGGTGGCGCACTCACTGCCGCGCCACAGGAGCTCCGAGAGCACCTCGCGTAGCGAGGCCGAGGTTGGAACCACCAGTCCTTCCGCGCGCTGCTCGCCTGCCGCAAAAGGTAACGCCGCCTCGCCCGCCGTCGTCAGTGACAGCAGCCGCATGGCGCGCTCTGCACTGCCAGTCATGCGCCCGACGAGGGGATTGGCCGGGCGTGTCACCAGCACCTCGGGCCGATCGTATTGCAGCAGCCGGCCTTCACTCATGACCGCGACCCGGTCACCGAGCCGGAATGCCTCGTCGATGTCGTGTGTGACGAGCACGACCGTCGTGCCGAACCTGCGCTGGATGTCGAGGAGATCGTCCTGGGCCTTCTCGCGGATGATGGGATCGAGGGCGCCGAACGGCTCGTCCATCAGCAGCACCGCCGGCTCCGCCGCGAGCGCCCGCGCCACTCCGACCCGCTGCTGCTGGCCTCCCGAGAGTTGGTGCGGATACTTTTCCGAATAGTTGGCGGGATCCAGCTGCAGCGCCTCGAGAAGTTGGGCGGTCCGGGCGCGGGTTCGAGCTTCGTCCCAGTGGAGGAGGTGCGGCACCGTCCCGATGTTCTCCGCGACCGTGCGGTGCGGGAAGAGGCCGTGCCCCTGGATCACGTATCCGATCCGCCGCCGCAGCAGGTGGCCGGGCTCACTCGCCGTGTCGCGGCCGTCTATGAGAACCCGGCCGCTCGTCGGCTCTATCAGCCGGTTGATCATCCGCAGCAGCGTCGATTTGCCGGAGCCCGACGTGCCGACGATCACCGTGATGGAGTTGCGCTCGATGACCATCGACACCGCATCGACGGCCGTGGTCGAGTCATAGCGCTTCGTCAGGCTCTCGATGACTATCATTTTCGTACGCGATCCAGCCGCTCCACGAGCGCATCGAGCAACACGGCGGCCGAGAAAGCCAGCACCACGGTCGGAATCGCACCGAGGAGCACCAGATCGGTGGCCGCCTGTCCGATCCCGCCGAAGACGAACGTGCCGAAGCCGCCGCCGCCGATGAGCGCCGCCACCGTGACCAGCCCGATGTTCTGCACGAGGACGATGCGAATGCCCGTGAGGATGACGGGCAGCGCGAGAATGAGCTCGACACTCATCAGAGTCTGCCAGCGCGTCATGCCCATGCCGAGCGCCGCTTCGACCGTGGCGGGCGAGACACGCTTGAGACCGGCGACCGTGTTGGCGACGATCGGCAGGAGCGAGTAGAGAAAGAGCGCCAATACCGCCGGCGCGGCACCGATGCCTCGGATACCGACGGCCGCCGCAAGGGGAACGTGCGCGGCGAGCGCTCCGAGGGGGGCCATGAGGATGCCGAAGAGGGCGATGGAGGGTATCGTCTGGATGATGTTGAGCGCGCTCAGGACGCCGGGTCGCAGGCGCGGCACGCGGTGGCAGAAAATCCCCAGCGGCAACGCCACGACGACGGCGGCAGCAAGTGACCCGAGCGAGAGCAGGATGTGCTGCCGCGCCGCGAGCGAGAAAGCCGAAGTGTCCACTGCGTATTCGCGCATCACCGAGATGTTGTCGAAGGTGCCCAGTGCCAGGGTGAGTCCCGTGATTCCCAGGAAGAGGGCGAGCAGGAGCACGCGCACACCAGGCCCCGGTCGCAGGCGCGTGATCGCATCCGTCGCGAGGAGGCCGAGCGCGGCGAGCAACAGCCAGAACCCCGATCCAGGCGCGACCCGCACGATCAGATTGTGAGGAGGCGTCAGTGCATTCGCCGCGGCAGCGAGGGCCGTCGCGGTCACGACGATGCCGGCGAGGGCCGCGGCAAGGCGCACAGGTGCATACGCCACGCGGAGCGCCACGGCCGCTACCGCAGCGAGCGTCGTCCAACAGCCGACGGCCGCCCATACAGGTAGCGCCTGTGCGAGTGCGCGCGGATCGCCGGGTAGGATGCGGTTTGCCTTGAAGGCGACGAACGGCAGCAGGAAGAGTCCCGCGGCTCCAACCAGTGTCAGCAGAGCTCCCAGGCGATCGATGCCGGCAAGCGCCGCTGCGCCCCCCGTAGGAGCCGGCCGGCGCAGCAGGAAACCGGCGGCGCTCATTTCAGCAGACCCTTCCGTTCGAGATAGTCCCTCGCGACCGACTGGATCGATTCGCCGTCGACCTGCACGCGCTCGTTGAGATTCTGCAGGGTGTCGCGACT
>DATAXF010000022.1:0-64160 GCA_036273095.1 Steroidobacteraceae bacterium | reverse complement strand
GGTGATCGGGTCGCTCCTTGCCATGCAGCTGACGGCGCTGAACGGTTCCGGGCGTGCCGGCACCAGCCTTCTGCAGGAGCTGCGGGAGGGTTGGAACTATGTCCGCGGCTTCGCCCCGATCCGCATCGTCCTGCTGCTGCTGGCGGCGACGTGCCTCATGGGCTGGCCGTATTCGGTGCTGCTGCCCGTCTTTGCGGGCAACGTGCTGCACGGCGACGCTCACACGCTCGGATGGCTCACCGCCGCCTCGGGTGCGGGGGCCTTCACGTCCGCCCTCACCCTCGCGATGCGCAAGTCCATCAAGGGACTCACGCGCACGCTGCAGGCGGCGGTCGCGCTGCTCGGCGCCGGCCTCATCCTCTTCGGCCTATCGCACGTCCTGTGGCTATCGATCCTGCTGATGGTCGTGGTGGGCTTCGGGCTCATTCAGGCCGCGGCCGTCTGCAACACCATCATCCAATCGCTCGTGCCCGACGACAAGCGCGCACGCGTCATGGGCTACTACACCATGGCGTTCTTCGGGGCCGCACCCTTCGGCAGCCTGATGGCAGGCGCCCTCGCCCAGCATATCGGGGCACCGCACACGGTCATGCTGACCGGCAGCTTCTGCATCCTGGGCGCGGGTTGGTTCACCTTGCAGCTGCCGAAGCTCAGACCCGAGATGCGGGCCGCCTATCGCGAGAAGGAGCTTTCGGATCAGCGCGCGGCAGAGCTATCGAGCCCTACCGTCCTCGGAGCCACTCCCTTGAGCTCCCCGGTCCCCGCCCCGAGGATCTCGACTGGCTCGCGATGAGGCTGCGCGCCAGGCGAGCGCCAGCATCGCGAAGCCGAAGACGAGCAGCGCACCGCCCCACCACAGATTGACGTTGATGCCGAGCGACCGCTGATAGATGGCCGGGTTGCTGAGGAGCCCATAGCCTGCCAGGAGCGCTCCCAGGATGACGAAGAGGCTGCCGATCGGAATACGAATATCGAGTCCCATGGCACTCACCGGAAGATGAAGTTGAGCACGATAGCGCCCGCGAGCACGCAGGCTCCCAGCACCGCCGGCCGGGCATACCAGCGCTCACCGGCGGCGGACAGCCGCGGCGTGAGCGAATAGACCAAGCCCTTGAGCTCCTGCTCCGCGCGAGGCCGCGTCGCGAGGCTCACCGCCACCGTGACGACGAAGCAGACGCAGAAGGCATAAATCGCCGTCCAGAAATTCTGCGCCATCTGGCTGGAGTAGAGGTGCAACACCTCGATCCAGCCTCCCTGGATGCCTGTCGCGCTTCCCGCGGGCACCGTGAGCCCATGGTGCACGGCCGCCGCCGCGGTACCCGCCAGGAGCCCGAAGAAGGCGCCGTGGCCCGTCGCCCGCTTCCAGAACATGCCGAGCAGGAACGTGGCGAAGAGCGGTGCGTTCACGAAGGCGAAGAGCAGTTGCAGCAGGTCCATGATGTTGTTGAACCGGTTGGCCGCGTAGGCCGCCACGATCGAAAGCCCGATGCCGACGACCGTGGCCAGCCGTCCCATGTTCAGATAATGGTGGTCGCTCGCACCGTGCCGGATGTAGGCCTGATAGATGTCGTACGTCCACACAGTGTTGAATGCGGTCACGTTGCCCGCCATCCCCGTCATGAAGCTCGCCATCAGCGCCGTGAGCCCTAGCCCGAGCAGCCCGTTAGGGAAGTAGTGCCCGAGCATGAGCGGAATCACCATGTCGTAATTCAGCGCGCCGTCGGCCTTGTGCGGCAGCGTGAGCCCGCTCGCCCCGCCGTGCAGGGTCGAGGCGATGGCGATCATCCCGGGGAGGATGACGAGGAAGGGAAAGAGCATCTTCGGCACCGCGGCGATGAGCGGTGTGCGCCGGGCCGCTTGCATGGAGTCCGCCGCGAGCGCCCGCTGCACCACGAGGAAGTCCGTGCACCAGTAGCCGAAGGACAGCACGAATCCCAGTCCCATCGCGATGCTGATCCATTCCACCCCCATGGGGTTGGACGCGGGGCTGCTCATCACGCTCCAGGTGCTCGTCCACGCGTCGGGCGCGAAGCCGCGGGAGACCGCCACCTGCCGCAAGCCCGCCACGAGCCCGTGCCAGCCGCCCACGTCCCTGAGCCCGAGGAAGACGAGCGGCGCAAAGCCGAAGACGATGAGAAAGAACTGCAGCACCTCGTTGTAGATTGCCGAGGTCAGCCCGCCGAGGAGGATGTATACCAGCACGATGAGCGCGGAGAGCAGCACGCTGGTGGTGAAACCCCAACCGAGAAGGAGCTTCAGCAGCAGTGCCATCGCGTACATCGAGATGCCCGAGGAGAACACCGTCATCACGGCGAAGGAGATCGCGTTGAGGCCCCGCGTCTTCTCATCGAACCGCAGCTTCAGGTACTCCGGCACCGATCGGGCGCGCGAGCCGTAGTAGAACGGCATCATGAAGATGCCGAGGAACACCATCGCCGGAATCGCGCCTACCCAGTAGAAATGGCTGGTCGCCATGCCGTACTTGGCGCCGGAGGCCGCCATGCCGATCACCTCCTGGGCACCGAGATTCGCGGAGATGAAGGCGAGACCGGTGATCCATGCCGGAATCGCGCGGCCCGAGAGGAAGTAATCCGTGCTCGTGCGCATGTAGCGCTTCAGCGCCACACCAATGCCCAGGACGAAGGCGAAGTAAACCGCCATGATCGTCCAGTCGATCGCCCTCGGATGCATCAGTCGTTCGCCTTTTTCGATTGGCGCAAATCGCTCCCGGCGATTTGCGCGGCCAGCCCTGTGACTTTTTCGATCCCGCTAGATTACTTGCTTTTGAACGGCTGAGGCGTTGAGGCCTACAGGGGTCGCAGCCATTATGGGCTTGGGTTCGCCATCACGGGCCGGCCGGCAACCAGCCGTGGCCGATGGCGACGCGGCACCTGCCGTTGGATATATGCAGCGCCTCGATGATCTGGAAGCCCGGACCCGAGACGTCCGGCAGGATTCCCGCGCTGTACCCGGGACACGATGTCTCTGCGGAATCGTAGCCGCCGGTGGGATCGACGATCAGGGGCGAAGCAATCTCACGCCAAGGTCCCTGCCCGAGATGGGTATTCACCATCAGCACGCGACCGGACTCCGGGAGAGCCGTCAGGGCGCCGTCGTGTCCATTCACGACCCTCTGGCCGGAGACGATCAGTGTACCGTCGCGCCCTCCCCAACTCGACCACGCAATCATCGGGGTGTGCAGCAGATGCTGCCCTTGCTCCGTTGCGACGAGAACGCCCTTGTTCTCTGCAGGCTGCCAATCGAGACCGTCGGCAGAGGTCTTGACGTAGATCGCGCACGCCTCATCCGGATCGAATCCTCCGCGGCAGTCCTCGAACGACATGGCGTACCGGCCCGTCGGCAGGCGGACGATCGTCGTCATTCCCGGGCGCTGCTGCCCGTCGTGCACTGCGACATCGAAGACCTCCGGTCCCCAGGTCTTGCCACCGTCCGTGCTGGCCACGTGAGCCAACACCTGATTGAACCCACGAACCGACGGGCGCTCGTCCGAGAAGTAGCACACCAGCTCTCCGTTTGCGGCGATGGCAAACGATGGCTCCCAGATGCCCTGGCCATGCTTGTCGGGCATCCCCTCCTCTCGCGTGCAGGAGCTCCTGTAGACCCAGTCACTGCCGCCGTCCAAGCTGGCGTAAACCTCCATGTCCTGGTGTGTGAAATCACCGTGCTGCCACACGGTGCCCGCTGCGAGCAGCGCGCCTGCCGGCAGGTCGCCCTCGGAGCGCGGTAATTCGAACAGGGTCGGCGCATCGAGATCCTGGCGATGCACGCCATCCCGCACGACGCCAATGGGGCCGGACCAGCTCCATCCGTCATCCGTCGAGCGATAGATCGGGAACTCACCCGGCCGCCCTGCGCCGCCATGGAAGAAAGTGGCCAGCAGGGTTCCATTCGCCGCTCCGGCATGTTCGAGCCGGATGACACGCGGATAGCTCGCGTCCTCGCGGGGATGTTTTGCGAGATCGGGCGTGTAGACGCTCACGGGGCCGCCAAGGTCCAAAATGTCCGGCACGACCCCCTTGGGCGCCGCGCTCAGCGCGCGCAGCAGCTCGACCTCCCGCTCCCGGTACGGCGTGCCATCGGGATGCAGGATATCGTGGAACCAGACCGTCGGCTGGGTGAGGACGTAAGGACGCTGCCACGAGTCCCACGGCAGGTTGGTCTGCGTCCTGCCGTTTACGAAGCCCCAGTTGATCATGCCCACGTTCATTCTCTTTCCGATGGGCAACACACCGTCGAACGTCGACCCGGCGCCTCTGGCCATGTACTCCGTGCAGATGAGCGGCCGCCCATAGACCTCGAGCTGCCGCACCCGCTCGAAGAACGCTTCGGGCCAGCCGTACTCGTGAAAGGTGATGACGTCGGAGTCGGTGATCTGAGTCTTCTCGATGGAGTTGAGGTCGGCCGGAAGGCTCCAGCTGCCGCCATGCCAGAGGCCGCTCGTCAGGGGCTGTGCGGGATGGACACTTCGCGCCCAGGCGAAGACCTCGGGCAGCAGCGCCGCGACACGCTCGAGCTTGTCCTTCGGCTCGCGATCGTCGTAATTGCCGCCGCCCGGATTATCCGGCTCATTCCAGACGTCCCATGCGAGCACTCTCTCGTCCTTGCCAAAGGTGCCGACGATATCCTTCACGTACGCTTGCAAGCGTGCATGCTGCGAGGGGTCGTCGAGGACCTTCGCCCCGGGCGCCTGCACCCAACCCGAGTTATGCACGCCCGGAATCGGCGGGTGCTGCGGACCCAACCGCGGGTCCGGGTCCCAGCAGGAATCGAACAGCACGAAAATCGGCTTGATGTGGTGCCGCGCCGCGATGCTCAGAAACACTCCGATGCGCCGCTTGAAGCCGCTCGGGTCCTGCTGCCACAGCAGATCGTGGAGGAAGACCCGCATGGTGTTCATACCGAGACCCTGCGCCCAACCGAGCTCGACATCGATCCGCTTTGGGTCGAAGGTGGCGGCCTGCCACATCTCGAGCTCGTTGATGGCGTCGGAGGGGACGTAGTTGCTGCCAAGTACCCAAGGCTGTGCGGCGTACCAGGACTGAGCCCGCGCGGTCGACCAGCGCTCGAGGCCGGCTGCCCTGGAGGGGAGGATGGAGCCGAGCAGCACGACCCCGAGCACCGACGAAAGAAGAACGGAATGTCTCATCGCGACCTCGTCGCTGCGCTGACGGCCTGAACCCGGCCGGAGCTGCCCAGGGTGGAGAACGTGTAGATGATCTCATTGCGATATGTCTGGCCGGGCGCCAGACGGGCGGAGCCGAAATCCGGATGGTTCGGCGTATCGGGAAAGATCTGCGGCTCCAACACGAAGGCATCTCCCTGGTGATAGCTGTGGCCCGAGGGACCGGCCAGGGTGCCATCGAGGAAGTTCCCGGAGTAGAACTGCAGGCCCGGTTGGGTCGAGGCGAGCTCGAGCACCCGTCCTGAGTGCGGATCGACGACGCGTGCCACGAGTCTCGGCGTTGCTGCCGCCCGGCGGCTGATCACCCAGTTGAGGTCATAGCCGCGGCCGATGAGCAGCTGTGATGAGCGGCCGTCGCGAATGTCCCGGCCGATCGCCTTGGGGATACGAAAATCAAACGGCGTGCCGGCAACCGGTTTCAGCACCCCGGTGGGGATCTGTGTGGCATCGACGGGGGTGAACTCGGCGGCCGGGATCGTCAGCCTCTCATCCATGACGCTGCCGGACCCCTCCCCCGATAGGTTCCAGTAGGTGTGATTACTGAGGTTGACGATGGTCGGAGCATCTGTGGTCGCACTATATTCGATGCGAAGCCGATCGTGATCATCGAGGGTATAGGTTGCCGTTGCCGTCAGTGTCCCAGGGTATCCCTGATCGCCGCTGGCGCTGACATACCTCAGACTCACGCCCGCAGCCCCGGGTCCTTGCTTTACTCCGACGATGGTCCAGAGCACCCGGTCGAAGCCCTTCGTGCCGCCGTGAAGTGAATTCGGCCCATCGTTGATCGGCAGCTGATACGAGTGTCCGTCGAGGGTGAAGCGCCCCTTCGCGATGCGGTTGGCGAAGCGCCCGACCGTGGCTCCGAAGTACGGGTCAGCGTTGCTGAGGTAGCCCCCGAGCGAGGAAAAGCCCAGCGCGATATCGGCCGGCTTGCCGTTGCGATCGGGCGTCACCACCTCCTGGACACGCGCGCCGTAGGTGATTATCCGCACTGTCACACCGTGATCGTTGTGCAGCGTCACCGCCTCGACCGGACCGCCATCCGGCATGCTGCCAAAGACCGACCGGCTTGCAGTCGCCGCCCCGGCGGCGCCAGCCCAAACGCAAGCCCAGACTCCGATCATCGAAAGCCACCAGAGCCGCATCATCTCGCTACTCGCCTTCAATGGTTATGTCTCGGAATACCTGCTGTTTGCGCCAGACGCTGATATTTGACTGCAGGCTCCAGCACGGCGCCGTCCGCCATCTGACCGATGCTCGCGCGCTGCATTTCCTGCCAGGGTGTCTGACTCGGGGGAAACTCGTACCCGCCTCTCGCCTCCAACTCGCCGCGGCGCTCGGCAAGTGTCGAATCATCCAGCAATACGTCGACCCGACATACCCGCAGGTCGACCCGTAGCCGATCTCCGCTGCGAAGGAGCGCAAGGCCGCCACCGACTGCGGCCTCCGGCGAGACGTTGAGGATCGCAGGAGTACCCGATGTGCCCGACTGGCGGCCATCCCCGATGCAGGGAAGCTCGTGCACGCCAGCGCGAATGAGATGCGCCGGCGGACGCATGTTCACGACCTCGGGCGCGCCCGGATATCCGATGGGGCCGACACCGCGAATGACGAGGATGCTGTGCTCATCGGCACCAAGCGCCGGGTCGTCGATCCTCGCGTGGTAGTCTTCGGGTCCGTCAAAGACGATCGCCTTCCCTTCGAAGGCATCCGGATCGGCGGGATCCGACAGATATCGCGCCCTGAAGTTCTCCGAGATGACGCTGGTCTTCATGACTGCGCCGTCGAAGAGATTGCCCCGCATCACCATGAACCCGGCATCGCGCTTCAGTGGATCCTCGACCCTTCTGATGACGCGCTCGTCCTCGATGGTCGCGTCACGGCAGTTCTCACCGAGAGTTCGGCCGTTGGCGGTGAGAGTGTTCTCATGAATCATCGCATGGCGCATGAGCTCCGCCACGACGGCGGGGACCCCGCCCGCGCGAAAGTAGTCCTCCCCCAGATACTCGCCGGCGGGCTGCAGATTGACGAGCAGGGGCACCTCGAAGCCGTGCCGCTGCCAATCCTCGAGTGAAAGCGCCACACCCGCGTGGCGCGCAATGGCGTTGAGGTGTATCGGGGCGTTGGTCGATCCGCCTATCGCCGAGCTCACGCGGATGGCGTTGAGAAAAGCGTCACGAGTCAGGATGTCCGAAGGCTTGCGGTCGGCTCTGACCATCTCGACGATCTGCCGGCCGGTGCGGTAGGCGCATTCCTGGCGCTCGCGGTAAGCGGCCGGAATGGCGGCGGAGCCGGGGAGCGACATCCCCAGCACCTCCGTCAGCGAGTTCATGGTCGTCGCGGTTCCCATGGTGTTGCAGTATCCCGTGGACTGCGTCGATGACGTCACGATCTTCATGAAGTCCCGGTAGTCGATCTGTCCCATCGCAAGCCACTGTCGGGCCTGCCAGATGATGGTGCCGGAGCCGACGCGTCGTCCCTTGAGCCAGCCGTTCAACATGGGTCCCACCGAGAGCGCGATCGCTGGGATATTCACCGTCGCCGCCGCCATGAGCGCGGCGGGAGTCGTCTTGTCGCAGCCGATGGTGAGCACCACTCCGTCGATCGGATAGCCGAAGAGGATCTCGACGAGTCCGAGATAGGCGAGATTGCGGTCCAGGGCCGCCGTCGGCCGCCTCCCCGTCTCCTGGATGGGGTGCACGGGGAACTCGATGGCAATTCCCCCGGCGTCGCGTATCCCCTCGCGCAGCCGTTGCGCCAGCACCAGGTGATGCCGGTTGCACGGCGAGAGGTCGCTGCCGCTCTGCGCAATGCCGATGATCGGCCTGTCAGACTGGAGCTCCTCGACCGAGATCCCGAAGTTCGTATACCGCTCGAGATAGAGCGCCGTCATGTCCGGATTCGACGGGTCGTCGAACCAGCTGCGCGACCGGAGGCCGGTCGCGCAGCGGGAAGCCGGGCCACCCGGGCTTTTTTCGGTCTCCATTCCCTCTTCCGCTCAATCGAACTTGTAGTGGACACCGAAGCGGTAGGTGCGGTCGATGACCCGGATATCGCGTGGAAACAGCGGTATGCCCGAGTAGCTGTTGTAGTAGGCGTTGGTGAGATTGGTCGCCGCGGCGGAGAGTGCGAGATTGCGGCTGACATCGTAGTAGATGCTGAGATCCACGAAGACCGTCGGCCGCACCACATCGATGGGCGGATACGTGTCGTTACCGGGGTAGTACGACTCGATGTAGCTGCTGCGATAGGTGGTGGCCAGCCGCGCTGACAGGCCGTATTTCTCATACATCAGAATGACGCTGGCGTTGTTCTTCGAGACGTTCGTGAGCTGTCCGGTGATGGTCGGCAGGCCGTTCTGCCCCGGAATCGGCGCGCTCGAGTCGATCCAGCTGTAGTTCGTCTGCACGCCAAAGCCGTCGAACGGCGAGGGCAGGAAGCTGAAGAACTTCTGCGCCTCCACCTCGAAGCCGTCGATGAAGCCCGTCCCGGAGCTCGCGGAGGTGGAGATCATGACATTGCACTGGCCTCCCAGCCCGCCGCTGGTCGGGATGCCGTTCGACGTGCAGAAAGTGGTCGAGTACGGCACGGTAAGGGTCTCGGGCTCGATGTAGCCGGTGACCGTCCGATAGAAGGCTTCCAGCGCAGCCATGCCGCCGCCGGATGCGTAGTACTCGAGAGTTGCGTCGTATGCGGTCACCTTGGTCGGCGCGAGATCCGGATTGCCCTCCGAGCCGTTGCCCTGACGGTTGACCGTCGGCGGGATCTCGGTGAGCGCAGGATTGAGCGCCGAAAACGCGGGCCGCGTCACGGTGCGCGCAACGGAGAAATGCGACTGCAGGTCAGGCGTCCAATGCGCAACGGCACCGATGCTCGGCAGCCAGTCGATCCCTTGGGTACCGATCGAATACGGGCTGTAGGCGGTGTAGCCAGCCGCGATCACGCCTCCCGGCGGGATCGTCACGCCGTTCACGACCTCGGGCGCGGTGGTCGTATTGGTGAGCGCCGATATGGTGGCGGCATTCGTGCCGGAGAGCGTCCGATCGTCGATGACCGTGCGCAGGCCAAGCTGACCGTCGACAGGAACCGGTCCCGCGTGGAACGAGAACAGCGCCTGGCCCCAGAACGCGGTGGTGAACTCGTTGTCGCTGAAGTCGGAGGTCGGATCGGCCGGCGGCCCCGAGAGCGGCACGTCATAGTAGGCACGCGTCTTGAGCACGTTGTCGAGCAGGAAGCTGGTGCCGAGCCCGTCGAAATAAGGTGCGTTGCCGTCGCCACCGTTGAATTGCTGGAAGGAGTCCGGCCCGAACGCCGAGACCGCACCCACGTTGCCGTCATTGCAGGATCCGGGGGTCGCTCCCGGCACGCAGGTGCTGATGCCTGGATTGCCTGTCGAGTCGGACTTGCGGTCGGCGAGGCGCAGGCCCCCTTCCACCGCCTTGAAAAAGCCCGAGGAGAAGTCGTAGCGGATCTGATTGCGCCAGGCGAGCTCGCTGCCGGAGTTCTGCTGCCAGGCCTCGAAGAGGTTCTGCAGATAGAGGTTTGCCGGGTCGTCCGGCGAGGGGCCGCTGAGACTCCACCTCTCGTGACCATTGTCCTCGCTGTTGAAGGTCACGGTCTCGTCATTGAGGCTCGTGTCGATGATCTCCTGGCGCTGATGGAACCTCGAGAGAGTGCCGTCGACCTCCGAGCTGATCGTCCAGGGCCCCTGCTGGTACTTGACCCCGATGTCGGAATGGAAATCGGTCTCGGCCGCATCGAAAGCCTGCGTGCTGGTCGCCGTGTACGGGTAGTTGCCGGGACCGCCGACCACCGCCGATCCCACCTGGCAGCCGTAACCTCCGGTCACGGTCGTGCATCCCGCAAGGGTGACATCCGAGAGCGGCTCCGGATTGCTGGTGACAGTGAAGAAGAAGTTCGAGCCGTAGCGGGCGGCGTACCCGGTATAGATCGAATCACTGTAGAACTCGAGCGAATCGTTCGGCTTGAACTGTAATGCGACATTGATCTCCGGGTACTTGCGCGAGCCGATGGTCGTCTCCGAGCCCTCGAAGGGCACGATGAGCGGCACGGGATATCCGGTCTCGGAGGTCGGCTCGGGGTTATGCGGCGTGTCTTCCCACACGACGGGGTAGTCGTACTGCTCCCTGCTGAAGGACGCATTGATCAGGGCGCCGAACTCCCCGGCATCCGTCTGCCAGCGATCGCTCACCAGGGCATTGACCACGGGATTGTGCGAGTCCGCCACCGAGTCGTATTGATCGGTGGCGGAGCCGGCCGCCTCGAAGCCCTGGAAATCGAAGGGCCTGTGAGTCCGCACGTCGATGAGGCCGGCGATGCCGCCCTCGATCTGATCCGCGGAGCTCGTCTTGTAGACATCGACCCCCGCGAGGGCCTCAGCCGGCATGTTCTGAAAGTCGAAGGTGCGCAGGTTGGTGGTGAAGATCTCATCGCCGTTCAAGGTTGTCTCTACGTTCGGCAGCCCACGGATGTTCACACCGATGATCTGGTCCGCGTCACGGGTAACCTGCACCCCGGGGACGCGCTGCAGCGCGTCCCCGACGGTATTGTCGGGGAACTTGCCGATGTCCTGGGCAACGATCGCATCGACGACATCGGGGTTCAGGCTCTTGATCATTTGAGCCTGATTCAGGCTCTGCCGCAGTCCGGAGACCACGACCTCCTGCAGGGTATCGGTCGCTGCGCCAGCGCTCTGATCACCGTTCGCAGGCGCCGACTGCGCGAGCGCGAGCGGCACGGCGATGGACGCGGTGGCGATACAGGCGAGCGCGAAGACACCGACTTTCTTGATGTTCATGAATCCCCCTGGACCATGCGGCGCGCCGACTCGGCCGCCGGATTGTTGCGCGTTATACACCCGCTCTTTATGTCTGACAAGAAATTTCTTGTCGGACATGAAAACAGAGTTGTCGACAGCGCTGTCAGGCAGTCAATCGGCGCCATCACGAAATCAATCGAGCGGTGTCCCGAGCGTCGCCGCACGGGTTTCATGTCGGACATAACAGGCTGGCGACCCTGACCGGCAGGAGCGGCAGATCGTGGGCACGGCGACGGCTGCGGAGATGGCGCGCGCGCGAGCCGCTAAGCGGTCGCTCTCTTCTTCCTGCCGATGCGCTTGCGGGCGTCGGTCGTGTCGCGCAGAGCGAGGTCGACGAGCTCGATCATCGCCATGCGGGCGGCTTTCGGATCCCGTCGGACGATCGCCTCATGGACGCGCTGATGGTCGGGCAGAGAGTCGCGCAACTGGCGTGAATGCGTGCCCTTGTAGAAGGTGGTCCAGCTTACCGCCGCCCCCACGCTCGCGGTCAGGGAGGCGACGAATGCATTCCGCGTCGCGCGCAGCAGCGCGGCGTGAAACGCCTGATCGGCCAGACGGCCAGCCTTCGACTGCAGGCCGTGCTGCGCCATCCCCTGCAGCGCTTTCGCCATCACGCGCAGATCCTCATCGGATCGACGTGCAGCCGCCATGGCCGCCGCTTCGGGCTCTACCATCCGACGCAGCTCGAACAGACTCGCGAGGGTCTCATCGTCGGGCTCGAACTCGAAGATCCAGCCGAGAACGTCCGGATCGAGGAGATGCCATTCTTCCCGTGGCGTCACCCGCGTCCCGACTTTGCGCAGTGCCTTCACCAGTCCCTTGGCTGCGAGAATTCGGACCGCCTCGCGATAGGCGGCTCGCGATACCTGCAGCCGGTCGCTCGTCTCGATCTCCCCGTGAAGAACGTCACCCGGCTGGTATCGGCCCGAGACGATCAGCAGGCCGATGTCGCGGGCGATCACCGCGGGAATCCGCAGAGCTTTGCGCCCGGCGCGGCCGCTGCGGCCGGCGGGCCGCCGCATGACTGTCATTGTCGCGCTCGCTCTCCTCGGGACGGCTGTCCGTCATTTATTATGTCCGACAAGCAGACCTGAGGGAAGTCCGGACAGGGCAGCGGCGCGATGAGCCACGTCCGGGGCGCGTCCACGCCCCTATGTTATGTCGGGGTGTCCTCTCTCAGCCGGCGCGTCGCAGATGCTCGCTCGCGAGGTGCCCGAAGCCGCTCGGCGCCGCATCCGCCCGCCTATCCGGAGGGGGACGTCCTCCGGGATGCGTCTCGGGCGCCCGCGCAGGGGGAGCCGCACGCGGTACGGCGGGCCGCCCTTGCTCCCGGGGCGGGGCGTAGTTCGGTGTCAGTGGCCGCTGCGGGACCGCACGCGGCGGGGCGGCATTGAAGCGCTGCTGGGGAGCAACCTGGCGCTGCGAAGGCGCGAATCCCTCCCCGGCAGGACGCTGTGCGCCGAATGCCGGCCGCTGCGCCGCAGCCCACGCGGGACGATCGCTCCTCGTCGGGCTCGCGAGGCGCACCGGCGCCGCGGGCGTGTACGGCCGCATGCGCGACAGCTCTGGCATCGACAAGGGGCGCCCGCCATTCGCGCGGATGGCCGCCTGCTCGCTCGTGAAGGAGACGGGCGCACGCGGCGGAGTGAGTCGCGCCACGACCGGACGCGTGGCAATCGCGCTCGGCGGTGTCTTGACGCTCATTCCCGCGTTCGCTCCCAGAACACTCTGCCGACCGGGCACGATGGCCGGCGGCACGGTTGTTGGCCGCAAGCTCACCGCGCTCGGGCGCGACAGAGCCACCCGGTGCGGTCCCACGGGCTGCGCGGAAGCAAACACATTACCCGGCACGGCAGTCACGGCGCCGGGGATCTCGCTGTTGACATATCTGACGTTGGTATCGCGCCCCGGTCGTGCATTGGCGGCGACATATACATCGCCCGGACCGAGTGGCAGCCAGCCGATACGAGCTCCGGCCGACGCCGAGCCCCCCGCACGCGGGCCCCCGACCCACGCGACCAGCGCGGGCGCATAGACCGGTCGCACCCCGCGAGGCTCCGGCACCCAACACCAGCGGTGCCCCCGATGACCCCAGCGTCCGTAGTGAAAGGGCGCAAATCCCCAGGGCTCGTCATCGACCCAGGTCCACCCCCACGGCGACATCCACACCCAGTATCCGAGACTGTAGGGCGCCCAGCCCGCGGCAACGGTCGGGAACCACGCGTACCCCCAGTCCGGCGTGTCCTCCCAGCTACCGTAAGAGCCGAGATCATCGCCGCCGACGGTGTCCGGCGGAACGTAATCCTGCGCCACTGCGGCCTGCTGCTGCTCCTGCTGAGCGCGCTGCAGCGACCACTGGTCGAGCGAATCCGGACCGCCGAGGGTCGCATACTCTGCGGCGAGCGTGCTCGTGCCCCTGAGAATCACGCTCTGTTGCGCCGCGACGGGATAGGATCGGCCGCCGCCGCTCGCGACCAGCGCACCCGCGGCGACCTTCACGATGGTCGTATCACCGCTATCGCTCACCTCCACCCGGTAGGTGCCCGGCTGCTGCAATGTCAGTGCGACGTTGGGAGTGTCGATCTCGTCCTGCTCGCCGCTCGCCAGCGAGCTCACTTGGACGATCACCGTGCCTGCGGTGACCTGCATCTGCGCGATCTGCCCATCCAGATTGAGGAACGAGAACCCGGTGGTGCTCCCGAGACGGATGACGGCATCGCCGATGTCGATCTCGGCGCGGGAATCGCGGTCGGTCCAGACTTTGTCACCCAAAGTCAGGGGACGATTGGGGGTGGCACCGGTCCAGCTGCTGGTGCCTGCGGGCTCCAGGGAAACGCTGCCCTCGGCATCGCTGAGCTGGGCGACGCGACTCGGAGGATTCGACGCCTGACTCGGATCCTCCCCGAGCTGCTCGATCATCTGGGTCTGATCGCCCTGCGGTTCATCCTGCGCCAGCGCGCCACCCGCAGCGCCGAGGCAGATCAGCACCCAGGCGGCGATGCCGCCGAATACCGCAAGAGGTCGCCTGCTCACGCCGATACGCTCCGATGCTGGCTCAGGGAAGGGTCGCACACCGGCTCCGCTCAAGGAATAGGAACGCAGCAGGATACGTTTCGCCGACCATACGAGGCATTTATGAGCGCGCGGCGCTGAACCCAGAGTGAACTCACACCGCACCGGGATTTATGTACAATTCCTCGACTTATTTGGAGCCTAGGCCTGCCATTACGAGCGGGCAGCGCGCCACCCCGCCTGTGACGGAGTGAGTTCCCGAAGATGAAAAAAACGGCGCTGCTGCTGGCGACGAGCGTTCTCGCATCCCAAGGAGCGGCATACGCACTGGGCGTCTCGCCCTACCTGCCTCTCAATCTCGACCCCGATGTCGAGAATCAGGTGGAGAGGGTCCTCATTCTGGGTGACGAGCCGGTCATGACCCGCCCGATCCCGGCGGCGCTCGTCCTCGATGCCCTTCCCAAGGCATGCAAGGTGGATCGCCCTCTCTGTGAGAGCGTCCGCCGCTATCTCGATCGGTACATGCACACCACCGGAGTCGAATTCACCAGCGTCTCGGCCGCCGCGACATCCGGCTCGTCCAATATCGTCCTGCCGAACCAGCACGGGGAGAAGGCGCAGAGCCCGTACGAGGTCGCTGGGGCCGCATACCTGCAACCGAATTCCTACATGCTGCTGAACGTCGGCGGTGTCGCTTACCAGGGCCACGTTACTCCGACCGGGACGATGCTCAGCCTCGGATTCGACTGGGCACAGCTCGATATCGGCTGGCGCGACCACTGGTGGTCACCGATGACAGACAGCGCGATGCTGATCAGCACGGAGGCGCCGACGATGCCCTCCATCACGCTGTCGAACTACCGGCCGTTGACGGGCCTCGGGCTGCAGTACGAGGCCTTCGTCGCCCGCATGTCGGAAACCGATCGCATCGAGCTGCCGCTCACGGGTGCGACGCCTGAGTTCACCCGTGGATATCCCAAGATGGGCGGCATTCGCGTGGGTATCGAGCCGGTGAGCGGCTGGGCGATCTCGGCGCAGCGCTCGCTCGTCTGGGGCGGCGGCGCCGCGGGCGGCCAGTCCTTCAGCGACATTCTCCGGGCGTTCTTCCGCCCCGGCCAGGCGCAGACCACGGGATTTGGCGACCCCAGCTCGAGCATCGGCAAGCAGGAAGCTTCAGTGACCAGCCGCCTCATCTTCCCGGGTCGCGTGCCTTTTTCCGTGTATTTCGAGTACGCCGGTAACGACACCCTGGCAGGACACTCGCCTCTCATCGGCAAGCCCGATATCTCCGCCGGAATCGACCTGCCGCGCATCGGCCCTTTCAGCCTGACATACGAGATTTCCTCGTTCTCGCCCACGTGGTACGTACATACCGCCACACCCGTCCAGACGGGGTACCTCGACGGCATCACCAACTACGGTGACAGCATCGGCAACTGGTTCGGCGATCAGCGTGTACTCGCGACACCCAACACCATCGCCGATGAAGTGGGCGGCCAGAGCAACATGCTGCGCCTCGGCTGGGAGCCGTCCTTCGGCGGCTTGATGCAGCTTCAGCTTCGGGCGCTCGCCAACGAAGGCGATACGCTATTTGCCACCTACCCGTACAAGAACGAATACCTGGAGTCTCTCAGCTACTCCTATCCGTGGAAGGGATACTCCGTCGGCGCGGAAGTCGACGCGGGACGAGACGTCTTCGGAGCGCATTACTTGCGCCTGGAAGGCTACCTCCGCGATGGCGATGCGCTATTCCGCGCCGATGCCGATTCTGATTCCGAGACGGCGGCCTTCGCCGGAGCGCGCCCGGAAGGGGATGAGCTCTACGTCAGCGCGGGCACGGATTATTACCGCACGCTCGTCAACATCCTGATTACCGAGCCCCGCCAGGAATCGAGCTGGAGCGCCGGCCCCTACGTCGCCTTGGGGGCCCGCCGCCGCGTCTCAACGCACCAGGACCTCGGCGCGGCGGTCGAGGCGGACGATATCAGCGGGCGGACCCTGCTCAGCGTCCGCATGCTCGACTACCGCTACCGGTTACTCGAGTGGCCGCTCGCCTTCAACGCATTCGTCGGCGCTTCGCGCTACGCGTTGGCCACGCCGGCATACGGAGTCTATCTGGGAGCGGGAGTGCAGTGGCGCAACGTGCTGCCCGGTTGGGACGTCGGGCTCGACTATCGCGAAGTCGTCGATGCCGAGCGGGAGCGCGATCTGCCCTCGGATCCGGAGCCGCTGCAGACGGTGAAGCCCGACTCCTTCCACAGCATCGATAGCTGGACTCTGTATATTTCGCGGAAGTTCTGAGGGCGCGCCTCGAACACTGCCTCGGCGGGATGGAACCCGGCCGCAGGGACCCGCGTTGCTGAGCATGGTGCTTCCGCGCACCTACCGTCCGCAACGGAGCAACGCCGCTGTCGCCGCCGCCATCAACTGTCGTCGCCGCATACCGGGACCCAGTCGTGATTTCTGAATGGACGTAGGCATATCAGTACCCGGCGCGCATCGCAATTGTCACCGTTGCAGTATCCTCCGGACCATGCGAGCGGACTCTCTCGCGCGGTTCCTGGCCGTACTACTGCTTTTGACGGCTCTTCGGACCGCCGCGGGGGCAGCGCTTTCCCCCCACGCGACTGCGCCAGCCGTCCCCTCGGATGCGGAGCTCGAGCGCTCGCGCGCCGTCATCGGCCGGATCATCATCCACAACGAGAACATCTTCGATCTGGCAAACCCGAAGGACGACTACTGGCTGGGTCGACTCGCCGACCGTCTTCACCCGCTGACGCGCAAACGGACCGTCAGCGAGCAACTCCTCTTCCACCCAGGCCAGCCCTACTCGCGCCACCTGCTCGATGAGTCGGCGCGCATTCTGCGCGCCAATCCCTATTTTTACGACGCCTCGGTCGAGCCCGTCGCCTATCACGACGGCAAGGTCGACGTTCTCGTGGTTACCCGCGATGTCTGGACGCTCAATCCAGGCTTCAACTACTCGCGCAGCGGCGGCACGAATCAGACAGGGGTAACACTGGAAGACGTCAACATCCTGGGAACCGGCACCGACGTCAAGGTTCAGCATACCACCTCGGTCGATCGCTCCGAGTCCGACATCCAGGTGATGAACCCCCACACGCTCGGCACCTGGTTCACGACAGATCTCGCCTACGGGACCTTGAGCGACGGCAAGACGCGCGAATTCATCCTCGACCGGCCCTTCTATTCGCTCGAGACCCAACATGCCGGCGGCATCGCGCTCAACGACACCACCGAGGACGATTCGCTCTACGATCTGGGCCAGGAGGTCGACAAGTTCTCCGATCAGACGCGCTTCTACCAGCTCTACTACGGCTTCTCGCACGGGCTCGATAACGGCTGGAGCCGCCGCTACAGCGCCGGGCTCACCTACGACCAGCATGTGTTTTCCGACTCGAGTCTCTGGACCGGCCCCACGGTCCTGCCGCAGAACCGCAAGTTCGTCTACCCGTGGGTGCGCTTCGACCTGGTTCAGGACCAGTGGGCGCAACTTCGCAACCACAACCAGATCGGCCGGACCGAAGACTTTGACATGGGCGCCTACGCGACCGTGAAGTTGGGTTGGGCGGGCAGCGCGTTCGGCTCCAGCCGCAATGCGATTCCCTTTCAGTTTGCCGCGGGGAACGGCTATGCCGTCGGGGAGCGCCAGACGGTGCTCGTCTCCAGCGTCTACACGGGCAGGCTCGAGAGCGGCGACCTCGACAACGCCGTGCTGAACAGCGCCGTCCGCTACTACAACGAGCAATCGGGCTATTGGCCGTTCCGCGACGGCAACTGGCTCTTCTTCTCGACCCTCGCCGCCACGGTGGGAAAGCGGCTCGACCTCGAGGACCAGATCCTCCTCGGAGGTGACGACGGCCTGCGGGGCTATCCGCTACGCTATCAGGACGGCACCTCGCGCGCGCTCCTCTCCTTCGAGGAGCGCTACTTCAGCGACTGGTACCCGTTTCGCCTGTTCCGCGTCGGCGCTGCCGTATTCTTCGACATGGGCCGCACCTGGGGCAACGCGCCACTCGGCCAACCGAGCCTCGGCATGCTGAAGGATGCCGGGTTCGGCCTGCGCTTCGGTAACGCCCGTACCGGCCTCGGCAACGTCATCCACGTGGATCTGGCTTTTCCCTTTGACGCCGGCCCAACCGACATCAAGCGCGTGCAGTTCCTGGTGCAGACGGAGCAGGAGTTTTAATTTAAGCGGTGGCTCCGGGCATCCTGCCCGGGCCCAGCGCGCCACCTACTTGCGCTTGGGTCCGAGACCTGGCGGCGCGAGGATGGTGCCGTCCGGCAGGCGTATGCCGCTGCCGCCCGGCGGCGGCGCCGGGGCCTTGGGAGGTGCGGCATTAGGCGCCTTGGCCGTACTGCCTGCCGCCTTAGCCGGCGTCGTGGCAGCGGGCGCCCTGGGCAGGGTATCGGCCCTGGGAGCCTGTGCGGCGGGAGGCTCCTCCGGCGCGCGGGGCGGCAGCACCTCCACCGAGAGCGTGAAGGTGCGCTTTTCCGCGCCCTGCAGAGCGCCCACATTGACCACCTGGCGGTCTACCTCCTCGCCGCGATCGTTGCGGATCGAGATGGTGACGTAGTACTCCCACGCCTCCTCGATGGGCGGATGGCGGATGATGGCCTCGACCTTGAGGGCCGAGGTTGCCGCCACCTGCCGCTTCGCCGCTTCCGAATCGAAGCGCAGGTGATGCATGCAGCCCGGGCAGATGCTCAGGCTCTCGAGGATGACCGCCTTGCAGTGCGGGCAGGTGCGCGTCTTGCCCGTCGGGGACGGGCGAGAAGCGACGTTCATCAGCTGCCGTATCCCTTCGTCTCAGTCTTGGTCCGCGCCTCGCCTTCCCAGCCGAACTCCACCTGGCCGCGCATGCGCGAGCCAGCGGCCACGGTGAGCGAGCCGGCCTTGACGTCGCCGGTGATCACGCCGGTCTCGAGGAGCTCGACGCGCTTGGCATTCTCGATATTGCCGATGAGCTCGCCGCCGACCACGACGACGCTGGCCTTCACCTGGCCCTCCAGATGCGCACCGGTGTCGAGCGTCACGTTACCCTCGACCTGGACATCGCCTTTGAAGCGGCCCGCGATGCGCACATGACCCGAGCCAATGATCTTGCCCTCGATGGTCAGGTCCGAGGCAATGACGGATTCTTTCATGTCCAAGCGCTGCTCCTTGGCCGCACGGCGGGGCATTTCCGGCGTGAGCGGGGCGACATTGCTCTTCTCCGGCGGTGCGGCCGGCGATGGCGTGCTGCCGAAGGCCGGCGAGGCTCCTGCCGGAGGGGTTGCGGTTCCAGCGTTCGTATCTTTCCAAAGCGCCATGAGATGGCCCCCGATCAAATGTGAGAGAGGAAAGTCGAAAGGTACTCGTCGCCGAGTCCAAGAGCCAGTGTCTCTGCGTGACGACAGACTGCAGCCAAGCCCGGGACAAAGCTCGCCTCAGGCAACCTGCGGCCCTCGCCGCACGGCCTCGAGCAGCACGTCGAAGTCCGCGCCCTTGGTGACGAAGGCAGCCGCTCCACGGCGCTTGGCCTCCCGTGCCACGTCCTCGCTGAAGGCTATCCCGCTGAACACGATGATGCGCAGCGCCGGCAGAGCCGTGGACAGCTCCGCGATCAGGGGCAAGCCGCTGCCACCCTGCAGCATGAGATCCAGGATGACGGCGTCCGCCTGCGTGCGCTGCGCGACGGCGAGCACCTCGCCCGCGTCGGCCACCTGCCCGACGCAATGCATGTCCGCCTCGGTATTGATCAGCTGGCACATGATGTCGCTGAGATCGCGATGGTTCTCAGCGATCAGCACTCGCAAGGGTTGAGTCATTTCCTGCAAAGCGTCTCCCTGCGGATGAGGGACAGCCGAGCCGCGCAGAGCAAATCACATGCCCGGCGCCCGGACACAATTCGCAAAGTTCGCCTGCCCTGCCTGGCCCCTTTCACGCCTCGATCAGGCGCAGCAGCTCCTCGGTTTTCTGCCGCATCAGCGCCTCGCTGCCGCGCGACTCCACGTTCAGCCGCACCAGCGGCTCCGTGTTGGATCCGCGCAGGTTGAACCGCCACTCAGGGAATTCCAGCGACAGGCCGTCGGTGAAGTCGGCGGCGAGCGCATCGCGCTCGTACTGTTGCCTCACCCGGCCGAGGATCGACTTCGCGTCGGATTTCAAGTGGCGGTTGATCTCGCCGCTGATCGGGAAGAGCCGCATCCGCTCGCCGACGAGCTGCGACAGTGGTCCGCGCTGCGCGATCACCTGCAGCACGATGAGCCACGGGATCATTCCACTGTCGCAGTAGGAAAACGTCCGAAAGTAATGGTGCGCGCTCATCTCGCCGCCGTAGACGCCGTCGACCTCCCGCATCTTCTGCTTGATGAAGGCGTGTCCGGACTTGCACAGCACGGGCTCGCCGCCATGCCGCCGCACCAGATCGATGGTATTCCAGGTGAGGCGCGGGTCATGCACGATGCGCCCGCCCGGCTCGTGCGCCAGGAAAACCTCCGCCAGGAGCCCGACCAGGTAGTAGCCTTCGATGAAGTTCCCGTGCTCGTCGAAGAAGAAGCAGCGGTCGTAGTCCCCGTCCCAGGCTAGTCCGACGTCGGCTCCCGTGCGACGCACGACATCCGCCGTGGCGGCACGGTTCTCTTCCAGCATCGGATTGGGAATGCCGTTGGGGAAAGTGCCGTCGGGCTGGTGATTGACCTTGATGAACTCGAACGGCAGATGTGGCTCGAGCTGATCGATCACCAGCCCGGCGCCGCCGTTACCCGCGTTCACGACGACCTTGAGCTTGCGCAGCCTGGAGTGGTCCACATAACCCAACAGGTGCTCGAGGTACTTGCCGCGGACGTCGAGCGGCCGATCCGTTCCCGGCCGCGCCGCCTTCACCGGCAGCCGACCCGCCTCGATCATGGCGCGCATGTCGTTCAGCCCGGTGTCGCTGCTCACCGGCCGCGCCTGTTCGCGCACGAACTTCATGCCGTTGTAATCCGGCGGGTTGTGGCTGGCGGTAACCATGATGCCGCCGTCGAGAGATTCGGCGAAAGTGGCGAAATATGCCCCTTCCGTGCCCCAGAGTCCGATGTCGAGGACGTCCGCTCCGCAATCGGCAAGTCCCCGCTTCAGAGCGGCCGCCAGCCCGGGGCTCGAGAGGCGGATGTCATGGCCGACAGCCACGCGCCTGGGATGGACCAGCGCCACGAAAGCCCGGCCGATGTCATATGCCAGCGACTCGTTGATCTCGTCCGGAATGCGCCCGCGGACGTCGTAGGCCTTGAAGGAATTGAGGTTCATCATGCCGGCTAAGTAGTCGTGCCCTTGCGGCCGTAGTGATCCTCCAGTCGCACGATGTCGTCCTCGCCCAGGTACGACCCGGACTGGACCTCGATGATGTGCAGCGGGATCTTTCCGGGGTTCTCGATCCGGTGCCGCACCCCGATCGGGATGTAGGTCGATTGGTTCTCCTCGAGCAGGAAGACCTCGTCCCCACGCGTGATGCGCGCGGTGCCGGACACCACGATCCAATGCTCCGCCCGGTGGTGGTGCAGTTGCAGGGACAGCACGGCGCCCGGCTTTACCTTCAGGCGCTTCACCTGAAAGCGTGGGCCGTTCTCGATGCTGTCGTAGCTGCCCCAGGGACGGAACACCTCCCGGTGCAGCGAGTGCTCGTATCGCCCTCGCTCCTTCAACCTGAAGACGAGCTTCTTCACGTCCTGCACCTGGCTGCGGGGTGCGACCAGGACGGCATCCTTGGTCTCCACCACCACGTGGTCCTTGAGACCCACAGCGGCCACCAGCCGGCTCTCGGAGTAGAGATAGCACCCCTCCGAGTCCTCGCAAATCACGTCCCCGCGGGAGACATTGCCGTGGGCATCCGGCTCGCTCGCCTCATGCAGCGCCGCCCAGGAGCCGACGTCGCTCCAGCCGGCCGCCAGCGGCACGACGACGGCATCGGAGGTCTTCTCCATGACCGCATAGTCGATCGAGTCGCTCGGGCAGGCCTCGAAAAGCCGCTTGTCGACGCGCGTGAAATCGAGATCGGCCTTTGCGGCCGCGAACGCATCCGCGCAGGCCGTCGCGATGCCCGGCGCGAGGCGTCCCAGCTCCTCGAGGTAGCGGCGGGCGCCGAAGAGGAACATGCCGCTGTTCCAGTAGTAGTCTCCCGAGGCCAGGAACTCCTTCGCCATCGCGGGGCGAGGCTTCTCCACGAAGCGCTCAATCCGATGGACCGAGCCACTCACGGGACCGCGCTGGATGTACCCATACCCGGTCTCGGGCGTCGCGGGGACGATGCCGAAGGTCACGAGCTGGCCCTGCTGGGCGGCGCTGAGAGCCGCTTGGACCGCCTTGTGGAAGGCGGGAACGTCTCGAATCACGTGATCTGCAGGGAGCACGAGCAGCAGCGGATCGGCTGCCGCCTTGAGGGCAGCATGGGCGGCAAGGGCGATGGCCGGCGCCGTATTGCGTCCCGTGGGCTCGAGCACGATCGCCTGTGGCTCGATGGAGAGCTGCCGCAGCTGCTCCGCGACGAGGAAGCGGTGTGCCTCGTTGCACACCACCACCGGTCCCGCAGCCGCCAGGCCCTCGAGCCGTAGGGCAGTCTGCTGGATCATGGTGCGCTCGCCCGTAAGCGCGAGCAGCTGCTTGGGGTAGAGCTCCCGCGAGAGGGGCCACAGACGCGTGCCGGCACCGCCGGAAAGAATGACAGGGGTGAGCATGGAGAGTTATTGCTTCAGGTTCGCCGCTCGCCCGAGAGACCGCGCCCGATCGCATGGTAGGTCAGGCCGAAGCGGCCGACCATTGCCGGATCGTAGAGATTGCGGCCGTCAAAGATGAGAGGCGTTTTTAGTAATTGTTTCAGGCGCTCGAAGTCCGGACTGCGGAATTCCTGCCATTCCGTGACGATCGCGAGGGCATCCGCGCCCTCCACTGCCTCGTAGGCATTCCGCGCCAGCTCGAAGTTCCGGTCGGCGGCGTAGATGCGTCCCGCTTCCGCTGCGGCTACGGGGTCATACGCGCGCACTCGAGCCCCGGCCTGCAACAACCGGTCGATGATCGTCCGCGCGGGCGCCTCACGCATGTCGTCGGTATTGGGCTTGAAAGCAAGTCCCCAGAGGGCGACGGTGCAGCCCTTCAACCGCGCGCCGAAATGCTGTCGCATCTTGTCGACGAGGACCTCCTTTTGGCGGGTGTTCACCGCTTCCACGGCGGCGAGAATCTGCGGCTCGTGATCAACCTCTCGCGCCGAACGGATGAGTGCCCGGACGTCCTTGGGAAAGCACGACCCGCCGTAACCGGTTCCAGGATAGATGAAGCTGTAGCCGATGCGCGGGTCGGAGCCGATACCGACGCGGACTTTCTCGATATCCGCCCCCACTCGCTCCGCCAGGTTGGCCAGCTCGTTCATGAAGCTGATCTTGGTCGCGAGCATGGCGTTGGCCGCGTACTTGGTTAGCTCCGCGGAACGGATGTCCATGGCAATCAGGCGGTCGTGATTGCGCGTGAACGGCTCATAAAGCGCCCGCATCAGTTCGGTCGCGCGCGGATTGTCCGTGCCCACGACCACCCGGTCCGGCTTCATGAAATCCTGGACCGCTGCCCCTTCCTTGAGGAATTCCGGGTTGGAGGCTATGTCGAATTCGACCGCCGCGCCCCGGGCCTCGAGTTTGGCCGCGATCTCCCGGCGCACCTTGTCCGCCGTCCCCACCGGTACCGTAGACTTGGTAACAACTACGCAGTAGCGGCTCATGTGGGCGGCGATGGTCCGCGCCGCCGCGAGCACATACCGCAGGTCCGCCGAACCGTCCTCATCAGGGGGAGTCCCGACCGCAATCAGCTGGAACAGCCCGTGCTCGACGCCGCTGGCGGCATCTGTGGTGAATTCGATACGCCCGGCTTCCGCGTTGCGGCGGATCAGGGCCTCCAGGCCAGGCTCGTGGATGGGAATCTCGCCGCGCTTCAGCCGCTCGATCTTCCCGGCGTCGACGTCGACACAGACGACGTGGTTACCAGCGTCCGCCAGGCAGGCTCCCGTCACCAAACCGACATACCCGGAGCCGAAAATTGTGACACGCATTGCGGGCAGCGTAACGGAAGGCTGGACCGCTCTCAAGCATGAAACTTGCCTAGGCTGATTCCAGGCCTTGGCCGCGATTCGGAGAGTTCAGGGTCGGCCTTCAAGGTGTCGGAAGTGCTTATCCTGCTTGAACATTGTGTTTTCAAACCGCTCAAGGTCTAGGTATACTTCGCGCCGCCCTGAGAAGAAGCAAGCAGACGGGGGGATGACGTCAACCGCCCACGCGGTTGCTGGGCTGGACTGACATGCAGATGCACGGTCTCACGAGAGCAACATCGTCCTGGCTCACGCCCGGAGCGCTTTCCGCGGCGAGCGCCTTCCCTTACTTATCGACGCGCTTCCAATAGCCATCATGGCCGGGCTGGAAGTCCGACGGAACTTTGCACCGCTACCCGAGCACCTACAAGGAGTGCGGCATCGCGGGAGCGTGATTTGCGACCGCCGTGCTTGCGAGAACTGTGAGCCATGCACGTTAATTGCATGAGCTCAGGGGGACGGGAGCCATCGTTTACTGGTCAACGTCCACAAACTACCGCCGTTAAGTTGCTGAAATGTGGAGCCAGTTCTTGGACATGGGCAGTCGGTGCCGGAAATACTCAACATCAAATCTGTCGCATGCCCGCGACAGCGGTCAAACATTGAGTGTGTGGAAAGGAGACTTGATCTTGTCGACGCAGCAGGCGAACGAGACGGCATCATCGCGTCCAGCCCGAGCGGCTGACGCGGCATTCGGACGGCGGGCCCCTGGCATGAGGGGTGGTCGTGACTAACTGGACCTTCGCCACCGCCGCAGCCGCCCTCATCGCATCGTTTTTGCTTACGCTCGCGACCAAACGGGCGGCCGGAAGGTTGGGACTGATCGATGTCCCGAACGGGCGCAGCTCTCATGCCGTTCCGACCCCAACGGGCGGCGGCCTCGCCATTGTTGTGTCGTCGACGTTGGCTCTGGGGCTGCTGGCGGCCGTCGGGATCATCTCGACTCGGCTCTTTCTCGCCCTCGCTCCAGGAGGTATCGCAGTCGCCGCAGTCGGATTCATCGACGACCGCAAATCGCTGCCTGCGCGCTATCGACTGCTCGTTCACTTCATAGCGGCGGCATGGGCAGTCGCGTGTATCGGCCCCGTGCACGTCTTCAACGTTGGGCACGAGGCGCCCGGACTCAATTGGCTGGACTACGTGGTCTCCACGGTCGGAATCGCCTGGTTCCTGAACATGTTCAATTTCATGGACGGGATCGATGCGATCGCCGCGTCAGAAGCCGTATTCCTGTGCGCAGGTACGTCATTGCTCGCGCTGTTTTCAGCGGCCGTGTCCTATATCGCGGGAGGCGCGATCGTGATCGGAGCTGCCTCCGCCGGATTCCTTCTGTGGAATTGGCCGCCGGCGAGAACCTTCATGGGTGACGTCGGCAGCGGATATCTGGGATTCACGTTCGCGGTACTGGGAGTCGCCGGCGGCACCCATAGCGGGTCTGCCCTATGCTCGTGCCTCATATTGGCTGGGGTATTCGTCGTCGACTCGACCTTCACACTCGTCAGGCGCTTCATGCGCGGCGAACGGATCACCGAGGCCCATCGCACGCATGCCTTCCAGGTGCTGGCTCAGAGAATGGGACACAGGAACGTCACCCTCGCGGTGGGACTCGTCAATGTGGCGTGGTTGCTTCCCTGCGGTCTCGCCAGTGTGCTGTGGCCGCAGGATGTGATGTGGATAACAGCCGCGGCTCTCTGTCCGGTGATTCTCGGCGCATTTGCGATAGGAGCCGGCCGGCCGGAGCGCCTTCCTGTCGCACCGGAGCCCTCCGCGGTCGTCATCCAGTTCTCCGCACCCGCGGCCCTCAAGCGCAGGACATCGCCTGTCGTCGCGCAGGAATATCACCGCCAGTATTCATCGCCCGACATTGCTGACCGTAGCGCCAGCGACGTCGGCTGAGTAGGGGCGGGATCGCCCGGCGTCTCCGAGACGGCGGCGCCATCCAAACCCAGAGCCGTTTTGATCCGCTGCGGCAGGTTCTTGAGCTCGAAGCCGTCCTGCAGTGGCTCGAGATGTTTCCCCGTATCCAGGAAGTAGCCGACACCGCTGTGCTCGCCGTTCTTGAGCGCTACGAAGGCGACGTCCTCGCCCGACATGGTGTACTCATTGGCGCCGATGTGGCACACGAATCGAGGACCGATCTCACCCGGATAGGTGAGCATCACGAAGAGATCCGTGCCGCGATTGTCGACTTCGAAGAGCGGTGTGCCGTCGGCCGCGGCTGCCGCGCCCAGTTTCTGTGCCGCAATGGCGGCCTCGGCCGATGACTCGCACACGACGAGAAAGTCCCGCGACATCCGCGGCTCGACGCTGACGAACGGAACCCCGAGCCGCCGCAGGAACCGGGCGTGATCGCGCAGACGCCAGTAATAGGTGACTTCGCCATGAGGTACCTGGTGTAGTCCGGTCGCGATCATGAGCCGTGCGCGGGGAAACGCCGCGCGCACCGAACCTACGATCCTGTCATAGAGCGCGTACGCCTCGAGAATCGGGTCGATATTCGGCCGCAGGTACCATTCGGGATTTCGATGCGGGCCCTGGTAGCACGCCGCCGAATAGAGATAGTGGTGTTGAATGTGCGCTCCCGCGTTGACGAACAGGGAGGCAAAATCCGGGGTGGCGCGCGCAACCTCCGCAATGAAGACGTCGGCGAGCAGCAGATCGAGGAAAAGCGCCCTGCGCCACGGGGCCCGCTGCGCGGAAGCCACCAGCCGCAGGTATGTCGCATAGTTTTTCGGACGGGCGAACGAGAGCAGGCCCAACAGCAGCTGCGCCGCCGACCGGAAGGACAGCCGTGCATGCGAGTTATCATTGACCGCCTGCGAAATGGCCTCATAGAGGCCACGCAGCCTCGGGCCGACCGTGAGCTCCGTCCTCGTCCACAGATCCGGCATGAAGAAGGCGGGGCTCTTCAGGCGGTGCTTGGCGTTCATCGGGCTGATGGCGCCAACCCTCAGGCCCAGTTGCTCGAGCGCCTCCCAAATCTGAGTGAGGTCATGCCGGACGATGTCGCCGAGCCGGAACACCTGATGCTCTGCCAGAGTCATGCCCGTGTGCGCGGTCACCCATTGGATCCATGGCTCGATGTCTCTGTAACGGGTCTCGGAGCTGGTGGTCGTCCATCCATGTTTTGTAAGAAGCTCCCTGAAGTTCGGCAATAAGCCGCGCTCGCAGTAGAAAGCGATGCTTTCCAAGTTGATTTCGTTCAACTCCAGAAGCAGCAATTGCTCAGGCATTTTCTAAACAACTCACGATGGCCCGCCCGCATCCGGAGCATAGGAATGCAGGCAGGCCCGGTTGACCAATCGTTGATCGTAGCACGTTTCCACCAGATGGCGTGCCCGGCGGCCCATGGCGGCGATTTCATGCGGTGACTCGCAGAGCCGCGCCATCGCCTGCGCCAGGGACGACGCATCGCCCACCCGGACCAGGTACCCGGTCTCACCGTGAATCACGATTTCCCTGCACCCCGGAGCGTCGGTTGCGACGAGTGCGCGACCCATCGCCGCGCCCTCGAGCAGGGTTCGCGGCAGACCCTCGCGGTAGGAGGGAAGCACGACGACATCCGCCGCCGCAATGAACGGGCCTACCTCGGTGACCTCATCGACCCACTCGACTTCGCCCGATGTTTGGAGCGCTGCAATCTCCTCCTTGGGCAGCGCGCTCGGATTCCGCGGGTCGGTTCCTCCGAGCAGGGTGAAGGTTGCGCCGGGGTGTTCGGTCTTCACGAAATGCGCGGCCTGGATGTATTCGCGCACTCCCTTCTCGCGCAGCAATCTTGCGATCATGAGAAAACGGGGCGCGGAGCCGCTCGCGCACGGAAGCGGGCACGGCGCGAATCTGTCCACATCGACTCCGGAGCCCGGAATCATTCGGGCGATGGCGGCACGAACGACGCCCTGACCGATGAAAAATTCCTTGTCGTCGCGGTTCTGAAAAAACACGACATCGGCCCGGGAGAGCGCGACTCGATAAAGCATCTTGACAGCGGACCGTACCAGCGGCCCCGCGGTTGTGAATGCGTGTCCCAGTCCGGTAATCGTCACGACGCGACGAGGAACGCCGGCGAGCCACGCCGCCAGGGTGGCGAATATTGCCGGCTTCACCGTGAAGGAATGCACGACAGCCGGCCTGATCCGGCGGAACTTCCTCACCAGGCATACGAGCAAGCGGATGTCGGCGAGCAAGTCGACGCTGCGCATCGCAACCGGGATGTGCTCGAATCTGACTCCGCTTTGCTCGAGGCGCTCTTCGAACCCGTCCCCGGCGGCTCCCAGCGCGATCACCTCTGCACCGGCCTTCGAGGCTTCGGCAATGAGCGAGCGCCTGAAAATGTACAATGTCCGCGCGCACCTGGAGATGACGAGAACGCGTTTGCCGCGCAGATCGGTCATGTGGGTGATCCATGCCTGCCGACACAGCTCCGATAGACCTCGATGTACATGTCCACGATCCGGTCGGTGGAAAATTCCGCAATCACCCGTTCGCGCGCTCTCGCTCCCAGCGCGATTCGCGCGTCTGCCGACAGCGCGGTCATCTCCAACAGAGCCTCGGCCAGAGCGCGCGGGTCGCCAGGGACGACCACCTTCCCCGTGTCGCCAACCAGCACGGCGCAGGCACCAACATCCGTAACGACCGCGGGCACACCGCACGCCATGGCTTCGCCGATCGCATTTGGAAAGCTCTCGCTGATCGAGGAGCACACCGCCACATCCAGCGCCGCGTGTATTGCCGGGATGTCGGATCGCTCACCCAGCGTATATACCCTACCGGAGAGGCGGTACCGCCCGATCCAATCCGCGAGCTGTGCATTCTCGGGGTCACATCCCCGACCCGCCAGGAGAAAGGCGCACCTCGGATCTCTTGCCGCGACGACACCTGCGGCTTCGAGGAAGGTTCGATGGTCCTTCATGCGGTCAAACCGGGCAACGAGCCCCACGAGAACCCCATTGCCGCAGCCCAGTTCCCGTCTGATGCGCTCGCGCTCGGCCTGGTTCGGGCGGAATAGCGTCGGATCGAAGCAGTTCGGAATCACCGTCGCCCGGTCCATCGCGTAGCCGATGGCCCGGTGCTGCTCCGCCGAGCGCCTCGAATTGAACACGATCGCATCCGCCGAGCCGGAAAGTCGCGCATCCAGTCGTCGCACCATGCGAAGCGAGAGTTTCTGTTGCCGCGCCGCATGCAGAGCTCCACGCACCGACGACACCAGCGCCGGTCGGGCCCGATGGCCGTTCAGCCCCAACAAAAGGTGTCCCACGAGGTTGGCGTGGTACATCCAGGTGTGGACCAGCTCCGGACGCATCCGGCGGTATACGGCGAGCAGCTTTGCCGCGTGCTGCGGCAGCAGAATGCCTCCCCGGCCTCCCAATGCCACCACCGGAATCCCGCTTTCCCTCAACTCCTCGCCTATCCGGGACAGGGAGGTCAACGAAACTACCGTTGCGTCATAGCCGCGGGGCGCGAGCCCCAGGACGAGCTTCTGCAACATCACTTCCGCGCCGCCCGTCATCAGGGAAGTTATGACATGCAGAACCTTCATCAGCGCGTCGGAGCCGGCCGCCCGTCACCCGCCACATGGACCTCCAGCCGACCACATGCCTGCGCCCGTCCATTCTTCGGCATCACCTCCAGCTCTCCAGTATTCACCTGCAAGTCGACCGGCATGGTAGCAAATCGTCCCGCGACGCCTGAAAAGCCCGACCTTCGCCTTTTTCCGAGCTGGCTTGTACTAAACCGGGGCCGGTGATGTCAACGGGTTTCGCGATCGGCCGTTGCAGCCGGCTATAATTCCGGTGAAATGTCTCCCCATTCCGCGCACAAAGGCCGTGCAAGGCCTGCCGAGAGGAAGCGAAAACATGTTCAAGATTGCCAGAGCTCCGGCCGTCGGGCTGCAGCTCCTGATCATCGGCGCAGGCCTCGGGTTGGCGTACAACCCCGCCAAGGCCGCCCAAGACTGGAGCGGCTTCGCCAGTCGCCTCGCTTCGCGGACTGCCAGCCCCAACTTCAAGACGTCCCAGCGCATTGATGCCGCGGGTAAGGGGCTCGTCGGTGACGGGAAGACGGACAACACCATGGCTCTGCAGAAGCTGCTCGGTGACGGCAACCGCACCATACATATTTCCGCGGGCGATTACGTTACCGGCAAGCTCGAGATACCGAAGAACACTGTGCTGTTGCTCGACCCCGGTGTGATCCTCCGCGACTCCGGCAAGCTGGGGCCGTATGACCGCCTCATCAACATCCAGTCGGACAACGTGTATATAAAGGGCCAGGGCGCCAAGGTAGTGGCCGATCGGAACAGCTACCAGGGCGGCGAGCAGCGGCACGGAGTTTTCATATTCGGCGCCTCGAACGTCGTGATAGACGGCCTCGACTCCAGCGGTAACAGCGGCGATGGATTCTATATCGGAGGGCCCAGAGGCAAGCCCGCTCAGCACGTCGTGCTCGAGGACTGCAGCGCGGGCTATAACCGCAGACAAGGCCTCAGTATCACCTCGGGCCGGGACGTCGATGTTGTCAACTGTGTATTCTCACACACCAAGGGAACTGCTCCACAATTCGGCGTCGATATTGAGCCCAATGATCCCAGCAACCCGCTGGACGGTATCAGGCTCGTTGGGGTGCGCACCGAAGACAACTATGGCGGTGGCGTCTCGGTCTACCTGGGTTCCAAGTACACTGCGCCCGGGGGCGCTCACATCGCAATCATTGATCACAAGAGCATCGGCGAAGCTCATCGATATCAGGTGGTCGGCCCCCGCGGGGCCGGCAGGTCGATCACCTATAGACCTGTGAAATGAAGAGCTAGGGCAGGCGGCACGACCACGCGATGCTCCGCTTTGGAATCTGCACCGAGCAGCAATACCGCTCGGCCGCCACCGGGCGTGTTCCGGTCAGGATCGCCTACAGCTTGCTTCGCTCGAACGGGAGCACGACCGACGACCAGGTACGCATCTTTGAGGACATAACTCTGCGGATGCGGACCTCGAACGGAACCTGCCGCACAAGCTTTGCGCGCCGTTTTGAGGACCTGGACGCCGTAACCCTGGAATGGATGCAGCGGCTCTTCCACGCCGATGCGGACTTGCGAATCCAGGATCGGGCGGCATCACACTGTCTGACGTCGCTGGAGTTGGCCCAGCAGATTTTCCCGGCGTTTCCAAGCGCGTCGTTTGAAGCATCCGACCGCATGCTGCATCTCCTGGAGCTGCGCCTTCCATCCGATGAGATCTACATTCTGGAGCCCGACGGGCAGCCGCTGCAGTATATTCGAGCGCCGTTCGTCGTTTCATTGTCGAGCAGCGAGGCGCGCCGTTATCCGATGAATCGTCTCATTGCAAGGTGGGCGGCATGGCGCTTCAAGCGGATGCGTCTGCCGGCAGACTCGACGTTGCTCCCGCAGGACTCGGTGAGGAAACTTTCCTGCATTCATCCTCTTGCCGCGAAGTTCGCGGCGCATGACACGCGCTTCCAGATTTGTGAGCGGTCGGTGTTCGACGCGACACCAGCCAGCTGTCACGTATTGCGTACGATGAATATTTTTCACGCGGCCTATTTTTCGCGGCAACAGCTCGCTACCGCCGTGACCGCCGCCTTTCAGACCGTGTGCCTCAACGGTCTCTGGATAGTAGGCAGAACCCGGGAGAGCGATTCGAGCAATCACGCCACCTTGTTCGCGCGTCGTGAGCGGCGCTGGGAGGTTCTGGCTCGGCTTGGAGCCGGTTCGGAAATCGAGGAATTCGTGCGTCCTTAGCCCGGATTCCGCTCGAACACGTACTCACAGCAGCCATGGCCGCCGGCACAGGTCTTGAGCTGCCGCAATGTGAAGCCTCGATCGCGGACGAATGTAAAGACTTCCTCGGGCTTCGCGTATTCAAACGGATAGCCACCGATCCAATCGACGATGTCCGTCCAGATCCGCATGCCGCGCTCGGTGTCACCGAACCAGGTCTTGAACGGGCGACCCGTGAAGATGTTGCGCACCAAAGTGGGGCCGCGCAACCGGATGGCACACAGCCCCAGAATGACGGCGCGGAGCGGTCGCGGAGCCGAATTATACAGACGCTTGATGCCCCTCCAGGCAGCGCTCCTGCGTCCCTGATCGTTGTAGATGGCCAGGCAGAGCCTGCCCCCGGGCGCAACCAGAGCCGTCGCGTTCGCGACGGCCTCCCACATACTGCCGGTGTGGTGCAGCACACCCCACGAATACACCACATCGAAGCGACCGAGGGAGGCACAGTATGTCCGATCGAGTATGGATCCCCGTTCCACGACCCACGCGGGGTCTGATGGGAAGTAGCGTCGGCGCAATTCGGTGGCGCAAGCCGCCGACTTCGGATCGTAATCGAACGATCTGACCGTCGCGCCGAGCCGCCGCGCGGCCAACGAGAACAATCCGCTGCCGCACCCTATGTCGAGAAACGTTGACCCGCGGAGGCTCTCCCGCTCCAGCATCCTCGACATGGACCCCTCCGCGATCGCGATCTGCCCTTCGGTAAGGCTGCCGAGGAATCGCGTCCAATTGGCGCCAAACTCGAATCGTTGGCCCGATTCGAGCTCACGGTCGAATGCCTCACTCACCAATTTCAAATCCTCCAGCTATGGTCGTTTTCACTGCGGCGCACGCTCTGCCGGGCCGGATCCGGAAGTCATGAGCGAGCCAAGAGCGCTCTCGGTTGCGCGCGCCAGTCTCTCGAGGCCGAACTCGCTCACAATCCGCTGCCGGAGAAGATCGCCTCTGACCTTCCCGGCCATACGGCTTTCCAAAGCCCCGCAGATCCCTCGCGCGAGGGCCGCCGCATCCCCTGAAGGCACGAGCCAGCCGCAATCCCCAAGGATTCTGCCGGCGTCACCCACGTTACTTGCAACACACGGCACGCCGCACGCCATCGACTCTGCGAGCGCGTTCGAAAAGCCCTCACCGAAAAGTGATGCCGAGATCGAAAGATCCAGCGCCGACAATACCGCCGGCACGTCGTTTCTCTCTCCCGCCCAAATCAGGCGTTCCTGCAGTCCCAATTGCGCGGCCTGACGCGTCAGTTCGGGCAGCAATCGCCCGCCGCCGATGATTGCAAACCGCGCCTGCTGGTGGAGCCTGGCGACCTCACGGGCCGCGGTGAGGAACACCGAGTGCCCCTTCATCGGGTCCAGTCGCGCCACGATCCCGATCAGAGACTCGTTCGCGGACACACCCCAGATGGCGCGCAATTCGCTGCGCGCGGCGGAACTGCCGCGGAATCGGTCCGTGTCGATTCCATTCGGAATCACAACCATGCGGTCGTTCGGAAACCCACGCGCCAAGGCGTCCGATCGCGCGGCATCGGAATTACATATGATCAGATCGGGGAAAGAAGACAGCCATGACTCGAGACGGATCGCCACCCGCCTCAAACGATCGTACACCGAGGAGTCGACCTTCGAGGCTCTTATCCCCCACACCACCCGGGCACCTACCGACCTGCCGGCGAGAGCGAGCAGGTTGGCGATATCCATGTAGCCATGGACGATGTCCGGGCGCGTTTGCCGAAAGATTCGCAGCAGCGTGGGCAAGACCTGAACGTGCCAACGGCCCTTCTTGCCGAGGTGCTGAATGCGCACCCCCGGCACGGAGCAGGCCTCTTCCCACAGGGCTCCGCCGGGATACAGGGTGATTGCATCGACTTCGAACCGCGCCTTATCGAGCCCCTTCAACAGCTCCAACAGCTGGCGCTCCGCGCCGCCGCGATTCAACCGCCTGATGACAAAGGTTACGCGAGTCATGTGGTACGAGCGAGCTCCGTTTTGGAACACCAAACGGAGTCAGTGCGCTGTCATGTGGAGACAGCTGCCATGACCGCCGCCGGCCTCTCGTCCTTGCCCTCCATCCACGCCTGGAACATCAGGACTTCCCAGATCAGGGTGCCCCAGTCGTGATTCCCCGAGAGATGCTCCAGCCACCTCTGTCGGATCAGCGCCGGCTCGAGCACACCTTCGCCTCGCATACGCCCCTGATCGAGCAGCGCCTCCGCCCAATCCCGCAATGGACCGCGCAACCAGCTACCGATCGGAATGCCGAAGCCCGTTTTCGGACGGTCCGTGAGCTCCCGAGGAACATATCGATTGAGCAGCTGCCGCAGGATCCATTTTCCCTGACCCGCACGCACCTTCAGGTGCAGGGGCAACGACCACGCGAACTCGACGATACGGTGGTCCAGCATCGGCACCCGCGTTTCGAGGCCGACCGCCATGGCGGCCCTGTCCACCTTCACCAGAATATCTCCGGGAAGGTAGCTCAACAGGTCCCAGTACATCATCTGCTCGGCGTACGAAAGCGCACTCGGCTGCGACATGAGCTCTCTGACGGGCGATTCGGCTCCCTCACAGCCGATCACCACGCGATCGGGTTGGCTCCAGTGCGATACGAGGCCATGGTACAGCTCCCATGGCGACTTCACCATGAGCTCGGCCAGCCGATACATCTTGTTGCCCAGCCTCGCGCCCTCCCATCGGCGAGGGAGTATCGGAGCCGCCAGCCGTAGGTACCGGTCCCACCACTCGGGCGACCGCGACCTGATCATGTTTGGAATTCGTGCCAGCAGCGGATCCGGTATGCGCCTGAGGCCAGCATGCAGCTGCCTGGCAATGCCATACCGGGTATAACCTCCGAACAGCTCGTCGCCCGCGTCACCCGACAGTGACACCGTCACATGCTCCCTGGCAAGCTTCGAGACGAGGTACGTCGGTATCTGTGAAGAATCTCCAAACGGCTCGTCATAGAGCGACGGCAGTTGCGGAATGACTTCCATCGCCTGGGCCGGGGTCACCACCAATTCCGTATGCTCGGTACCCAGATGCAGCGCGACAGCGCGTGCATGGCTCGACTCGTCGTATGCCTTCTCAGAGAATCCGATCGTGAATGTTCGAGTCTTCGCCGCGCCCTGCCGCTGCATCAGCGCAACCACCAGGGAAGAGTCTATGCCACCGGAGAGAAATGCGCCGACTGGCACGTCCGCGATGGTCTGCAGTCCTATTGAGGTGTCCAACAAGCCCTCGAGGCGGTCGACCGCCTCGCCATCCCCGCCCGCGAATGGTCGCTCTCGAGCGGCATCGATCGCGTCAGTTACGTGCCAGTAGTGTTCGAGACTACCGGCCTGCCCGCGCTCATCCACCTCCAGAATTGTGGCCGGAGGCAGCTTGTTCACATGTTGATAGATCGTCCGTGGCTCCGGTATGTAGCAGTGCCGCAGGAAGAGTGCGACAGAATCCCGATCGATCGTCTCATCGAATCCGGGATGGAGTCGTAGCGCCTTCAGCTCGGAACCGAAGACGAAATGGCTGCCCAAGCGGCCGTAGTAGAGCGGCTTCTCGCCGAATCGGTCCCGCGCGAGAAGCAACCGCCGTCGCAGCCGATCCCACACCGCGATCGCGAACATCCCGACGCATTTCCGCAGCGTGGCATTTGCGCCCCAGGTCTCGATCGCGACGAGGAGCGTCTCCGTATCCGAGCGACTCCGCCAGGCAACGCCGCCGAGCTTCGACTCCAATTCGCGCCTGATTTCCAGATGGTTGTAGATTTCTCCGTTGTACGCGATCTGAAAGCGCCCTCCCGCCGAAGACATCGGCTGATGACCCGCGGGCGAGACATCCAGAATAGCCAGTCGACGGTGGCCGAGAGCGATGCCGACATCGCTATCGACCCAGACTCCGGCATCGTCCGGTCCGCGATGTGAGATGGCGTCCGTCATCCGGCGGCATACGTGTTGCGGGTCCACGATTCCGCGACTGATGAAACCGGTTATGCCACACATTGCAGCCGCTCAAGAGGTAATGGCAGCGTAGACATATTCGTCACAACCCGAGCCGAACAGACCGGTCCTGTCGCGCGAGCGTGCGATGGTTCTGACCTCGCCCATTCCGATCCCCCCCATGAACCGCTGCACGTCAGCGGCGGAAATCGATTCGTAGGGCCAGCCGCCCAACCAGTCGTGCACGTCGTGATAGAAGTCCATACCGCGCCTGTCGCTGTACTCTTTTACGTACTGGCGAAATGAGCGTCTCTTCAGGACGGGGAAGACCGCGCGAAAGAGTCCGACGAAAATTGAGCGAGCGACCGTCTGCCCGAACGGGCCCGCCCCCGAGTACCACCGCTTTTCGACCTTCCAGAACCAGCATAGGCTTGTCCGTCGATATAGAGCGAACACGAACAAACCGCCGGGCGCGACCAGCGTCGCGCCAATCCGCAGGGCGCGATGCATGTCACCTGTGTGATGCAAAACGCCCCATGAATACACGACGTCGAAGCGACCGATGTCCGATGCGTCCAGGTCGAAGACGCTCTTCTCCAGAACCCGCCAAGCCTTCCCTGCAGCGTGGGTCTCGAGCATCTTCCGCGCGGTCTCGACCGACTTGCGGTCAACGTCAATCGCGACCACCTCCACGGCGCCGAGACGCAACGCAGCGAGGGCGTGCAGCCCCGAGCCACAGCCTATGTCGAGGAATCGCTTGCCATGCAGCTCATCGCCAAGCAGGCGGCGAAGCGCGGCCGCCGCATCATCGATCTGCCGCTGCGTTACGAGTCGGGCATAACTCGCCCAATTCTCACCGAACGCGAAGCGATGCCCCTCCGGCACCGCGTCTCTAGAAGAGTTCATGATCAGCCAGCTCACCCATGAGATCGAGCCTTATCACCAGCTCTGTCGGACACTACCCGCGGAGCGGGACGCTCACTCAGTGACTCCAAAAGCCGATTCCATTTATCAAGAATCGCCGCAAGCGAATAGGATTGTTGCACACCGCGCGCTTGCGCGCCCAACCGTATCCGCAGTTCGGCGCTGCCCATGAGCATATCGAGCCCCTTGGCAAGCGCCGCAACGTCCTCCGCCGGAACCAGCCAGCCGCTCACATCGTGCTCGATCAGCTCCTTGGGTCCGGTCGGACAATCAAAACTGATACAGGGCATTCCTTCCGCCATCGCTTCCAACAGGCTGTTCGGGAATCCTTCGAACCGTGACGGCAACACGAACAGGTCAGCCTGCCGCATTGCCCGCTCCGGGGCGCTCGCGAACCCCGCCAGCGAAACGCGATCGACGAGACCGGCCGCGTGTATGGAGGCCGTCAAGTTGGCCCGTTCGGTTCCTTCACCGAGAATAACGACTCGCCAGTCCGGGTGCATGGACGCGACACGCGCAAAGGCCTCGACCAGCAGATCGAAGCCCTTCTGCCGCACCAGTCGTCCCATAGCCAATATTGTGGGCGCTCCCGTACCAGCGGCAGGGGCCCGGCCACTCTCGCTCCTGCTTGCGGACGGCTTCAATGGATTGGGAATCACGACGGCATCGCGTCCCGTAAGCTGTCGCACATACGCCGCGCCGCGTAACGTCTGCACTACGACGGCGGCAGCACGTTTGTACAGCGGACGATACAACCACCTCCACACCGAGCGCGGCGGGCATGCCGTAACCGCCACGCGGTCCGATACAATGACCGGCAGATCGAGGCCCAGGCACGCCAATACGCAGAGCATGTTTGTCGTATCCACGAAACTCACTACGGCCTCGGGTTTCCATCTTGCAATGGCGCGACGGAGGGCAAGAATGCGCCGCACATTATTCCCGACGGCCGCAATGGCGCCTTCGGACCTGGAAGACAGCGCAAGCGAGATGCGACGGACGTCCGGACTCAGCTCGTACTCATCAATCCCGACGGCCGCAAGCGTTATCAGCGCAACATCGACTCCCGATGCAGCCCAGCCGTTCGCCAGAGTCGTCATCACCCGTTCGGCACCTCCTCCGGCCAGCGACGAAATGACAAGGGCCAGCTTCATACAGGCGCCCGGCCCACGAGCGAGGGGCCAAATGCCGAGGAATTGATCCTCAATTTCTCTACCACGAAGCGCAGCATGAGCGATTGCCAGATCACCAGCTGAATCGCGGAACTGAGCGCCGCGCCCACCGCGCCGAAGCGCGGAGCAAGGAGCGTGGTCAGGACAACATTGACGACGAGCCCGATTCCAGCGAACACTGACGCTTGGCTCTGGTAGTTGGTCATCGACAGTACGAACCCACCCGGACCGATCGCCGTAACCGCGAAGTATCCGCAAAGCAGGATCAGCAGCGGGTAGTAGGCAGCCGTGAATCCGGGGCCGAAGACCCCGAGGGTCCAGTGGCCGACGAGCGCAATCGACACGGTCGTCACGATACCACCCAGGAGCCCGACCCGGGCCCCCCGTCGCACGAGCGCCTCCAGCCCCATTAGATCTCCGGCGTCATATCGCTCGGCAATCAGTGGCGCGAGAACCACGTTGACTGCCTGGAACGCGTAAAACGCAAAGCCCGCAATGTTGACCGCAGCGTAATACGGCCCGACCTCGCTCGAACCCATTAATGCACCGAGAAGCAGCACGTCGACCCGATTCGTGGCCACGGCCATCCATGAGAGGATGCACATGCGCAGCCCCATGCGAGTCCAGTGGCTCATCTCATACTGTGGCCGCACGCCCCTGGCTTCGACCGGCCAGGCCCAGGACATGTGCGCCGTCGATAAGGCGAGCGCGACGGTCACCGACAGGGCGCTCGCAGCGGCTGCGACCCGTGCGCTCACCGGATGCACATAGGCCATGATCGCGATCATGATTGCAATGAGCGCGGCCGGGCGCCCGATCGTAATGTAAGCGTTCGCGCCGATCGCCCGCTTGAACGCACGGTGCATCGCTCCGCTCTGCTGCAACTGCGTGAGTATCGGGAGCATCGCGAAGCCTATATAGAACGTCTCGCGCCATGAAGCACTCTGCTCTCTACCAGCCACAGCCACCACTACGCAGCCAGTGACGGCAATCGCAATGCTGAGCAGAAGAACGAGCGCGCCTGCGCCGTAGCGCAGGCCTTTCACCTTGCCCCATTGGCCGCGCGCGGAATACGTGGGCAGCAGACGAACCACATTGCTGTCCTGCCCTGCCTGTGCGATCACGGCGAGCACGCTTACCCAGCTCAACATCAAACCATAGATGCCGTATTCCGACTTGCCGACGGCCCGGGCAACTATCACGTGCGCGCCGAACCCAGCCGCGGCCCCGAGGACCGATACGAGGAACGCATTGATTGCACCACGGTGCAACAGTCGCTTGTGCTGCTCGGCCGGTTCTTCCCGCTGGTTCTGTGCTTCGAGGCCGGCCGTTCGCGTCTCATTCATGGACGGTCACGCTCTTGGGAAGCCCTTCCATCTCCGCTCGCTCCTAGAGGGATCGCACTTGTGTCAGCTCAAGAATCCAGCCGGCGATCAACCAGCTGACCGACAGCAAGAGGAAGATTGCCCTGCGCCAGCTCGTCAACTGAAGTCCGGCAACGATTGCCAGAGCCATCATGCTTTCGAAGATGCGTCCGGTGAATTGCAGGAAGAAGTACGTCGCGAGATAAAACACGAGCGCCGTGACCGCCAGTGCGTTTCTACGCAGGAGCGAGCGCCCCTCGAGGAAAAGCAGCAGGAGAACCAGCAGCCAAAACACGAATCCAATCCCCGAGACACTCGCTCCGGCGACGTCCTGGTACTCGGTGCCCTGGCGAGCGCCGAGAACGGAAGCAGCCCACACGAATCCGACGCTCATCACAGCCCCGGTTGCTACGATCGCCGCAACTTGCACGTCTTCCGCCAACCGGAGCTTCTTCATGGTCTCGGTCATGACGTACAGGGCAAGGACGACAAAGTAGGAAGAGTGAATAAGCGGAGCAAGCCCAAGCAACAGCCACCGTGGAAACTTCGAGACCGAGAACCATCCCGCGAGGAATACCGCGATGGCACATCCTTGGGTGATGTGAGTGGTGTAATTCTCAACCAATTGGGGCATCAGCAGCAAAAGCAGCATCCAACCCCAACCCCTCTCGGCTCCTCGCCTGAGCATCACGTACGACATGGCGCAGGCGGAGGTGAAGATCAATAGCCGGACCACTACTTCGGGACTCAGCATGAGACCCAGGACACCGTTGACGAGCAACCACACCGGCTCGTTGGCAATGGTGGCCGAGATGCCGGAGAGGAAGAATTTCCCCAACAGAAGCAGGGAATGCCTGGCATATCCGAGATAGTTCTCGCGATCCTGGAACGCGAGCATCGGCAGGGCCGCTAGCGTGCCGCCGTACCCGAGCGCCAGAAACAGACAAGGGGCTTTGCCCAGCCTTGTCCAGTTCACCTCCTCGGCGTACGTTGGTGCGCTTGCGTTCAATGCGGGAGCTGTTGCGAGAGTTGCCTCTCGATCACGACGCGCCAGCCGTCCTGGATGCGCTCGCCGATCGTTCTGCACCCAGGTGGGCGTGCTCGCCGCGGGAAGCTTCGGTCACCGGCGCGGTGCGACGGCGGGGCGCGAGAAAGAACTCTTGAAACACGGCGAGCAGCGATCCGAACAACAGGCCCATCACCAGCGCTCCCAGCATCACGAGCGTACGCCCGGGGGGCGAGCGCTCACCCGGGACGATCGCAGGATCGACGACCTGGAAGGCAAAGTCGGGCTTCGACTTCGCCTCGATCTGCTCCTCAAGGTGCCGCTGGATGAGCAGGTACGTGCTGTCCTTGACCTCCGTGACGGAGGTTTGCTCGGCCACCTGAGAAAGATAGGCCAGAGCCGCCTGTGTCTCGGAAACCACCCTTGCCCTGATGAGGCTGTTAGCCAGTGCCACGTACTCGTTCGCCCAGGCCGCGGCAATCTGCGGATCGGGGTATTTGATGGTCACGTTCACGACACCGGCGTCTTCCTTCTTCTTTACGTTCAGTATCTTCTGAAACCTGTGCAGTAACTGCCACGTGGTCGGCGCGGCGGTCGGCGGCCGCCAGCCCTTGTCGTCCGATATTCGCGCAAGAGTGCGCGAGATGCTGAGCCTCATGCTGGACAGCGCGCCTCTGTGCAACGGCTTCCAGTTCCGGGTCTGAACATCCCATCGTTGCGGAAACAGCAGCGGAGCGACGTTGTACTGGCTTATGAACTTCAGTGCCAGCTCATTCGATGTAAGCGTCGCGAGGTAGTTGTTCTCCTGATCCGTCTCTTTCCCAAGGCCGCCGAGACCTACCATCGACGAGACGGACCCCAACTGCCCCGCGAGGTCGGCGAGAGCGCCACCTGCACCGCCCGGCATGTTGGCTTGCGGCTGCACGACGATGAGCGCCTCGTATCGGGGCGTCGCAAATATCGCATACAGCAGCGCTAAGCAGAGCACGCACGCGGTGACCGTCAGCACGATGCGCTTGCGCCGCTTCACCGCGGCGATGAGATCGGTCAGCGAGATTTCCTCGACGGGATCGGTCATCGCCTCACCATTCGGCTGAGCGCGCCCGGGCTACAGCGCATGTACCGCCGCCGCCGCGATGGCCACGTTGTACATGATCCCCGTCACAGCCTCCCAGAAGGGCAGCGGCAGCATGCTCTCAGCATTGATCGGCACGACGATAGTATCGCCCTCTTCCATCTGGACGTTCGAGCCGCGATCGAACCAGAAGCTGCCCGCGTTCGCGACCACGCTGCCGTCGGCGCGTACCACATAGATGCGCTTGCTGTCTGCCTGGGCCGTGAAGCCACCGCTCAGACGGATGTAGCTGTCGCGCGACAGAGCCGGGTCGTAGAGATGAGAGGTCGGATCCTGCACTTCTCCGATGACGGTCACTTCCTGCTCGAACTTCGGCACCATGAGCTGGTCTCCGTTCCTCAGTACGACGTCATAAGGGGAAGCGGCCGGCTCATGCTCTATCTGTCGTAAGTTGATGACCAGCCGCCCAACCGCCTTCTCACCCTCCAATTCCCCGAGAAGCGAGCGGCCGACGATCATTGCGTTGGAGGCGTTCCCCACATTGCTGCCTTGCGAGGTCGCCACCGCGCGCAGCGCGAGCACGCCAAGCTCGATCTTCATGCGCTCGGCAAGCTGGTCCATCTGCTCCTGTTCGCGCTGTTTCAGCTCCACTCGGGTGAATACGGCTCCTTGCGGAAATGCGTACGGAGTCAGCCCTCCGGCCCGGTCCATCACCGATTTCAGGGTTTCTCCCGGCCTGATGGTGTAGGTGCCGGGGAAGCGCACCTGGCCCATCAGCTTGACGCTTTCCAGGCTCGCCCATTGTGAGATCTCTTTGACGCTCAGGACGTCATACGGCCTCAGCGTCAGGCTAGCCGCCGGAACACCGTTCAGACCGTGGGCTAAATCGACATCTGAGATTTTCGTATGGCGTGTTCCGTCATTCGAAACGGCATAGCGGGTGAGCTCGGCCTTGGCTGGATATGCCGCGTCCTTGAGACCCCCGCCGGCGCGCACGAGGTCCGCAACCGTCATTCCCGGTTCCAGAGGATAAGTTCCCGGCACATTGACCATCCCTTGCACCGTCACCACCTGCTCAGGTTGCTGCGAGGTCGATTGCCCCTGCAGCTCATCGATGATGGGCTGGATGATGTGGTCTCGGGCGGAGGACAGGTCGAACACGGTGATCTGATCGCGCGGCATCAATGCCAGATCGGCGCTCGTTCCCGGATGGGCCAGCGCGGCGGACAGATCGGCCGACACCACCTCGACCCGTCGATCGGGCGGCACCTCGCGGCGGATGAGCAGGTAATGGAGGTCGGTATCCGGCTCGACCTCGGCCACGGACCCGATCACATCGGTGAGCCGCATGCCCGGATGGTACTCATAAGTCCCTGGGGTATAAACGTTGCCGCTGAGCATGACCGCGGCATCCAGCGATGGTCTCAGGCGCGGCACGTAGATGTAGTCGCCGTTTCGCAACCCCTGCTCGCGTCCGGATGAGGCGGTGAGGTCCAGCGGGAATACCAGTCGCTGACCATTCCGCTCGATACGCGTGACCGTAGCCTTAGCTGTGTCAGCGTCCGGCATCAATCCGCCCGCCAGGGCAATGGCCTCCGACGGCTCATGTTCGTCTTTGATCTCGTAAATGGCGGGCCGCTCCACCTCTCCGTCCACCGCGACGGTCGGCCCTACGGGAGGTATGAAGATCGCGTCACCCTCCATCACCCGGGCGTCGTGAGTGGTGTTGCCATGGATGAGGAGGTCGTACAGATCCAGTCTGTCGACCACCACACCATTGCGCTTCAGCTCGATGTTACGCATCGAGCCGGTATTGTCGAGGCCGCCCGCGGCGTAAAGTGCCGAGGTGATGGTTCCGAGGCCGCTGACGGTATAGCTGCCCGGGTCAAATGCATCGCCCATCACGAACATCTGGATCGAGCGTGCCTCTGACATGGTGACGCTCGCGCGCACCCCGATCATCTGGTGCTGAACGCGCGCATCGATTTCCGCCTGGACGGTGCTGAAGGCCTGGCCGCCCACCTGGATCGGACCGAGCTCGGGGAAATTGATGCGGCCGTCACGGTCGACGTTCATCTGATACGCGTGGTTCTGATTGCCGTAGAGCAGGACATCGAGCACATCGCCCGGGCCAACCACGTAATTCGAAGGCACCGGCACGTTGGCTTGAGGAGTGAACGTGGAGTATTCGGAAAAGACGTCATAGCCGAAAGGCTTCAGAGCCTCCTGTCCGGTCTTCTGCAGCGGCAGGAGAGTCACTCTCACCTGGAGACTCTGAAACGCAGGCACCACTGAGAGACGCAGCGTCGCCTGAGTCTCCGTCAGCCCGAGAAGGGGAACTGAAGGCAATCCGGGAAGCATCAGCTCGCCGTCGGGCGAAAGCTGGTACGGATCGTGATTACGAATCATGCTCATGAGCGCCTCCATGCGCTCGCTGTCTGCCATGCTGACATTGGTGGCGGGCGCTGCCGCGGTCGATGGCTGGGTAGCGTCCGCTGCCGAATTACCCGAGCTACCCTGCACGGAGGACTGCAGGGCCTGCAGCGTCTGCGGCGACAAGCTGGATAGCTGTCCGGACAACGCCCCCGCTCCGCCCTGGGAGCTGAGCGCCTGCTGCAATGCCGTGTTCGATCGGTTGGCGGTCGGGGCACGCGGGGCCAGATGAAACCCGATCTCTATGATCACCCAGTCTCCACCCTGGAGTATAGGGATGGCCGGCTGCTGCTCCTGCTGGGCGCGTTTCTCGCGGACCGAGATCATCTGCTGCTGCAGCTGCTGCATCTGGGACTGGCTCATGTTGCCGAGCGATTGCCCGAAGGTGAGAGCCGTAGTACCCGAGCCGAGCGCGCCGCCCGATCCGAGCTGGTTCATGATGGTCTGCTGCTCGTCCGGGGTCAGCCCCTGGAACATCTGCATCAGACCCCCGCCACCGAGGCCGCCCGCGCCGCCACCGCCGCCGCCGCTCGCCTGCCCATATGCCGAGCCGGCGATGAGACAGAGACTGAAGAACGCTAAGACCCAGCCGGCAAGCGACCCGGGCGGACGTCGAAATAACTGCATTACTAACCTATATCGGGAACCCATTACGCAGCGCACCCTCGAGCCTGTCTCCGGCTGTCCGCCCGATTCTTGCGGCATCAATCTTCCCCAGGTCCTGGCTGCGCGAAAGGCGGTGATTGTAGCGGGAGCGCTGCTTCTTGAGTGCGCTTTCCACACTGGAACGTTCACGAACCCGCTGGGATGACCGCGTCCGGTGTGGCCAGCGAGCGACGGGCTGGCGCGGCGCCTCGAGCGAGCGAAGACCTCAGCGGTAATGGCTCTCCATCCAGCGCTGATAGCTGCCGTCCATGACGGCGCGCCACCACCACTCGTTCTGCGCGTACCAGTCGAAGGTACTGCGCAGCCCGGAGGCCAGAGCCACCTGGGCCCGATACCCCAGCTCCCGCTCGATCTTGCCGCAATCGATGGCATAGCGGCGGTCGTGGCCGGGACGGTCCTTGATGAACTGGATGAGGCTGGTGGATTTCCCGCCCCGCGCCGCCGGACACCCCGGGAACCGGGAGCAAAGGTCCGGGTTACCGCCGAAGGCCTCGTCGGCCACCGCGCATAGTGTCTCGACCAGCGTGACGTTCTCGCTCTCGACGCCTCCCCCGATGTTATAGACCTCTCCGGGCCTGCCTCTCCTCAGGATCAGGTCGATGCCTCGGCAATGATCGCTCACGTGCAGCCAGTCCCTGATGTTGCGCCCGTCGCCGTAGACCGGCAGAGCCCGCCCGTGCAACAGATTCACGATCACCAGAGGAATCAGCTTCTCGGGGAAGTGGAACGGACCGTAATTGTTCGAGCAGTTGCTGGTCGTGACCTGGAGGCCATAGGTATGGTGGTAGGCGCGGACAAGATGATCTGAAGCCGCCTTGCTTGCCGAGTACGGTGAGTTTGGCGCGTACGGGGTTCGCTCGTGGAATGCAGGCTCGTCCGGAGCCAGGGACCCGTACACTTCATCCGTCGATACGTGATGAAAGCGGTGCGTCGCGACCGTCTTCTCCTCCAACCACACCTTACGCGCCGCCTTCAGCATCGAGTGCGTGCCCTGCACGTTGGTCTCAATGAAGGCATCGGGCCCGTGAATGGAGCGGTCGACGTGCGACTCCGCGGCGAAGTGCACGATGGTATCGATCCCCTCCTCCCGCAGCAGCCGCTCGACCAATGGTGTATCGCAGATGTTGCCCTGCACGAACTCGAGCTCCGAACGCTCCCTGACCGGCTCGAGATTGGCGAGATTGCCGGCATAGGTCAGCGCATCGAGCACCACCAGGCGCTCGCCGGGATGGGCGCCGAGCCAGTAGTGCACGAAGTTGGCGCCGATGAAGCCGGCGCCGCCGGTGATGAGCAGCCTAGACACTCGCCATCTCTCTCAGGACGGCACGCAAGCACTTGCGCCAGTGGATCGGTAACAGGCCGTATGGAGTCAGCGAGCTCTTGTCGAGCACGCTGTAGCAGGGTCGGCGGGCGGGTGTTGGATACTCCGCGGTGGTGATGGGAGTGACTTCGATCTCGGGCGGAAGGAGTCCCAGCACGGCGCCCTCCTCCGCGATGGCTACCGCGAAGTCGTACCAGCTCGCGACCCCCGCGTCAGTCCAGTGATGGATGCCGCGAATCTCCGGACGGGCCGCGATTCGCCAGAGCGCATCGGCGAGGGATCGGACTGCCGTCGGCGTTCCGACCTGATCCGCTACCACGCGTGCCGTTCCATTGGCCCGCATGATGCGCAACATGGTGAGCAGGAAGTTCGCGCCGGTCGGGCCGTAGACCCAGGCAGTGCGTACGATCGTGGAACCATCGGCGAACGTCTCCAGGATCGACCGCTCCCCTTCACGCTTGCTGCGCCCATAGACACTGAGCGGGTGCGTCGCGGAATCCGGCCGGTAGGGAACGGAAGCCGTGCCATCGAACACGAAATCGGTCGAGATGTGGAGCAATCGTGCGCCGCACTCACGGGCCGCCGCCGCCAGATGCCGCGGGCCCTCGGCGTTGATCCGCTGCGCGGCGTCCGGCTCCGATTCAGCCTTGTCGACCGCGGTGTACGCCGCTGCATTGATGATCACGCCCGGCCGATGGTGCCCGATGCAATCATGTACCGCCTCGCCCGCGCCGATGTCCAGATCAGCATGCGTGCAGGCAATCTCCTCGAAGCTATCCGGCACGGCGTCAAGCAGCGCACGCCCGACTTGCCCTCCGGCGCCCGTGATTAAGACCCTCGTTATCGGACGCGCGGCCTGCGTCAAGGATAGACCTCCGCATCACGAAGGACAGGGGCCATGGCATCCTTGCCCGATAGCACAGGCTCCGCGCCCACAGGCAATGGCCACTTCACCCCGATCTCGGGATCGTTCCACCGGATCGCCCGCTCGTGGGCGGGTGCCCAGGAATCCGTGACCTTGTAGAGGAAGTCCGCGAAGTCGCTGAGCACCAGGTAGCCATGCGCGAAGCCGGGAGGAACCCACAGCATCTGATGATTCTCCGCGGAAAGCACCACGCCCACCCATTTACCGAAGCTCGGCGAGCTGCGGCGAATATCCACCGCGACGTCATAAACGGTGCCCGTCACGACGCGCACCAACTTTCCCTGCGGCTGTCGTATCTGATAGTGCAGTCCGCGCAGGACGTGCCGCGCGGAGTGGCTGTGGTTGTCCTGGACGAATCTCGAGCTCAGGCCCGCGGCAGCGAACTTGCGCTCTTCCCACGATTCCATAAAATAACCGCGCTCATCACCGAACACCTTCGGGCGGATGAGCACGACATCGGCAATGTCGGTCGGGACGAACTCCATCTCAGTCCTGCCCCTTCAGGATGTCGAGGAGGTAGGCGCCGTAACCCGTCTGGGCGAGCGGCCGCGCCAGAGACTCGAGCTGCTCGGCCGAAATATAGCTCTTACGATAGGCGATCTCCTCGGGGCAACACACCTTCAGCCCCTGACGCGTCTCGATCGCCTCGATGAACATCGAGGCCTGCAGCAGGGACTCGTGGGTGCCCGTGTCGAGCCAGGCCACGCCGCGGCCCAGGTGCTCCACCCGCAACGCGCCACGCTCGAGGTACTTGCGATTGACATCGGTGATCTCGAGCTCCCCGCGCGCGGATGGCTTGAGGGCCGCCGCGATGTCGAGCACCTGGTTGTCATAGAAATAAAGGCCGGTCACCGCGAAGTGCGATTTCGGCTTCTCGGGCTTCTCCTCGATACCGAGCGCCCGACCCGCCTCATCGAACTGCACGACACCATATCGCTCCGGGTCCCGTACCCGATAGGAGAACACCGTGGCGCCTTCGCCATGGGTGGCGGCGGCCTCGAGCTGCTCCGGCAATCCCTCGCCGTAGAAAATGTTGTCGCCGAGGACCAGCGCGACGCGATCCTTGCCGACGAACCGCCGGCCGATGATGAACGCTTGCGCCAACCCCTCGGGCCGCGGCTGCTCGGCGTAGGTCAGCGATATCCCCCATTTGGCGCCATCCCCGAGCAGGCGGCGAAACAACGGCAGGTCCTCGGGCGTGGAGATGAGCAGGATGTCGCGGATCCCCGCCAGCATCAGCGCCGCCAGCGGGTAATAGACCATCGGCTTGTCGTAGACCGGCAGGAGCTGTTTGCTGATGCTCAGGGTCACGGGGTGCAGCCGCGTGCCCGCGCCGCCGGCGAGAACGATGCCTTTCAAGTTCTTGATTCCTCTGCTGAGCTGTTAGCGGGAGCTTGCCACGACGGACCTGGCGCAAGCGAGCAGATCATCGTACACGGCATCCGCTCGCGCCACGGCATCGTCGGGCGGCGTATACCCCGTTCGGACGAGGAAGCAGCGCCCCACGCCGGCCGCGCGACCGGCCTCGATGTCGGATAGCCGGTCACCCACCAGGAAAGACGCCCCAGGCTCGACATCGAGAGCCTGGATGGCCCGTCTCAGCATGCCGGGCTTCGGCTTCCTGCAGTCGCAGTCGACGCGATAACGCTCGACCGGCGCATCGGGCAGGTGCGGGCAGTATTCGACTGCATCCAGTGGGACTCCGGCGCCCTCGAGCTGCGCGCGAATGTGTCCCGTGAGCGTGCGGTAGTCGGCCTCGGAGTAGAGGCCGCGGGCGATTCCGGATTGGTTGGTGATCACCACGAGGAGGTAGCCCGCCTCCTTGATCAGGCGCAATGCCGCTACCGCTCCCGGCAGCAGCGCGAAATCCTCGATCCGATGCACGAAGGCCCGCTCCTCGTTGAGCACCCCATCGCGATCGATGAACGCCGCTTTCCGGCTCATGACCCGCCGCGGATGCGTTGGACGAGCGCACTGGTCGAATACCCGTCCACGAACGGAATGACCACGGAGCGCCCACCCCAGCCGCGTACGAGGCGAGTCTCCTCCAGACTCTCGACATCGTAATCCCCGCCCTTCACGTATACGTCAGGGCGGCAGCGCTGTAGCAGTTCGCACGGGGTGGACTCGTCGAAGGTGGTGACGAAGGACACGCTCTCGAGCGCGGCAACCACGAGTGAGCGGTCACTCTCGCCGCTGATCGGCCGGTCCGGCCCCTTCCCGAGCCGCCTCGCGGACGAGTCGCTGTTGACCGCGACGAGCAGCGCGGCACCGAGCTCGCGAGCCGCCGCCAGGTAGACGACATGCCCGCGGTGCAGAACATCGAATACACCGTTGGTGAACACGAGCGGTCGCGGCCATGACCACCCGGCCACCTCGGCCGCGGGGACCCGCTTGCGACTCAATGAATCAGGAATGGCCGCCATACGCAGCTCACGCGGCCGCAGTTGGCGTCGCGTTCAGCCACTCCCCATAGCGACGGACGCCCGTCGCCACATCGGCGAACGCCACGTCACAACCTGACGCGCGAAGCGATGTCAGGTCCGCCTGGGTGTGACATTGATATTTCCCGACCAAAGCCGGGGGAAAGGGCAAGTACTCGATCAGGCCCTGGGAAACCTGCTGCTCCAGGCTCAGCGGTGCCTCTTCGCGCAGCGCGCGCGAAGCATTGATGGTCGCATGCGCCACGTCGTTGAAAGGCTGCGCCCTGCCGGTGCCGACATTGAAAATGCCGCTGCGCCCCGGATTGCGCAGGAACCAGAGATTGACCGCGACCACATCGTCCACGAACACGAAGTCGCGCACCTGCTGCCCGGGGCCATAGCCGCCGTACTCGCCGAAGAGTTTGACCTTGCCGGTCTCGCGCAACTCGCCGAAATGATGGAACGCCACGGAGGCCATCCGTCCCTTGTGCTGCTCCCGCGGTCCGTAAACATTGAAGTAGCGAAAGCCCGCCACCTGAAACCGAGCAGTCGGGAGCGTGCGCCGCACGATGTTGTCGAAGAGGAGCTTCGAGTAGCCGTATACGTTGAGCGGCCGCTCGTGCTCCGCGGCCTCGCGGAAGACCGGGCTGTCGCCGTACGTGGCGGCGGACGAGGCGTAGAGGAGCCGCGTGCCCCGGCTCTGGCAGACATCCAGCAGGTCCCTCGAGCAGCGGTAATTGGTCTCCAGCATGTAGCGCCCGTTGTGCTCCATCGTGTCGGAGCAGGCGCCCTCGTGGAACACGGCATCGATATGACCCAGCTCCCCCAAGGCGAAGCGGTCGTAGAACTCGTTGCGATCGAAGTAGTCGCTCAGCCTGGCGCCGAGCAGGTTGCGGAATTTGGCGCCCTCGGTCAGATCGTCAACCGCGATCACATCGTCGATGCCGATCGCATTGAGTCCGTGCACCAGGTTGCTGCCCACCATGCCGGCCGCGCCGGTTACGACGACTCTCATCCGAAAAGCTCTTCGTAGCTCACCGTCGCGGTGCCGAACTTGCCGACGACGATGCCGCCGGCCCGGTTCGCGATGGGCATGGCCTCCCGCAGGCTCTTGCCGCAGGCCAACATCGCCGCCAGAGTCGCAATGACGGTATCGCCGGCGCCGGTCACGTCAAACACCTCTCGCGCCTGGGCGGGCACCTGCAGGTGGCCTGCTGCATCGAAGAGGGACATGCCCTCCTCACTGCGGGTAAGCAACACTCCGTCCAGCCGGTTGCTCTCCCGCAGCCGCTGGGCGCGCTCCTCGAGCTGCGCCTCGGTCTTCCAGCTGCCGATCACCTGTGCCAGCTCCGCGCGATTGGGCGTGATGACCGTCGCCCCCGCATAGCGCCCGTAGTCGTCACCCTTAGGGTCCACCAGCACCGGCTTTCCGGCGGCGCGCGCCAGCTCGATCATGCGCGGAATGTGTGTCAGCCCTCCCTTGCCGTAGTCGGAGAAGAGCACCGCGTCATGCTGGGGCAGTGCGCGCGCGAAGTCCGACAGCATGTCAGCCAGCACCTCGTGGTCCGGCTGGCTCTCGAAATCCACCCGTACGAGCTGCTGTGCCCGTCCAATGACCCGCAGCTTGACGCACGTGAAGAGCTTCGGGTCCCTGCCGAGAATCACCTCCACTGCCTGGGTCTTGAGCAATGCCTCGAGCCTTTGCGCCGGCTCATCCTCCCCCACGACCGTAATCAGCGTCACGCCCGGTCCGAGCGCTTTGACGTTGAGCGCCACGTTCGCCGCGCCACCCAGCCGGTGCTCCTCCCTGGTGACCCGCACCACCGGCACCGGCGCTTCCGGGGAAATCCGCTCCACTTCCCCAAAAAGGTACCGGTCCAACATCGCATCGCCCACGACCAGCACCCGCGCCTTGCGCAGCCGCGCCTTGAGGTCCGACGGTGCCTTTCCGGGCCCGCCCGCTGTGCTGATGCCGCTCATGCCAGTCCCAACGCCTCCTCCACGAGGGCGCACAGGACGTGACCGATGAATATGTGCGCCTCCTGAATCCGCGCCGTGGTTTGACTGGGCACCACCAGCGCGACGTCGCATAGATCCCGCAGCGGTCCTCCTTCCTTGCCGAGCAGTCCGATCACCAGTACCCCGGTGGCCTTCGCCACCTCCGCCGCGCGAATCACGTTTCTGGACTTGCCCGATGTCGAGATCGCGAGCAGACAGTCGCCTCGCACTCCCAGGCCCATCACCTGCCGCGAAAACACCTCGTCAAAGGTGTAATCGTTCGCGATGCAGGTCATCGTCGAGGTGTCCGTGGACAGCGCCACGGCGGCGAGCGGCCTGCGATCGTTCACGAACCGGCCGGCGAGCTCGGCCGCGATGTGCTGACTGTCCGCCGCCGAGCCGCCATTGCCGCACAACATCAGCTTGCGCCCGCCGCGGAGCGCTGCCGCAACCAGATTCCCGGCGCGCTCGATTTCCGCCGCGAGCGGCTCGAGGCTCTGAAACAGCCGCAGGTGCTCGTGAAGATCTCGCTGAAAGATATCGCTCAAATGATCTTCTCTTCAATCCAGCCGGGCTCAATCCCCCTGCTTCCATTCCGTCAGCTGCGCAATGACCCTCCCCACTCCGGGCGACACGGCGTGACCGCCGCCCGGATCCTTCACCGCCGGCACCAGCTTGTCGGTCAACTTCTTCCCCAGCTCCACTCCCCACTGATCGAAGGAGTTCACCCCCCAGACGACTCCCTGGGTGAACACCTTGTGCTCATAGAGCGCAATCAGCTTCCCCAGGGTCTGCGGGTCCAACCTCTGAAACGCCACCAGAGTGCTCGGCCGGCACCCGGGATGCACCTTGTGCGGGACGAGCTCCTCGATCCGCTCCTTCGGCAATCCCTGCTGCGTGAGATCGGCGCGGACCGTCTCCGCCGACTGCCCGTTCAGGAAGGCCTCCGCCTGCGCCAGACAGCTCGCGATCGCGAGATCCTGCTGCGGCTGGTTGCCGCAGGACGAGCGTGCCGGCAGGACGAAGTCGAGCGCCGCCCGCGGCGTGCCCTGGTGCAGCAACTGAAAGAACGAGTGCTGCGCGTTGTTGCCGGGCTCTCCCCAGATCACCGCCGCCGTCTGCCATTCGACCCGCCGCCCGTCGATCGTCACCGACTTGCCGTTGCTTTCCATCTCCAGCTGCTGCAGGTACGCCGGGAAGCGCTTCAGGCGATCGTCATACGGCAGCACCGCAACCGTCGGCAGTCCCTCGAAGTTGATGTTCCATACCCCCAGCAGCCCCATCAGCGCCGGCAGGTTGTCCGCCCAGGGTGTCTTGCGGAAGTGCTCGTCCATCTCATGGCCGCCGCCGAGCATGGCGAGGAACTGGTCCTTGCCGATGGCGATCGCGAGCGACACCCCGATCGAGGACCAGAGCGAGTAGCGCCCGCCGACCCAGTCCCACATGGTGAAGCGGTACTGCGGATGCACGCCGAACTCGTCCATCGCCCGGTGGTTGACCGACACCGCCGCGAAGTGCTCGCGCACGGCCTCTTCGCCCAGTTTCTCCTTCACCCAGGCGCGCGCCGTGTGCGCGTTGGTCAGAGTCTCGAGCGTCGTGAAAGTCTTGGAGGAAACGATGAAGAGCGTCGCCCGAGGGTCCGCACTCTCCAGAATATCCTCGAGGTGACAGCCGTCGACGTTGGAGACGAAATCGCACTTCGGCGCATCGAGCGTGTAGGGGCGCAGTGCCTGCACCGCCATCGCCGGACCCAGGTCGGAGCCGCCGATGCCGATGTTCACGATCCGCGTGAAAGGCTTCCCCGAGGTGCCGGCGATCCGTCCCGCGCGCACGTTTTCCGCGAAGGTGAGCATGTGCTCGCGCTCCGCCATCACGACCCGCGAGATATCCGCGCCCCCGATGTTCGCCCCCGGCGGCTGCCGCAGCGCGACATGCAAAACCGCGCGCCCTTCGGTGGAGTTGATCTTCTCGCCGCGCCACATCGCGTCCCGGTATGCCTTCAGGCCCACCGCGTCGGCGAGCTCCAGCAGTTTCCCGAGCACCATCTCATCGAGATGCTGGCGCGAGAAGTCCATGAGGAGCCCCGCGCCCTGGCGCGAGAAGCGCTCGAAGCGTCCGGGATCGCGCGAGAAGAGCTCATGCGTGGCGACGGCGTTCAGCCTCGAGGCATGAGTGGCCAGTTCCGGCCAGATGGGAGTACGGGGACCTGCGGCCTTCGGCATGGGGTGCTCCTCAGGCGGACTGCTGGGATGGGGCCTCTGCGGCCGGGTAGAAGCGCCGGATTGTACCGGCCACATGGTCGATTTGCGCCGGCGAGAGCTCCGGGAAGACGGGCAGCGCCAGCACCTCGTGGGCTGCGCGCTCCGCTTCCGGCAGCTGCCCGGCGCGGTAGTCCAGGTAGGCGAAGCATTGCTGCAGGTGCAACGGAATCGGATAGTAGATCTCCGTTCCGACGCCGGCCGCAGCCAGATACTGCCGCAGCTCGTCCCGCCGCTGCGCGCGGATCACGTACTGATTCCAGACGTGTCGGCCGCCGCGGCTCAGGACCGGCGTCACGACCCCGCCGGCGGGGCGCAGCCCCTGCAACCGCTGGGTGTACTGCTGGGCGTGCCGATCCCTCGCCGTCATCCACTCATCCAGAGATCCCAGCTTCACGTTCAGCACGGCGGCCTGGATCTCGTCCAGCCGGAAATTGCCGCCGATCAGGCTGTGGTGATACTTGGGCTCCGCTCCATGCACGCGCAGCACGCGCATGCGCTCCGCCAGCGCCGCATCGCTCGTGGTGCACATGCCGGCGTCGCCGAACGCCCCGAGATTCTTCGTGGGAAAGAAGGAGAAACAGCCGATGTGCCCGATGCCGCCGGCCATCCGCCCCTTATCATCCTGCGCGCCGATCGCCTGCGCAGCGTCCTCGATGACGTGCAGCCCTAGGCGGCTTGCGATGTCCATGAGGGCGTCCATGTCACAAATCTGTCCGTAGAGGTGTACCGGCATGATCGCCTTCACCCGGTCGCCGGTCTTGCGGTGAATGATCTGCCGGTTCGCGCCGTCACCACGGACTTCGCATTCGCTCGTGATCAGCTCCTCCACCAGGGCAGGTGACAGGTTGAAGTCGCGTGGATCGATGTCGCAGAAGAGCGGCCTCGCACCGAGGCGCGCGATGGTCCCGGCGGTAGCGAAGAACGTGAAGGGTGAGGTGATCACCGCGTCGCCCGGCCCGATGCCGAGCGCCATGAGGGCAAGGAGCAGTGCATCCGTACCGGAGGAGACCCCTACGCCGTGCGCGCTCCCGCTGTCGCGGGCAAGGCGCAGCTCGAGCTCGCGCACCTCGGCGCCGAGGATGAACTGCTGGCTGCGGCACACCCGGCTGATGGCCGACTGAACCTCAGCCGCGATCTTCTCGTACTGCAGCGTGAGATCGAGCAGGGGAACCTTCATGGCGGGCGGGGGAGGCTGTTGCGTCACGGGCTACCTGCGGGCAATAAAGCGCGGATTGTACCCGCCCGCGGTTATGAAGACTTTTTGAAACCGTAATACTCGCAGAACCAGTCGACGAAGCGGCGCACCCCCACCTCGACCGGCGTCGCGGGCCGGTAGCCCACATCCCGCGCCAGGTCCTCGATGTCCGCGAAGGTCTCCGGGACATCCCCCGGCTGCAGCGGCAGGAAGCGCTTCTCGGCCTTGCGGCCCAGACACTCCTCGATGACCTCGATGTAGCGCATGAGCTCCACCGGCTCGTTATTGCCGATGTTGTAGAGCCTGAAGGGCGCGCGGCTCGTCGCCGGATCGGGTGAGCCGCTATCCCAGGCCTGCGAGGGCTGCGCGACACGCTCGCAGACGCGCGCGACGCCCTCGGCAATATCCTCGACGTAGGTGAAGTCCCGCCGATGATGTCCGTTGTTGAAGACGTCGATCGGCCGGCCCTCGAGGATGTTGCGCGTGAAGAGGAAGAGCGCCATGTCGGGCCGCCCCCAGGGACCGTAGACGGTGAAGAACCGCAGTCCCGTGGTGGGCAGGTCGAAGAGCGAGGAGTAGGTATGCGCCATCAGCTCGTTGGAGCGCTTGGTGGCGGCGTAGATGGTCAGCGGGTGATCCGCGATCCGGTGCGGCGAGAACGGCATGTTGGTGTTGGCGCCGTAGACGGAGCTGGTCGAGGCGTACACCAGGTGCTCGACACCGTTGTAACGGCAGCCCTCGAGCACGTTCAGCGTGCCCGTGACGTTGCTGCGGACGTAGCTGTGCGGATTCTCCAGTGAATAGCGCACTCCCGCCTGGGCGGCAAGATGCACGACACGCTGGAATTTCTCCCGCGCGAACAGATCCTTCATGCCGCCGTCATCGGCGAGATCCAGCTTCACGAAGCGAAACCCGGACTGCTGCTTCAGCCGGTCGAGCCGCGCTTCCTTGAGGGTGACGTCGTAATAGTCATTGAGATTGTCGAGACCGACGATCTCGTGCCCGCGCGCCAGTAGATTGAGCGAGGTGTGATAGCCGATGAAGCCAGCCGCGCCTGTGAGCAGGATCTTCATAGACGGCCGTCGACCTCCGCGGCGCGAAAGACGTGCTTGATATCGTAGAGCACGTGATTCTTCCTGCATAAGCGCCGCACGCCCTCGGCCCCCATGTCGCGGAACTCCCGGTGTGCAACTGCAACCACGGCGACATCGTAGCGCTTGGGCGTCAGAGTTCTGATGGGCCGCACGCCGTACTCGTGCCGGCATTCCCGCCCGTCCGCCCAGGGGTCGTAGATCTCGACCTGTGCGCCGTACTTCTCGAGCTCCCGCACCACGTCGATGACCTTGGAGTTGCGGATGTCGGGGCAGTTCTCCTTGAAAGTCATGCCGAGCATCAGCGTGCGCGCGCCCTTGATGTGGATGCGCTTCGCGGTCATCAGCTTGATGATCTCGCCGGCGACATACAGGCCCATGTTGTCGTTGACCCGCCGCCCGGCGAGGATCATCTCGGGGTGGTAGCCGATCGACTGCGCCTTGTGGGTGAGGTAGTACGGGTCCACGCCGATGCAGTGACCGCCGACCAGGCCCGGCTTGAAGGGCAGGAAGTTCCACTTGCTCCCGGCGGCGCTCAACACCTCCTCGGTATCGAGGCCAAGGCGGTTGAAGATCAGCGCCAGCTCGTTGATGAGAGCGATGTTGACGTCACGCTGCGTATTCTCGATGACCTTCGCGGCCTCGGCCACCTTGATGCTGGAGGCCTTGTGCGTACCCGCGGTGATGATGGTTCCGTACAGCTTGTCGACGAACTCGGCCGCCTCGGGCGTCGAGCCCGAGGTCACTTTCCTGATGGTGGTGAGGCGGTGCTCCTTGTCGCCGGGATTGATCCGCTCCGGGCTGTAGCCGACGAAGAAGTCACGGTTCAACTTGAGACCGGATTCCCGCTCCAGAATCGGGACGCATACCTCCTCGGTGCACCCCGGATACACGGTGGACTCGTACACCACCACCGCTCCCTTGGTGAGCGCCTTGCCGACCGTCTCGCTGGCCTTGATGAGCGGCGTGAGATCGGGACGCTTGTATTCATCGATGGGCGTGGGCACCGTGACGATGAGTACGCGGCAGCGCTTCAGGCTGTCGAGATCCGTGCTGAAGGAAAGCCGCTTCGCGGTCTTCAGCTCCGCCCGCGAGACCTCGAGCGTGCTGTCGCGGCCGCTCGCGAGCTCCGCGATACGGTGCGGCTTGATGTCGAAGCCGACGGTGTCGAAATGCTTGCCGAACTCCACGGCAAGCGGCAGCCCGACGTAGCCAAGGCCGACGATGCCGATTCGGCACTTGCGCAGATGAAACATGAGATCCACTCAGGCGCGGTTGGCTTCAGGAACCGGATCTTCGCCGGCGGTGGGCCAGAGGCAGCGGCCACCACTCGTCTTGGCGATGAGCGCGAGCATTTCGCGGTGGGCCCGCAATTCCTGTTCCGTGGCGGCGATGACCCGAAGAGGCGCCGGCGGGCGCACCAGGGCGCGGATCTGACCAGCCCCGAGGACGGCCGAGCGGGAGACATTCTCAGTGAGGGCAAGCGCGCCCTGGCCGCCCGTCATCGCGAGATAGACGTCCGCGAGAATGCGCGCATCGAGCAGCGCGCCGTGCAGCTCGCGGCGCGAGTTGTCGACGTTGTAGCGCTTGCAGAGCGCGTCGAGGTTGTTGCGCTGGCCCGGATGCATCTCCCGCGCGAGCACCAGCGTGTCGAGGACGCGGCAGAGCTCGCTCATCACAGTGGTGCGCCCGGCCAGGCGCAGCTCCACATCGAGGAAGCCGACGTCGAACTCCGCGTTATGGATCACGAGCTCAGAGCCGCCAATGAACTCGAGGAACTCATCTGCGACCTCCACGAACCGTGGCTGGCGCGCGAGGTCCTGACGCTGCAGACCATGGACCGCCTCGGCGCCGAGATCGATGTCACGCTCGGGATTCAAGTAGCGGTGGAAGGTGTGGCCGGTGACTCGCCGGTTGACGAGCTCGACACAGCCGATCTCGATGATCCTGTGGCCGAGCGCCGGCTCGAGACCGGTGGTTTCCGTATCGAGAACGATCTGTCGCATGAACGAAAGTCTATCAGTATTTTCTGATGCCGGCGGCGGGGCACCTCCCTGCGCCTATCTCGAGCCGTGGGCCGCCATCGCGTCGATGGCCTCATTGGCGAGGCGGTCGACCCGCTCGTTGCCCGGCACGCCCGCATGGCCCGGCACCCACTGCCACTCAATCTCGTGGCCGGCGGCAACCTCGTCGAGGCGCTGCCAGAGATCCTGGTTCTTCACCGGCTTGCGGTCCGCGGTGAGCCACCCTCGACTCTTCCATGCACGCACCCACTCTGTGATGCCGCGCCGAACGTACTCGGAGTCCGTGTACACGCGCGCGCGCACCGGACGCTTCAACGCCTCCAGCGCGCGGATGACGGCCGTCAGCTCCATGCGATTGTTGGTCGTCAGCGCCTCTGCCCCGGCCAGCTCCTTCTCGCGATCACCAAAACTCAGCCATGCCGCCCAGCCGCCCGGGCCCGGATTTCCGCGGCACGCGCCATCGGTATAAATTTCCACCAGGCCCTCGGTTCCTGCGACCTTCGTGTTCAAGCGAACCTCACGAGTTCTCACGCGCGCGAGCGCGGCGAGGGTTTGACGAGTCCGCCCAGCACCGCAGGGCGCTCGCGGAATCGCGGCCGAATGGGTGTGAGGGTGTAGATACGCTTGCGGGCCTTGAGGAGGTAGGCGTTGGCGGGCAGCGGATACGTGAGTCCCCGACGCAGCATCCGGCCCGTGCCCTCTCCCGCTGCGAGGCCGCCGCTCCAGGGCCCCCGGAACAAATAATGCTGCGCCGACACTACCTCATATCCGAGCAGCACCAGCCATTCGCGGATCCTTCTTTCGGACAGTACGCGGCGCGTGCCCGGCGGAAAGCCGCTGCGGCTCCAGCGCTCGCGCAAGCCCCAGAGGCTCCATGGCCGAAAGCCGAGCACCAGCAGCCGCCCCTCGCCGACGAGCACGCGATCCGCCTCGCGCACGATGGCATAGGGATCGGTGGCGAACTCGAGGATGTGCGGCAGCAGGACCGCGTCGATCGAATCGCTGATGATCGGCAGATGGGTGGGCCGCCCGCGGATGTCGGCGCTTGACGACAGGCCGGGCGGAGCGACGATGGCCTGATGGCGCGTGCGCGCTCCGGACAACAACTCCCTGCCCGAGCCCCAGGCGCCGATCTGCAGTAATTCCCAGCCAAACACATCGTCGAGCGCCTCGCCGAGGAGCTGCGATTCCGCGGCGATGAGCGCGCTGCCGAGAGGGCTCGCCCACCAGGCGTGGCGCGCGGCGTGCGGCTCCTGGAATTGCGTTTTGTGCGCGGGTGCCATGAAGTACTGGCAATAGTGTGAAATTAACGGTTAAATTTCGCCCTCCGACCCAGTATGGTCGGAAGATGGAGGTTCCTAGACCCGCTTGCGTGAGTGCGAGCGCCCCGGGAAACGCACTCCAGTGCCACAAGAAGTTAACACGCCTTCCAGAGGGTCGGGAACTTGCCGACGGATACACTTCGAGCCATTCGTAACGCGCTGCTGATTGCCGCGCTCGCAGCGCTTGCCGCCTGCGCGACCCACCAGCCGCTGCCAAGCCAGCCGGAGCAGGCAGTCGTGCCTCCGCCGGCTCCCGCGCCCGCCGCGCCGGTCGAGACTCCGCCCGCCCCGCCGGCGGCGCCGGCGCCGCAGCAGTCCGCCCCTGCCCCGGTGCAGTACGCCGATCTCCTCGCCCGCATTCGCGGCGGCTTCGTGCTGCCAGACGCAGACGAAGGGGCGATCGACCAGCAGCTGGACTGGTACGCGTCCAATCCGGAGTACCTGCAGCGCGCCTTCGGGCGCGCCGACATGTACCTCTACTACATCGTCTCGCAGCTCGAGGCGCGGCACATGCCGGCGGAGCTCGCACTGCTGCCGGTCATCGAGAGCGCCTTCCAGCCGTACGCCTACTCCCGGGCGCGCGCCGCGGGTCTCTGGCAGTTCATTCCCGGTACGGGCTCGCGCTTCGGCCTGAAGCAGGATTGGTGGTACGACGGCCGCCGCGACGTGGTCGCCTCGACGAACGCCGCGCTCGATTACCTGCAGGCCCTGCATGACGAGTTCAACGGCGACTGGCTGCTCGCCATCGCCGCCTACAACTGCGGCGAGATTGCCGTGCAGCACGCAGTACAGGTTAATGAAGCCGAGGGCCGCCCGATCGACTTCTGGAACCTGCGCCTGCCGCGAGAGACCGAGGCCTACGTGCCCAAGCTCCTCGCCATGAAGCGTCTGGTGGACGATCCCGCGAAATATGGACTCGCTTTCACCCAGATACCCAACCAGCCGTACTTCGCTCGGGTGATGACTCAGGGACAGATCAATCTGCAGGTCGCCGCGCAGATCGCCGGCATCACCGCCGATGAGGTGTACGACCTCAATCCCGCCTTCCACCGCTGGGCCACCGACCCTACCGGACCTTTCTACCTGCTGATTCCGGTCGATGCCGCGCCGGTGTTCGAGCAGAACGTCGCCGACCTCACGCCCGATGAGCGCATGGGGATAGAGCACTACGAGGTACGCCGCTCCGACACCGTGTACGCCGTCGCACGGCATTTCAAGACGACCGTCGAGATCCTCCGCAAGCTCAACACGCTGCCCGCGGGACGCCTCACCGTGGGCATGGAGCTCGAAGTGCCGGCTACCGTCTACGTGCTTCCGGAGAACGTGAAGCTGGCTGCGGAGCGGGTCGATGGCCGCTCGCGCTGGACCCGTCATTTCCGCTTCCAGGTCGTGCGCCGGGGCGATTCCCTGTGGGCGATCGCCCGGCGGAACCGCATGAACGTCCATACGCTCGCACGGCTGAACGGCCTGTCGCCCGGACAGACTCTTCACCCGGGACAGCGCTTGCGCCTCGCCTCGGGTGCACCGATTGCGACTCACTACTACCGCCATCACCGCCGCCATTCGCACTACTACCAGGCCTCTTATCACCCTGAAGGCAGTGCTCGCCGCGTGGTCTACACCGTCCGCTCCGGCGACACGCTGTGGCGGATCGCGAGGCTCTTCCAGGTGCGGGTGGCGCAGATCCTCGCCTGGAACGCGATGGGCGCGCATAGCCACATCCTGACCGGCCAGAAGCTCACCATCCGGCTGGCGGCGGCGGCGGGCGGGTGACCCGCCTGGGTTTCGTCTAAACTCGCCCGACCTTCGTCACCGTCGGCGGGCTCGGGTATGGGATTTCTCTCAGGTAAGCGCGCATTCATTGTCGGCGTCGCAACCGACCGCTCGATCGCATGGGGTATCGCCCAGGCGATGCATCGCGAAGGCGCCGAGCTCGCCTTCTCCTACGTCAACGACAAGATGAAGGAGCGCGTCGAGCCCCTGGCTCAGTCGCTCGGCTCCCGTCTCACGATGCCGCTGGATGTGACGCTCGACGGTGAGATCGACTCAGCCTTCGAGCTGCTGAAGCGTGAGTGGGGCAGCCTCGATGTCGTGGTCCACGCCGTGGCGTATGCACCCCGCGAAGCCCTCGCCGGCGGGTTCGCTGAGAGCACCAGCCGCGACGCCTTCCGGATCGCCCACGACGTTTCCAGCTACAGCTTCACCGCCCTCGCCCGCCGCGCCGCGCCACTGATGGCGGGCCGATCAGGCGCGCTGCTCACGCTGTCGTATCTCGGCGCCGTCCGCTCCATCCCGAGCTACAACGTCATGGGCCTCGCCAAGGCGAGCCTCGAGGCCAACGTTCGCTTCCTGGCCTATGACCTGGGTCCGCAGGGAATACGGGTCAATGCCATCTCCGCCGGCCCCATCAAGACACTCGCCGCGGCGGGCATCCCGGGCTTTCGCAAGATGCTGAGCCGGGTGGCGGAGGTAGCCCCGCTGCGACGCAATGTCACCCAGGAAGATGTCGGCAATGCCGCCGCGTTCCTCTGCTCCGATCTCGCCGCCGGCATCACCGGCGAGATCCTCTACGTCGACAACGGATTCAACACGGTCGGGATGAGCTTTCCGCAGGAAGCCGAGAGCTGAGGGGCCGGGCCGCCAGTCCCCCGCTACTGGAAGGCGTCGGGATTCTTGCGGACCTTCGCCGTCGCGCGCATTTCGGCGATATAGCCCATCGCCTCGGTATTGCCGCTGCGCTGCAGCTGCTCCTGCGCCAGGGCCTGCTCCAGGTATTTGTTGGTTTGCTGGCTGGTGCGGATCTGGGTGACCGCGACCAACGCGGAGCCGCCGTTCTGCAGGCTCACGGCCTGGTACACCGGACCATGGACGGGCTTCGCCGAATCGAACGCCACGGACAGAATTTCCCCCGGGACCGACGGATCACCGCGGCCGATGAACTTCGGCGGGTCAGCAGTGACATTGAGGCTCTTGGCGACCTGCTCGAACGAAGAGCCTGACAGCAGCTGGGTGCGCGCGGCTTTCGCGGCAGCGAGCGCAGCGTCCGTCTCCCGCTGCTTCTGTAGGGCCGCAACGATGTCATCGCGGACATCCGCGAGCGGCTTGACGTGCGCCGGGTGACGCGCGGTCACCTCGAAGATCACCATCTTGTCATTGTCGAGGATCACGGGGCCCGCCAGCGTCTCGTCCGCAACGGCGCCGCTGCCGAAGAGCTGGCTCTGCAGCGGCTTCGCCTGGCCGAGCGGCGGCCCGCCGGCGTTCCGCAGGAACTGCGGCGCCTCGCCGCTCGTCAGGTTGAATTGCTTCGCCAGGCCAGCGAGGCTCGCGCCCGGGCTCTGGAGACCGTCCTGCAGCTGATCCTCGATGTCGCCGAAGCGGTTGGTGGCCTCGCTCTGCTGGATTTGCGCCTGAAGCTGTGGGCGCGCCTCGGCCAGGGTCTTGGTCCTGCCGGGCTGGATGCCATCGAGGCGGATGATGTGATAGCCGTACTGGGTCTTCACCGGCCCCACGATGTCGCCCACCGCCTTGATGCTGAAGAGCGCATCAGCGAACGGCGCGACGAAGCCGGCGCGGTCGATCCAGCCGAGGCTGCCGCCGTTCTGGGCGGAGCCCGGGTCCTGCGAGTACTTCTTCGCCAGCGCGGCGAAATTCTGTCCCGACTTTGCCAGCGCGAGGACCTGGTTCGCCTGCTTCAGGGCCGCGGCCGGATCCTTGCCGAAGGGGATCAGGATGTGGCTCGCCTCGCGCCGCTCCGGCAGGACGAAGCTGGCCTTTTGCTTGTCGTAGGCCGCCTGCAGGTCGGAATCGGACACCGTCTCGGTGCTCGCGACCTGCTCGAGAGTCAGCTGCGCGTACTGCAGAGCCACCGATTCCGGCACGCGGTAGTCGCTCTGATGGGCCTGGTAGTAGGCCTCGATCGCCGCCTGCTCGATCGGCGCATCGCTTTTGTAGCCGGCGGCGGGAAGAATGGCGTATTGGATCTCGCGCTCCTCGTCACGCAACGCCTGCGCGCGGGCGCCCTCCGTCGGCGTCACGAAATCCGAGGAGACGATGCCATCCAGGAGCTGCAGGCGCCGCAGATCGCTGCGCTTCTGGTCATAGTATTGATCCTCCGTCATCCGGTTCTCTTCCAGGACTTCCCGCGCCACTTCAGGCGAGTACTGCCCGCCGACCTGGAAGGCGGCCTCGTTGCGAACGGCCGCGAGGAGCTCGGGCTGGCTCACCCGGTAGCCGAGCTTCTCGGTGCGCTCGGACATGAGCGCATCCGCGATCAGTCCCTCGAGGACCTGGTCCTGGTAGGTCTTCTGGACAGCAGGGGGAATATTGCCGCCGAACTGCTGCTGCAGCTGAGCCTGCGTCCGGACCCAGACGTTATGCGCCTCGTCCAGCGAGATCGTCTGGCCCCCGGCCTCGGCCGCATAGCTCGCGGTGCTGACATTGAGATTGACGAGGCCGTAGGCGCCCCAGGCGGCAAAGACGAGCGCGAGCGCACCCAGGATGCTGTACCACAGCCACTTGTGCGTATCGATGGAATCGGTGATTTTCTGCAACATGATCGGCAGCGCCGGCGAATCCCCCAGGGAATCGTCAAGAATAGCAAATCCGCGCCACGGGGGCTTCTTGCGGACCTTGCCTCTGCACACCCCTCACGATCCCCCAAGGGCTGGTTCCCAGCGGAACTAGGAGGTCGGCGGCTACTCAAAATCGGCCGCACGGTCCGTACGAAGACACATGATCGCGATCGACCGCGTTCGGGACGCAGCCGTCGGGTCCTCTCCCTCCCGAGAGGTTACCGAGTCATAACTTGACGAGTTCTGGCTCGGTGACTAGGGATGCCGCCCTTTTTCATCCGCATGCGTCGCTCGTACAGCGGGCCACGACTTATTTCATCTGCGGCGGCATTCCGCTGTATTTATGCTACTTCGAATCCGGACGTTCAGTACTGCAGAACATCGAGCACGTGATCCTCGGCGAGCAGGCGGCACTTTACCGCGAGCCGGACTTTCTCTTGCGCGAGGAACTTCGCGAGGTGGAGAAGTACTACATGATTCTGATGGCGCTGGCGGGCGGCGCA
>DATAXF010000021.1:0-6625 GCA_036273095.1 Steroidobacteraceae bacterium | reverse complement strand
GGACGGCCGGGGCGGTCCGGTGCGTCTCGACGGCGTCGACCTCGCGCTGCGCTGGATCGCCGTCGATGGCGTGCGACTCGAGGCGCGCGATTTCACGATCGATGAGGGCGGCATCACGATCAGCGACACACCCGCATCCTTCATCCTCGAGTCGGAAGTCGAGATAGGCCCCGCTGCCAACGCGGCCCTCGTCGGTCTGTACGCCGCAGGCGGCGAGCTGCTGTGCACCCAGTGCGAGGCCGAGGGCTTCCGGCGCATCACCTGGTTTCCCGACCGGCCCGACGTGCTCGCGACGTACAGAGTGCGGCTCGAGGGTGACGTGGCCCGGTATCCGTACCTGCTCAGCAACGGCCATCTCGTCGAGACCGGGAGCTGCGGCGCCGGCCGCCACTACGCAGTCTGGGAGGACCCCTTTCCCAAGCCGTGTTACCTCTTTGCCCTCGTGGCGGGCGATTTCGACGTGCTGGAGCGTCGCGTCCTGCGAATGACCGGCCGGCCTGCGACGCTGCGCATGTTCGTCGGCCGCGGAGAGGCTTCGCGGGCTTCCTATGCCATGGATGCCCTGGAGCGGGCTTTGCGGTGGGACGAGCGCGCCTTCGGCCGGGAGCTCGACCTCGACCTCTTCATGGTCGTGGCCGTGCGCGATTTCAACTTCGGTGCCATGGAGAACAAGGGGCTCAACATCTTCTCCAGCACCTGCGTCCTGGCCACTCCCGACACCGCGGCCGACGAGGACTACGAGCGGATAGAGCGCCTGATCGCCCACGAGTACTTTCACAACTGGAGCGGCAACCGTGTCACATGCCGCGATTGGTTCCAGTTGTGCGTCAAGGAGGGCCTGACCGTCTTTCGGGAACAGGAGTTCTGCCTCGAGCATCGCGGCACCGCGGCCCGCATCCGCCAAGTGCGCGTCCTGCGCTCGCGGCAGTTCACCGAAGATGCGGGCGCTCTCGCGCATCCCGTGCGCCCGGGCAGCTTCCGCAAGATCGACAACTTCTACACCTCGACGGTGTACGAGAAGGGTGCGGAGGTCGTGCGCCTGCTCGGCACTCTCTTGGGCCGGGACGTCGCGCGGAAAGGCATCATCGATTACTTCGAGCGCTTCGACGGCCGCGCCGCCACCGTGGAGGACTTCCTCGGCTGTTTCCCGCTTTCGGCGCGCGCCCTCAGCCAGATGATGACCTGGTACACACAGGCCGGTACGCCGGAGCTGTCCGTCAGCGCCCGTTACGAGCCGGCTGACGGAACACTAGTGCTGAGCTTCGTCCAGGCGATCGGCCCCGTACCTGGCCAGCAGACCGGGCAGCCCCAACTCATTCCGATCGAGATCGCTCTGCTCGATGAGGAGGGTCGCGAGCAGGGTTTTCGCCGCGGCGACGATGACACTGATCATGACGGCGAGCGATTCGCGACCACATTCGCCCTGGAGCGCGAGCGGGATTCCCTCACGATTCGCGGCGTTGCGCGGGCGCCGGTCCTCTCGCTGATGCGGGGCTTCTCGGCACCGGTGCGCGCACGCCTCGATGAGCCCCCGGATCATCTCTTCGTGCGTCTCGCCGCCGACGCGGACCCGTTCAATCGCTGGGACGCGGCACAAGCGCTCGCGACCTGCTTCATTCTGCAGCGACTCGGAGGCCCCGCCGACGAGCGGGGCGAGGCGCGGCTTGCCGATGCGCTCGGCAGCGCTCTGCGTGAGGATGGCCTGTCCGAAGCCGTGCGCGCTGCGCTCCTCGCACCGCCAGCCGAGTCGGAGTTATTACTGGCCGTCGAGCCGGTGGATCCTGCGGCCCTTCATGGGGCTCGCGAAGCCTGCCTGCAGGCCCTGTCGCAACGGTTGTGTCGCGCATGCCTCACCGTCTACGAGCGCTACGGGTCGGATCGTCCCTATTCACCCGCGACAGACGCGGCCGGACCACGTGCTCTCAGGAATGCGGCCTTGCAGCTGCTCGCGCTATCCCGATCCGAAGACGCGCTGGCGCGTGCACAGGATCACTACCGGGACGCGGACAATCTCACCGACCGGCTGGCCGCCCTGCAGGCCATCGCCCGATGCGATGCGTCCGCCCTGCAACAGGCGCTCGCGCACTTTCACGCGCAATGGCGCCACGAGCCGCTCGCGATGGACAAGTGGTTCGCGATCCAGGCCCGAACGACATCGCCCGGCGAGCTCGACCGGATGGTTGCTCTCGGGCGCCACCGCGACTTCGACCGCCGCAATCCCGACCGGCTGCGCGCGCTCGTAGAGACCTTCGCCCTGGAGAATCCGGCGGCCTTCCACGCGCCCGATGGCAATGGCTACGTCTTCGTTGCGGAGCAGATCCTCGCCGTCGACCGGTTCAATCCCATCACCGCCGCGCGCCTGATGGACTGCTTCGCGGACTGGCGTCGCTATGTGAAACCGCTCGCCGAGCACATGCACGGACAGCTGCAGCGGATCGTCGCCACCCACGAGATCTCGGCCAATCTCGCCGAGCGCGCGAGCGCCGCCGTAGCGGGTGATCCTCCCTGAGCCTGGGCCCGGAATTCACGCATAGCACCGCCATCACCTCCCCGCAGCATATGAGCCCGACACATCCCCTCCCGGAAGAGCTATTTGATCTCGAGCTGCCGACCGCACCCGCGGTATCGCGCAGCGGACACATCGCCTACCTGCGGCACCGAGGGAACCGGGAGGAGGATCGGGTGTTCGGCGAGCTCTGGGCCCTCAAGCCCGACGGCGGCGAGCACCTGCGGCTCGCGCCCTCGGAGCTCGACATCCGCTCCTTCGCCTGGTCGCCGGATGGTCGCGAGATGGTCTACGTGGCGAAGTCGAATCCGGTTGACGACACGGACGCAGAGTTTCGACTGATGCGGCTCGAGCTCGCCTCCGGTACGGCATTGCGTATCTGCGCGCTGCCCGCCGAGCCACGGCTGTCGACCTGGTCGCCCGACGGCAGATGGCTGGCATTCGTCATGCCGGTGCGGCTTCCCGCCCCAACCCGTATCCGCGGACTCCCGCCGGCGAACCGCCGGTGGGCGCCCGCCGCCCACTATGTCGATCGACGGTTCTACCGCAGCGAGGGCTGTGGGCTGATCGAGCATTCGGACCACCTGTTCGTCGCCGAGGTGGCGACGGGCGGTCTCTGGGAAGCGCCCGGCATCGAGCTGCGCGGCGGCGGCCTGTTGCCGGCGACACTCGCCTGGCGGCCCGACGGATCGGAGATCCTGTTCGCAAGCAATCTGGATGCCAACTGGCAGGAGCATCAGGGTCATTCAGATATGTACGCGATCGAGCCCCGCTCGAGCCGGCTCACCCGACTGACTCACGGTCATGTCGCGGCCTGCCCGGCGGCTTCGCCGGATGGCCAATGGATCGCATACATCAGCTCCGAGGATCGGCTGCGCTTTCACAACCAACCGCACCTCCGGTTGATGCGCTCGGACGGCAGCGAGGACCGGCTGTTGCTCGATATGGACCGGGACCTGTTCGCGCCGGCATGGGACCCGCTCAGTCGCGGCGTGTACTTCTCCTATTTCGACGCTGGCGTGGACAAGATCGGCTTCGTCGACCTCGAGGGTCGGTCGCGGGAAGCGCTCGCCCACGTGGGTGGTACGGCGGGTCCGAACGTCAACATCTTCGGTACCGACTACGCCGTGGGGAGCGATTTTCTCGTCACAACGACCTCGATGCCCGACCGCCCTCCGCAGATCGGTATCGCCCGCGACGGTGAGCTTCGGGCACTGACGGCTCTCAATCCGGATTGGGACGAACGCCCTCACCCACGCCAGGTGAGGGAGATCCGCTATCGATCAGAGCTCGACGGCGAGGCGATTCAGGGTTGGATCGTGTATCCGCCGGACTTCGACCCGTCGCGCCCACACCCGCTGATCGTCGAGATTCACGGCGGGCCCAACGCCGCCTACGGTCCGAAATTCTCGTTCTGGTTCCAGTGTTGGGCCGCGGCCGGCTTCGTGGTCTTCTACCCGAATTATCGCGGCAGCACCTCCTATGGGCGCGCCTTCATGCGCATCCTGGACGAGGACGGGCACCCGAGCCGCGAGCACGAGGACATCCTCTCGGGAGTACGCGCCGTCGAGGCTCTGGGAGGAATCGACGCCACCAGGCTCTATATCCTCGGCACCAGCGCCGGCGGCACGCTGACCGCGTGGACGATCGGCCACTCCCAGCGTTTTCGGGCTGCTGTCGTGCTGCATCCCATCATCAATTACACGAGTCTCACGCTGACCTGGGACCTCAGTTCGCTCTACTCGCGCCGCTGGCTGCCGCGCACGCCGTGGGAGGACCCCGCAGCCGCGTGGGCGCACTCGCCGCTCTCCCGCGTCGGTCACGTGCGCACCCGAACGCTTGTCGTCGTGGGCGATCACGATCAGCGCACCCCCCCGGGCGAGGGCGAGCAGTACTACAACGCGCTCCGGCAGTGCGGCGTCGAGTCCGCCCTGCTCATCCGGCGGGGCGTGGGCCACGCGAGGGGCCGACCGAGCCAGGAAATCGAGCTGAATCAATACATCCTGGACTGGTTCACCTGATGAGCGCAGCCGCCTCGGGGGGTCGGAGCGCATCCCTGAGAGCGCAGCTGCCCAGGGCGGCTGCCATCCACGCCTACATCATTTCGGGAGTTTCCTTTCAACTGGTCCCGCTGCTGATCGGCGCCATCAAGCAGAGCCTCCATCTCACGACCGTCCAGGTGGGTGCGATTCCCTCGTCAGAGCTGATCGGCCTGACCGCGGCAAATCTCATCTGCGCGGCACTCATACGCCGGACGAGCTGGAGGTTGCTGACTCTGGCCGGTTGGATCTTATGGATCGCAGGCAACTTGTCCTCGACGCTCGCCACGACGGCGGGGACGCTGTTGACCCTGCGCTTCGTCGCCGGCGTCGGCACTGGAATGCTGAGCGCGGTGAGCATGGCGGCACTGGCGCGCCTGGCCGCTCCGGAGCGCTCCTTCGCCGCCGCTGCCGTGATTCAGGCCCTGGTGGCCGCAGCCTGCACACTGGCGACGCCGCTCCTCCTGCGGACAGACTCCTGGATGGCCGTGTACGTGCTGCTGGCTCTCCTCGGAGTCCCGGGCCTGTTTCTCTTCGGATCCCTGGCGAATCTCGGTCGCTCCTCTATGGCGTCCGGGACCGCCGCCGACGCGCGCCGCCGCTACACTACCCTCATGCTCCTCGGTCCCCTTGGCGTGTTGCTCACCTATGTCGCCATGAGCATGGTGTGGACCTATTACGGCGAGATCGGCGAGTCCGGCGGCTTGTCGACGCAGGCCATTGCCAACGCGCTCTCCGTGGGCGCGGTCGCCGTGGTCGGCGTGTCTTTGCTCGTCACCGCGATGGGGCGCAGGATACCTCGCCCGGCAGCGATTTCTGCCAGTCTGATATTCACCTGCAGTGCCGTGCTGATGGCGTTTTCCGTGGCCAAACCCTGGACGTTCGGGCTCAGCGTCATCGTGTGGACGTGTGGAACGGGAATTTTCACGCCATATACGTTCGCAGCAACTGCCGAAATCGACCCCACAGGCTCATCCACTGCGCTCGCCGGTGGATTGTCGGGAGCCGGTATCGCCATAGGCCCCCTCCTCGCGGCCCCTTTCGTAGGGTCCGTCGGCATTGCAAGCATCCGAATCCTCGCGCCGGTATTCCTCGTCGCAGGTTTTGTCGTGCTTCTGCCGTTGCTGCGCAAACGCCACTCCAGCCTCGTGCCTGCCCGGTAAGCTCCACGCGCCTGAGATTACGCCTTCCCGTCCGCTCCTTTGTGGACGACTCCGCCCTTCATGACGAAGGCGATGTCGCCCAGTAAGGCAATGTTGGACAACGGATCGCCCTGCACCGCGACGAGATCAGCCTTCATGCCCGGAGCGACGGACCCGATGCAGGGCTCGCCGAGCAGCTCGGCCGCGTGCGTCGTCGCGGCCCGGATCGCCTCCATTGGAGACATCCCATGCTCCACCATGTAGTGGAACTCGCGCGCGCCGGTATCGTGCGGACAGACGACGCTGTCGGACCCGAGTGCCACCCTCACGCCCGCACGGACAGCGTGTTGGAACGCCGTCCCGTGGTGAGAGACGACCGCTTGTGCCTTGGCCAGGAACTCCGCAGCCAAGTGACTGCCCTCTCCCATGCAGTCGCGGACCGAGAGGGTGGGCACCAGGAAAGTGCCGCGCGACTTCATGAGCTTTGCGGTTTCCTCATCCAGCATCGTGCCGTGCTCAATCGAGGCGACGCCTGCCTCCACGGCGTTGCGGATCGCGGTTGCCGAGTGCGCGTGCGCCATGACCTTCAACCCGAGCCGCTTCGCTTCCTCGACCGCGGCTCGGAGCTCCTCGACCGAATACTCGCAGGAAGTGGGTAGGTTGCGGCCGTGGCTGATTATCGCGCCACTGGCGAAGATCTTGATCACGTCCGCGCCGTGACTGGCAACATCGCGCACGCGCTCCTGCAGGCTGGCGATCCCGTTCGCCTTGCCATAACGCAGCAGCGGCGGCAGCGGGATGTCCGGCGCCAGGCCGGTCAGCGCCCCGGCGCCGCCCGTCATCGTGATCATGGCGCCCGGCGCCAGTATCGTGGGACCGAGCACGTCGCCGCGCGCAATGGCCTCGCGCAGCGCGAGATCGACGAACGCCCAGTACGA
>DATAXF010000020.1:0-18428 GCA_036273095.1 Steroidobacteraceae bacterium | reverse complement strand
GACGTTGAATCCCACGGCACCCGCGACCCGGTTGGGCCGCTTGCTGTCCATGAGCAGGTGGGTCACCATGATGCGGTTGTAGACGGCACTCGCCGCCTTGCGCGCGGCCTCGGCGACGAGCGGCTTGTAGCTCTCGCCGTGAATCATGATCTGCCATTTGCCTTCGCGCTGATATCTGCCGGTCTTGGGGTCCTTCATGATCGGCAGACCCCACTCCTCGAACTTGTGCACGGTGGCATCGACATGCCGGGCGATGTCGTAGCCGAGGTCCTCCCTCACCAGGCCCATGAGGTCGTTGCGCGCGTAGCGCACGTGGTCCTCGGGCTGGTTCTCGTTCCAGTGCATGCCCATGTAGCAGTTGATCGCGTAAAGGCCCTGCGCCACCGCGCCGCTGCGCTCGATGTTCGCCTTCTCGACACAGACGATCTTCAGGTCGCGTCCCCAGTAGCGGGACTCGTAAGTGGCACCGCAGCCGCCCATGCCGCCACCGATGACGAGAATGTCGGAGTCGACGAATACTGTCTTGCGGCTCATTACACCAGCCCTTTCTTCAAGCGATCGCGCGCCAGCGTCGGCAGCGAGGCGACTTTCAGTGTCTCGGGCTCGTGCGCCAGCTCCTGCGAGCTCAGGGCCGCCGCGCTCGGCACCGCATAATCGGACGGACCCTTGATCGATCCCCAGGGCGTGGTCCTGATGGGTGAGACGAAATTCTTCTCACGCCCGTCGCGGAATTTGAGCCGCCACGAAACCGTGCCCTTCTCCTCCTCGCGCAGCACCCGCACGCTGTGGCCCAGGGGAGCGAAATCGGAGTAGCCGCGGCAGTCGATGGCATGCTGCGGGCATGCCTTCACGCAGGAGTAGCATTCCCAGCACATGTTGGGTTCGATGTTGTACGCACGGCGGTTCGTGGGATCGATGTGCATGATGTCGGACGGACAGATATCGACACAGTAGCCGCAGCCGTCACAGCTCGTCATGTAAACAAAGGTGGGCATCGATGATGCTCCTCAGTAGTTGTGCGGCTGACGCCGGGCACTGCCCAACGTCGCCGGTTGATCGGCCGGCGCCGGCAGGTTGCGGCGGAAGCCGTTCGCCTGCTCGATGCGTTTCTGAAACGCCGCGGCCGGCTTGTAGAACATATGCGCGAACTTGGACCACGGAACGGAGGCGAAGAGCACGGTGTTGGAGAGCAGATAGAGCCCGAAGAAGACGCCGGTCCAGCCCTGATCGCCCGTCGTCTGGAAGTGAGCCCAGATCAGGGCAAAGGTCGTGCTCGCGAGCAGCGAGACGATGAAGAGGTCGGCACGAACCAGGCGCAACGGCGGCCGCCCTTCCGCCGCGACGTCGACCCGCTGCAGGAACCAGAACCAGTAGCCGCCGACGCAAACCAACAGAGCGCCCAGATACCACAGCTCGGCCACGATGGCCGGCCCCGGTGCCACAGCCGTTGGATAGACAAAAACCATGACGGCCGTGGTGACCACGTAAAGTATGAAGCCGTACATCGTCAGCAGATGCGTCAGCCGGCGCCACACACCGCAGAACTCACCGGCAGCGAGCACCGTGACCACGACGGTTTTCGCGGCGAGACCCGCCGCTTCACCGGGGCCCACCGCGCGTGTGGCGGCAAAGCTCGCGATCTGCCGTTGTCTGAAGAAGTACTTCGCGCTTCCCTTGTGCGCCAGGTCGATCAGCGTGCCGCAGATCACCAGCAGGAACATGACCACCACGTAGATCTGCATCGCAATCGGCGGTATGGCGGCGGCAAGTGCGGCGAACGGGTTGTGCATGAACGTCCCCCCAATCGTGTTTCAGGACTCTATCCTCGGGAGGCGGCCGCCGCAATGATCGTTTTAATGAATAATATTTATGTATTCAATATGATATTGTGATTAATCATGACTCTGGATCAATTGCGAGTCTTCGTCGAGGTTGCCGAGCGCGGGCACGTCACACGCGCGGCCGAAGCGCTGCGGATGAGCCAGTCGGCTGCCTCAGCGGCCATTGCCGCATTGGAAGAGCTGTATCAGATCAAGCTGTTCGATCGCGTCGGCCGCGGCATCCAGCTGACGGAGCCGGGCCGGATCTTCCTGCGCGAGGCACGCGCCGTGCTCGACCGCGCGTCCATGGCGCGCTCCGTCCTGCAGGACCTCGCCGGCAGTCCCGCAAGCCCGATCGCCCTCGCCGCGAGCCACACCATTGCGACTTACTGGCTGCCACGCCGCCTCGCCGCATTCCATGCCGCGAACCCCCGCGTGCGACTCAATGTGATGATCCGCAACACCAGCGAAGTCGAGACCGCCGTTGCCGACGGTGAGGTGAGCATTGGATTGGTCGAGGGACCGACACAGCACCCTGCACTTCAGCGCACGCGCCTCGACTATGATCAGATGGTGCTGGTGGTCGCAGCCGGTCGCGCACCTTTGCCGATCGAGCCATCGGGAAAGATCGATCTCCGCGCCCTCAACTGGGTGATCCGCGAGCCGGGGTCGGGCACCCGTCGCGGCCTCGAGGATCTCGCGGCGCGGCAGGATCTCTCGCTCGACGATCTCAACATCTTCCTGGTATTGCCCGGCAACGAAGCGGTGCGCGAAGCGGTGGAGGCCGGTGCGGGCGCAACCATCATCTCGCGCCACGTCGTGGCTTCAGCCATAACGGCGGGGACGCTCGTCGAGGTCCCGATCGAATTGCCGCACCGCGAATTCGCGCTGGTGCGACATCGCGAACGCCATGCGACGCTGGCGCAGAAAGCGCTCGTGGCGCATTTGATACAGTCATTGACGACGCCCATGCCGATGCATTACTTTCCAGAGTAGCCTCTCTTTACGCAGGTCTCCCGTTCAGGCTTATGAACCTGAGATGGTTAGAAGACTTCCTCGCCGTGTGTGAAACCCGCAGTTTTACTGAGGCGGCACGCACTCGCTTTTTGACACAATCCGCGCTCAGCAAGCACATGCAGGCGCTGGAGATCTGGCTGGGAGCGGGAACGCTGCTCGACCGATCGACGAATCCCGTGGGAATCACCATCGCCGGACTGGCATTCAAGGAAACGGCGTCACAAATAGTTACACTGTTGAACTCGGCGCGCCGGCTTGCTTCAAACAGCAAGGTGGTGACGAAGAATATCTACGTTTCGTCCACTCACACGCTGTCCGCGACGTTCGTGCCGATGCTGTCGAAGATCCTGTACGAGGAGCTTTCCAACCAGACAGTGTGCCTGCACGTCACCGCGAACAACTTCAGGGAGGCGCTGTCGCGATACGAGCGCGCCGAATGTGATTATTTCCTGTGCTATGACAGTCCCGTCCATAGCCTCGACCTCGACCACGATGAGCACTCCAAGCTCACGCTGGGCACCGATTATCTGGTCCCGGTCAGCGTGCCGGCCAAGCAAAGCAGCAAACCTTACTATGCGATCATGCGCGCCTCCGAGCGCCCGTTGCCCTATCTGGGTTATACGGAAGAGTCGCATCTGGGCAAGGTGCTGCAGAACCACCCGGCGTTCGCGCACCTTTCCGACAGGCTGGTGGCGCATGCGAAGAGCGCCTATGCGGAAACATTGCGGGCCGGCGTACTGACGGGCCTCGGGGTTGCATGGCTGCCTTACAGCCTGATAAGAACCAACCTGGAAGCCGGAGACCTGACGTTGGCCAGTACCGACGGCGCTCACTACATTCCGCTGACCATAGATGTATATCGTCAGAGAACGACATCGCGCGACGAAGTGCTCAAGTGCTGGGAAATCTGGCGAACCCATATTCTCAGCCTCAATTCCCTGATGCCTGCGCTCCCCGGAATCGCCGAGCGGTCCCTGTTCTCCAATCCGGGGAGACGGACGCCGAACTAGCGCGGCTGCTCCGGCTTGCGCGCAATGACCACGGTCAGCGGCGGAAACGTGGTGATAACGCTGCCGCGCCGTTTCGTCACCGACAATCCGAGCTCGCGGAGCTTTTGCGCGTATTCGCGCGTCAGCTTGTAGTCGGAAATAATCGCGACGCCGCCCGGTCTGAGAACGCGCGCGATCTGCTCGAGAGCCCGCTGGCGCGCGCCGCGGTCATAGATGTTGTGCAGGCAGAGATTCGACACCACCAGATCGAAGCTGCCGTCGCCGAAGGGCATCTCCTGCGCGGCCTTGCTGACCAGCGTGCAGAGCGGCCGGACGCCTTCGAGCTCCAGGTTCCGCTCCGTGGCGACAGCTGAATTGGCCGCCATGTCCGTGTTGGACCAGATGTCGATGCCGGTCGCATGCCCCGTCCCGTGGAGCTGCGCAATGCGTTTCGCCGCGCCGACGAGCAGCAGACCGCGACCGCAGCCCACGTCGAGCACCCGCTCATCACCACGCCAGGCATGCATCCCCAACATGAAGTCGCGGTGGCGGAACTTCCCGACTTTCACGTACAGCAGGAAGAGAAGGCCGGCGCCGATGAAGGAGACGCCAGGCCAGATGAAGCTCCGTGATTCGATGGCGACCGCACCGACCCGAAGGGTCGGCACAAGCACCGCAAGCAGCAGGCACGCGACGCCGACAAGAAAGAAATTGCGCATGACGCCGGGTGCGTCCACGCCATAATCAGGTCGAGCCGTATTCATGAACCGGGCCTCCGTCGACTTCGATGAGATGCGTCGTCTTGTACGAGTTGCCGATCAGCAGGCGTTGCACGATGGCCTCCTGGAGTCGATCGGCCTTGGAGACGCGCGCGTGCAGGCGCAGATGCTCCAGCCAGGAATCGCTCATGAATGTTTCGACGAACTTGCCGTCCTCGGCCGGATCCTCGAACAGCCGCCAGTCGTAAGCGCCGTCGCGCCGCCGCGCACGCGAATAGCGGTACATTGCCTTGATGAAGCGGGCGCGATTCTCGGGAGCGACGCGGTATTCCACGGTCGCCATGACCGGTCCGCGATCTTTCTCGACCTCGTGCGTGGTGATCGGCGCCGGCCAGGGCTGGGACGGTGTGAAGTCGACGCCGGCGCCGGTCTGCAGCTTCCATCTCCACGTGATCGGTATCGTGAGCGCAGCGACTGCGGCGGCTGCGAGCAGCGCACCCGAGGTACCGTCCAGCGCCGCGACTTCGCCCCAGAGGAGACCGCCCAGGCTCAGGCCGCCGAACATGACGGTGACGAACACGGCGAGTCCACGACCGCGGACCCATTCGGGCAGCGCCACCTGCGCGGATATATTGAGACTCGATACCGCGCCGATCCAGGACATGCCGGCTAGCGCGCTCGCAAGCACGAAGGTACCCGGGCCGCGGGCAACGCCGAAGAGCGCCATCGCGACGGCCGTGCCGGCGGCGCATACCGCCATGAGCCGGTCCGCGCCGAGACGCTCCTTGAGGCGCGGCAACACGAGAGCACCGGCCACGGCCCCTGCGCCGATCATTCCGAGAAGGCCACCGTAGAGCGTCGCACCGCCCGATGCCTGTCGTAGCGTTGCGAGGGGCAGCAGCGCCCAATACGCGCTCGCGCTCGCGAAGAACGTTCCCGCGCGTATGAGGGTCGCGCTCAGATGAGGGTTGTAGCGAGCGTGACGTAATCCGACGCGAAGCGCGCTACCGATACGCTCACGGGGCAGGCTGGCGGCGGCTCGTGCGGGCCTGCGCCAGCGGAACAATGCAGCGAGGACGCCGGCATTGCTGAAGGCATCCACCCAAAACGGTGGGCCGAAGCCGAAGGCGCTGACCAGAAATCCCCCGAGCGCCGGTCCGACGGCGCGGCTGATGTTGATCCCGACGCTATCCAGGGCCACGGCTGCGGGCAGCTCGGGCTTGGGCACCAATTGCGACACGACTGTTTGCCAGGCTGGCAGCGACACAGCGACAGCGGCGCTGGTGAGAGCCGTCATGACGAGGAGGCTGGTCGGAGTGATGAGATGGGTCGAGACGAGGATCGCGAACACCGCGCTGGCGGCCATGGTGGCGAGCTCGGCGACGATCAGAAGCCGGCGCTGATCCACCATATCGACCAGCGCGCCCGCCGGCAGCGCCAGTATGAAGAGCGGCAGATTGCTCATGACCTGCACGAGGGACACGGCGAGCGGATCGGGGTTGAGACTCGTCATGAGCCAACCGGAAGCAGTCGACGACACCCAGCCACCCACGTTGGAAACGACGGTGGCGACCCAGACGATGCGGAAGGTCGGATGGCGGAATGCGCTCCAGGAGGAGATGCGCGGGGGCGGCGTTTCAGCGGCAGGAGTCGTGCTCGCCATCCGTGAATTATAGTGGGTGCGGGTTCCTGAGTCCTTCATGACCTTCGCCTGCGACTGCTTTTGGTTGTCCTGCCGCGCAAGTCCTCTCCCTGGCCCTGCTTCAGCCGCTCGATCAACCAACGCGCGGCAGTTCCGGGTGGAGCATCGGTGCGGTATACGGCGCGCATGGACACCACAAACCCTGCCGGGGGGGCATCTTCGAGGACGAGCTTCACCAGCGATCCGCGTGCCAGATCGGAGCGCACCGATTCCTCCGGCATCCCGCCCCAGCCGAGCCCGGCGCGCAGGAATGCATGCTTGGCCCCGAGATCGGCGAGCCGCCAGGTTCTGGCCGACATGATGCCCAGCTCCTGACCTGCGGACAGCGTCGAGCGGTCCGTGAGCACGAGTTGGATGTGGTGAACCAGCTCGCCGGCAGGGATCGGGCGACCATATTTCGCGAGCGGATGCCGGGGTGAAGCCACGTGGATCAGAGGTACCTTGAGCATCGGCTCGTAGCTGAAGACCGGCGGAAGATTCGCCAGCTCTCCCGCGACGCCAGCCGTGCAGCGCCCGTCGAGAATGGTCTGCATCACCGCTCCCAATGTCTCGGCGTAGAGCCGCAGCGGCGTGAGCGGGAAGGCAGCGTGAAACGCCGTAACGGCTGCGGTGAGCGTATTCATCGGGAACATGACATCAACGGCGATCGAGACCTCGGACTCGAGGCCACTGGCCAAAAGCTTCGCGTGAGCTTTGAGTTGCGCGACGTCGCCCGCAACCGTGCGCGCGTGAGTGAGCAGCACCTTTCCTTGGGGCGTCAGGACGGGCCGCCGGCGCGACCGGTCGAATAGCTTCACGCCGAATTGTCCCTCCAGATTCGCCAAGGTCTGACTGACGACGGATTGAGCCCGCCTGAGCTTGCGCCCTGCCGCGGAGAAACTGCCTTCCTCTGCCGCGGCAATGAAGGTGCGCAGCTGATCGAGGGTGACCGCGTCAAGCATATGTATCGCTCCAGACGATGGTATCTATCCAGAAATATAGGCTACCACGATGCATCACCCGGCCCTAGCATCGCTTGCACGGCGTCAAACCATTCAGCGAGTAAACAGATGAGCAATATTCTCCTGATCACTTCGAGTCCGCGTGCTGCATCCTATTCCACTCGGATTGCCCGCACTCTGGCCGGGAAGCTCGCTTCCCGTGCCGCAAACTCGACGATCACCGTCCGCGATCTGACAGCACAGCATCTCCCTCATATCGATGACACCTTTGCCGCGGCTCGCAATACGCCGGCCGAGCGGCTCACGCCCGGGCAGAAGAGCGTCCTCGATCTCTCGGATACTCTGGTCGCGGAGCTGTCGGGAGCTGACACCATCATCATTGCGGCAGCCATGATCAATTTCGGTATTCCTTCCAATCTCAAGGCCTACATCGATCACGTTCTGCGCCCGGGGATAACCTTCAAATATACCGACAAGGGTCCCGAGGGGCTGTTGCGCGGCAAGAAGGTGTATCTGGTCCTGGCGCGCGGTGGCGTCTACTCTCAAGGCTTCATGCAGTCCCTGAACTTCCAGGATCCCTACCTGAGGGCAGTGCTCGCATTCATCGGTCTCGCCGACGTTGAAGTCATCGCGGCCGAGGGAGTGGCATTTGGAGCGGAAGCCGCGGAGAAATCGGTGAACGCCGCGCTGGAGCGAGTCCATGCCCTTGCGGCCTGATGAGGCCGAGGTCGGGGTCGGTGCTAAAAGCGGAACGCTACATCGGCCCCCACCGTCCAGCCGTTGATGTTGGTCCCCCAGAGGTATGAGGCACCGACGCCCAGCCACTGCAGCTTCCAGAGCTGGTTGAGAAAATCCAGCACCAGCCGGGCGTGGACCTCGTTGACGTGCTCCACGCCGAGGCCCTCCTTCAGGTCGCCGAACAGGTCCGTTCGGCTGAGATAGCCGCCGCTTCGCAACTCGTGGCCGTAGAGCTCGACGTCGAGCGGAATGTCCACGTCGATCTTGTTCACCACCAGGCCGGAGTCGCCTCCCACCTTCTCGCGTACATTCGAGCGATTGAATCCATGGGTGAAAAAGCCGGTAGGATCGGACGAGAACGTGATGAGCGCGCGCTCGAGCGGAACGATGTACTGCACGTTCACTGCGGGTCTCACCGACCAGGTGTCGACACTCCAGTCGGCCAGTCCGAGCTGCTGCAGGTAGGCGAGGTCCTGCCGGCCAAACTGGCTGTATGCAAAGTAGGTGTTGTCGGTGTGGCCATACAGGGCCATGACCGTCGGCGCAAAACTGAGGTTTTGACTGGTCCAGAACCGGGCGCCGCCGCCGAATTCTATGGCGAAGGTCTTGAGCTCACTCGTGTCACCCCCCAACGGCCGGGCTTGCAGATGATCCGATGACTCCAGATAGCCCATGCTGCCCTGCAATCGGGGCTGCCAACCGATGTTCAGGTCGCCCAGGGGCATCGGATCGCCAACATCGCCATCGCCGCCGACCTTGGTAACACTGGTATCCACGTCGGCGCCCATGCCATCGAGTGCGCCGGTCGAGTGAAAACTGCCATCAGACAGCCCGAAGTCGCCTCCCAGTATGGTCATCGCTTCGACGCGTGCCCCGATGACATTCCGGATCAGTGCCGCTTGAGCCGGTGAGATGCCCTGGGCCTGGGTAGGGGCGGGAAGTGCACTGAGAAGCGGCAGAGCCACCAGACCCAGTGTGCGTACCGACGTGCCCGCAAGGAAGGACCTGCACACCTCTACTGCATCCAGGCTGCGATTGAGTCGTGCCGATGCAACGCAATCACTTCCACCGGGTGGATCTTGACTGCGTCTCCGGCAGCAATGCCCCGCATCGACGCGTGCAGCGCAACCTTGAAGGTCACCGTTCCGCCGTTCAAGTACTCCACTTTCAGCAGCCGGTAGCTCGGGTCGACGACCAGCACGCGCGCGTCCGGGGGACTCCCTTTTTCCTTTCGCGGCAGGACATACACGGTCAACACCTCCCTCAACGTCGCGCTGACCGCGTCCCCGGCATGCAGGTCGCTCCAGTTGCGGACGCGTCCCGCGATCCCATAGTAGAGCGGGACCCCGCTCACTCTCAGCCCGAGGATCCGAGCGGCCCGGTCCACTGATTCGACCTTCGCAGGGTCCGCTACCCCCACGACTTCGATCCCGCCCGCAATGACGCGCGGCTCGCCGGTGGGACGAACGTCGGCAGAAGGCACGGTCCAGCACCCGGACAAAAGCCCGGCGACGCTCACCGCCAGAAGCGCCCTCGCACTGCGGTATGACCGGCACCCAAAGTAGACCTGTGTACGCAAGCGACGATCCGGCCCCACTGGTTACTCGGCGGAAGCATCTTACCAGCCTCCCCAGGACTTACCTGGAACCGTGCGCTCATGGTTTTGGATCGGAGTGCCCTTCCTAAAGAGGGAGTCCCTGGCGATACCGATGGTCGATGTTCACCAGGAGGAAACACACCATACATATATTGCGGATTGTTTCGCTGACGCGCGGCTTCTAAATTGGCATTGCACCATCGGGATTTCGTCATGCTGGCCATCCTGTGCAGCGTCACCAGCTGTGCCACGTTACCGCCCGGCAGCGTGCGGGATCCACGCGATCACGCTGAGCGATTCAACCGCGCCATGTTCGAGTTCAACACCGCCCTTGACCATAGCGTCATGCGACCCGTAGCACGCGCTTATGTTCACGCCGTACCCGCAACGGTGCGCACCGGGATATCCAATTTCCTGGGAAATCTCGCATATACGAGCACGATCGGTAATGACCTCTTTCAGGCCCACCCGCGTGACTTCGCCCGCGACTTAGCGCGGCTGGCTGTCGATACGACCATCGGTGTGGGAGGCCTTCTCGATCCTGCAACCGGGCTGGGACTGGTCAAGCATGAGCGGGACTTTGGGCAGACGCTCGGTAAGTGGGGCGTATCTACCGGTTCCTATCTCGTGCTGCCGCTGCTCGGACCCTCGGACGTGCGCGACGCCGTCGGCACGGTGCCGGATCGGTTCATGACGGTCGAAGGTTACATCCACCACGACGCTCCTCTGAGCGTGGGTCTCTTCTCGCTCCGCGCCCTCGACGCTCGGGCGAAGGCGTTGCCGTCCGACAGCACAGTCGGCGGCGCTTTTGACCCATATGGGTTCGTGCGCAGCGCCTGGTTCCAGCTGCGTGACTACAAGGTGCACGAGGGGGATGAGAACTACCTCCCCGAGCTGCCGCCCCTCGAGTCCGGCGCCGGCAAATGAGCGTCTCCACGCACCATTTACGAGGCAGGCAGCTGCGTGACGCTGCCACGGCGGGAAATCCGAACCGCTCCCTCATCGCGCGCGTCGTAGAGCTGAGCGTCGCGCGGGCTTGGATCGTCCTCGCGGTCGTGATCATTCTCTGCGCGGCGACCACTCAGTACGTCATGGGCAACTTCGCCATGACCACCGATACGGACACCCTGCTGTCGTCCACGCTCTCCTGGCGGGTGCGGCAGGCAGCCTTCGACAAGGCATTCCCGAGTGACGGCTCGGATCTCGTCGTGGTTGTCGACGGGCGCACACCGGAACTGAGCGATGAGGCCGCCGCCGCGCTCACCGCGAGTCTCAGCGCGCAAAAGAAACTGTTTCACTCGGTCCAGCGCCCGGACAGCGGGCCATTTTGGGCGCACGAGGGGCTGCTCTTCGCCTCGACGGCGGACGTGAAGAAGTTCACCTCGCAACTGCTGAAGGCGCAGCCATTTCTGGGATCCATGGCGTCGGATCCGTCGCTGCGCGGTCTCGCGAATACGCTCTCGCTCACGATGCAAGGCGTGGGTACTGATCAGGCATCGGCGCAGGACCTTCGGGCTCCTATCCGCAACCTCTCGGTCGCGCTCGCGGAGCCTTCGCGTGACAGGCCGTCCTACTTCTCCTGGCACACCCTGATGACCGGGCAGGCACCGGATCAGAGCGAGCTGCGACACATCATCCTGGTCGATCCGGTACTCGACTTCGCGCAGCTGCGGCCCGGTCAGCTGCCCATCGACGCGATCCATGCCACTGCGAAGCGGCTTGGGCTGGATAGTGCGCACGGCGTGCGCGTACGGGTAACAGGCTCGGTGGCATTGCAGGACGACGAGTTCGCTACCTTGGCGCAACGCGCTGGCCTGATCGCTTCCGTCGCCAGCGCCGCGATCATTCTGATGCTTTGGTTTGCAGTACGGTCGCCGCGGCTGATCGCGTCCATATTGCTCACCATGCTCGCCGGCCTGGTCATGGCTACCGGGCTCGGTCTCATCCTCTTTCATCGGTTCAATCTCATCTCCGTCGCCTTCATCCCGCTCTTCGTCGGGATGGGGATGGATCTCGGCATCCAATTCAGCGTGCGCTATCGGGCGGAGCGTAGACCCGGATGGGACGTCGGCCCTGCCCTGGTCGCGACCGGACGTGCGATGGGCAGGTCGCTGACCATGGCGGCCACCGCAATTGCCGCGGGCTTTCTGGCCTTCGCACCCACGGCATACTACGGCGTCTCCCAACTCGGAATGATCGCCGGGCTCGGCATATTCGCCGCACTCGCGCTGACCCTCACGCTGTTGCCGGCTCTGATCGCGCTCACTCGGGCTCCCGGTGCGCCGGAACGCCCGACGAGCACGCGATTGGCCAACCTCGAGGACTCCATCCTGGACCACCGGAAATTGGTGGTGGCTGTGAGCGCGGCCGCTGCGGCCGTCTCCATCGTCCTCCTGCCCGGGCTGCATTTCGATTTCAATCCGATGCACCTGCGCAACACGAAGGCGGAATCGGTTGCCACCCTCTACGATCTGACTCGCGATCCGGACCGATCGCCGGATACGCTGGAAGTGATCCGGCCCAACCTCGCCGCGGCCGATCGCCTCGCGGCGACTTTCAGACGCGACCCCACGGTCTACGGCGCGCGCACTCTCTCGAGCTTCATTCCAGGTGGGCAGCCCGGGAAGATGGCACTCATCTCGGACACCGCGAACCTCATGGACTTCACACTGAATCCGCCCGTCGTCGCACCGCCCCCCACGGACGGCGAGGTCATGAACGCTCTCCGGCGGGCCGCCACGAGTCTGCGCCAGGGGGCGAGTCGCGACCCATCAATCCGTGGCGACGCCGGTACGCTCGCCGATGAGTTGGACGAGCTGGCGCAGGGCAGCCCCTCCATGCGGGCGCGGGCCTCTCAGATGCTCATTCCCGGCTTCGTCACCACCCTTGGGCAGATACGCGATCTGTTGCATCCTCGGCCGATTACGCTCGAGACACTTCCGGCTGACATCGTGCGTCAGTGGAAGACGGCTGACGGGCAGGCTCGCGTCTCGATCCTGCCCAAGGGCAACTCGAACGACAACGCGGTGCTCCGCCGGTTCGTCGCCGCGGGAATCAGGATAGCGCCGGACGCAACGGGTACGGCCATCTACATTCAGGAGTACGCACGAGCCGTGGTCGACGCCTTCATCGAAGCGGGCGTGCTGTCATTCATCGCCATCTCAGGCCTGCTGTTCATCGCCTTGCGCCGGGCGCGGTGCGTGGCGGTCACCATGGCGCCGATCGTATTGACCGGGCTTCTCACCATGGGCACGTGCGTGGTCATCGGACAGCCGCTCAATTTCGCCAACATCATCGCCCTGCCGCTGCTGTTCGGAATCGGAGTGGCCTTCCACATCTATTTCGTGATGGCGTGGCGCTCGGGCGGCTCGCGCCTCCTCACATCGAGCCTGGCGCGCGGGGTGTTCTTCAGCGCCCTTGCGACGGCGACCGGCTTCGGCAGCCTCTGGGCCTCGAAACATCCCGGTACGGCCAGCATGGGCAAACTGTTGATGATATCCCTGGTATGGACCCTCATCTCGGCGCTGGTCTTCCAGCCGGCGCTGATGGGCCTCGTGAGCCCAAGCCGGACCCGGCGGCAGGTGCAGCCGTCGCAGAGAACCGCAAGTGCACCCATTCACCGCGGGAGCGCCCATTCGTGATGCCAAGACTCGCGCTGCTGCTGTGCGCGTTCCTCCTTGCGCCGGTCGTTGATTCGGCCTACGCCGCCGGCAGCGACCCCGCGGTGGCGCAGGTACGGACGCTCACCGCATCGCTGCTGTCGGCGATGCGCGCCGGCCCGGCGGTGTCGACGGCGGAGAGGTACCGGAAGCTCCAGCCGGTCATCAGGCAGGTTTTCGCCTTGCCTCTGATGACGAGCCTGTCGGTGGGCCCGGATTGGACGAGCTTCAGGCCGCAGCAGCAACAGGCGCTGATCAGCGCGTTCAGCCGCTATACGATCGCGAACTACGCCCATAACTTTCACAGCTATGACGGGCAGAAATTCCAGGTGGACGGCACCGCGGTGAGCCGTGCTGACGAAAAGATCGTCCGCTCGTCCCTCATTCCTCGCGACGGGACACCTTCCAGCCTTCTTTACCGGATGCGCAACGTGAACGGGACCTGGAAGGTCATCGACGTCTATTACGACGGCGTCAGTCAACTGATACTGCACCGGACTGACTTCGCGGCTGCCATCGCCTCTGGAGGAGCCCCCGCCCTGCTGGCTCACCTCAACAAGGTCAGCGACGACCTCATGAAGTAGGCGGCGCCGACCGGCAGCGGATGCTCGCCATCGATGCGAGCGCCATCAGCGCAAAAGTGAGTGTCGCGACACCCGCGGTGAACGTACCAAGCAGCAGCATGTGAAACATACGCGCCTCCTCTCTCGAGACGAGGTCCACTTTACTTGCGTACGATCGCAGGCGGAACCATCGCGGAGCGCATGTATCATTTCCCACGAGGAAATTCTGCCCCAAGCCCCGTCAGCCAGCGTGGCGCCTGCGATACTCGGCCGGAGTGACGCCCAATTGGCGTAGGAAGGCACGCCGCAGCGTATCCGTGTCAGAGAACCCGCACAGCGCGGCTACCTGCTTGGTAGGCGCTTTGGCGGCCTCGAGAAATCCGCGGGCTGCATCCACCCGAACCCGTTCGACCCACGCCGCCGGCGTGACTCCCCTACGGCTGAACTGCATCTGGCCACCTTGACGCTTGAAGAACATTACGAGTTGCGCGGCGACCCGCTTCGCCACCTTCCTGCCGAGGTCTTCCTCGACCAGCGCGAGCGCGATGCCATCGTGCAGGCGTATCCACGCACACCCCACTTCAAGGAGGACATCATCCAGACTCTCTACGACGGCATCCGACACAAGCCGGACACGACATTCGGCAACGTCAAGGCCGATGTGCTCGCCGACAAGGAGCGCGATTTCAAGCGCGGTAATTTCTGTGCGGTGATCCGCGGCTCCGCGTGGCGGGGCTGATCCGGGCATCTCCGGCATTTACTCCTGCGAAACGATTCATCTACCGCCCATGCATTGTCGCTCGCACGCACGGCACGTAAGCTCATCAACGTTGCTCGATTATCCGGCGTGCGGCTTTCTACCCCCCCCTGCCGCACCCCGCGAGCCTCTTCGGCGGGCCGCAAGGTCCGCCGCTTTTTTTTGACGCGAGCGTTTCCGCGGCTGAAACGCTCCATCCATCCGGCGAGGCTTGTTCACGAGGCCGCTCAAACCTACTCTGCTCTCCATGGCCTCCGGCAACACCGAGCAGCTGCAGATCACAGGAAGAGTCTCGATGCGCGCCGCGATCGGCATCGCGATCGCTCTGCCCATCGCCGTGATCTTCTGCCTGGCATACCTGACGATGCTCGCGCTCGAAGCCTTTCGCGACGGTCATACATAGCGGCTCCCCCTCCTGGAACGGCCGCCGCCTATCTTCCGGGAGAGAGGCCGGGGTTGGGGAGCGCAGGCAAAGCGGCGTAATCTACTCTTCGTGGATACGCTGACCGGAATCAAGATGTTCCTGCAGGTCGTCGAATCGGGGAGCTTCGTGGCGGCCGCGGATCGGCTGGATGTCTCCACCGCGATGGTCAGCAAACATGTGATGAATGTCGAGGGGCGGCTCGGAGTCCGCCTGCTCAATCGCAACAGCCGTACTTTGAGCCTCACGGAGCCCGGCAGGGTCTATTTCGAGCGCTGCAGGATCATCCTCGATGACCTCGAGGAGACCGAGCTCGAGCTCGGCTCCCTGGGCAACACCGCGCGCGGGACTCTGCGCATCACCTGCCCGAGCTGGTTTGCCGGCCAACGCCTGGCGGATGTTCTGGCGCGCTATCGGCGGCGCTATCCGGAAGTCGTGGTCGATGTGTCATTCGAGGATCGGGTCGTGGATCTGGTGGAGGAAGGTTACGATCTGGCGCTGCGGGTATCGGCCGACCCGCGGCTGTTGCCTTCGGGACTGATCGCCAGGCCCGTGAAGTCCATGTCGCTCTTCGTGGCCGGCTCGCGCGAATATCTCAAGCGTCACGGCACTCCGAATTCTCCCGCAGACCTCGCGCACTGCGATTGCATCGCAGTCGGATCACAGGATTCCTGGGTGCTGCGCGGACCGAACGGGAAAGTCGAGGTGCCGGCGCGGATCGTGGCGCGCTACCGCTCGATGGCGGGTGTGGCGCATGCGGTCGCCGCCGGAATCGGCCTCGCCGCGCTGCCGCGCATTTTCTTCGAGGATCCGCTCTTCCGGCACCAGCTGGTACCGGTCCTCGAGGATCACCCGTTCGCGCAGGCTACCTTGTACCTCGTATATGTCAGCCGCAGGAACGCCCCGCTGAAGATTCGCTCCTTCATCGACTTCTTCCTCGAGACCGTGGCGCACGAGGAAGAGCCCGCGCCGGCGGCCGTGGCCTGATTTCCCGCCGCGAAATGCACCATGAAACGCCGATGCCTTGTTACTCCAGCGCCGCGGGCCTACGGTGTGGCGATGCGTGACGGGAAGGACCTGACGGCGGCACCGCGAGACGTAAAGCGTCTGGAGACTTCGATGGGTGACGAGATGGTTCTGCTGAGAGTGGTCGATGAAACGCAGGAAGGCTGGAAGTGGATGCCGTTCGAGGAATTCCTCGAGCGCATCAATCTGGCCTCGTGGAGGGACGGACAGGAGCTGGTTGGAATGGTGTTGCCGCACGGCCGGCCGAGCGAGCCGCAATGACGCGCCAGAGTGACATCAGCGAGAAAGCCCGCGGCTGGGTCGTCGATTACAGCGCCGCGAGAGCCAAAGCCATCGCATGGCTCGGCGATCGGTATCTGCTGGCCACACCCGTCAATCGTATCGCTGCCGCCAGCCGCGCCCGCAGCGAACGCCGCCCGACACTCATGCTCGTTCGCCGCTAGACGCAGAGCGACTGTTTAGGATGAACAATCGAATCACCGCCCTGGGTCTCGTCACGCTCGGCCTGGCCGCACTGCACGGCGCGCCGGCGGATGCGCAGGAGCACGCCGGCTCCCAGGACGTGCAGATCTATGCCGGCGAGATTTTCGGCGGTCGACTGACCGAGCCTCCGCCCGGCGGCAGATCTCCGCTTCTCAACGACGACCCCGTATTCGGGGGACGTTACACTTATGACCTCACGGACCGCTGGGGCCTGCAGCTCTCGAGCGGTTATAGTCCCAGTCGCGCCGGGTACGCGCTCGGCGGCGACAGCAATCTCGGCCTCACCACGCTCGACGTGGACGTTCTGTGGAATGTCGCGCCCGGATTCACTTTGGACGACCACTCGCTGGTGCCGTACACGGAGGCCGGCATCGGCTACGTCTGGTCCGATCTGAACCACCCCCTGTATGGGGTTACTGGAACAACCCCGGTGGTGCTCACTGACAGCAACGGATATACGGCCAATGTGGGCCTCGGCGCGAAGTACTACATGACGGACAATTTCTTCGTCGACTTCGATGCGCGCTACCGCTACCTGAGCAGACTCATCGACAACGACCGCGAGGGACTCAACACCGCCGAGACCACCTTGAGCCTCGGTTACCGGTTCTGATCAGGGACGCGCGGCGATGACGACGATTTCGACCCGGTACGCCGACGACGCCAGCGACGCCCCGACAGTCGCGCGGGCAGGGGCGCAGCCGGGTGCGACCCAGGCGTCCCAGACGGCGTTCATTTCATTGAACGTGCTCATGTCGGTCAGGTAGACCGTCGCGGCCAGCAGGTGGCTCTTGTCCGTGCCCGCTTCCGCAAGCAGTTTGTCGATGCTCGCAAGAACCTCGCGCGTCTGCCCCGCGGTGTCGGCGGAGCGATCAGACGCGACCTGACCGGCCAGGTAGACCGTGTTACCGTGCACGATGGCCTGTGACATGCGCGGGCCGGCTTTTATGCGCGTGACCATTCTGGTTCTCCTGTATGGCAAACAATTCCAGCGTGAAGAAGCCTGTATGCCAGGTTCGGAAATACGGAGCCTATCGCAGGATGCCGTGGCGAAACGGCCGCGGGTTCACCCTCGAGATCGCACGACAGCCCGTCACGGGAGAGGATTTTGCCTGGCGTTTGAGCCTGGCTGACATCGATGCAGACGGCGACTTCTCGGCTTACCCCGGTTACCGCCGGGCGCTCGTCCTGGTCGCGGGAGTTGGCCTGCGCCTGAAATTCCGGGGACATGGCAACTGCGTCCTCGACCGGGTTGGGCGTGGCGCTCGATTTGACGGTGAGTGGGAAACGCATTGCGCGATCCCGGGAGGGCGCTGTACCGATCTCAGCCTCATCGTCCGCCGAGGCGCGGGTGCCCGGCCAAAGTCCGTCGTGCGTGCGCCCAGAGTGTTGCGCATCAAATCGACTGCGCACGCAGTCCTCGCCAACGAGCTCCATGGCGCGCTGTTTGTCATCCAAGGCTCGGTAGCGATCAGAGCATCGATCCGCGCTCGAGCACGCACGCTGCACGCCCAGGACACCCTGCTCCTGGGTCCCGGCCCGCAACGAACCCTGAGGCTCCGCAGCCTCGGGCAATCCGCAGCGCAGCTCGTCCTACTGAGCTGGCGCCCGGCTCAGGCGCAGATCACCCTCCCCGGCCGGTAAGGCCGGGGAGGGTGGCGACATATCGCAGGGGGTCAGTAGCGACGCGGACCGCCGCCACCGCGGTGGCCACCACCGCCGGACCGCTCACGGTCCTGGGCTTCATTCACTTTCAGAGACCGGCCATCGAAGTCGGCGCCGTTCAGCGCCTGCATGGCGCGGGAGGCGTCGGCGTTCGACATCTCCACGAACCCGAAGCCGCGCGGCCGACCGGTGTCGCGATCGGAGATCAGAGAGACCTTCTCGACCGTGCCATGCTTGGAGAAAAGTGCACGGACGGCCTCTTCGGTCGCGGTGAAGGGGAGATTTCCAACGTATAGTTTCGTCACTTCAGAGTACTCTCGATAGAAACACA
>DATAXF010000019.1:0-3235 GCA_036273095.1 Steroidobacteraceae bacterium | reverse complement strand
CTGCTTGAAGGCGCTGAAGCAGGCATCCATCGGATGACGGCGCACGTCGATCACGGTCGCCCGGGGCAGGATCGCGTGAATCAGCCCGATGTGGCTGAAGTTATTGGGCAGCTTGTCGGTGAAGCGTGCGCGCTCGAGCCGCAGCAGCGGCGCCGTCTGCTCGAGGTAGCGCCGGCCAAGCAGGGAGAGCTGCTCGGAGCTGGCGCTGCCGACCGCCTCGGGGTAAGCGTTGCGCGCGGGCTGCGCCGCGTCGAGCTCGTGGATGATGTTGAGTACGTTGGGCAGCTCCATCGTACCCTCGACCGCGGAATGGCTCGCGAGGATCTGCTCCACCAAAGTCGATCCCGAGCGCGGCAGCCCCACGATGAAGATTGGCGCACGGCTCGGGTCTCCGCTGCCGCGGTGGGCGGTGAAAAAGTCCGCGTTGAAGAACGCGCGAATGCGCGCGCTGCGGCGCTCGAATTGCACGATGTCGAACGGTCCCTCGCCGCGGCGAAGCTGGGCACCGCGGGCATAGCGCGCGAACGCCTCGGCATACTGCCGGCGCTGCTCGAAGGCCCTGCCGAGCGCGAAATGCAGCTGCGCTTCGTTGGAAGGACTGCGCGGGTCGGAGTCGATCACTCGCTGCAGGGCGGCGATCTCCGAGTCACTGAAGGTGTAGTTCTTCAGATCCGCAAGACTCCAATAGCCCTCCCCGCGCCCCGGGTCCATCGCCAGCGCCTGCTTGTAAGACGCCTCGCTCTCGGCCCGCTCGCCAAGGGTCTTCTGCAGGTGCCCGATCGACATCCGCAGCCCCGCCTCCTCCGGTCGCAGCTCGAGCGCACGCTGGTACGCCGCGACCGCCTCCGCCGGCCGCATCAGCCGAATGGCAACGCCCGCCGTCGTCACCCAGGTCTGCGGGCTCTGCGGCTCGATGCGGGCGAGATAGCGCGTGGCCGCTTCGGCCTCGGTGAGGCGCCCGAGCGCCATCAGCGTCGGTGCCAGCCCCCGGTACGCCAGCGGCAGGTGCTCGGACTGCCTGAGCGCATGCCGCAACAGCCGCTCGGCATCCCGCGGTACATCGGCCACAAGCGACAGCGCCGCCAGCCCGCACAGCGCGCCGACGTGGCTCGCATCGCGCCTCAGGATCGCGCGAAAAAGCTCCTCGGAGTTTCGGCGCTCGTCCCTGAGAAGCGCAGTGGAGGCCGCTTCTACCTGTGGGCGCTGCGGATCGGTGAGGCGCGCACGATCGAAGGCCACCCGCGCATCTTCGTACTGACCCAGATCGACCAATACGTCGCCGTAGGCAAGCCAGCCACGATGATGGTGCGGCGTTGCCTCCAGGACCCGGCGCACCTCGGTGCGTGCCTCGGCGGTGCGCCCCGCCCGCCGGTAAGCGCGGGCGAGATCGACGCGCGCCTCGGCGTAATCGGCTGCTCTCTCGAGCACGCCCTCGAAGAGCGCGATGCTCTCGGCAATCTTCCCCTGATCCAGCACCGCGGTGCCGAGCAGCCACAGGCAGTCGGGCTCGCCGGGCCGCTCCGCGACCAGTGCGCGCAGCGCACGCTCGGCACCCACCGCGTGACCGGCACGTAGTGCCGCCTCCGCCTGGCGCAGACGCTCCCCGAATGGACTGGCTTGTGGCGTACTCATCGGAGCGGCAGTTTGCCTCTGCGACGATGCTTCCGGCTACACTCGTGCCCCTCGCGCACCCTTTCCGCGCCCGCTTCTTGGATCCGCCATGCGTGTGAAGCACCTGCGACTGACCGCTGTCGCCTTCAGTCTCGGGCTGCTGCCGCTCGCCGCTCAGGCGGCTCGGCCCCTGAATCCAGAGGACTGGTACCGCTTCAAGGACGTATCCACCCTCACGATGGCCCCCGACGGGGCTGCCGTCGCCTATCTGGTCACGAGTTACGACAAGAAATCCGACTCGAGCCGCAATGCGCTCTGGATCGTGGACTGGTCGGGCAAGGAGCCCCTGCAACTCACCCGCGGCGAGAGCGTGGACGAGCCGCGCTTCAGCCCCGACGGACGATACCTGAGCTTCCTCTCGGCGCGGCCGGCGGGCAGCGCCAGGCAGCTCTGGGTCCTCGACCGGCGCGGCGGGGAAGCGCGGCCGCTTACGCACGTGAGCGGTGAGATCACGAGCTATGAATGGTCGCCCGATGGGCGTCACATCGTGCTCGTCATGCACTCGGACGATGAGGCCGGTGCCTGCAAAGAGGCGCCGCCCTCCCCGATCCGGCCACTCGTCATCGACGCCTACCATTTCAAGGATGATGACGACGGCTATCTCCCCGCCGCGACGCGCTCTCACCTCTATCTTCTCGATCCCGCGAGCGGCAACTGTGATCTTCTCACCGGGGAGGCCAGCTATTCGCAGTCGCTGCCGGCCTGGTCGCCCGACGGACGCACCCTCGCCTTCGTCAGCAACGACATGGTGGATCGCAGCGGGGCGGGCCTGGATACGATCGAGCTCGTGGCGCCGGAGCCCGGCGCCACGCCGCGGCAGCTGCTCACGACGTGGTCACCGAACCATCAGCGGCTCGAGTGGAGCCCCGATGGGCGGCAGCTCGCATTCCTGCAGGGCGCAAAGCTCAAGTACAACGCCTACATCATGGATGTCCTCGCAATCGCGGACGTGCCGTCCGGCCATGTGCGTGCGCTCACGGCGAGCCTGGATCGTGCTGTGCTGTCGCCACGCTTCACCGCCGATGGCCGCGCGATCGAGTTCGCCGTGGAGGATGACGGCAGACAGTACCCCGCCGAGGTGCACCTCAACGGCGGTAATATCGAGAAGCTCTCGGACCGAATGGTGGTGAACGAGCTCGTAACCGCCGCCGGCCATACCGCCGTGCTCGCTTCCGACGATCGTACGCCCTTCGAGGTCTACGCCCTCGAAGGCGGAAAGCTCCGCGCGCTAAGCGCGCAAAACCGCGCGCTCTTCTCGAAGCTCGCGTTGGGTACCGTCGAGGACATCCGCTTCGCAAGCCGCGACGGCACGCAGATCCACGGTCAGATCGTCAAGCCGCCCGACTACGTGCGCGGGCGACGCTACCCGACGATCGTGTGGATTCACGGTGGACCGAACGGCCAGGATGATCACTCGCTGCTCCTCGAGAGCTACGGGCCGCAACTCGAGCGGCAGCTGTTCGCCACGCACGGTTATGTCGTGCTGGCCATCAACTACCGCGGCAGTACCGGCCGCGGGGCGAAGTTCGCACGCAGCATTTTCGCCGACTGGGGCCACCTCGAG
>DATAXF010000018.1:0-13956 GCA_036273095.1 Steroidobacteraceae bacterium | reverse complement strand
ATCCTGATCCGCGAGCGCGAGAACCGCCAGGTTGGTTGCGGCCCAGGTACGGAAATCCTTGGCGGTGATGTCCTGGCCCGAGATCTCCCGCAGGTATTCATTGACGTCGGCCGAGTCGATGCAGCGGCGCTCGCCGGCCTCATCGATGTACTGGAAGAGCTCGGAGCCCGGCAGATCGCGGCAGTTCTTCACCACACGCGTCAGCTTGCGATCGCTGACCAGGCTCACGTGGCGGATGCCGTGCTTGCCCCGAAAATCGAGCTCGATCCGTCCGCGTGCGATCCGCACGTGACGATTGCGCAGCGTGGTCAACCCGAAGGTGTTGTTCTGCGAGGCATACTCGGGATTGCCCACCCGCGCCAGCGTGTCTTCCATCAGCCGGATCACCGCGGCAATGACCTTCTCGCGCGGAAGACCTGGCAGGCTGAGATCCGCTTCGACGCGCCGGCGGATCCCCGGCAGCGCCCGGCCGAACTCGAGCAGGTGCTCGTATTTGGTCTCGTCCCGGGTGTGCCGCCACCGCGGATGATAGCGATATTGCTTGCGCCGCCGCGCATCTCGCCCCGTGGCCTGGAGATGTCCGTGGTCGAGCGGACAGATCCATACCTCGGTCCACGCGGGCGGTACCGCAAGGGCCTTGATGCGGGCCAGCTCCGCCGCACCCCTGATCACCTTTCCCCTGGGACCCCGATAGACGAAGCGGCCCGCGGCGCCGGCTCGCGAAATGCCGGGCTGACGGTCGGAGACGTACCGCAGCCGCGCAACCCTGGCTGCGGATACACTATCCGGCGATGGGACCGGGAAATCCGGCGGCGCAGAGGTGCTGTCCATCATAAGTTCGGCAACGCTGAAGCTACGGATCGGAGCTCCTTTCAGATTCAACGTCAAATCGGGACGCTGGGTCCGTAGCTGGACGGCTGGCGGCGCGGGAGCGCTACGATTGTTCCGCCGGGAGCGGGCACGGGATAATGCCGCCGAGCCCGGCCCCGGCGTCCACACCTTTATCGCGGAGTGACCCCTCCATGAGTAGAGCCCCGACCATGATGGCCGCCGGCCTCCTTGCCGCCCTCGCCCTGACCGCCTGCTCCGCGGGAGCCCCGACGGGAAAATCGCCGGATGTGGGTTGGCCGGCATACGGCGGCGATCCCGGCGGCAGTCGCTACTCTCCGCTCACGCAAATATCCCCCGCGAATGTCCGGCGGCTGCAGGTTGCATGGGTCTTCCGTACCGGCGAGCTCGGCAGGGGGGTTACGGACTGGAGTCGGTCGGCGTTCGAGGCAACACCCATCCTGTATGACGGCACGCTGTACTTCACAGCCCCCGGCACGAACGTGGTGGCCGTCGATGCCGCGACCGGACGGCTTCGCTGGCGGCACGACAGTCACAACGACAACGACCTGCACTATTCGGACGGCGTTTCCCGCGGCGTATCCCTCTGGGTAGACGCGAGCAAGCCCGCCGGCGCCGAGTGCCGGGCGCGCATCTACGCCGCCACCCTCGACGGCAGGCTGCTCGCTCTGGATGCCGCGACCGGGAACGCCTGCGACGACTTTGGCGAGCACGGGGCCGTCGATCTGCTGCAGGGGGTGCGCCACACCGAGGATGCGAAGTCGGGTTGGCGAGACTATCTGGTGACCTCACCGCCCGCGGTCGTCGATGACAGGATCATCGTGGGCTCCTCGGTCGGCGACAATCGGGCAGTCGCCGTCGAGCTCGGCACGGTCCGAGCTTTCGATTCCAGAACCGGGAAGCTGCTCTGGAGCTGGGACCCGATTCCCCGCGATCCTTCCAACCCCGTGTACAAGGAATGGAGCGTCGCGGGCGCGAGCTCCACCGGCGCGGCCAACGCATGGGCACCCCTCTCAGTCGATACTGGGCGGCATCTGGTATTCGTGCCTACCGGTTCCGCGAGTCCCGACTTCTTCGGCGGGGAGCGCCCAGGCGATGACCGGTGGGCGGACTCCATCCTGGCGCTCGATGCAGACACCGGCAAGCTGGTGTGGGGCCATCAGCTCGTACATCACAACCTGTGGGATTACGACGTCGCCTCGCAGCCGACGCTGGTCGAGTTGACTCATGACGGCGGCCAGATACCCGCGGTCATTCAGGCAACCAAGAGCGGGTTTCTTTACACCCTGAACCGGGAGACCGGCGCCCCCATTTTCCCCATTGTGGAGAGACCGGTGCCGCAGGATGCAGTGCCCGGCGAGACGCCGTCGTCCACTCAACCTTACCCGGTTGCACCGCCCGCCCTCGTGCCCCAGGGAGCCGTGACCCCGGCTGACGCCTGGGGCGTGGCCTGGCTCGACACCCGGGGCTGCCGCCAGCGCATCGCGGCCGATCGCTCGGAAGGCATCTTTCAACCGCCGTCCACCCAGGAATCCATCTACACGCCCGGCTTCGCCGGCGGCGCCAACTGGGGCGGCATCGCCTTCGATCCGCGCCGTCAGCTCGCGGTCGTCAACACCATGAACCTGCCGTGGCTGATGGCGCTCGTGCCCCGGGACAAAGTCGACGCGGAAAGGCGCGACCCGCAGTACCGCGGCTGGGAGTTTGGTCTGCAACTGGGGACTCCGTATGCCATGCGCCGCCGCCCGTTCTTTTCCGCACTCGGCATTCCCTGCGTCAAGCCGCCCTGGGGCATGCTGACCGCCGTAGACATGGTCCGCGGCACCATCAAGTGGCAGGTGCCGCTCGGCGTTGCGCCGCTGGTTCATCTCAACCTGGGCATGCCGGGGCTGGGCGGTCCCGTCGTTACCGCAAGCGGCCTCATCTTCATCGCCGCGAGTCTCGATGACCGGCTCCGGGCATTCGACATCGGTACCGGTCGAGTACTCTGGCAGACGAAATTGCCCGCCGGCGGGCAGGCCACGCCGATGACCTACAGCGTTCAGGGCCGCCAGTATGTGGTCATCGCCGCCGGAGGCTACAAAGATGTCAGCACCCGCGGCGACTACGTGATCGCCTATGCCTTGCCGCGCTGAGCGGCGATGCGAGTCGAGGATGCGACGCGGCTCCTCCTCGTCAAGTTGCAGAGAGCCGCGAGCATCGGGAGGATGACCCGTGGCTCGCGCACCTGAAATGGCTCGTGTAGGCTTGCTGGCCATGGTAACAACGCCGCCTGGCGCGGATCGGCAGTGGACCCAGACCCGGCGCATCGCAGCACTGGGCGAGCCGCTGCTGGAGTTGCAGCCTGCGGACGACGGCGGCGTGCGCCTGGCTTTTGGCGGCGACGTCGCCAACTCCATGATTTGCATCTCCCGGATACTGGGAGCTGCGACGAGATCGATATCGCTGGTCACGGCGCTGGGTGACAGCAGCTATTCCGCCTGGCTGCGGCAACGGCTGATGCGCGAAGGCATCCATGTCATCGAGCCATCGATCGAAGGCGAGCCCGGCATCTACGGCCTGCCTCTCGATCCAACGACCCGTCCCGGCTTCTCCTATTGGCGGGCGCAGTCGGCCGCGCGCGCCTTCCTGCAGTCCGCGGACCTCACCCGCTTCGAAGATCTCCTCGGCGATGCGCAGCTTCTTCTGGTCACCGGAATCACCCTCGCCCTCTGCTCCAATGCGAGCTTCGAGCACCTCTGCCGCTGGGTGGAGCGGCACCGCGACGGCTGCCGCGTCGTTTTCGACTGTAACTTCCGCAGGCGACTCTGGGACAGCGAAACGCAGGCCCGGGAGCGGATCGGCACATTCGAGCGGTTGGCTTCGGTGATTGCGACCGGCGGGGAGGACGAGAAGACTCTCTGGAACGCGACCGACACTGCGCAGATCATCGAGCGCGCGAGCCGTATGTCGGCGGAATATCTGATCCGTAGCGGCCCCGAGGGCTGCTGGGTCGGGTCGGGACGGGAATATCAGCACGTGCCGACCAAGCCGGTGACGGTCGCAGGTGATACCGCGGGAGCGGGAGATTCGCACCTTGCCGGTTACCTGGCGGCTAGAATCTCGGGGTACGACAGGGCGGACGCCGCGGCCTACGCGAACAAAGCAGCGGCGGTGATTGTGAGCCAAAGCGGCTCCGTGCCCAAGGAGGGCGCAAGGTTTCCGCCACTGCCGGCGCGCGCGTCCACATAAACTCACCGCTGAGCTCCGAGGTTGCCGATGCATTGGCCCACTACTCTCTTCATCGCCGCCGTCGCTATCGCGACGGGAGTGGAGCTGTGGCTCGCGGCGCGTCAGATCGCCGCAGTCGCGGCGCACCGCGACCGCATACCGGAGCCATTTGCCGGCCAGCTCTCGCCGGAAGATCACCGCAAGGCCGCGGATTACACGGTTGCCAAAGCGAGACTCGGGATGGTGGGGGCGGTCATCGAGGCGGCAGTGACTCTGGCACTCACCGTCGGCGGCGGCATCGCGGCCATCGATGCCCTCTGGCGGCACACGGGCTGGCGCGAGCCCTGGCTCGGACTCGCGGTGATCGGCACGGTTGCCGCCGTGATCGGGATCATCGGCCTGCCGCTATCGCTGTTACGCACCTTCCGCATCGAGGCTGCCTTCGGCTTCAACCGCATGACTCCCATGATCTTCCTGGCCGATCTGTGCAAGGGAATCGCCCTTGCGGCGCTGATCGGCGGCCCGCTGGTTCTGGCCGTCCTGGTGCTGATGGATGACGCCGGCCGCTGGTGGTGGCTGGCGGCATTCGGTTGCTGGCTTGTCGTCACACTCGTCATCACCTGGGCCTGGCCGGCGTTCATTGCGCCTCTCTTCAACAAGTTCTCACCGCTCGAGGACGTTTCGCTCAAAGGCCGCATCGAAGCACTTCTCGAGCGTTGCGGCTTCCGCTCGAGCGGAGTCTTCGTGGTCGACGGCTCGCGCCGGTCCGCCCACGGCAATGCCTACTTCACCGGCATCGGCCGGCATAAGCGCATCGTGTTCTTCGATACCCTGCTCAAGCAACTGGGCTCGCTCGAGATCGAGGCCGTGCTCGCTCACGAGCTCGGCCACTTCCGCCTGCGGCACGTTCGCCAACGGCTGATCGTTTCATTCGTCACCATGTTGGTCGGATTCGCGCTCCTCGGCTGGCTGGCCGGGAAGATCGGCTTCTATCAGGCGCTGGGAGTGCCGACTCCGTCGACCCACGCCGCACTGATCCTGTTCGCGCTGGCGGTTCCGGTCGCGGTTTTCTTCACCACTCCGCTCAGCTCACTCTGGTCCCGCCGCCACGAGTTCGCCGCCGACCACTTCGCGTCCCAACACGCGAGCGCACAGGAGCTGGCCTCGGCTCTCGTCAAGCTCTATCGCGAGAACGCGAGCACTCTCACGCCCGATCCGCTCTACACGGCCTTCTACTACTCGCACCCACCCGCGCTCGCGCGCATTGCGCGGCTGAACGCGCTCGCGCCTACCTGACCGCCGCCGTCGCGATTCAGCGCGATCGCGGCGGATACGGCGTGCCGTCTCTGCGAAGGAAGGCGCGTACCCCCGCGCGAATCGCCAGATCGATGTCGGGATAATCGACCGAGTCGCTCTCGGGATTGCGGCTGCCGATCTCCAGCAGGACCACGTCCGCATTCGTGCGGTTCTGCAGATGATGTCCGTCGGCGTCGCCGGCCTTGAATCCGGCGCAATCGCCCGTCCGCAGCACTTCCTCGCCGGCGTCAGTGACCAGGACGACCTCGCCCTCGAGGACATACACGAACTCGTCCTCCGCAGCGTGCCAGTGGCGCTGGCTGGACCAGACGCCAGGAGGCAGCCGCAGCAGATTGACGCCGAACTGAGTCAACCCCGCCGCATCCCCGAGACGGAAGCGCATGCGCTGCCGGCAAGGCTCATCGTAAGGCGCCGGATAGCTGCTGCCGAGCGCCGCTTTGCCTGCCGCAATGGCTATTTTCTTCATCGTCCGCCTCCGCCAGAATGCCCGGGTCGCATGCCGCAGTTTACCCCGCCGAGGCCCCGATCGATGAGCAGCTCCAGCGTCAGTTTCCTCTTCGACCTCGATGGCACACTGGTCGACAGTGTTTACCAGCACGTCCTCGCGTGGCAGGAAGCCCTGCACGCGGCCGGCATAGAGCTGTCGGTATGGCGCATTCACCGGAAGATCGGGATGAGCGGCGGTCTCTTCACCGAGATGCTGCTGCGGGAGACACGCATCGAGATCACTCCCACCCTCCTCGAGACGCTGCAGCGCGAGCACGCGCAGGCCTACGCACGCCTCGCGCGCTGGGTGCGGCCGCTGCCCGGCGCGATAGAGCTGCTGCAGTATCTGACCGAGACCCGCATCCCCTGGGCCATCGCCACCAGCGCCCGCATGGGCTCGGCGAAGTACAACCTGGAGGCGTTGCACGTCGATCCCGCACAGGTGCCGGTGATCACCCGCGACGACGTCCGTTATGCCAAGCCCGATCCCGATCTTTTCCTGGCGGCGGCCGCACGGGTCGGCGCCGACATCCAGTCGGCCGTCATTGTCGGTGACAGCATCTGGGACATGCTCGCGGCGCGACGCGCCCGCGGGCTCGGAGTAGGCCTTCTGTCGGGTGGGTATGGTCAGGACGAGCTCGAGCGCTCCGGCGCCATACGCGTCTACGAAGACCCCGCCGACCTGCTGCGGCACATCGACGAGATCGGCGGCCGGGTATAACCTGGAGGAACCAATCATGAAGCTTTATTTCAATCCGGCCTCACCCTACGTCCGCAAAGTGTGCGTCACGGCGCACGAGCTCGGGCTCAGCGGCAAGATCGAGCACAGCAGCATCGCCCTGACCCCGGTGAGCCCGCACGACGGAGTGCGCGCCAGCAACCCGATCGGCAAGATCCCGACGCTCGTTCTCGACGATGACACGGCGCTCTACGACTCGCCGGTGATCTGTGAATACCTCGATGCGCTCGCGGGCGGCAATCGTATCTTTCCCGCCGCCGGGGCTGCGCGCTGGACAGCCCTGCGCCGCCAGGCGATCGCGGACGGCATCATGGACGCCGCAGTACTAACTCGGTATGAAGACGCGGTCCGCCCGAAAGAGCTGCGCTGGCAGAACTGGGTCGACGGGCAGTTGCTGAAGATTCGCACCGCCCTCGATGCACTGGAGCGCGAGGATCTCGCGGGCGCATTCGACATCGGCGCCATCTCGATCGCCTGCGCGCTCGGATATCTCGACTATCGCTATGCCAGCGAGGGCTGGCGCACGAACCGACCCCAGCTGACGGCCTGGGCCGCCGCCGTCGGCAAGCGGCCTTCGCTGCATACCACGATCCCAGGGGCGCCATAGACGCCTCCCTGTGCTGCCTGCTGTCAGGCCGCGGCGGCGTGCCCTGACGCTTGCTGGCCGTTCAACTCCCGGAGCAGCTCAATGATCAGCTTCGCGAGCTCACCGGCCATCACCGCGAAGTCGAGGTCGAACTGCTCTGCCGGATCGATCTCCTCCTCGTCGCCGCGCTCGCGGGTGACCTCGAGGAACTCGACACGTTTGATCTGCAGCTTTTCCGTCAGGACAAAAGAGATGCGTCCGTTCCACGTCAGCCCGAGCTGAGTGGGACGCTTGCCGCCTGCGACATAGGCGCGAATCTCCTTCCCATCGAGGGGATGCCGCCGGTAGCGCACGATGGACTTGGCCGGCTCGCCCGACTGCAGCTCCAGGTCCTGCTCGATGGAGAACGGCCCCGCGGCATCGGACTGCATCAGCCACGCGGCCATGGTCGCGCTCGGCGCGCGCTCCGTGTCGACCTTCTGCACGGCGAGACTGCCCAGCGTGTCACGCAGCGTTTCGATCAGCTCCTCCGCTCTACGATCGCTGGCGGAGTCGACCACCAGCCAGCCGCCGCGCGGATCGATCCACGCACGAGTGATACGACGCCTGCTCAGGGCGCGTGCGCGCAGCTCATCCAACACCTGCATCTTCAGAGCGCGCATCTGGCGGCGCCCCACCTGGAAGCCCTGGTTCTCGGCTTGAGCGCGGGCGCGCCGCTCGGCTTCCTGCCGCACGATCGAGGCGGGCAGCAGCTTCTGATCGACGCCGAGCGCGAGCAGATGATGCTCGCCCAGCGTGTGCAACAGCCGATCGGTCGTCGCCGGCGGCACCCATCCCATGCTCCGCATCTCGAGCGGACTGCAAGGCTGCAGCGGGCGGCGTGCCAGCGCCTCCTCCAGGGCCGCCGCGGACCAGCTCCAATCAGCGGGCAGGCGATAGACGGTGAGATTCTTGAACCACATGGGATGGGGGGTGACGCGAAAAGCCGCGCAGTATAGCCACGCGGCCGCGTGAAGTCCGCCCCGAAATCCAGTTCCTCAGGACGGAGACGGCGTTAACAGCGACTGCAGTGCGCCGTGCGATGGCGCATCCGGAAAGTCGAAACGGCCTTGCTCCGCCAGCGCCTTGGCCGCATGCATGAATCCGGCCCAGGCTGCGCGCGCAAGCGCGCCTCCCACGCTGATGCGGCGCACACCGAGCGCGGCGATCTCCGCCACAGAGAGCGCACTCGCGGAGCCGACGAGCAGATTGACGGGCTTCGGCGCGAGGCTCTCGACCACGCGGCGAATGTGCTCAGGCGTGCGGATGCCGGGCGCGTACAGGCAATCCGCGCCCGCGCTGGCGTACGCCTGCAGCCGCGAGATCGTCTCCTCGATATCGGGGCGTCCCACCAGGAAGCACTCCGCTCGCCCCACCAACAGGGTGTCGCCGCCCGTCCGATCGATTGCCTTGCGCGCCGCGCGGATTCGCGCGACGGCATCGTCCAGACTGTAGAGCGGCTTGTCGTCATCGCCAGTCGAATCCTCGATGGAGAGTCCCGCCACCCCCGTCTCGACGGCAAGGCGCACGCTTTCGCAGACCCCATCGGGATCACGCGCGTGGCCGCTCTCGAAATCGGCATTGATCGGCAGATCCGTCGCTTCGACCATCAGGCGCAGGTGCGCCAGCACCGCTTCCCGGGTCATGCCGCCGTCGATAGCCCCCAGTGACCATGCGGCACCCGAGCTCGTCGTGGCGAGCGCCTTGAATCCGAGGGTCTGCAGATAGCGCGCGCTGCCGGCGTCCCAGGGATTCGGTATGACGAAGCAGCCGCTGCGATGCAGGTCGTGGAAGCGGCGGCGCTTATCGGCAGCGCTCGGTGGGCTGGCGGGCATGGCGTCGATCTCCGGTGGCCGGTAAGCCCATGATACTTGTTTGAGGCGCTGGATCCGGGCATCCTGCCCGGCCCAGCGCCGTCTCGGGCAAAAAACGTGGTTTTTGCCCGAGACTCGGCCACCTGCGGCGGCCGGGCACTTCCCTGTGCCTGAGTCGCTTGTATTTTGTCACGCGAGGGGATCTGCAGAAGTGAGCGCACGAGCGTGGCTGGCCTTCGTGGGCCTGGGAATCACCTGGGGCCTGCCGTATTTCTTCATCAAGATCGCCGTCCAGGAGATCTCCCCGTTCGATGTGGCCTGGGGGAGGATCACCCTTGCGGCGCTCATTCTGCTGCCCATCGCCTGGCGCCGCGGCGCGCTGCGCGCGCTCGCCACTCACAAGGGCGCGATCCTGGCCTTCGCGCTGGTGGAGTTCGCCATACCCTTCTGCCTCATCTCGATGGGCGAGCGCTGGATCCCCTCCTCGGTCACCGCAATTCTCATTGCGAGCGTGCCACTCATCATCGCCCTCATCTCCCGCTTCTTCGGGGTCCATGAGCGGCTCGGAGCCGTGCGGCTCATCGGGCTCCTGGTTGGTCTCGCGGGCGTCGTCGCGCTGGTCGGTTTAGGCACTCTCTCGGGAACGCTCGCATGGATTGGGGTCGGCTGCGTCGTGATCTCGACTCTCTGCTACGCGACCGGGGCACTCACAATTCAGAGATACCTGCACGGCGTTGATTCCATTGGCCCCATCGCCGGGAGTCTTGCGATCTCGAGCCTGCTGCTGCTCGTCCCGGCGATGCTGTCCCTGCCGCACCGCATGCCGAGCGCCCTGGCGCTCTCGTCCGTCGCGATACTGGGCCTGGTCTGCACCGCGCTTTCCATGCTGATGATGTTCTATCTGGTGAAGAATGCCGGCGCGTCGCGGGCATCGATCATCACTTACATCAATCCGGCAGTCGCCACGCTCCTCGGCATGGCACTGCTCGATGAGCGCCTGGGAGTCGGCGGCCTGACCGGGTTCGGTCTCATCCTCCTCGGCTCCTGGCTCGCCACGCGCGGCAGCGCGTCTGTCGCCGAGGTTGCGGCGGCCGAGGCCTCCTAGCGCCCCAGGCACAGGGACGTGCCCGGCCGCCGCAGGTGGCCGAGTCAAATCACCCCGACATGTTGACGTCCAGGTTGTGCATGATCCAGATGGAGCCGCCGAGAATGATGCATACGACGATGGCGGTAAAAACGAGCGCCGTCAGATTCCAGCGCTGCGCCTCGGAACGGTCGACGTGCAGGAAGTACACGGCGTGCACGCCGATCTGCGCCAGCGCAAACACGGCGATGAGGAGCGAAGTACCGACGGAGGCATGGCTCATCACCAGCCCGAAGGGCACTACCGTCAGTGCGATCGCGAGCAGAAAGCCTGTGATGTAGGACTTGCGAGAGCCATGTCCGCCGCGCGCCGCGCCATGCGCGGCGGCGTGAATGGCCCCATGCGGCGCGCGGCCTACGACGGCTTCGTTGGCGGCGCTCATCTCACGACACCCCGAAGAGATAGACCAGGGAGAACACCCCGACCCAGATGATGTCGAGGAAGTGCCAGAAGAGGCTCAGGCAGGCGAGGCGCGACTCGGTGGCCGGTGTGAAGCCCTTCTTCACCACCAGGACCATCATGATCGCCATCCAGATGAGACCACAGGTGACGTGCAGCCCGTGCGTCGCCACCAGCGTGAAGAAGCTCGACAGGAACGCGCTGCGATCGGGGCCGGCGCCGATCGCGACCATGTGCGCGAATTCGTGCACCTCCATGCCGACAAAAGCGAGTCCCAGCACGAACGTCACCGCCAGCCAACCGAGCGTCGCGCCGCGGCTGCGGCGTCCCATGGCGAGGGTCGCCAGCCCGCAGGTGAAGCTGCTCACGAGGAGAAACACGGTCTCCGTCAGCACGTACGGCAGATCGAACAGACCCTGCGGCGCGGGACCGCCGGCCGTGCGCGCGTGCAGCACCGAGTAGGTGGCGAACAGGCCCGCGAACAGCAGGCAGTCGCTCATGAGATAGATCCAGAAGCCGAGCTGCGCCGTGCTCGCCGGATCGTGGTGATGCTCCAGCTCGAAGTCGATCGCATCGCTCGACGGGCGCAGATCGCGCAGCGCATCGGCCGCGTTGTCTCCCTGCGCTCCTGCGGAGCTTCGGGAGACGGGTCCGGCGTATCCCGGCTTGAAAGCCAGCGCCCCGCCGTGGGCTGTCATGTTACCTGTTGCCATGGGCTACACGCTCCTCAGTTGGACGCGACCACGAAGGATCTCCGTCCGCCTCACCTCTTCGGCTTCCACGTAGTAGTCGCGGTCGTCGTCGAAGGCGTGACGGATCAGGGACACCATTGCGGCGGCGAAGCCGCCGATCGCGAGCCACCAGATGTGCCAGATCATCGCGAACCCCGCCAGGCCGATGAACACGGCCATGACGAAGCCGGTGGCGGTGTTGCGCGGCATGTGGATGGGTCGATAGACCGCAGCCTTCATGTCCACGCCCCGCTGCTTCATGTCCCAGAAGGCGTCACGGTCGCGCACCACGGGGATGCGGGCGAAGTTATAGGCCGGCGGCGGCGAGGATGTCGCCCATTCCAGCGTGCGGCCGCCCCACGGGTCGCCGCTCAGGTCGCGGGCGCGCTCCCGCTGCGCGATGCTCACCACGATCTGCGCGAGCTGCAGCATGATGCCGCAGAAGATGATGACCGCGCCGATCGCAGCGACCACGAAGAGCGGCTGCCAGGCCGGATTGCCGTAATGATCCATGCGGCGCGTCGCCCCCATGAGCCCGAGGACGTAGAGCGGCATGAAGGCCACGTAGAACCCGACGAGCCAGCACCAGAACGCCGCCTTGCCGAGCGGCTCGTTGAGGCGGAAGCCGAACACCTTGGGGAACCAGTAAGTGAGCCCGGCCATGGCTCCGAACACCACGCCGCCGATGATGACGTTGTGGAAATGCGCCACCAGGAACAGGCTGTTGTGCAGCACGAAGTCGGCGGGAGGCACCGCCATGAGCACGCCGCTCATGCCGCCGATCACGAAGGTGATCATGAAGCCGATGGTCCACAGCACCGGCGAGTCGAAGCGCACCCGCCCGCGGTACATCGTGAACAGCCAGTTGAAGATCTTCACCCCCGTCGGCACGGCGATCACCATGGTCGTGATCCCGAAGAAGGCGTTGACGTCGGCCCCGGAGCCCATCGTGAAGAAGTGGTGCAACCAGACGAGGAAGGAAAGGAGCGCGATCGCCATGGTGGCGAACACCATGGAGGTGTAGCCGAAGAGGCGCTTGCCCGAGAAGGTGGCGATGATCTCGGAGAATATGCCGAACGCCGGCAGGATGAGGATGTAGACCTCGGGGTGCCCCCAGATCCAGATGAGGTTGATGTACATCATCGGATCGCCGCCCAGGGAGCTCGTGAAGAAATGCATCCCGAGATAGCGATCGAGCGTCAGCAGCGCCAGCGACACCGTGAGAACGGGGAACGCCGCGACGATCAGGATGTTGGTGCAGAGGGCGGTCCAGGTGAACACCGGCATGCGCATCAGGGTCATGCCGGGCGCGCGCATCCTCAGGATGGTGGCGATGAAGTTGACGCCGCTGAGAGTCGTGCCTATGCCTGAGATCTGCAGCGCCCAGATGTAGTAATCGACCCCGACACCAGGGCTGAAGTGCAGCTCCGAGAGCGGTGGATAGGCCAGCCAGCCCGTGCGGGCGAAGTTGCCGACGGCCAGCGAAAGGTTGACCAGCATCGCGCCGACGACCGTCAGCCACAGGCTGAGCGAATTGAGGAACGGGAAAGCGACGTCGCGGGCGCCGATCTGCAGCGGCAGCACGCAGTTCATGAGTCCGATCATGAACGGCATCGCCATGAAGAAGATCATGATCGTGCCGTGGGCGCTGAACACCTGGTCGAAGTGCTCGGGCGGCAGGTAGCCCGCATGCGGTCCGTATGCCAGGGCCTGCTGCGCGCGCATCATGATCGCGTCCGCGAAGCCTCGCAGCAGCATAACGCCCGCGAGGATGACGTACATCGCGCCGATCCTCTTGTGATCCACCGAGGTCAACCACTCCGTCCAGAGGTACTTCCATTTGCCGAGCACTGTGATCGTGCCGAGCACGGCGATCACGGCCAGCACCATGAAGGCGATGGCCCCGAAGATGATCGGGTTCTGGTAGGGAACCGCGGCGAGAGTCAGCTTGCCGAGCATGGTCAGTTCCTCCTGGTTGCGGCCATGTCGCGCATGCCGCTCGCGACGATGCCGTCAAAGAGGCTCGGCTGCACCTGCGAGTAGTAAGCGACCGGATTGTTCTCGCTCGCCCTGGCTAGCCGCGCATAGGCGCCGGCGCCGAGGGTCTGCTGCGAGGCTTTGACCTTCGCCAGCCAGGCGTCGAATCCCTGCTGCGGCAGCGCGATGGCCTTGAACGTCATGCCGGAGAAGCCGTCGCCGCTGTAGTTGGAGGAAAGTCCCTGGTAGGTGCCCGGCTCGCTCGCCAGCAGGTGCAGCTGAGTCTCCATGCCCGCCATGGCGTAGATCTGACTGCCGAGCTGCGGGATGAAGAAGGCGTTCATCACCGTCGCGGAGGTGATGTGGAACTCCACCGGCACGTTCGCCGGGAAGGCCACCTGGTTCACCGTCGCAACCTTCTGATCCGGATAGATGAAGAGCCATTTCCAGTCGAGCGCCACCGCATCGATGCGGATGGGCTTCACCTTGGAATCGAGCGGCCGGTACGGGTCGAGCGTGTGCGAGGAGCGCCAGGCGATCACGCCCAGGGCCGCGACGATGATGCAGGGAATGAGCCACACCACCGCCTCGATCCTGTTGGAGTGTGCCCAGTCCGGCCGATAGTCGGCGTTCTCGTTCGAGGCCCGGTAGCGCCACGCGAAGAT
>DATAXF010000017.1:0-29055 GCA_036273095.1 Steroidobacteraceae bacterium | reverse complement strand
GCGCGATCCGCTCGATTTCGTGCTGTGGAAGCACGCCAAGCCCGGCGAGCCGGCGTGGGACTCGCCGTGGGGCAAGGGACGTCCGGGGTGGCACATCGAGTGCTCCGCCATGTCCGTGGCGCTCCTCGGCTCGCATTTCGATATCCACGGCGGCGGCCTCGACCTAAAGTTTCCGCACCACGAGAACGAGATCGCCCAGACCTGCGCCGCCACCGGCGACCGCTTCGCCGAGATCTGGATGCACAACGGCTTCGTCAACATCGACAACGAGAAGATGTCGAAGTCGCTCGGCAACTTCTTCACCGTGCGTGAAGTGCTCGAGAAGGTGGTGCGCCATCCCCTGGTGCTGCGTTACTTCGTGCTCGCGAGCCACTACCGCGGGCCCATCAACTACTCGCTGGAGCAGCTCGAGCAGGCGGACGCGGCACTCGGAAGGATCATGATGGCCCTGCGTGATCTGCCGGAGTCGGCGCCGGCCGTGCCGCGGGCCTCCGAATACGCGATCCGCTTTCAGGAGGCGATGGATGACGACTTCAACACGCCGGAGGCGATCGCAGTCCTGCAGACGCTGACGCGGGAAATCAACACCGCGCGGGATGCCGGAGACCGCACGCGGGCGGCAGCTCTGGGGACGGAGCTGCGCTCCCTGGCTGGTGTGCTCGGCATCACTGTGACACCCAGGGAGTGGTTTACTCTGGGCACCAAGCTCGTGTCGCAGGGGGGCTCCGAGGCAGCGACCAGCGCCACCCTGACGGATGACGAGATTGCGCAGCGTATCCAGGCCCGCATCAGCGCCCGTAAGGCGAAGAGCTGGGCGGAGGCGGACCGCATTCGTGACGAGCTCGCCAAGGCCGGCGTGATCCTCGAGGACAAGCCCGACGGCAGGACGGAGTGGCGGCGGGCGTAATCGCCACCCGCCACCGCTCTGCGTTTACGCGTAAGCGTTAAGCGTACCCGTCATACTGGAGCTGCTGCCGGCAGACTGATTCTGCTGGAAGATCGACGCCAGCGAGCTCGAGCCGCCGCTGCCATGGTGGCCGCCGCGATGGCCATGGTTGGCGCGGCCGGCCGCTGTCGTCTGAGCGCTGGCCTTGGCCGCGGTCGTGCTGGTGGCGCCCGCTGTCGCGGCTGCCTTGCTCAGAGCGGCGATCAGTGCGTTCGGTATGCTGGATCCGCCCGCAGTGCTCGATGAGCCTGAAGCACTCGGAGTGCTCGAAGCGCCGGACGGGCTCAAGGTAAACGCGCTCCCGCCGTTAATACCATTCGAGGCGCTGCTCGCGGCCGCCGTGCCGCTGCTGCCGTAGAGCGGGAAACCGTTCCCGCTGATTCCGCTGATCATGTGCTCTCCTCACGTAGGGATGTCGGTGGCGCGGAGCTGGATTGCCGGTTCTGCGCCACTGCGGAGTGTCAGCGAGTTGTCGTCATCCCGCCATCGCAATTCGTAACGCTGCGACGCACGCCCTTGCAGCGGCAAAACCTTGCCGCCCGGTTGCCGCCTCGAGCGGCTCAGCTCTGCCGCTCTTGCCGGCGATGGAAGGCTTCCAGCGTGTTGTGCATCAGCATCGCCACGGTCATCGGCCCCACGCCGCCAGGCACCGGTGTGATCCATCCGGCCCGCTCCCGAGCGGAATCGAACTGCACGTCGCCCACGAGATGGCCGTCTTCTAGACGGTTCATGCCGACGTCGATCACGATGGAGCCTGGCTTGATCCAGTCGCCGGAGACGAGCCCGGGCTTGCCGGCCGCGACGACCAGGATGTCGGCCTGGCGCACGTAGTCCTCGAGGCCGATCGTGAAGCGATGACAGACCGTCGTCGTAACGCCCATGAGCAGCAGCTCGAGTGACATCGGCCTGCCGACGATGTTGGAAGCGCCGACTACCACTGCGTGCTGTCCTTTGAACGGGGCGCCAATGTTCTCGAGCAGCTTGATGACGCCATAGGGCGTGCAGGGACGCATCACGGGAATGCGCTGCGCGAGGCGTCCGACGTTGTAGGGATGGAAGCCATCGACGTCCTTTGCCGGATCGATCCGCTCGATGATCGAGGTCTGCTGGATCTGCGCCGGCAGCGGCAGCTGCACCAGGATGCCGTCGATCTCCGCGTCGCGGTTGAGATCATCGATGAGGGAGACGAGCACGATCTCCGAGGTCGAGGCGGGCAGGTCGTGCGCCACCGAGCGGATGCCGACCTCCTCGCACGCACGGCGCTTGTTGCGCACGTAGACCTCCGAAGCCGGGTCGTGGCCGACCTTTACCACGGCGAGCGCAGGACGGCGCCTGCCGCGTGCGAGCGCCCCCTCGATCTTGCTCCGAACCTGATTTTTGACCTCCGCCGCCAAGCCGCGGCCGTCGATCAGCTGCCCAGCCATCGCGAGTCCCATTCCAGCCCTTTGAGGGGCGGGCATTCTCGCATATCATCCCTTAGCTTCAGGAAGCCTCCTGGCAGCAGTTTCTCGGTCGGGGTGTAGCGCAGTCTGGTAGCGCATCTGCTTTGGGAGCAGAGGGTCGGAGGTTCAAATCCTCTCACCCCGATATCCGAAGATTCCACCTTCCCACGCCGTATTCCGAGTTGGGGTCATTGTTGCGCTGCGAGCGGCACGGCCTTGAGGGCGCGCCTCGAGGCCGCATATTGGCGTCTGGCGACTCAATATCTGCCAGAGCAATGAAAGCCCTTGACAAAGACAGCCTAGGCAAGTATATTTTACGGCATATCCCTTCGGGGAGATTCCGACCTCCCATCCGGGAGATTCTCACGGAGAGTGATCTTGGTGAGCATATACGACAGCGACAACTACGAGCCGAGCCGCAGCGTGGCTTATCTGGTGGGACAGGTGAGAACTGAGCTGCTGGCGGCGCTGGACCGGGAGCTGACCGCGTGCAAGCACGTCGTCGACATCGGCGTCACCGCGGCGCAGTTCGTAGTGATATCGCGGCTTGCATCGGCGGAGCGCAAGAAGTCGGCTTCCGATCTCTGCAGGGAGATGTCGTATGACGCTGGAGCCATGACCCGCATGATCGACCGCCTCGAGAGCAAGGGCCTCGTCCGCCGGGCGCGCTGCCCGCAGGACCGCAGGCTGGTGTATCTCGAGATGACCGAGCAGGGGCGCGCCGTCTATCCGCGGCTGCGAGAGCTCTCGATGTCGATCCAGAACCGGTTCCTGCGCGGTTTCAGCCGCGCGGATGCGCGTCAGCTCGAGAGTTTGCTCGGGCGAATGCTGGAGAACGCAGCCTGAGGACGGCGACCGCATTTTTTAAACGATTGAAGCCTGCCTAGGCATTATCAGCCAGGGCAGGTGAGCTGGGAGACCTGAGACATGACGACTCACAACGAAACTGCAAAGTCTTCTTCCTGGAAGAGCCCGAGGGTGCGCTGGCTGACGGCGATTCTCGGGGGCGTCCTCGTCATTGGCACGGCTTGGGGCGTCTACTGGGATCGCGACCTCCGCTACTCCGTCTATACGGATGACGCCTACGTCAGCGGCAATGTGGTGCAGATCACGCCGCAGATCCCGGGCACTGTCGTCGGGATCGGCGCGGACAACACTCAGTTCGTGAGGGCCGGGCAGCCGCTGGTGCGGCTCGACGAGTCGGATGCCAAGGTGGCACTGCAGCAGTCGCAGGCGCGGCTGGCCCGCACCGTGCGTCAGGTGCGTAACCTCTTCTCGACGACATCGGAGCTGCGGGCGAACGTGCAGGTCCGGCGTACGGATCTCGCCAGGGCACAGAGTGACTACGCCCGCCGGGCGCGGCTCGCGCGCAGCGGCGCAATCTCGACGGAAGAGCTGCAGCACGCTGGTGATGCCGTGAATTCGGCGCAGGCGGCGTTGGCGGCTGCGCAGCAGCAGCTGGCTGCGAATCGGGCGTTTGTCGACGGCACCACCATCGAGAGCAACCCCGCGGTTCGCGATGCGGCTGCAGCTCTGCATGCCGCATACCTCACCTACGTGCGCACGGTCATACCCGCCCCCGTATCCGGCTTCGTCGCCCGGCGCGACGTGCAGCTCGGGGAGCGTGTCAGCACCGGAACGCCGCTGATGTCAGTAGTGCCCCTCAATGAGGTTTGGGTCGACGCCAACTTCAAGGAGTCGCAGCTCGGCACCATGCGGGTCGGGCAGCCGGTCACTCTGATATCCGATCTCTACGGCAGCGACGTGGTATTCCACGGCCGAGTCGTTGGATTCGGCGCGGGCACGGGCTCCGCCTTCTCACTGCTGCCCGCCCAGAACGCCACCGGCAACTGGATCAAGATCGTGCAGCGAGTGCCCGTGCGGGTTGCGCTCGATCCGCGGGAGCTCGCGCAGCGTCCGCTGCAGATCGGCCTTTCCATGAAGGCCTATGTCAACGTGCACGATGGCGGCGGCCAGCGGTTGCCACAGGTTGCTGTCAACGACCCCGACTACTCGACTGACGTCTTTCAGTCAGCGACGGCGCAGGCCGACCAGATGGTGCAGCAGATCATTGCGGCGAACGACCCGACCGCGGCGCGTACGAGCGCATCGCACCGTCTCGCGGCCAGAGTCGGTGCTCAGTCGGGCACCCTCGTCAACCCGATCGTATCGTCCGACCTGCCGGTCTCGCTGAGGGAATAGCACGGCAGGCCCCTCCGGAGCCATTCGTCCGTCAACGGCGCACAGCATGAACGCAGCCCTCAAGGAAAGACCGGAAATGCCGCCGCAGCCCAAGCCTGCGGCGCCGGCTCCTGCGGCTCCGGCCGCGGCCGCACCGCAGCTGGAGTCCCTCAAGGGATCCGCGCTCGCGCTCGGCACGATCGCGTTGTCGCTCGCGACGTTCATGAACGTGCTCGACACGTCGATCGCCAACGTGGCGATTCCCTCCATCGCCGGCGACCTCGGAGTGTCGCCGGATCAGGGGACGTGGGTGATCACCTCGTTTGCGGTTGCAAACGCCATCTCCATGCCGCTTACGGGCTGGCTCACGCGCCGGATCGGGCAGGTGCGCCTCTTCACCGCCTCGACTCTGCTTTTCGTGGTGGCTTCCTTCCTTTGCGGTCTGGCGCCCTCGATCGGAGCGCTGGTCGCCTTCCGGGCGCTGCAGGGGCTGGTGGCGGGACCGATGATTCCACTGTCGCAATCACTGCTGCTCGCGAGCTATCCGAAGGCCAAGGCGGGCGCCGCGCTCACCGTATGGTCGATGACCACGCTGGTGGCGCCGGTGGTCGGGCCGGTGCTCGGCGGCTGGATCACCGACAACTACTCCTGGCCCTGGATCTTCTACATCAACGTACCGATCGGCATCGCCGCGGTCCTCGTGACCTGGTCGATCTACCGGCGCCGTGAAACTCCAACTGCGCGGCTGCCGATCGACAAGGTGGGCCTGGGCCTGCTCGTCCTCTGGGTCGGCGCAATGCAGATCCTGCTGGACAAGGGCAAGAATCTCGACTGGTTCAACTCGCCGCTCATCGTGACGCTCGCCGTGGCCGCGGTAGTCGGATTCGTGGTCTTCCTGGTCTGGGAGCTGACCGACAAGCATCCGATCGTCGACCTGAGCCTCTTCCGCGGACGCAATTTCTCCGTGAGCACTGTCTCGATGCTCGTGGGCTACGGCCTGTATTTCGGCAACGTGGTGCTGCTGCCGCTCTGGCTGCAGGAGTACATGGGTTACACCGCCACACTTGCAGGCGTCGTGCTCGCCCCTGTGGGAGTGCTGGCAATCCTGCTGATGCCGCTCGTGGGCCGGAACCTGTCGCGCATCGATCCACGCTGGATCGTCACGACCTCATTCCTGGTGTTCGGTCTGGTGATGTTCATGCGCTCGTGGTTCAACACCGACGCCGACATCAGCACCCTGCTGGTGCCGACTGTCATCCAGGGAGCGGCGCTGGCGACATTCTTCGTGCCGCTGCTGACGCTCGGCTTCTCCGGGCTTCCCCCGGAACGCATTCCTGCGGCTTCCGGTCTCATGAACTTCGCGCGCATCACCGCGGGCTCGTTCGCGACCTCCATCACCACGACACTCTGGGACCGGCGCGCGACGCTGCACCACGAGCAGTTGGTCGAGCATCTGACGGGCTCGAATGCCGCGATGACGCAGGCGATGGCGCACCTGCATGCCGACGGCCTGACGAGCCAGCAGGGCTACGCGCTGCTCAACAATCTGGTCGACGTTCAGTCATACATGCTATCCGCCAACGACATCTTCTACGTGTCGGGATTCCTCTTCGTCGTGCTCGCGGGTTTGGTTTGGCTGGCACGCCCGGGAAAGGGTGGCGCCGCGAGCAAGGAAGCCGCTGCCGGGGCGCATTAGTCTGCCGACTACAATTCCCGAAGGATTCGCGGGCTGAGCAACCACTTGAGTACGCCTTGAGCGGCGTGCGGCGATCCTTCGAACTGCAGGCAGCCGACGGTGCTCTTTTTGAGCTCGAATGCCTCGGCGCGCGCGTTGCCACGGAGGGATAACGCCAGCAGCCGGCCCAGGTGGGGCTGATGGCCGACGACGGCCACACATTCGGCCTTGGCGCCTTGGCGCCGGAGCGCCTCGAGCACGTCTTCCGGCGACCCTCCCGGTGAGAGCGCCGCACACTCCACAGCGTCGGGCCAGCGCGCGGCTTGCGCAAAAATCGCCGCGGTATCGCGCGCACGAACGAAAGGGCTCGTAAGGACCAGCGTCGGAGGCTTTCCCAAGCGCTTGAGGCCCACGGCTGCGCGCCGCGCCCGCTTCACCCCCTCCATGGTCAGGGAACGCTTCGAGTCATCCGGCCAGCGTTTCGCGTTCCGCGGGAAGGCGACGGCGTGCCGGAGGATGAGCAGGTCCATCGTCAGTGCAGGACCACGTCCGCAGGTGTCGTCCATCTGCTCGGACCAATGCCGGGTTTGCTGTTGCCGCGCGCGCTGAAACTGAGGACGTCATCTCTGTTGATGATTGCCGGCGCGTCGTCCCGCCGTTTCTGCATGCGCGAACGCAGCCCCTTCCACCGCTTGCCGCGCACCTTGCGCCAGGGTCCGATCACCTTCCTGCCCATGCGGCCCGCTTCGAGCGCACGCTGCTCCGCCATTCTGCCCATCGTGAAGAGCGTCGCCGCAGTGAAATTCGCCGGCGAGTGGCCTGCGAGCTGCGTCAGGTAGTGTGCGATCACGTCCGCATCATGTTGCGTGCCGAGCTTGCTCTGCAGTTTGTGCAGTGCCGCGAGCATCCTGTTGGCCGGCTTCGCATAGGTCGGCGCGATGACCTCGAGGGCGTAGCGCAGCTTCTTGGCCCGCACCCGAACCTCGTGGAATTCCGTCATGGACGACCCGGCAGTCAGCCGCCGGGCGGATTTGCGCAATTTGCGGAAGCGCTTGTGGATCAGATCCGGAACGACAGCCAGCGCGGCGGCATTGCGCGAGAACACCGATGATGTCGCTGGCAGAGTCTTCGCAAGCTGATCGGGCAGTGTGTCGAGCCAGTCCCGGGCGCGCTTCGCGTCCAAAGCGCGCAGCATGGTGGACCGTGCCCGAGCTCTTTCCGATTGCAGGTACTGCAGCAGCGGATCGAGTGCCTTGCGGTCGCCTTCAGGGAGGCTGCTGCGGAACGAGCTTGCTGCCTCGAGACGTATATCAGCGTCGCGGACGAGGCCGAGCGCGTCCAGCAGACCCTTGAGTGTCTCCCGACTGTTCCTCACCGCCGCGGGCAGGTAGCCGCGAAAAAGACTGAGGATCGTCTCCATGCGGCGCGCGGTCACCCGCAGCCTATGCAGCGGCTCGGGGCCTTCGCCGAGCCGAGCGGGAGGCTCGTTGGCCTGCCATTCCTGGTGGAGCCTGCGAAGTGCCGCGGCGGCGAAATCGCAGGCACGGGTCGAGGGGTCCATGACGGGCGGCGCCGCATCCCGGTCCGGTCCTGCTCCCCGCGGCGGCACGAGAGAGGCCGAGCGCAGTCCGACGGCGAACTTGTTTTCCGTCGCGCGCGACAGCGCGCACTCGGCACGCAAGCGCTCTGCCAGCCGCTCGAGCGGGGCGGAATCGTGGCCTACCGCCTCGAGCTCGACACGCGTCAGCAGCATCGGCCGCTGGTGGCGGCTCCCGCGTGAGAACCGCGCCTCGTCAAGGGCGATCTCGCCCACAGCGACATCCGGGTTGCCGTTTCGGACGACAAATCGCTGTCGCGAGGTCCGGACCTCGAACAGGGGGCGCAGAGGCTTCACGCCCGCGACATCGCGGACGCGACTACCGACGGGACCGATGGCTTGAGCTAGGGCCTTGAGCCCAGTCTGTGAGAGGCGCTCGGTGATCTCACGCCGGTCGGCGACGTCTTCGCGCGCCGAATGGAGCTCCTTCAGAGTCGCCTCGAGGTGTCCGGCCCCTTCACGCAGGCGGAGAGCGAATCCGGCACGGAACAGCCGCCAATCCCCCGTATCCAGATACGTATCGCGCAGCTGCCGCGCAGGCAGCGGCCTGATGCTCAGGCGATCCACGCGGGGGTGCTGCTCGAGCCAGCGCCGGACGACGCCCAGGTCCGGAGCCGTGAGCTGCCACTCGACTTCGCGCGCCTCGCTGCCGGCATTGCTGCCGCCCGCAGGGGAAGGGGTCGGGGTAGGGGTGGTCTGGCGGGGATAGGGCGGCATGGAGCAGTCTAGAATAAACCCAAATTGACGCTTCCACGGCGGGTTCCGTATGATTCGCGCCCCCGTGCAGCGGGTCTGGCCGGCAGCGATGCCAGGCACGTGGCACGAGGCCGAACGGCACGGCATGGTGCCTGGCGACGAGACGACGAAGACGCGCGTGCGGGCGAGTGGGCGATGCAGTCCGCGTGCCCGTAGCTCAGTTGGATAGAGCACCGGCCTTCTAAGCCGGTGGTCGCAGGTTCGAGTCCTGCCGGGCACGCCACCCTTCGCCGCGTTGCGGCTTCGGGTGGCAGGCCACCGTGGGGGATGCGAGAGTAGTACGTCCGGTTGGCTTCCGAAGGAGACCTGTCTCCCGAAGCCCGCAGGGCGTAGGGAGACAACGGTGGACGTAGCTCAGCTGGTAGAGTCCCGGGTTGTGATCCCGGTTGTCGCGGGTTCGAGTCCCGTCGTCCACCCCACTATTTCGAATGGGCCGTTAGCTCAGCTGGTAGAGCAGGAGACTCTTAATCTCTTGGTCGTAGGTTCGATCCCTACACGGCCCACCATTTAACAAGACATATCAGTAGCTTGCGAGCCTGCCGATCTCGCAGGCTTCACTGTATGCGTTATTTCGTGCAGACTCCGTGCAGCGACTTACTCACCGCTGCACGCAGTGCACCGAGGCGCAAATGGCTTCAATCCAGCGCATCGTCTCGCCGCTCACGAAGGACGTTTCCTATCGTGCGCAGGTCCGAGTAAAGGGCCGCTCGTCCGAGTCGGCGACATTCCCGAACCGGAAGGAGGCGGAAGCCTGGGCCGCGTCGATCGAGACCGCCATTCGGGAGGGTCGTCACTTCCCGCACGCCGCCGCGAAGCGGACTAGCTTCGATGCGCTCGCCAAAGATTACGTGGAGACCGTCCTGCCGGAGTTCGATGAACACCAGCGCGCCGCCCGCACGCTGCAGCTCAACTGGTGGTCCAAGCAGTTTGCCGGCAAGAGCATCGCCGAGATAACAGCCGACGCCATCTCGAAAGCGCGTGATGCCTGCGCGGCCGAAACCTTCACACGCGGCAAGCCGCGGAAGGACAAGAAGACGGGCGAGGTAATCCCGCCCAAGGAATACCGGCGCAGTGGCGCGACCGTCAATCGCTACATGGCGACGCTCTCGCACCTGCTGTCTTTCGCCGTGAAGGAGCGCCGACTGATCGACCGCAACCCGGTCGGCGACATCCGCCGCAAGAAGGAGCCGAGGGGTCGGACACGGTTCCTCTCGGATGAGGAGCGCGCTGCACTGCTGGATGCTTGCGCCGGCTCTGAATGGGCGCCGCTTCACGCCCTGGTCCTTCTCGCGATCACGACGGGCGCGCGTCGCGGCGAGCTCCTATCACTCCGCTGGGTCGATGTGGACCTGAAGGCCGGTCGCGCGACGCTTCACGACACGAAGAATGGAGAGCAGCGGACGCTACCGCTCGCAGGGAAGGCGCTGGAAGCGCTGCGCCAGCTCAAACTTCAGAACTCGGCGCGCAGTGAGTACCTGTTTCCCTCACCGACTGTGGTTCTCGATCCTAGGACCGGCAACGCGCAGCTCGATGCGCGGTATGAGCATTTCGATGCGCACTGGTACGCGGCGCTGGAATCCGCCGGCATCAGCGACTTTCGCTTCCATGACCTGCGGCATACCACGGCCTCGATGCTCGCCGCGCAAGGGGCATCGCTCCTCGAGATTGCCGACGTGTTAGGACATAAGACGCTTGCAATGGTGAAGCGCTACTCGCACCTTGTCGTCGAGCACAAGGCCAAAGTCATCGAGAAGATAATCGTGGCCAAGGGGCTCTGAGAATCCCGCTCAGCAGGGCTGGTTCGGGTTGGGATGGTCGGGCGCACGCCCGGCATTCGCAGGCGCGAAACCGGCCCTTGTCGTTAGGGGACTGCCGGGCGCAAAATTGCGTGGCGACAGAGAGGAATGTCGACTTAACATGACTCTGCGACCGTTATCTGGTACATGCTGGCCACAATAGGTTAGGGCGATCCATTGTATCCGTACACCTTTTCGGTCTCCCTGCGCTTAACGCATCCAAAGATCGAACCTCAGATGATAACGCGTCAACTCCGTCGACGGCCGACGCGCGCGTGGAAGGTAGGGGAGCCCCGGAAAACTCCCACCGGCACTGAGCTACCCGGTACTTATCGTGAGACATACTGGTACCGGACTCTCACGGAGGGCGCGCTGTCGTCCAAACGCACGCGCCTCGAGGAGTACCTTGACCGGGTTAGGCCTCGACTCCGTCCGCACGCACCCTTTTTCCGTCGCGTCCGCTCAGGAGGCGGCAACGCCGAGCTCTTCATCGGGATCTTTGGGCGAAGGAATTATGGTTATGAATTTTCGGCGCCTCTCTTGTACGAATTCGGGCGAATCGGCCTGTCGCTTTCATTCGACATCTATGACTACCCGCAGAAGTGGTGATCGCCCTAATTTTGGAGGCCAGACGGAGAGTCGTTCGACGGAAATCGCCAGTGGATAGCCTGCTGGTTTACCTGAGATATGGATCCTCACCTCTGCAATCTCTTTATGTTCAATGAGTGAACCAACTCTATTCGACGCATTCTGGGCGCCCCTGATTGCTGATTGGGACCTGGAGAAGTCATTCCCGAGCCTCCGGCCATTGCTCGCGCATTACACCTCGATCGATGCCCTTGAGGGGATTGTTCGGAGCAACGAGCTTTGGTTTTCGCATCCCCTCGCCATGAACGACAGTGAAGAACTGCGATTCGGAATGCAGCTAGGAGCGTCCGTGTTCAGGGGTTCACAGGCTTTGGCAGTTGTGTGCAAGACCCCACAGCGGCACGGCTTATTATTGAGTGCATTTGAAAACGCGTTCAATCACTTTTGGAACGCACACGCGTTTGATACGTATGTCTTTTGCACCTCGGAACATGAGAAGAACGACAACAATGGTCGCCTGTCCATGTGGCGCGGATACGGCGGAAACGGAACCGGGTCCGCCATCGTTCTCGACACTGCGAAGCTGAATGTCTACGACGAATCCCCGCTCATCCTTGACCGAGTGACTTACGCAACGCGGGACGAACGGACCGCGTGGGTTCAGTCGCGGACTGCTCTGTTGGCCGAAACGCTGCAGAAATTGCAACCCCCGGATGAGCAGCTGCACATACCGGCAATTGCATTCCTCGAGCGGCTCAAACGGTTCTCCCTGTTCACAAAGGACCGTGGCTTCCACGAGGAAAACGAGTGGCGGGCCCTCTACGTGCGCGAGCGGGACACGCAGAAACAGCTGGACGGGATGTTTGGATATGCAACAGGCCGCAACGGCATGCTCCCTCGACTTAAGCTGAAAATTGAGCCGTTAGAAGGTAGCTTTGCCAAGACGTTTTCACTTTCGGAGCTTGTGTACCGGATCATTCTAGGTCCGTCGCAATCCGGCCCGTTGGCGTTGATGACGGTTCGCCGAATGCTAGGGCAACTTGGGAAAGCCGGCCTTGCGGAGCAGGTCGTTGCGTCGACCATTCCGTACACGACTGCTCGCTTTCGACCCGAAGCGGTCCAAAGAGGTTTCCGCATTGTCGCCGGTCGGGACCCGAGGAGCGGGCATACCAAGGACTGTTTTCAAGGTGATTCCCCTTCCCCGAGAGACCCGCCGTGTCCTTTTTCCGGCAGACCAAAAGCCTACGCATCTATGCAGTCGTCCGAAACGTCTGATACTGTATAAGCAGCCTTCCGACACTTGCAGGGTTATGCTTGGAAGCTTGCTTCGCGTGATTCGATCGGTTGCGCGTCACGATCGACGTGCTCTCAAGGAGGAGGCAGAACGCAATCCAGATGGTTTGGCGCGGTGGGCGCATGCGACTGAGTCGTGGATGCATGGAGAAATTGCGGCGGCCCGGCGCTCTGCCGAAATTGATCTGCAAACTCGCCCGGACGACTTCGATCTGATCCGGATCTGCCTCGATTATCACATCCGGGCGCGCGACTCAGCACAGATCTATATCTATGCCAAGCGCCTACTCGCCGCAAGAAATCCGGCGGCTTTGCTGCGTCGCATCTATGCAGCGGAGAGCATGATTCTCTGGCCGCTATGGTTGCTGGGCTACAAAGGGGGCAGGGGCGTCAAGAAAGGTGCAGATAATTGTGACAGGTGGGTTGCGTGGGCACGGGACTATGTGGCGAAACATTCTGTGCAGTTCACCTCGACTGAGAGCAACGACGCCATTGCCCTTGCGCGCCCTGCGATTGCCATAGCTGCACGAGCGCTAGCTCGTCACGCCTGGATGACAGCTTCAATCGACGTTTCGGTAGCTGGGAATCATATTCTGACAACAGGCGCACTGACGAGCATCACTGGCTCCTCTAAACAAACATTCATTTATGAAGGGAAGTCTCACGATGCTGTTCTCAAGTGGGGCAGCAGATCATTTCGCTCGATTCCATACACCCTTGAAATTGATGGTTCCATCGTCGAAACGTCCAGAGTCCACGTATCTAATTGGTGGGCCAGGTACTGGCCTCTTGCCACTGGCGTTGCTATCGGAGCGTTAGCATACGTGCTCCAACGTTGACCCACGCCGGGTTGGCCGAACACTTGGTGCTGCATGGAGGACCGGACGTAAGCAAGTTGTAAAAGTAAGGGCCCTAAGCCGGTCCATAGCGTCATCCGGGTGATTGACATTATCCGCCATGTTGTCGCCTCTCGCTGGCCACATGTGGCTGCCACAGTCAAGCAATGAGCGTAAGCCGTGCCAAGCCGCGCGCCGGGCGCAGGGGAGGGCGTCGGCTCGGCGGGCTGACCGAAGGCGCTTGGGGCGGCACCGCCTCGAGGGACTGAGGCGCTACGCCGCCAGCGCTTTGAGCACGTGCTCGGGGTCACGAGCAATGGCGGTGAGCAGCGCTTTCGCGGGGCCGGTGGGCTGACGAATTCCCTGCTCCCAATTGCGCAGCGTACCGACATCGATGCGCAGTAGAACCGCGAACTTCGGCTGGCTCAGTCCAATCTGCTTACGCAATTCCTTGATACTCATCGGTCGCACTTCGAAGATGCGCGAAGGCTTCCGCTTGCCCGAGGCGATCTCGTCCATCTCCTTCACGGACGCGTACAGTTCATCGAAAAAAGTCGCTTTCTTAGCCATTCCACTTCTCCACCACTTTCTTGAGCGTCGCTTTCTCGGCGGCCGACAGGTCATCCTTGCGCGATTTGGGATACAGCATCAGCAATCGGATCTGCCAATCAGTGCCGAGCCAACAGTAGATCACGCGCACGCCGCCACTCTTGCCCACGCCAGGGCGTTTCCAACGAAACTTGCGCAGTCCGCCCGTTCCCCGAATCACATCGCCGGCCTGCGGCTGGCGGATCAGCGCGGCCTGCAGGTTCGATCCCTACACGGCCCACCAATATAACTCCCTAAATTACCAGCAGATTCTTCAGAGACATCCTCCTCGGTGATCGACCCCTTTGGGCTCACTGCTACCATTTTGCTACCAAAAGCACGCCGGCGATGTCGATCGCGGTCGCTTGATCGAGTCGCGCTGCCCACTCGTCCGCGTACGGGCGCACGCCTCCGTCGCGGTACCGCGTCTGTCTCGGACGCGGACGGAGATATGTTTCGGCATGCCGCTCCGTAGCACGGATCTTCATCAACATCGGGATGATCATCAGCCAGATGAGCACGGCGACGGGCAGGTTCACGTGCGCGATCTCAGCGGCTCCAATCTGCTGGAAGACGCCTGGGAATAGGTGTCCCAGGCCGACGCCGGCGGCGATGCATAGCGCCACCCAAAGGGTGAGATAACGTTCAAAGGTGGACATGGGCAACTCTTGAATGTCGCTCGGACGCGAGCCGCAGCCGCAGGCTCACTGCGGCTGCTCGGGGGGCGAGTTCTTGCCGATTGCATCGAGCCCCGCTTGCAGCTTCACGCGATCGAGCGAGGCGATGGGCAGGCTTGTAAAAATCTTGATGCGGTTCTCGAGGACTTGAAACGCGGAGCGAAATGCAACCCACCGCTGAACGTCCGAGCCTTCGACTGCAGCTGGGTCGGGGAGACCCCAGTGCGCCGTCATCGGCTGCCCCGGCCAGTAGGGACAAACCTCGCCCGCCGCGTTGTCGCAGACAGTGAACACGAAGTCGAGCCGGTGTTCAGCAGAAGCGGCGACCTCGTCCCAGCTCTTACTGCGCAAGCCCTCGGTGGGTAGCTTCATTTGCCTCAGGAGCTCGAGTGCGATGGGGTGTACCGCACCTTTTGGATGGCTGCCGGCGCTGAACCCACGAAAGTTCGCACGACCCCAGTGGTTGATGAGCACCTCCGCAAGGATGCTGCGTGCGGAGTTGCCGGTGCACAGAAAGAGAACGTTGAACACGCGGTCTGACACGGAGGTTAGGCCGCACGAGGTGCGCAACAGGACGGTGCGCAGCACGGTGGTTGCGCGGCCTCCGTGGGCGCCGCTCTCTCCGGGTCATGACCGTAAACGGTGCTTTCACCGGTGGTGAGAAAGGTCTCCCACTGGATACCCTGTGGATCCTCGATCCAGCTCTTCCCGCTCTTTGCGTAGCAACAGGTAGTGGCGCTTTCCTCGAGCACCGGCCGATCGGCTCGCCTGAGCCGCGCGTACACCGCTTCAAGCTCGGCGCGGTCCTCGACCTGGATGCCGAGATGCTGGACGCCGGCTACGGCGCCTCGCTGGCTGATGGCAAAGTTCACCCGCGGGTCGTCGAGCATCCATTTCGCGTAGTCGACCTTGCGTACGGTGGGCTCGGCGGCGAAGAGCTCGGAATAAAAGCGAATCGACGCCTCGAGATCGGACACGCTGACGTGCACATGCATGCGCTTCATAGCGACTCTCGCTTCTCAGTTCAGAACCTTCATCAGGAATGCAGAGCTTGCGGGGCAGAGGGTTGCAAACTCGGTCGTCGACCGAATCCCCGCAGGGCAAGCTTCTCGGGAGGCGGCCCGATAACCGCGATGCAGAAAGAAGCCCTGCGCAGTTGTGGTGAGTAGGTAAAGTGAGTGGACGCCCTTCTCGAAGGCGTAACGCTCCGCCTCCCGCAAAAGCCTCGAGCCGAGACCGGCGTATTGAGCGCCCGGAACGACCGCTAGCGACCGAAGCAGGGCATCACAGCCATGGATTTCCAGGCCGACGAGACCCGTTAGGGCATCCGTGGCACCAGAGAACCGAAAGTGTTCAAGCTGCGACTCGGTAAGGTCCGACCAGGGCAACCCGGCGGCTTTGAGCAGCGCCACGGCTGCTTGCAGGGGCGGCTTAGCGTGAACCTCAAACGAGTCCATGACGCTGCCTCAAGCAACGTGGCGACGCTTGGCTGCCTTCGGCGCAGCGACCGGTTTGCATGCCGTAGCGCACGCCTCACCGCTGCCCGCGCAGCAGTTGTCCGTGAGATAGCCCACGAGTGAGTTCATGGCCTCGAAGTCCGCGCTGTAGAAGAGTTGCCGCCCCTCGCGGCGCTGTAGGACGAGCCCCGCCCGGTGCAGGGCCTGCAGATGGAAGGTGAGCGAGGAGGGCAGCAGTCGAATGCGCTCTGCGATTGTCCCGGCAGGCAGCCCCTGCGGGCCTTGCTCGACAAGCAGGCGGTAGGCCTTCAGGCGATGCTCGTGTGCGAGCGCCCCGAGCGCTTCGATTACCTGGGGAGTCTTCATATGAAACATAATAGTACGATAATAATCGGAATGTCAAAGTGAGACCGAATGTCGGCGATGTAGTGCGACCGGCTTCGAATCGAGGCGCCGGCGCAGTTCCGCGAGCTCGAGCTGGTCCGTACAGTCGAACCTGAATCTGCCGTCAGGTGTCTCCAAGCCCCGTGCGCTCGAGCGCGGCGGGCGCCTGCGTTCCGACCAGTTGCGCACGTATCACCGGAAGGCTCTGGGGATGGTGCTCCTGGATGTAGGCGATGAACTTCTCGCGGATGTCGCAGCGTAGGTCCCAGGACTTCGACGAGTCTTCCGATGTGGCGAGCACCCGAAGCTGCATGGTTCGCTCGCTCGTGTCGGTGACCTGCAGGTTCCAGAAGCGTCGGTCCCATAGTGGGCTCGACTCGATGATCCGCTCGAGCGCCTTGCGGCCCTCCTCGAGAGGAAACGAATAATCGACCCAGACGAACACTGACCCCAAGAGCTGGGCCGAGTTGCGTGTCCAGTTCTGGAAGGGCTTCTCGACGAAGTATGCCAGTGGCAGAACCAGCCTGCGGTCATCCCAGATGTGCACGACCACATAACTGAGCGTGATCTCCTCGATCCGACCCCACTCGCCCTCGACGATCACCACGTCGTCCTGGCGGATCGGCTGCGCCAGTGCGATCTGGAATCCGGCGATCAGGTTCGCGAGTGTCTTCTGACCGGCGACGCCGGCGATTATGCCTATGATGCCCGCCGAGGCGAGCAGACTCGTGCCGACGTGGCGTACCTGTTGGAACAGCATCAGGATGCAGGCCACCGCCACGAGGCCGATGGCAACGTACACCACGCGACCGAGCACGTGCACTTGAGTGTATAGTTTGCGCGCCCTGAGATTGTCGGCGGCAGTGATGTCGTAGCGCAGCAGCATCATCTCCTGCGCGGTCTTCACGGCCTGAAACAGCACGACGGTGATGGCTGCGATCAGCAGTATGCTGCTGCCCGTGGCCGCAATTCCCGCATAGGCGGGGGGCAAGCCAAGAATCGGCAACGCGAAGATGATCGCGAGCACAGGCAGGATCACACGCAGTCCACGTCCGAGGAGCGGCACGAGCAGGTCATCGAGTCGGCCGCTGGTGCGCGCGGCCCAGGCAGACATATGTGCTTCGAGCACTCGTGTGAAGCGGAAGCAGAACCAAATGGCGACGGCGAATATACCCAGGTTGAGGAGTGTGCGAAGCAGCCCGGGGATCATGCTGGTCCCGAGCGGCGATGACGCCACCAGGGGTGCAAGGGCAAAGTAGCCGCCGCAGATCCAGATCAGCAGGTACAGTGGTCCGCGTAGGGCGCCGAGCGTGTGGTGCCGCAGCCTGCGTGCTGGTTCGGTGGCGTTGCGCTTGCGGCGGATAACAATGACCGCGGTGGCGTTCGCGATCATTATCAGTACCACCACGGCGCAACTCAGTGCGACATCGGCCCAGGTAATGGTCCCAAGCACGTGTGCGGTCATGTGTGTTCCGAACAGCGCGGACATCCATTCGTGCCATACTGTCATTGAAGCGACCTCAAATAGTCTCATGTGCAAAATGACGTCCATCTATTGCGGCCGGCGGCCGGAGAGATTGCGGCTTGGCCGACGTCGCGCCCAGGGTTGGGTGGTGCATGGGCAGTAACTCGCATCTGATCGGTGGCGCGGTGCTGAGCCCGTAGCTACGGCCGCGAACCAGAGTCGGCGCGCTCCGCACGACGAGTCCAGCGCCTCGCGAGCGGCTCTACAGTCATCGCCTGCACGAGCGTACTAAAGAGGGCAATTGCATACGTCGCAGTTACGATTGGCGCTCGGGCCGCGGAGTCCGTGGGAAGCGCGAGCGCCAGCGCTATTGCCAAAGCGCCGCGCAGCCCCGCCCAGGTGAGTAGCCTCAGGCAGCCCGGCTCGAACCGCTCGAAAGCGCTCAGGCATCCGATCGGGATCGCGACGCTCACGAAGCGCGCCACGAGCGCGATCGGGATGGACAGCGCCGCGAGCGCGGCATACTGGAACGACGAGGCGGCGAGCGCCGTCAGCTCGAAACCTATCAGACCGAACAGCAGCAAGTTGAGAAGATTGTCGGTAAGGTCCCAAAATGTGAAGAGTCGCTCTCGGGTGAGCTCCGACATGCCGAACGCGCGGCCGCGATTGCCGATCATGAGTCCCATCACGACCGTCGCGATCGGTGCCGAGACGCCCAACGCGTCCGCGAGCGCGTACCCGCCCGTTGCCATGGCGATGGTAATGAGGATTTCGACGGCATAGCTGTCGATGCTCCGCAGGAGCAAGAACCCGGAGTAGCCGAAGGCGAACCCGAACGCGATTCCGCCGAAGACCTCCCTCGCAAGAAGCTTTGCGACCTCCGCGGGAGCGGGAGACTGCGAACCGCTGGCGATGGCAAGGATGATCGAGAAGACCACCACGCCCGTTCCATCGTTGAACAGCGCTTCGCCGGCAATGGTGGTGAGGAGCGATGCAGAGACTCTCGCCCGGCGGAGCAGACCGAGCGCTGCGATTGGGTCAGTCGGGGAAATCAGCGCTCCGAAGACGAAGCAGTCGATGAGCCGCAGCGGAGTCCCGAGGAGACGAGCTCCGTAGTAGAACGCATATCCGCAGATGACCGTCGAGATTGTTACCCCCACGGTCGCGAGTACAACGATCGTGGCTTGGGATTGGCGGAGCGCCGAGATGTTGACGTGGAGGCTACCGGCGAAAAGGAGCAAGCCGAGGAGGCCATGAAAGACGAGCGCCGAGAAATCGATCCGGCTCACCGCGCCGTGGTCCCAGGCTACGAGTGCCGGATCGATGGCCCCGACGGCGACTGTCAGCAAGGAGATCAGGAGCGCGACGACAGTGATGCCGACGCTATCCGGCAGCCGGATGAACTTCGCGTTCGCATAGCCGCACAGCGCAACGACGGTGATGACCGCGGAAATGACGTCGAATGCACTCATGGGCGTTCGGGCGGCTCTGGAAACTTGCGCGAAAGAGACGCTGCCGAATCGTGGGATTGCGAATGCGGTTGGTCCAAGTAAAGGCCGCCTCGCCGGCGGCCCGACCGGCGAAAGACCCTGTCCCACGCGGAGCGCGTCGGACACCCGAAACGGATGAAACACGAGATCGCGCTCTGATGCAAGCCAATAGGCCCTCTTCGGGCGCGACATGCAGGATGGTCAGATGCGGCGCGCGCCGCGATTCTTCTCTATGATGCCCACGATGATGAGCAGGAACGCGAGCAGACGCACCACGTACAGGTAGTATCGTGCCGGCTGAGCCTGCGGAGTCACCGCGAGCGCCAGCCACTCTGCCGCCATCGCTGCGAATGCCGCCGCAAAGTAGGCGAAGAACCGATCACCGCTGGTTCTCCAGGAACGCAGGAAAAACAGAGCCGCAAGCAGGTGCGTGGTGGTCAGCATGCCCCAGATGAATTCTCTCATGTCGAGGCCGCCTATCGCGTTTCCCAGATCAGGCCGTAGAGAAGGATGAACGACCCGGCGAGCGCCGGGAGCGTACGCCAAATGAACAGGTCGACGTGCGGCACCAATACGAGATCGACGAACAGCAGCACATTGTTGAGCGCCAGGCCAATGAAGCAGAGGCCCGCCCAGAAGAGCAGCGGTATGCGCCGCGAGCGATATCCCTTCAGCAGCATGAAGGCGCAGAGAGTGCTGGTCACACCGCACAGAACGTAGACGGTCTCAGCCACGGTTTTTGCCCCTTCCAAGTACGAAGCTCTCCGCCAGCGCGCGCATGGCGCCGGTGCGCAGGCGTTGGATCGCGTTCGACGACATGAGACGGATGATCGGCACGGGCCGCTCTGAGTACGCGGCCGCGAGCCTGCTCACGGTCTCCTCGAGTGCGAGGCTCACGGGCGCGTAGGCGTACGCGATGGGAGCGCGCTCCCTCCGACCGAGCACGAGTCCGCCCATCTGCAAGGCGCTCAGGGACTCTGCGACCAGTTCGTCCGAGATTTTCAGGTGCCCAGAGAGCTGCGCCGCGGTCCAATCTGCACCACGGTTCCGTTGCAGCAACAACAAAATCTCCAGCTGCTCGTATGACTCGATGTGCTCGAATAGAAGCGTCCGCACGTCGGCCGAAAGGTCATGCGAGCCGGGATCTTCATTCGAGCTCATCGTGCGGAATCACCCGGCCGCGCGCGGGCGTTGATACCGGCCATGAAACCCCGATCTGGTCTACAGTTCACTGCGTGTTCTATTACAAAGCGCCGCGTGAGGCAAGCGCTACCCCACGGGCGGGCGGACTTGGCATCGGACTGTCGCTCGCGAAAGATCTCATGGGACTGCTAGCGCGCTGGCGCGGGCGATTCAGTTCATAATGGCGCGCTCGCGAGAAGGGTCGCGAACGGAGAGAAAGCACGGCGATGCGATCGCGAAATTTCTTGGAATCGGTGCGGCTTCCGGCGCCGCATCTCGGGCGGCCACGCGACGAGCACATCGACACCGAGGTTATCTCCGCCGTGCTCGAGGTCTTGAAAAGCGGCGGATATGGCGCGGTCACCATCGCGGGGATTGCCCAGAAGATCAAGCGAGGCCGCAGCAGCATCTATAGGCGCTGGCCCAGCAAGCGACACCTGGTGGCTTATTCGGTCGTCAGCGAAATGGGTGCGACCCCTGCTGCGGATACAGGCGCTTTGCGCGGCGACCTGTACGCGGTAGTCGGGACTTTGCTGCACGCATTTGCAGGACCCCTAGGGCACGCCCTTCCCGGACTGGTTGCGGATATGGCGAACGATGCGGACTTGGCCGAGGCGATCCGCAAGGAAGTTCTCGGGACGCGCCGCAGGTCGATGCGCGAGGCTTTCGCCAGGGCTGCCGCCCGGGGCGAGATTCGCGGAGACTTCGATGCCGAATTGATTCTCGACATGCTGACCGGTCCCTTCTATTACCGGACGCTCTTCGGGCACGCACGGATCACCCATCGAATGGCTCATGAGGCTGTGGAGTACGTGCTGCGCGTCGTCGAGAGCTCCCAGCACAATCAGTGAGGGAGCCCGTCCGCGTGGGCTACCCAATGGCGTGAGACGACTCGGCCTCAGAAGCATCTCTTTCGCGTGAAGCTCCTCGCGACTCGATCGGTAGCCGAACTACGAATTCGCTGCCCTGACCGGGTCCTTCGCTCGATGCCTCGACCGATCCGCCGTGCATCTTGACGAGCCGCTTGACCACTGCGAGGCCGACACCGAGGCCGCCCTGCGAGCGCTGCGCCGAGTGATCAAGCTGTACGAACAGATCGAAGACACCCTCGAGCTCGTTGGCAGGGATGCCGATCCCGGTGTCCTTGACGCGGATGACCGCATCCTGACGGTCGCGGGTCAATGCCAGCTCGATGCGACCACCCGGCTCCGTGTACTTGCAGGCGTTGTGCAGGAGGTTGCTCAAAACCTGAGTTAAACGAGCCGGATCGGCGTTGACGCAGTACGGCTCGCAAGTGACGGATATATCAAGCGTGTGTCCGGCCGAGTCTATGTGCGGTCGGCAGGTCTCGATCGCCTGCTGCAGGATCCGGCGGAGGTCAACTGGCTCGCGTCGGAGTTCGATCTGACCGCGGGCGATCCGGCTCACGTCGAGCAGATCGGCGATCAGACGCGCGAGCTGTCCCAGCTGCCGCTCCATCGTTGCCTGCACCTGAAGGCGAATGCCCTCGTCGGCACCCGCCCGCTTGAGGAGCTCCAGCCCATTGCGCAACGGGGCGAGAGGGCCGCGCAACTCATGCGCAAGAAAGGCGAGGAATTCGTCCTTGTGACGGTCGGCCTCCTTCAGTGCGCTCAGCAGGTCGTGGATTTGCCCCTCGATCCGCTTTCGCTCGGCGATGTCGCGGAATACGAGCACACAGCCGATGACGCGTCCCATCACATCGAGAATGGGCGCTGCATTGTCGTCGATCGGACGCTCGGTGCCATCCTTGCGTACCAGAAGCGTACTGCTGGAACCTCGCACAATGGTGCGTTCACGCAAGGCGCGTCCGGCAGGATTCTCCAGGGTCGCGCGCGTCTGCTCATTCAGGATGTGAAACGCTGCCTCGAGCGGTTGCCCGAGCATCTCCGCGCTCGACCAGCCGGTCACGGACTCGGCGACCGCGTTAGCGAACGTGATCCGGCAGTCGCGGTCCGTGGTGAGCACAGCCTCGCCGATGCTTGCGAGGGTTACGCGAAGCCGCTCACGCTCATCGGAAAGAGCCTCCGCTGCGCTCCGCTCGAGCTGCAGGTTCCGCCGGCTGAGATAGAATACCAAACCGAGCAGCGCCGCGCCGATCAGAGCAGGCACGACAATAGTAAGGAGGGTCGCGCGCGAGTTGCGCTCGGATTGGGCGGCTCGGTGAGCGAGTAACTCCCGCTCTGCCGCCTGAATCGCTGCCACCTGCCCGCGAATGGCGTCCATGCGCGCCTCGCCGACGTTCGTGCCCGTGATCGTCGCGGTGGCGGCGCGATCACCTGCATTCTCGAGAGCAATCGCTTGCCTGAGGTCAGCCAGCTCGAGAGCGATCGATCGCTTGAGGGCCGCGAGGCGAGCCCGCTGTTGCGGGTCGGTTACAAGGCTCTCCAGTCGGGAGAGCTCGGCCGGCAATCGCTCGGTAGCTACCCGATATGGCTGCAGGTACGCTTCGTTTCCGGTCAGGAGATAGCCGCGCTCACCTGTCTCTGCATTATCGAGAGTTGACACGAGAGTTGCGACGTCCAGCATCGCATCATCGGTGTGGCTCAACTGCCGGTAATTGGTTATGAGGCGCTGTGCGCTGAGGACGCCAAGAAAGCTGCCGAAAAGAAGAACAGACAGAGTGAGCACAAACGACAGAATCGGAAGACCCCGATTCCGGTAGCCCGTGAGCTTGCTGAGCTTCGAGCGCGAGCGCGGCCTGGGCATTTTGTTCTGGACGACCTGTAGCGATCGGGACCGATCGGACTGCCGCCGACGCAACAAGTTCCGACGCTGTTCTACGCGGCGGCTCGCGGCACCACTCGGGAGGCGTTCCCTCAAATCCACGCAAGCGCCGCGGCAATGACTGCAGTGGCCCCGGCCTGAACGCACTCGCCATGCGCGACCAGAAGCCGTTCGGGATTCCATCCCAGCACCGTATCGCGTGCGACGCGCGCCCGCGCGCGCCTGAGAAAGCTAGCTCGCCAATCGGGAGGAGTGCTCCCGTGCTCGCCCACCAACCCGGCGAGCCGCATCACCATGCCCTTCCAGCCCTTTGCGGCTGATTCGGGGAACCGCTGGATCAAGTCGCCGATGATTGCCGTGCGCGATGCGCGATGGAAAAACACCACCTCCTCCAGCGCGAAGGATCCGCTAAAGACGACCTGATCGATGATGTCCGTCACGGAGGGGCCATTCGGTTGGTCACTTAGCTCGACGTCGAAGTGCAGATCAGGCCTCTTGCGGGCGAGACCGGGCGGCGCGTGAATCAGTGCGTTCGGCCAACGGAGGGCCCACTCCCGCAGAAACCGATGATGCAGCCGGTTCGGCGAGACAATATGCTTCACGGTCCCGATAGCCTGCACCTCTCGTAACAACTCCTCGCTCAGCGCAACCGGGGACCATACCCAGAGGCCGTTTTCCGGAAGTCGAGCGAGCGCCATTCGAGTGGGATATGGGAACCCGTGAAACGAAACCGTCGGCCCGTCAACTGAATAAAGAGAGGGGCCGAATTCTCGAAGTATGGCGCTCACTTTGGATGGTCAGGGGGTCTGAACACGTCGAGGTCTTCGTGTGGCGAGATGGCGAGACAGATGCTCGGCGTGCGCGCGAAGCTCCCGGACTTCCACCGCATCCCAATGATCCGCGCAGAGCATGGGACCGATATAGTACAGGTCGCGGCCAGCCTGGCCGGCTGCACCCCGCAGAGCACCGAATTCGTCCGTCAGGAGCCCCAGCCCGAGCGGATCTGGCGCCGCGAGACCTCTGACAAAGAGTGAGTGCAGCAGGCGGCTCGCGGTCCCGCGCAGGTCGTACTCTGGCCCGGTGCAGTTGATGACACGGCCAACCACCAGCATCCTCTCGCCGTGTTCACCGCGCGCCCGCCACCTCACGCGGAACCGCCCTCCTGCGATCTCCATTGCAATCAGGCGGCCCGCGTGTACATGAAGCGTCCCTTTCGTACGCAACTCCTGGATGGCGCTCCAGGAGGGCGGTGGGAGCCTGTGTCGATGTGCGTCCCAATAGGGACGGGCATGCCGCAAGAAGCGCCGTCGTTCGCACTCGGGCAAATCCCGCCAGAGAGTCGGGGCGGCGGCGCTCAGTCTCGAGACCGTCCCGCGCCAGTCTTCATCGTGGCGAAGAGCCTCCTCACATAGCGCGCGGGTGAGTTTGAAGAGACGTCTGATCGAAACCGGAGGCTGTGTTAGCGGCAAGGCGTCGTCGACCCGGTCGTCAGACGTGCGCAAGCCTGTCTGGCATGTAGAGAGCAAACCATGGCGCGAGATCGCGTGGATGACTGCCCGGCCGCCGGCGCTCTGGTTGCCGGCGATAGCGACGTCCGCCATTGTAGGGCCCGTCCCCACGATCAGGATCGTTTCACCCGGCTCAAAGGACGGAGGCGCGGCCCACGGGTCCTCTGCGTATCGCGACGAGCCGCGCACGCTCTCAGCCGCAGGGAGTCGTGCCGGCGGCGGATTGCCAAGCGCAAGCACAATCGTCGTGGCGGCGAGCACGCGCCCATCAGCCAATCGTATGCGGAAGGAGACGGGGGTCTGCTCGATCGCAGTCGCGGATCCTTGGATGCGGATGAGCCGCACGTGAGACGGTGAAGCTGCGTCCGCGCGCGCCAGCTTCGATCTCAGATAATTCCCGTAGAGTTCGCGCGGCACAAAATCGTGCGCAGTCGTGAGCGGCAGGTCGCGCTGGACAAACGTCATAAAGTCCAGGGGGTCGGCGGAAGTTGCCGACATGGAGCCGACCGGTAGGTTGAGGAGGTAGGGATACGGCCGACTGGCGTATGCGATGCCGCCGCCGGCCTCACTTCGATCGAGCAGCAGGATTCGAAGCGCTCGAGGATGTTCCATCTGCAAGAGATTGGTCGCGACCAGTGTGCCACTAAAGCCGGCTCCGATGATCGCGATCGTCTGAATCGTGGGTTCACGCGCGTAAGGGCGCAACAACAGCGTTCCGAGATTCACGTATTCACTCGCCGCCTGACTCATTGCGAAGATCGGCGCCGCCCTTGATTCAATTTCCTCGGCGCGCGCTCCCTCTGACATTGATTTGCGCGAGTTTGTTCCGTGCCGGAAGGTACCGGAGGTCGTCCCAAAGTGGGTGGCTAGAAGACACGGGCGGACGCACGGCCTGCACCGTGGACGCAAGCGCACGGGGTCCGGCTGGAGTTGAGCTTGAACTATATACGAGCCATGATGTATCGTAAAGAAACATATGGCGATTGCACGGGCGCGGCTGACACGGTGAGGAGTTCGTTGAGCTGGTGGCGGCGCTCGAAGCTGCGCGCTGACGCAGACGGTGTGCTCTTGCCAGCGGAAGACCAGGAGGAAAGCGCGGGGGAGGGCTCGGCGGAGAGTGCCGAAAAGGGTCCACGGCTTAGCTTTCGCGAGCGGGCAAAGCGCGGGCCGCTCGGCGCACAATCCCGGCGCCTCTTTCTGCAGGTAGGGCTTCCGTGGGGAGCGGCGCTGCTCGTCGGCCTCGTCTCGGTGTTGTACACCGACTGGAGCACGGATGCCTCCAACGCCTTCATCCACTGCATTGCCGGCCGCTCCTGGCTCGCATTCCTAATCACGCCAGCCCTCACTGCTCTGGCGCTGTTCCTCACCCGCCGGTGGTTCACTGGCAGCGAGGGCAGCGGCATTCCGCAGGTGATCGCGGCGCTGCATGCGCCACGCGCGGACGAAGAAAACACGCTGATGCGGCGCCTGTTCGGCTTGCGCGTGATCGTCGGGAAAATCGCCACCTCGCTCATCGGCTTGCTGGGCGGCCTCACCATCGGCCGCGAGGGACCGACGGTACACATTGGCGCGGCAATCATGGCAGAGATCCGGCGGTTCTATCCGCACCGCAACAACGCGCAGCTCGAGCGACGGCTCCTGCTGGCCGGCGCGGCAGCGGGGCTGTCGGCGGCATTCAACACGCCGCTCGCCGGCATCATCTTCGCCATAGAGGAACTCGCGCGCGACTTCGAGAGCCGCACGAACGGCATCATGATCACGGCCGTGGTGTTCTCGGGACTGACTTCGCTCGCACTCGCCGGCAACTACCTTTATTTCGGCCAGATCAACGTGCCGCAAAATCTGGGCCGGGCGTTCGTCCTGCCGGTAGTGCTGTCGGCGGTGCTCTGCGGCCTTTTCGGCGCGGCATTCAACCTGGCGCTCCTGCGCTGGCGTGCCTGGATGCCCAATTGGCTGATCGCCCTGCGTGCGCGCAGGCCTTTGCTGTATGCGCTGGCACTCGGAATCGTGGTGGCGGCGCTAGGTGTCGGCACGCACGGTGAGACCTGGGGCAGCGGCTACGACCAGGCGCGCCACCTGCTGACGGGTGCTACGCCGCTTTCGGAGGGCTACGCCGTCACCAAGTGGGGCGCCATGGTGGTGACTTATATGGCCGGCATTCCCGGCGGGCTCTTCTCGCCTTCATTGTCGATCGGAGCGGGTCTCGCGCAGTGGGTGCACGCCGCCTTTACCTGGGCGCCAATGGCGGCCATCATCGCGCTCTGCATGACAGGATATCTCGCCGCGGTTACCCAGTCGCCGCTTACATCCTTCGTCATCGTAATGGAGATGACCAACGGCACCGGTATGGTCATTCCGATGATGGCGACGGCGCTCGTCGCTTCACGCATCTCGGCCTTCTTCACCCCGCCGCTCTACGAGGCGCTTGCGCAGAGCAACTATTTCGGGGTCGCGGCCCTGCCGCCGGGAGGGTTCCTGCAGACCAAGCCGGTGCCGCCGCCGGGAGCGTGAGGGCCGTCGAGGATGAAAAGGCAGGAGCTGCGTGCAGCCATGTCGCTGGCGGCCGTGTTCTCCGTACGGATGCTGGGTCTTTTTATGATCTACCCGGTATTCTCGGCCTTCGCGCGACAACTCACGGGGGCGACTCCCTATAAGATCGGACTCGCGCTCGGCATCTACGGTCTCAGTCAGGGTCTGCTGCAGATGCCGTTCGGCGTGCTGTCTGACCGCATCGGGCGCAAAACCATGATCGTTTTCGGGCTGGTACTCTTCGGGCTCGGCAGCGCCGTCGCCGCGAGCTCGACGTCAATCGACGGCGTCATCTGGGGTCGTGTATTGCAGGGAGCGGGGGCGGTCGGCTCGGTGATTCTCGCGCTGGTGGCGGATCTCACGGCGGAGGACAACCGTACAAAGGCGATGGCCCTGGTAGGCATGACGATCGGCTTCTCGTTCCTCGTAGCCATCGTGACCGGACCGGCGGTCGCGGGTTGGATTGGCACCGGTGGTATCTTCTGGTTGATGGCCGTCCTCGCGCTGGTCGGTATTGCCATCACGATCTTCGTGGTTCCCGAACCCCGGCAGCTGCGCGTTCACCGCGAGGCGGAGACAGTACCGGCATTGCTCGGCGCAACGCTACGCAATTCGGAGCTGCTGCGCCTCGACTTCGGCATCTTCGCGCTGCACGCCATGCTCACCGCCAGCTTTCTGGTCGTGCCGGGGCTGCTGGGCGAAACTCTCGGGGTGAGCAGTCGCGACCAGTGGCTCGTCTACCTGCCGGTCCTGTTGGTCTCGGTGGCCATCATGGTGCCAGCGATCATCGTCGCCGAGCGCCACCGGCGCATGAAGACCGTGCTCGTTGGCGCGATCGGATCGATTGCCGTCAGTCAGCTCATGCTCGCGGTAGGCGGCCATGATAGCTACGTTCTGATTGCCGCCATCACGCTGTTCTTCGCCGGGTTCAACGTCATGGAGGCCAGCCTGCCATCGCTCGTCACCAAGACGGCACCCTCCGGCTCCACGGGTACGGCGACGGGCGTCTACTCCAGTTCGCAATTTCTCGGCATCTTCATCGGCGGCGTAGCCGGTGGCTGGGTGAATCAGACCGACGGCGCTGTCGGGGTGTTCGTATTCGCTGGCGCACTTGCGCTGCTGTGGGTGCTCGTCGCGGCCACCATGCGCCGGCCGAATCATCTCTCCACGCGAGTCGTGCAGGTGGGTAATCGCTCCGCAGCCGACGCGGACCGGCTCGCCGGGCGACTTCGCCAGGTGCCCGGGGTCGCTGAGGCGCTCGTGGTCCCGGAGGAGGGATTGGCCTACCTCAAGGTCGATTCCAAGATCTTCGATCGCGCCGAGGCGGAGTCGGTAGCCGGCGGCACGTTCGAGCCAGGATGATCCCTCCCGCCTGGTCAGCGCCAGGAGAAGAGCGCCATCCGCCGCCGCTGCCGTCCCACATGCCCCTATCTATCGACGCGACCGTCCCGGAGCTTGTCTAGCGACCGAACCCGAGCAGCGCCTTCAGGCGGGCCCGGACGGACTGCAATGTAGTCCCTGGCACGGTGCTGAGCTTCGCCGCGTTCCTTGCCTTGGTATCAATCGTTCGCATCTGATGAGGAAGAACGACGCCCGTGACTGGCAGCCCGGCCGGGATCGGGACTTCGAGATCATTACGCGCACCGGCTGCGTGCCTTCCGTGGGTCGTAATCGCGCAGACCATCGCAAGTCCAAGCGCAGAATGAAGTGCATCGACGGAAACGACCAGGACGGGTCGTCGTCCGCGCTGCTCATGTCCGACGGCCGAATCCGCATCGATCGATGTAACCACGGTTGACCGATCTGCGTATTCATGGTCATCGGGCACCGTTGTGCGTGTTGAATGATAGACGGCAGCGTCGCTGTATCGACGCTAATTGGAGGCGACCATGATGAATATGTTGCAGGGCTGCAGTGGCT
>DATAXF010000016.1:0-67266 GCA_036273095.1 Steroidobacteraceae bacterium | reverse complement strand
CGGCAAGGCAATACTGCTCGCCAACGCGGCCGGCAAGATGCTCCCCTATTCGCCTCGGTTCTCAGGCTCCCTGGCGGGCAATTACGATGCGCCGACGCGCGTGGGGGAGTTCAAGAGCTCAGTGAGCGTCTCCTACCAGGACGCTTACGTGGTCAGCCCCACCCTGGAGCCCGTGGCCCCGGAGTACTTCCTGGTGAATGCGTCCGTGGAGTGGTGGTCCAACGCCGACGAGCCGTTCGGCGTGCGGCTATGGGGCAGGAATCTCACGAATTCCTATTACATTGCCAACCTGATATCGAGCTCCAATGGCTGGTACGGTACTTACGCCGCCCCGCGGACCTACGGGGTGACGCTGATGAAGAACTTCTGAGAGCTCATCTGCCACGGATTCGGAGAAAGCTGTGAATAGAGCTGTTGCAGCCCTGCTTGCCGCGACGGCCCTCGCGTCGGGGGGCGCATTCGCCAGGGGCGGCGCCATCGCCAAGGGCGACGCCGCCGCGGGACGAAGCAAGGCCAGCGAGTGTGCGGCGTGTCACGGCCCCACGGGTGCGAGCACGAACGCCGGGTGGCCCAACCTCGCCGCTCAGAAATACGCCTACCTGGCGGAGCAACTGCAGGCGTTTCGGGACGGCACCCGCAAGAGCCCGGTGATGGCGCCGATTGCGCGGCAGCTGTCCGAAAAAGAGGTTCGCGATCTGGCGGCATACTTTGCGGCGTTGCCAGGCGCGCCGCCCGCGCATTCGCCGCAGATCGCCAAGCGCCGCGTCGCTCGGGGCTTCAGCATGAGCTCCCAGTGCACTGCCTGTCACGGACTGACAGGCATGAGTCCCTCGTCAGCGCGCGCCGCCGCCTGGCCGAATCTGGCCGGACAGAATTACGCCTATCTCCTGCGGCAGCTGCAGGTATTCAAGGAGGGTGGTCGCGAGAACTCGCTGATGTCTCCCATGGCGCAGCGGCTCTCGCCGACGGACGCCCGCGATCTTGCCGCTTACTTCTCCGTGCAGGTGCCAATAGCGCCGCAGGCTTCGAATGCCATTGGCGCCGCCGCCGGCAAGCCGATACCACATCCTCCGATCATCCAATCACCTGCATTCGAAATCGCGCGAGCCCGTCCACCCGAGTCGTATTGGGAGCAATTCTGGCCGAACGGGAAGGGTCGCTCGCTGGTCGAGGAGAAGTGCACGCTGTGCCACGATCCGCAGAGGATCGTCGCATTCGTCCGGCCAAAGGATCAGTGGCACGGCGTCGTCGAGGCGATGCGCAGGCGCGGGTCGCCGGTGACCCCGGAGGAGATTCCGCTCGTGGTGAGCTATCTAGCGAAGTACTTCGGGCCCGATTCACCGCCCAATCGCAAGGCGCAGGAGCTCGGCGAGAAGCACGTGGCGCAAAAGGCCTGCTCGCGCAGCCAGTGGCCCAAGGCTTCCAGCGATTTCCGCCGCAATTGGCGAGCGTCCTACAACATCTGGGTGGCGAACATGATGGGCGGCAGCATCGACGTCGTCGACGCGGCCACGCTCAAAGTCGTGAGCCAGATCGAGTGTGTCAGCTCGCCCGATCGCGTCGAATTTTCCCCCGACGGGAATACGGCATACGTACCCGATAGAGTTGAGTACGACATCACCGTCATCGACACGAAAACAGGGGCCATCAAAGCCAAGATCCCGCTCATTGCCTGCCCGAACATGGCCGTCATCTCTCGCGACGGCAGGAAGCTGTACGCGGGCATCTGGCCGCTCGACGGTCAGGAGAACGAGCGCGGCTACGTTCAGGTGATCGACACGGCGAAATTGCAGGTCGTCAAGACGATTCCGGTCCAGGGCGGAGTTCATGATCCGTGGCTGTCAGCGGACGGCAAAGAGCTCCTGGTGATGTCTCCGGAAGGTCGCTACATGGACCTCTTCGACACCAAGGACGATCACCTGATCTGGATCTGCTGCCACGAGGCCGAGATCGGCACCATGAACATGGAAGCTGAGCCCGATGGCTCGACCTCGCGGATATTTTTCTCCTACGCCGGCTATCCGGGCATCGTGGTCGTTTCGGCCGGAACCGGCAAGGAGCTGGAGCGGATTCCCTATCCCGTGCCGACCTCGGGTCCGTACAAGGGGTTGGCCCCGGCGAGCGGCAACGGCAAGGATCTCGGCTTTCACGGCGGTGAGATCAGTCCCGACGGCAAGACCTATTGGGTGATGCAGGGAAGCTGGGTCCGCGAGTTCACGCTTCCCGGCCTGAAGTTCATGGGAGAGGTGCAGCTGGCCCTCGACGACCAGGCCGGTCTCGCCTACAGGCCCATCATCGAGGGATCGTGGCTCACGATCTCCCCCGACGGCAAGACGATCTATGCGGTGCGGCCGGGGCGCGATCTGCTCTCGGTCATCGACGTCAGATCGATGAAGGAAGTGGCCGAAGTTCCGACCGGCGAATACCCGCTGCACATCTCCATATGGCCGAGAGGCACGCCATAGCATGACCAGTAAACCCAAGTTTCGCGTCGCCGTGACGGGCGATTTCGAGAGGCTCGCGCTGAAAGCGGCGCCGTGGAGCACGCTGGGCGAGGACGTCGAGGTCGTGGCGTTCACGCAACCCTTCGCGTCCGCGCGCGCAACCGTCCTCGCGCTGCGCGATTTCGACGCCGTCACGCTCATGCACGAGCGCATTCCGCTGACACGGGAGATCATCGAGGAGCTGCCGAACCTGAAAGTCATCGTCTTCAGCGGCAGAAAGAACGAGACCCTTGACGACAAAGCGGCGGCCGATCGCGGTGTGGTCGTCTGCAATTCAAATCCCAAGTTCGATGTAGTGGCAGACGAGCCGGGCGGCAAATCTCCGTCCGAGCTCGCGATCGCGCTGCTGTTGAGCTGCACCTGGCAGACCGGCCAGCTGACCACCCTGATCCGGGAGGGCGGCTGGGCGGCGCAGCCCGGCGTGCCGCTGCGCGGCAAGGCGCTCGGGATCCTGGGTTTCGGCAGTGTCGGCAGGCCCGTAGCACGGGTGGCCATGGCGTTGGGCATGCGGATTCTGGTGTACTCGCGCAGCCTCACCGAGGAAGCGGCCAGGGCCGAGTCGGTGACGCGTGCCGACCTCGATACCGTTCTGAAGGTGTCCGACGTCGTCAGCATTCACTTGCCGCTCAGTGCTGCGACGCGCGGTATGATCGGAGCGGAGCAGATTGCGCAGATGAAGGATGGCGTCATACTCATCAACACCGCGCGCGCCGCAATCATCGAGGAGCAGCCGCTCCTGGAAGCGCTGCGGACACGTAAGATCGCAATGGCAGGGCTGGACGTGTTCTGGCAGGAACCGCTTCCCGCCCACCACCCCCTCAAGCAACTGCCCAACGTCGTGATGACGCCGCACATCGGCTACGTGACCGAAGAGACGATGGTCGTTCGCTACCGTGGGCTGCTCGAGAAGCTGGTCGGTTACCGCGCTGGCAAGATTATCGGCGGATCCGCATCCAAGCCGGCCACATGATCGACGCCTCCGAGGAGGCACTGCTCGCGAGCGCATACCGCAAGAATGCGTGGCGGCTCGTGGTCATCCTCGTGATCGCATACGTCGTCAACTATCTCGACCGCAACAGCATCGCCTTCGCCGGGCTCACGATGAACAGGGCCCTGGGGCTGAGCGCGCGCCAGTTTGGACTGGCCGCGGGCCTTTCAGTCGCCAGCTATTCCCTGCTGGAGGTCCCGAGCAACCTGTTCATGCAGAAGGTCGGCGCGCGCCTCTGGCTGAGCCGCATCATGATCACCTGGGGTCTGGCGGCTGGCGCCGCAGCGCTGGTGATCGGGCCCTACAGTCTTGCCCTCTCGAGGCTGGTACTGGGCGCCGCCGAAGCCGGATTCTTCCCCGGCGTATTGCTGTATCTGTCCACCTGGTTTCCATCCCGCTATCGAACGCGCGTTTTCGCGTGGTTCCTCCTCGGCATACCGCTTTCCTCGGTGGTCGGCGGCCCCGCGGCCGGCCTCCTGCTCGGAATGAACGGCTACCTGCATCTCGCGGGCTGGCAGTGGATATACATCGCCGAGGGCGTTCCGGCAGTCGTGCTCGGAATCCTGACCTGGTGTCTGCTGGTCGATGATCCCCGCGACGCCAAATGGCTGACGCCGCAAGAGCGCCATGCGCTCCTGCACGCTCTCGGCAACGAGCGCAGGACTCGGGTGCAGCACGACCTCGTGGCCGCGCTGAAGGATGGCCGCGTCCTCATTCTGACGGTAGTCCAGTTCGGATTCACGCTCGGCACCTACGGCATCGGTATCTGGCTGCCGTTGATACTGAAGCAACATCATCTGACGAACATCCGGATCGGCCTCCTTTCCGTTCCGCCCTACCTCGCCGCCAGCATTGCGATGTTACTGTGGGCACGTTTCGCGGACCGCAAGGACGCACGGATTCTGAACCTGACGGTGAGCTGCGCGCTGGCCGCGGCAGGCCTGGTCGGCGCCGCCGTGTCCTCCGGGCTCACGGCGCGGCTGGGGGGATTGACCATAGCGCTGATCGGTGCCACTTCCGCCAGAGCGATCTTCTGGGCCATACCGCCCCGCTTCCTGGTCGGCACCGCCGCCGCGGGCGGCCTGGCATTCATCAATTCCATCGGCACTCTCGGCGGGTTCTTCGGCCCATTCCTCATGGGTTGGCTCAAGGATCTCACCGGCTCGTTCGACAGTGGTCTGGCGCTGATGGCGGTGATCGTTTTCATTTCCGCGGCCTTTGCGGCGCTGTTGCGCGCCTTCGAGCGGGAGCACGACGCACAGCCCATGGAGGGCTGAGGCGTCTCGGGCCATTGGTTTTGGTACCCGGTCATTAGATATCGCGCCCCCAGGGGCCACCTCGGCGCACCGACCGGTCATACTCCCCGGGCCCGTAGTCGATCGAATAGAGGGGGAGCATGCCAAACGCTGGCGGCTCGGCTGGGCGGCTGGGGGATTGGTTTCGAGACTGGCAGCTGCCGCTGCGCCGATTCCTTGCGCGGCGGCGCGTCGGCACGTCTGCGGATATCGAAGACATCGCGCAGGAAGTATTCGTGCGTCTCATCCAGTATGACCGGGCCGATCTCGTCGATCATCCCAAGGCGTATCTCTTCAAGATCGCGGCCAACGTATCCGCGGAATGGGCGGTACGCTCGAGCCACCGCCTGCCGCATGACTCGGCATGGCTGACGGAGCTCGTCGATGCTCTTTCTCCTGACACGGAGGTCGAGCGCGAAGACAGGGATGAGCGGACACGAGCGGCGCTGGAGGCGCTGCCGCCGCGGGCGCGGGAAATCCTGCGGCTGCATTTCGGCGAGGGCCTGACCCACCCGGAAGTCGCCGCCGCGCTGGGCGTCACGCGCAAGGTGGTCAAGCGCGACATGGCGCGCGCTTACGCAGAGCTGAGGACGCTGCTCGATTTCGATCTGGACGGTCCCGTCGAGCGCCGCCGCGCGGGCACTGAACCATGACGGCGGCCTCCGAAACCGATGTCCATCGCCGGATCGCCGAGCAGGCGGCCGACTGGCTGCTGACGCTGCAGTCCGATGAGCTGACCCCGCAGCAACGCGCCGAGCTGGTCGAATGGCTGTGCGAGTCTCCCCAGCATGTCGCGGCCCTGTTCCGCATCTGCGAGCTGCAGCGCGATCTCTCGCGCTTCGGCAAGTGGCGTCAGATCGCGCCACTCAGCCGGACTGCACCGTCGAAGATCATGCGGCTCGTCCCCAAGCGGACCGCTCCTTCCCTCGCGGGCCGTCATTGGGGACGAGCCGCGGCTCTGGCCGCAAGCGTGATATTTCTCTGTATCGCAGCGTGGCTGAGTCTCGCCCGGCTGGGCCATCAGGAATTCAGCACCCAGGCGGGGGAGAGGCGCGAGATCACCCTCGCCGACGGTAGTGTGTTGGACCTGGCACCGGCTACCGACGTGGCGGTCCGATACCGCACCCACGAACGTCTGCTCACTCTCGAGCAGGGCGAGGCCATTTTTCACGTCGCCAAGAACCGCTCCCGCCCGTTCATCGTGGAGGCCGCCGAGACCAGGGTCCGCGCCGTGGGAACCATCTTCAAGGTGCAGCGCACCGTTCGGCACGTCTGCGTCTCGGTGGTCGAGGGGGTGGTTGCCGTGAGCGAAGAGCCCCCGACCTGGCATCGGGGGCTGGGCGCGGCTCGGCCGCTGCCCCTTCTCAGCCTCGCGGCCAACGAGCAGGTGTCGATCAACCTCAGCGGCATCATCTCGCCGGTCCATTGGACCAACGTCAGTGCCGTGAACGGCCCCGGCGCCAACCGCCTCACGTTCGACAACCAGACGGTCGCCGAAGTGGCCCGGCTTTTCAACGGCCGCAATAGGATGCAAATCGAGATTTCGGACTCGTCGCTGGCAGCGCGGCGCATCAGCGGGATATTCCCGACGGACGATCCACAGTCCTTCGTCGCTTTTCTCCAGGTCGCGGCCGATGTTCAGGTATCGCAGCGCGATTCGACGCACATTCTGCTGGGCCCCGCCGGTAACGGCGCACCGAGCTCCGGGCGTTAGCGCGACCGGCTCGTTCGCCGCCGCGCGCGATCAGCGCCGCGCGGTCACAGGGGCCAACTTCACACCTCGCCCGGTCTATCGACAGCCGGCACGACTGTTACGACTGCTGGCGAGGGGATACCTGATGGCGGGCATTGTCGCGGGGTTGGGATTGACCTCGATTGACGCGCCACCGGCGCTTGCGGCGCCGATGCAGCAACTCGAGTGGCAGATCGCCATCGGGCGGCTGCCGCTCAATGATGCGCTGGTGCAATTGGCCCGGCAGACGGGTGTGGCGATCGCAAGGTTCTCGGACGAGGGATCCGCGCGGATCGTCGTGGGCCCGCTGTCAGGACGCTTCTCACGCGATGAAGCGCTGCGGCTGCTGTTGCACGGCACGGGCCTCACGTATCGATTCGTGAACGACCACACTGTGGCGATCATGCGTGAGACCAACCCTGCGGCCGAGGCGCCAGGAGCGCCGCGGGCACAGGCCGTTACCCCCTCGCTGGCTGACATCGGCACCAAAGCGGCCGGCAACGTCAACAACAAGGGGGTTCAGAGCGTGAGCAGCCAGTCAGAAAAGCCGAAGCGACGCAGCTTCTGGTCGCGGTTCCTGTGCCTCATCGCGGTATGCGGCACCGCGTCGTTACAGGCCAATCACGCCGGGGCGCAGCAGGCCGCGGCGGACCCGGCGTCCGGCCCGCAGCAGTCCGCTTCGGCTTCCACGCCGCAGGTCCTGCAACTGCAGCAGGTCACGGTCACCGGCTCGCGCATCATCACGAGCAGCGCCGCCAGCCCGACACCCGTGACGAGCGTAAATGTCACGCAGCTGCAGGAGCTGAATCCGGGACTCGCCAGTGCGGGCCTGGCAACGCTGCCGTCCCTGCAGTCGACACCGAGCCAGGACCTCGCGGGCAACGGCGGCGGGCCTCAGGCCACATTCGATCTGCGCGGCCTCGGCGTCGACCGCAACCTCGTTCTCTTCGACGGCTTCCGGGTGGCGGATACCACTACCGCCGAGGCGGTCGACACGAACCTCATTCCGCAGATGTTGGTACAGCGGGTCGAGGTCGTGACCGGTGGCGCTTCGGCCGTCTACGGCTCCGACGCCGTGAGCGGTGTGGTCAACTACGTCATCGATCATGACTTCAACGGCCTCGAAGTCACCGGCCAGGGGGGGCAAGACACCAATGCGACTGACAGGACGTGGAACGCCGGCATCGCCGCAGGTACTCCCCTCTTCGAAGGCCGCGGCCATGTCGAGGCCAGCGTTCAGTTCTTCGAAGATCCGGGTGTTCCCAACCGGGATGCGTTTTCCTGGGGCCGGGGAGACTGGGCCACGGTGGGCAGCGTGCCGGGCTCCACGGCGGCGGCCGGCACCGCGGCCAACCCTTATTTACTCGCTGGCAACGGACGATTCTCGGGATCGAGCTTCGGAGGCCTCATCAACTCGGGACCGCTGGCCGGCCTGCAGTTCGCCCAGAACGGCGTGCTGAGCCCGTTCGTCAAGGGCGCGCGCACGGGGAGCTCAACCGTTCAAATCGGCGGCGACGGCGACTACTACACGGACGAGTGGGCCTGGTCCGGCCTGCATGCGGGCCAGGGGTTCGGTCGCTTCGACTACGACGTGACCGACAACACGAAAGCGTTCGTGGAGCTCGCCGTCGGTGAGGCCACATACAATGGGTCGAATCTGCACGGCGACGAGAATGTCTATCTCAACGGCACGAAGATCGGATACGACAACGGCTACCTGGCGCAGGTCGCCGCCAACCAGCCGCAATACGCGTCGGCGATCGCCGGCGGCTTGGCAAGCAGTACACCGTATTTCACCTTCGGCAAGATCACGACGCCCGAGGATAATTTCCCGGCGCCGGACAATATCACGCACGAATCGCAGGATATGGTGATCGCGGGCCTGAACGGGCTGTTGGGTCAATACAAGTGGAGCTTCGCCTACGAATGGCAGCGCTCGACCACCGCCGAGAACGAGGTCAACACGGTCAATAACGGTCGCCTGGATGCCGCGCTCAATGCCGTCGTGAATCCGGCAAACGGTCAGATCGTGTGCAACGCAGCATTGGCCAACCCCGCGGCCTACGGCAGCTGCGTACCTCTGGACGCGTTCGGTCCCTCGGCGTCGACTCAGGCGGCATTCAACTACATTGCGACGTCGGCCGAGAGCTGGACCACGTATGGCATGGATAACGTGACCGCGAGCCTCGAAGGCGCGCCGTTCCGGGACTGGGCGGGCCCGGTCGACATGGCCTGGTCGGCGGACTGGCGCGAGCTGACTTATCAGGTCACGAGCAGCGCGCTTCCGACGACTCCGGTCAACTGCACGGGCATTCAGTTCAACTGCACCAGCAGCACCACGGCGTATAACTACGGCGCCACGGCCGCCTTTCCGCAGCACTCGGAAGCGGTGAGCGAGCTGGGGTACGAGACGCAGATTCCGCTGTTGCAGGATCTGCCTCTCGTGCACAGCCTGGGCCTGAACGGTGCGGCCCGATTTACCCACTACACGCAGAGCGGCAGCGTGTGGACCTGGAAGCTTGGCTCGGTCTGGGCGCTGACTGATACCTTCAGGATACGCGTGAGCCGCTCGTACGACATTCGAGCACCCGGCCTTCAGGACCTGTACGAGCCTTCGACCTATGGGACCTTTCCTCTGCTCGATCTGCACACGGGTGCCTCCGGCGTCGTAACGACGATCGCCCAAGGCAATCCCAACCTCAAGCCGGAGAAAGCGAAGACCTGGACGGCCGGTTTCGTCTGGACGCCGCAGTCCTTCAACGGCGGCCAGCTGTCGGTGGATTTCTACCACATCTACATCGGCGATGCGCTCGTGGCCATTACCCCCACACAACCCGCGGATGAGGCTACGTGCGACGCCAGCGGCGGGACGTCGTCGATCTGCGCGCTGTTCGTCCGGCCCCATCCGTTCAGCGATACCTCGGCGGACAATTTCCCGACCTTGGCCATCTCCGAGGAGCTGAACACCGCTTACCTGGAGACGTATGGCGCGGACGGGGAGTTCGATTACCGGCATGAGATAGCCGGTCACAACTTCACGGCGCAATTACTGATGAATTATCAGCCTCATCTCATTTACAACCAGGGTCCGGGAGTGACCTTGGATGTCGGTGACGCGGCAGACGGTGTCGGTGGCTTGTCGGCGGTTCCGAGCGTGAAGGCCACGCTGGCTCTCACTTACGCGGTGACGCACGACCTTTCCCTCCTGATGCAGGAAAGGTACCGCAACGGCCTGAAGGCCAATGGCTCGACGCTGCTCTATTACCTCGATGATGGCCTCGGCTCGCAGTATTACACTGACATGACACTCAGTTACGACCGGAGCGTGGGCAACGGTGATCTGAACGTATTCTTCAACGTCCGCGACCTGTTCAACAAGCAGCCGCAGCCCTGGGCGAGCGCCGGCGGCAACGGCCAGATCGGGGCTCTCGGCGGTTATTCCGCGATCGACGAGTCGCTCGGTCGGTACTTCACCCTTGGGGTGAAGTACCGGCTGCAGTGATGGGGTGCGGAGAAAGGCAGTCGTTGCAGAGTCGACCCTGGGCGGGCTGAGTTAGGAGTCATCGTGGCAAAGTTCGGCAGACGGGATTTCATGAAGACGGGCGCGATGGCCGCGGCGGCAGGCGTCGTGGGTGCGGGATCGCGGCGGGTGCTTGCGCAGGAGACTCCGGGCGCCGAGGGCGCGCGCGCTCTGGGAGGACTGAGTTACGCGCTCTCAGGGCCGCAGAAGCCCTGGCTGATTCCGCAGCGCAAGGTGAGCCGGCCGGTGACGGTGGATATCCACAGCCATTGGGCGCCGGAAGCGTACCTCAAGGCCAAGGCGGAGCTGGGCCGTCCGGATTTCCTCAGTCCGCTGAATTACAACATGGGCCACCGCATCCAGTGGATGGACGAGCTCGGCGTGCAGACCATCCTGCTGACCCTGGGCGGTTTCATGCCCTGGCAATGGATCAAGCCGCGAGACGGACTGCACATCGCACGAATAGTCAACGACGCCGCGGTGCAGGCGCATAGCGCGCATCCTGACCGCTTCGTCGCCGGCATCGAACTGCCGGTCGGCTATCCCGAAGGGTCGCTCGAGGAATTGAACCGCATGGCCGGCAAGCCCGGGATGGTCGCCGTGCATCTACCGAACTCGCTCGCGGGTCGCGAGTACCTGTTCGAGTCCGAGTTCGCACCGGTATTGGCGCGGGTCGAGGAATTGGGACTGCCGCTCCTGATTCATCCTCTGGATGGCGAGCCGAACTGGTACGACGGTCACCGGCTGGCCGACGCCTACTCGGGCAGCAATCCGAACGCCAAGGGGCCGGCCAGCCTGTTCCCCGGATTGACCAATTCGCTGGGGGAGACCTTCGAGCAGGCCACGACGATGGCGAAGCTGATCGTTTCCGGAACGCTCGACAAGTACCCGAAGCTGACGCCTGTGATCTTCCACGCGGGGGGAGCTCTCCCTTTCGTCGCGGGCCGGGTGCAGGCGCGTACCTGGGGTGCCAGTCATCTCGAGCGTCCATTCCCCGAGTACCTGCGGCGCTTCTATTATGACGATCTCACCTACTACCCCATCGCGCTCCGCTTTCTCATCGATCTGGTCGGTATCGACCGCGTGGTGGTGGGGACAGACAACATGTTCACCAACCGTGATCAGATGCTGCCGCCGAACACTCTGGTCGACCAGCTCGATCTGCCCGTGGAGGAACGCAACCTCGTCCTCTACGGCAACGCCCGGCGTCTCCTCGGGATCTGAGGCCGTATGCCTAAAGTGAGCACAACCGCAGGCACGGCTCTCACGATCGCCGCTCTGGGATTCGGGGGTCTCCTGGCCGCTTCGGCGCAGGAGAGAGTGCATGCCGCGCCGGGGCCGGGCCCGGTCAAGCCGGGGGTCACCAAGAGCGCCTATGACATCCCGGACCTGATCAAACAGCTGCAGGTGCCGGAGGACGTATTTCGAGGTCGCGTGCTGTGGGTGCAGCGCTGCGCGCTCTGCCACGACGGTGTGGGACAGCCGAGTTATCACACGATGGGGCCGTGGCTCGATGCCGACACCATCAAGAGCATCGGTGAGCCTGCCGTGCGGGCGATCATCGCGACCGGCACCGCGAGCATGCCGGAATTCCGCTACGACCTGAGCGCTCGGCAGGTAAACGATCTGCTCGCGTTCCTGAAGACCGTGACCTGGAAGCCAACGCCCGCGGAGCTCGCGGTGAAGGGCGGCTTTGGTCACGGCGGCTCGTGATCGGCAGGCGGCACCCGGATGAACAGCACTCACAAAAATCTCCTCGCACGGGTCACGGCGCTGACGGCCTGCTTGTGCGCAGCCGCCCCGATCGTTCTCGCTCAAGGCCGGATGTCGCTCGAGACTCCTTCGATCGTCGGTACGATCCACGACAGCCGCGGCAATCCGCTGGCCGGCGCTGCGGTCTCGGCGCAGGCCGGTGACCAGATGTTCAGCACCTCGGTGTACACCGATGAGAGCGGTCGCTACGCGTTGCCTCATCTCACAGCCGGACGCTACAAGCTCTGGGCCCAGGACATCGGCTATGTCACCGCGCGATCGGAATTGACCCTCGACGGCTCGCGTGCGGCGAGGCGCGATCTGCAGCTCAGGCCATTCGAGAATTACGACGAGGAGCTCACCGGTTACGATTGGTTCAATTCCCTGCCCGTCACGACGCGCGATCAGCGGCGCCTCAAGCAGGCAATGTTCGTCAGCTGCACAGGCTGCCACGGGCTCGACGTCGTGCTGCAGAACCGATTCTCGCAGTCGGGGTGGAACAAGATCATCCACCTCATGTCCGACACCTTCTACAACGGTTACCTGGGCGATCTGAAGACGCCCAAGCAGTTACGGTGGGAAGGGCAGCTGATCCGGTATTTCCAACCGGAGCTGGCCAGGTACCTGGCCGAGGTGCGCGGCCCGGATTCCCCGGCGATCGTGCCGAAGCCGATGCCGCCGCCGACCGGCGCGGCCGCCCGCGCGGTGTTCACCGAGTACTTTCTCCCGAGCCAGGTGCGGCGCAATGAGCCCACCTGGTACTACGGGCAGGACTGGATGCTCGGGCCGTCCACGGGCATGCACGGGGCCGTTGGGGTACACGATGTCGTGATCGACCACTCCGGAATCGCCTGGATCACTCAGAGTCGCACCGACTTCGAGACCAACCGCACGCTGGTGAGGCTCGATCCGCTGACCGGCGCCATGAGCAATTACAAGCTGACCGATCCGGACGGACACATCGTGCTCTTCGAGCAGATCGGGGAGAGCGAACAGGGCATCATCTGGCTGCACACCAACGGGAATTGGCTGGTCCGGCTCGACCCGGCGACCGAGGACTTCACGATGTTTCAGCTGCCGGAGGTGATGGGAACGATGTTCAACTCCGCCACCATCAACGCCAAGGGTCAGGTATTCGTGAACGCCCCGCATGGAGTCGTGGAGTTCGACCCGGCCGGGATGCATGCGACCGGTGTACCTTACCCCGGCTGGCACCTCTGGCAGCAGAACACCCCGGGAAACGGGGTCACCTACGGGGACGCGACCGACTCGCAGAACAACCCGTGGTGGTCGGAGAGCTATTCGGACATCGTCGCCACGCGCGACATGAAGACCGGCAAGATCAGCGAGTTTGCGATGCGCGACACCGAGTACGCCGCGCGCAAGGCGCTCTCGACACCGGAAGACCTCGCCTTCTTCGACAACATTGGCGCGGAGACCTGGGCTGCCAACTCCGCGGAGCCGCTGCCCTATTCGGAGATGCCGCGACGGATGTCGGCGGACAAGAGAGGGGATACGGTGTGGGTGCCCATGTGGGCCAGTGACTACCTCGCCGAAATCAACATTCACACGCACAAGGTGACCTATCACCGGCTGCCGTTCCGCGAGCATCCCTACAAGACGACGGTCGACAATCACCACAACGTCTGGACCGACGGTCAGGTATCCGACACCGGAGTCGAGTTCGATCCGGCGACGCAGAAGTGGACCGTGTACCAGTTGCCGAGCCGCGGCTGCAGCTCGCGCCACGTCTTCTTCGATAATGTCCGCGGCGAGCTCTGGGTACCGTGCGATCAGGCCAATATGGTCGTACGCGTCCAATTCCGCTCGGCCGCCGACCTGCGTGCGCAGGAAGCGGCCGCCTCCGGCTCGATGGGCAGATTCTGATGTCGAACAGATGCACTCTCGCGCACAGTCGAGTCGTGGTCGCGCTGTGCGCCGGGATCGCCATTTCGGCACTCAGTGCTGGACAAGTGCTGGCAGCGACGGATTGCGCGGCGCTTTCCGCGCTCCATATGCCGCATGTCACGATCACGACTGCGTCCACCGTGGACAGCCCGTCATTGATCTCCCCGATCCTGGCGAAGGAGCGGCTTGCCACCCCTCTGTGCCGCGTCAAAGGCTTCATCACCCCGACCCGCGACTCGCACATCGGCTTCGAGGTGTGGCTGCCGCCGCAGTCGGCCTGGAACCACAAGCTCGAGGCGGTCGGCAACGGCGGCATGCTGGGGGCGCTCAACTACCGCGCCATGGCGCCGGGCTTCGATCGCCATTACGCGACCATGACCACGGACCTCGGGCACATCAATCATCCGCCGGGCGCCGCGGAGGACGGCTCCTGGGCGCTCGGCCATCCGGAGAAGGTGATCGATTACGCATATCGCGGCGAGCATGTCTCGACTCTCGCCGCCAAGCGGATCATCGCGGCGTATTACCGCACCGCTCAGACTCATTCTTATTATGCGGGGTGTTCGGCGGGCGGTGTTCAGGGCATCACGGAGCTCCTGCGCTACCCCAAGGATTACGACGGCTACATCATCGGCGATGGTACGCCAGACCATCTCGGCCAAGAGATGGGTGCATTGTGGGACACGCGCTGGGCATCACTGTCCAAACCAACCGAGGCGCTCACGGTTGCGGACCTCGCGCTCGTCCATCGCGCCGTTCTGCGGCAGTGCGTGGGCAAGGATGGGGGCGCGCCTTCGGACGCCTTCCTGACGAATCCGCCCGCCTGCGGCTTTCGACCTGAAGTACTGCAGTGTACGGTGGGACGGAACACCTCGACCTGCCTGTCATCGGCCAAGATCGGGATACTCGAGAAGATCTATCAGGGCCCGGTCGATCCTCTCACGGGCGAGTCAATCCGCGCCGGCGTGACCCCCGGCTCCGAGCTGACATGGGAGCGGTTCTTCGCCGGCAAGACAAACCCCGCCCCTGCCGATCGGCCATGGGCGGCCTTCCTCACTTACATGATGTACTCCGATCCGAGCTGGCTCTCCAAGGAGAAGTACCTGTCCTTCTCCTTCGGCAGGGATTACGAGGCCGTTCGGCGCAAGAGAGTCGCCGGTGAGCCCCTGGATGCGGTATGGAACACCCGCAACCGCGATCTCGATGCGTTCGTGGCGAGCGGCGGCAAGGTCATCGAGTATCATGGCTGGGATGACGGCAACATTCCCGCCTTGTCGGCAGTAAGGTTTTTCAACAGCATCGTAGCCGACCAGGCGCGGCATCGACATTTGTCGCCTGCGAGGGCGCGGCAAGTCACGCTGCATTTTTACCGGCTGTTCATGGTGCCAGGGATGGGTCACTGCGGCGGCGGCGCCGGTCCCTCCGACTTCGGCCAGCCAGGACATCGCCCACAGGGTCACGACCCGGAGCATGACACACTGACCGCGCTCGACCGTTGGGTCGAGCGGGGCGTGGCGCCGAAGCAATTCCTCGCCTCCCGGATGAACGTCAGCACCCACGAGGCCGACATGACGCGTCCGATCTGCCCCTACCCGGAGGAGCCGCGCTGGAATGGCAGCGGCAATCCCCGCGATGCGAGCAGCTTCACCTGCACCGTTGCAACCTCGACTCACCACGCAGCGAACTAGCGAGCCATGATGGAAACCAACACGAGTCCCCCCCTCAACACGACCGTGAAGCGCTTCGCAGCGCACTGCCTCCTCCTGACCGCCGCCTTAGGTCTGGCCGGCCCTGCCGCGCACGCGCAGACCGCCGCTCAGCGGTTTCACCAGTCGATGGCTGCCGTGTTCCATCTCAACGATGACCGGGGGCCGCTGCGTCACGTCGATCTGTCCCCGCTCGAAGCGTCGGTGTCGAGCGAGATTCTCGCCGGGCCCGCGAACGGACTGGACAGCGCTTTCGTCGTATACACGCGCATGGCGGCGGGCGCGCCGCCCATGGGTCTTTACACGCTGCCCGTAGAGCAGACGTACCTGGTTCTTTCCGGCAGGCTCAACGTGCAGATCGGGACAGACCGATTCGTAGTCGCACCGGACAGTCTCGTCCTCATCCCTCCTGGCGTGCCACACCAGGCCTGGAATGCCGGTACTCAGCCGGAAGCGGATTTCGAGGTCGTCGCGCCCGCGCCCTCGCGAGATCTCGTCTCGATGATGAAGCCCGCCCCGGCGCGCGCAGTCGCGAACGCCGCCCAGTATGTGCACGTCCCGCCACCGCTCGGAAAGCTCGTGCGGGGCGCGGGTCACGCGGCATTGAACGAGCGCACTCTGGCCGACCGCACGACGGGATCGGAGTTCATGGAGCGCATAGGCGAAGTGCTGCCGGGCAGCAAGTCCGAGCCCTCGCATATCCATCCATTCGATCAGATCTACTTCGTCAGGCGGGGGACGATGACTCTTTTTTACGGGCTGGCAACCTATCAGGCTCATGCCGATACGCTCACAGTGGTACCCAAGGGCGTCGTGCACCATGACGCGAACGGTGGGTCGACTCCCGAGAGCTTCATTCAGCTCAATCTCCCGCAGCCTGGGCCGGGGGTACCCTTCGGAGTTCACGTGGTGATCGAGAGATCGCCGGCACGAGCCAGGCCGTAGCGTCACAATCGCAGGCGACAACGCCGATGTCGGATTTTCCCTGCTTGCTCCGTCGCCGTTTGCTCGGCTGCGCGGCAGCGTTCGCCGCCGCCGGCGCGCTGCCCCGCTACGGGATCGCGGCTCGGGCGGCGGGTCCGCAGATGCGAGGAGCCGCCACCGCCGGGACTGCGGCCGACATCACGGGCCAGCTGGCGCGCTACATGGCGTCCGCCCGCGACCGTGCACTGCCGGAAGCCGTGGTCACCGGATGCAAGGTTCGCATCATCGATACCTTCGCCGCCATGGTATCGGGCACTCGCCTGCGGCCCGGAAAGCTCGCCACCGACTATGTCCGCGGGCTCGGCGGCACCGGGCAGGCGAGCGTGATCGGCTCGAGCCTGCGCACCAACGCAGTTGATGCCGCGCTGGCCAATGGGATGTGCGCCCACGCCGACGAGACCGACGACTTCGAGCCTATGACGAAAGCGCATCCGGGCTGCTCGTCCGTCCCGGCCGCGCTGGCCATGGCAGACACGCACGGCGCTTCGGGCGAGGCGTTTATCCGCGCGGTGACGCTGGGTTACGATCTCGGCTGCCGTCTGTTGATGGCGCTCGGCCCCAACCTGGTGCGCAAGACGAATCGCAGCGCCGAAGGCATGAGCTCCACGTTCTGTGCGCTCGGCGCGGCAGCGCCTCTGGCACGGCTCGATGAGCGGCGAATGCGCTTCGCGATCTCCTACGCCGCGCAGCAGGTCTCGGGCCTCTGGAGTTGGGTGAATGACGAGGAGCACATAGAAAAGGCGTTCGACTTTGCCGGGATGGGGGCACGCAACGGCGTGATGGCGGTGACCATGGTCGAGGCGGGCATGACCGGAACGCCGAACGTGCTCGATGGTGCACACAACCTATTCATCGCGGAGTCGACGCAACCGAAGCCCGAGGCGATCCTGGAAGGCCTCGGAGCACGGTTCTACGTGACCGAGACGGCGATAAAGCCTTATTCCGTCGGATACCCGTGCCAGTCGGCGCTGGACGCGCTGTTGACGCTGCGGCAGAAGTACCACCTCGCGCCGCGAAACGTCCGCTCGATCCTCGTCCGGCTTCCCACCGATGCTGTGGGGATCGTCGGCAACAGCGCGATGCCGGATGTCAACTGCCCGTATCTCGTTGCGCTCGCGTTGCTCGAGGGCACGGTCTCCTTTGCCGACAGCCATGATGCGTCTCTGATGACTCGACCGGAGATGTTGGCGATACGCCGCAAGGTGCAAGTGGTGGCTGACGCGGCGCTGATGGACCCGGCAGCGCCACGCGGCGCCATCGTCGAAGTGACATTGACGGATGGACGCGAGGTCCGGCACCACACGAGGTTTCCCCCCGGCACCCCGCAAAATCCGCTCTCGACCGAGGCGCTCGACGCCAAAGCACGCGACCTGATGACGCCGGTGCTCGGCGCTGCGAAGACTGACGAACTGCTCCACCATCTCCACGGCCTGGAGAAGCTCGACGACATGCGCCGACTGCATCCTTTGCTTACGGCCTGAGGGGCAAATGCAGTCATTTCCACCCTACGACTCCGAGTCGGCCGGTCCCTGCGGCCCATTTCGCCACGGCCTCCGTCACTTTATGATGGCTGCTCATTTCCTCTAAGGGGCCGGCATGGCGTCGAACGAGACCTGGACTGCGCAACATAGCACCGTCGTAGTCGCGAGCTTTCTGGGATGGATGCTCGACGCCTTCGATTTCTTCCTGGTCGTGTTCGTGCTGCAGCGCCTGGCGAGCGACTTCGGTACCGACGTCACGGGGGTGGCCTGGGGCATCGCAGTCACGCTGGCGACGCGGCCCATCGGCGCCTTTCTATTCGGCCGCATCGCCGACCGTTACGGGCGCCGCCCGGCGCTGATGGCAAGTGTGCTCCTGTATTCGGCCATGGAGCTGGCAACGGCATTTTCGTCGTCACTCGCTGCGTTCATCGTGCTGCGTGCGCTGTACGGCATCGCCATGGGAGGGGAATGGGGAGTGGGCGCCTCGCTGGCTTTCGAATCCGTGCCGATCAGAACGCGCGGGCTGGTTTCCGGCATCCTGCAGGCCGGGTATCCCTGTGGGTACCTGCTGGCGGCCGTGGTTTTTGGGCTGCTGTACGTCCATATCGGCTGGCGGGGGATGTTCGTCGTCGGCGCCGCGCCTGCGCTGCTGGCGCTCTATATCTTCAAGAAAGTGCCGGAATCGACGAGCTGGACCGCCCCTCGGACCGGGACCGCCAGGCCCAGCCTGTTTGCGGCGCTGCGAGGTTATTGGCCTCTCGCGCTGTATGCGATCGCCTTGATGACCTGCTTCAATTTCTTCAGTCACGGGACTCAGGACCTTTATCCGACCTTTCTTGGCGCTCAGCGAGGCTTCACGACGGGAACCAGGGCCTGGATCGCGGTCGTCTATAACATCGGCGCGATCTGCGGTGGCTTGTCGTTCGGCTCGCTGTCGAGCCGGATGGGCCGGCGCCGGAGCATTGCGCTCGCCGCCGCGCTGTCTCTGATCGCACTGCCTTTCTGGGCGTATTCGTCGACGCCGGTGGCGCTGGCCGGCGCCGCTTTCGCCATGCAATTCATGGTGCAGGGGGCGTGGGGCGTCGTACCCGTACACCTCAACGAGCTGTCGCCGGAAGGCATACGAGCGACCTTCCCCGGGGTCGTCTATCAGCTCGGTAATCTGCTCGCAGCCGGCAATTCGCCGCTGCAGTCAGCCATTGCGAGCGCGCACGGGAGCGCCGCGCATCCCGACTACTCGTTCGCGTTGACCCTGGTGTGCGGCGTAGTAGCCGTGGCGCTGGTGCTGCTTGCGTTGCTCGGTCCGGAGCGTCGGGATGTGCGCTTCGCCGCATGAGCGCGGCGAGCATCGCATGATCAGTCAGCGGAGCCTCTTGCCGCGCTCGCGCTGAGGGAACGCGGAGGTGAAGGTGGGAGGCAGATTGGTGATGCTATGCGGGGCTGCACTGACGGCCTGTGTCCTGACCACTCAGGCCCAGCGACAGCCATTGCGCACTAACCCGGCGCAATCTGTCACGGTGGCACCGGTGCAGTCCGGGGCATTCCACACGGTGTACGTCCGGCTCGGCTCCGAGGCGGACGAAGGACTGCTGTACGAGCCCACCTCGCCAGGTCCGAAAGCGCATGTTGCGCTGCTCTTCTCTCATCCGGACGGCAATAGTTTCGCCTACCCGGTAGGCGCGCAGATGGCAGCGCGCGGCTATCGGATCCTGATGGTGAATCACCACGGCGCCGACGATGGCTTATGGACCTACGCGCCGGGTATCTCGAATGGTATCCGCTACCTGCGGACCCTACCGGGGGCGCAGCGCGTCATCGTCATCGGTCACAGCGGTGGTGCGCCGTTGATGGCGTTCTACGACAACGTCGCCGAGCACGGCCCTGCGGCGTGCGACGGCCCCGAGGAGCTCTATCCCTGTCCGCCCTCAGTACTCAACAATCTGGCCCGGCCAGACGGCGTGATTCTTCTCGATCCGCCACTCGGCGCCTTTCACGCGATGAGTGGGGTTGATCCCGCGGTACACGCCAGAAGGAGGATCCCCGCTCTCGACATGTTCTCGCAGGCGAACGGGTTCGATCCTGCCACCGGTCAGGCAACCTATAGCCGCAGCTTTACCACCGAGTTCTATGCAGCGCAGTCGGCACGCAGCGATCGTATCGTCGACAAAGCGCTGGCGCGCCTGCGCGCCATCGAGCAGGACAAGGGGGAGTTCAGAGACGACGAGCCATTCGTCGTACCGGGCATGGGAGTGAATGCGGCCGGCGCCCGTCTCTATCAGACTGACCCGGCGGCTTTCCTGTCGCATACCAAGCAGCCGCACATACTCCTCGAAGCGGACGGCAGCACTGCTCGAGCGATCATACGCTCGGTGCGTCGGCCGCTCGGTCAGTTCGCCCGAGACCTGGGAATGCTGGACCCAATGACTCAGAACGTCACTGTGCGCAGCTTCCTGGCCGAGGACGCCATCCGCACTACCTCGAATTTCGCAATCACCGCGGATGACATCGTCGGCGTACAATGGGCTTCCTCCCCAACCTCAACTCCGGCCAATGCCGTGGGCATCACCGTGCCGGCGCTGGTGATGGTGATGAGCTGTCACTACTTCATCGTGCCGGGCGAGATCGTCTATGACCATCTCGCATCCCGGGACAGAACCTATGCGGCGGTCGAGGGCGCAAGCCACATGTTCACGCCTTGCCGGCCGCAGTACGGCGATACGGTCAAGCGGACATTCGACTTCGTTGACGCCTGGCTGTCGAAACCCAGCCGGTTCTGACGCCCACCGCGCGTTTCCTCAGTGCGAGGGCTTCGTCGCAAAGCCTACCAGTTGCCCGTCGGCCAGGACGTGACTTCTCATGGCGGTGATCAGCTTCTCGAACGTGACGGACCTCGAAACGTGCAACCGCACGTCGAGCGCGAATACCTGAAGATGATACTCATTGCGCCCCTCGCCCTGCGGATGCGGTCCCGCGTAGGAGTGATGGAGACCATGGACGTTGGGACCCAGGCTCGCCCCCGCAGGCAGACTGCTCAGGCCGGCGGGCAAATGCCTCACACTCGTCGGAATATTGAATACCGTCAGATGAAGGCTGACCTCCGCGCCTTCGCCCGGTCCCTGCATGATCACCACGTAGGAACGCGTCCCGGTCGGACCCGCGCTCCAGGCGAGCCCCGGAAACACATTCCCGCAGTACTGAGTGTTCCTGCAGGGAATCACGCCCCCATTGTCGAATACCCGACTGGTCACCACGAGTCGGGATTGCGCCGCGGGTGAAACCAATGTCACCGCGAGTGCCTTTGCATGGCCGATCGCGAACAGCCACGGTGGGACGGCCGCACCGGCCCCGGTCACCACCAACGCGCCGGCAGCCAACGCAGCGGCCCATGCGCCGGGCCAGCCTCGGGCCGGCGCGCCAGCCGGCCCACGCCGTTTCAAGACTTCTCCGGATCGACGAACAGCCGTTCGAGCGGCATTCTGGCCGGTGTCAGCTTCTGCTTGAAAGCCGTTTCCTCGAGGGTCTGGATGGTCTTCAGGTTCACCGCCATCCCATACGGCAGCGGGTCGAGACCCACGATCCTGCGCAGGCCGAGGTACTTCCTGTCGGACGCCGTGGTCGCCGTGCCGGCATCGAGTCGTGTCAGCCACTCGCTCTTCGCACGAGAGAACGCGGCGAAGAGCGCCTTCGCGACCCACGGATGCTCCGCAAGCACGGAGTCCTTGACCACGATCGTCCCGTGCATGGGGTAGATGCCCGTGCGGCGATACCAATCTGCCTCCAACTCAGCCGCGTTGGGAAACAGATCCGGATAATCGGCCTCGACCGTCTTCCAGCCGCCGGTCGGTGCGCCCGTCCGACCCACACCCGCATTGCCGTGAAAACCCGCAGCGAGCTCGCCGTCCGCCATCATGTCCGCCAGCGATCGTCCGGCCGGCGTGTGAATCACATTGGGAGGAACCTTCAGCTGCTGCACGTGCTCCTCGTCGTCGACCACCCAGGTGACCTTGGAGGAATCCAGTCCGTACTCGTCGATCAGAACGGCGCGCGTCCACACTCCCGTCGTGACGGAGTAAGCCCGAACCCCCACTTTCCTTCCCTCGAGATCCTTCGGTGTGCGGATCCCGGCGTCCGGGCGGACCAGGAGCCCGGCATGATGGAAGCGCCGCAGCACGAAGATCGGCAGCGCGACGAAGGGCGCGCCGTAGGCGCGCGCGATGATGTAGGTCGTCGGCGCCAGCTCGCAGACGTCGAATTCCACCTGCCGCACCATTCGCCTGAAGGCGGCGATTTGCGGCTCGACCGTGACGAACTCGGCGTCCACGCCTTCGATGGGAATGGAGCCGTTCCTGACGGCGGAAGTATGCGGGTACTCCGCCACCGCGATCTTGAGACGAACACTGCGAGCCAAGAGGACTTCTCCGTGCCTTGGGGGACGACGCGTACAATGCCCGGGCGGACTGCGGCCGCGCAATCGCCCCGCGCCAAGTCTTATGGACGAAATCGGAGAATGAATGCCCCTCGAGCGCGGGGTGCATTAGCCTGCTCTCCCATACCGCGTTGCACGACGGACTGCTGGATGATCATCGACTGCCACGGGCATTTCACCACCGCTCCCGCGAGCCTTCGCCTCTGGCGCGAGAGGCAACTCGCCGCCGCCAACGATCCAGCCAACGCGCCGAAGAAAGGTGACTTGGCCATTTCCGACGACGAGATCCGCGGGGCCATAGAGAAGGGACAGCTCAAGCTGCAGAAGGAACGCGGCACCGACCTGACGATGTTCTCACCCATCGCCGGCCAGATGGCGCATCATCTCGGCAACGAGCGGACCAGCATGGCTTGGGCGGAAGTCTGTAATGACCTGATTCACCGGGTTTGCGGGCTCTTCCCGGACAGCTTCGCGCCCGTCTGTCAGCTGCCGCAATCCCCCGGTGCGCCGCCTGCGAACTGCGTGGCGGAGCTGCGGCGCTGCGTCGAGGAGCTCGGCTTCGTCGGCTGCAACCTCAGCCCCGATCCCTCGGGCGGCTACTGGACGGATCCGCCGCTGACGGATCGCTCGTGGTATCCGCTCTACGAGGAACTGGTGCGCCTCGATGTGCCGGCGATGGTCCACGTCAGCTCATCCTGCAACCCCTGCTTTCACGGCACGGGCGCCCACTACATCAACGGCGACACGACCGCCTTCATGCAATTCCTGACCTCGGACCTCTTCAAGGACTTCCCGGCGCTGCGCTTCGTCATCCCCCACGGGGGCGGGGCGGTGCCTTACCACTGGGGTCGCTACCGCGGCATGGCGCTCGACATGAAGCGCCCACCGCTCGAGTCGCTGTTGACCAACATCTTCTTCGATACCTGCGTATACCACCATCCCGGCGTTGATCTTCTGACCCGCGTGGTGCCGGTGGACAACGTTCTGTTCGCTTCCGAGATGATCGGCGCCGTCCGCAGCCGCGATCCGCAGACCGGGCAGTACTTCGACGATACGAAACGCTACGTCGACGCTTGCCGGCATCTCAGCGAGGACGATCGCGGCAGGATTTTCGAGGGCAATGTACGCCGCGTCTACCCGCGCCTCGATGCGCGGCTGAAGAAGCGCGGTCACTAGATTGAGACGATCTTCATGCCAGACATTCAACGCCTGAACGGCATCATCCGCGCCTGGGAGCAGGGGCGCCCGGCGACGTCGGCCTTCGCAAATGCCGACCGGCAGTCAGCCATTGAATTCAGCGCCGCTCCCTATGACGGCGTCGTGTTCGAGATGGAGCACAATCCCTGGGACGTGATCGCCCTGCAGGATGCGCTGCAGTATCTGCTGAACCGCCGGCAAATCCACGAGGCGGGCTCGCTGGCGCCGGCCGTCACGCCGATTGTTCGAATTCCGCCGAACGGCAGCGAGAAGAACCAGTGGCTGGCGAAACAGGCACTCGACCGCGGCGCCTACGGCATCGTGTGGCCTCATGTCAGCGACGCGGAGCAGGCTTACAACGCTGTCGTTTCATGCCGCTATCCTCGCCAGAAAACTGCTCCGCTCCATGAGCCCGCCGGCGCGCGCGGCGACGGGCCGGCAGCCGCATGCCGGTACTGGGGCCTCTCGCAGCAGGAGTACTACGCCCGGGCCGACGTCTGGCCGTTGAATCCGCAGGGGGAAATCCTGGTATTCCTGATGATCGAGGACCAGCAAGGCATCGCCAATCTCGATGAGATCCTGCGCGTGCCCGGTGTCGGCTGCGTGCTCATCGGCGAGGGCGACCTCAGCCAGGAGCTGGGCTTCCCGCGCCAGTACGAGCATCCCGTCGTCAAGGAGGCGATGGCGCAGATCGTGCAGACCTGCAGGAAACACAGAGTCCCCGTGGGCCATCCCCACGTCACCACCAAGAACGTGGAGAGCGTGCTCGAGCAGGGATATCGCTTCCTGATGTCGGCCCCCGTACGTTCCTACGCCGCCATCGAGAAAGCCCGCGAGACCTTCAAGAAGTAGAGGACCTATGGCTTCCGGCGTCATCGACATCCATCCGCATATCATTTCCACCGATACCGAGCGCTATCCGCGCATCCCGCTCTTCGGGATACAGTCCGACTGGTCGCGGGAGCGGCCGGTCACACTCGAAGGTCTCATCGCCGCCATGGACGAGGCCGGCGTCGGTAAGGCGGCGATCGTGCAATCGTCCACCTGCTACGGCTACGACAACTCGTACGTGGCCGAAGCGATAGCGAAGCACCCTGACCGGTTCACGGCCGTCGGCTCGGTCGATGTTTGCAAGCCCGACGCCTGCGATCGCATCCGGCACTGGGTTGGCCGCGGTGTCACGGGCCTACGGCTCTTTACCGGCGGCAGTACCGCTGCGTTCGACCCCAGCTCACTGGACGACCCGCAATCCTTCACCGCCTGGGGACTTTGCGGCGAGCTCGGCCTCTCGATGTGCATCCAAACCGACGCCTCCGGCCTCGCGCAGGTGGCCGGTCTCGCAAAGCGATTCCCCAAGGTCCGCATTGTGCTCGATCACCTGGGCAGGCCCGATGTCTCCGATGGGCCGCCGTACAGGAAAGCCTCGAGCCTCTTCGGCCTCGCGCCCTTCGAGAACATCTTCCTCAAGCTGACGCCACGCATCATGGCTGACGCACAGCGCGGTCAGGCATCCGCCGACACATTCTTTCCGCGACTGGTCTCCGTCTTCGGCAGCGATCGCCTCGCATGGGGCTCGAATTTCCCCGCCTCCGAGGGCAAACTCGCCGAGAATCTCGCCAAGGCCCGCATGGGCCTGGCGTCCCTTTCCGCCGAGGACCAGACCTGGGTACTAGGCAAGACTGCACGGCGTCTCTATCCCGCGCTGGCGAAGTAATCGACACCGCCTTCGTCGCGTGACGCCTCACGTCCCGACGGCGCTGCTCGACTCTCTGACGGCCACCTTCGGCGCCCATTCGGGCCGTAGCAGGATCCACGTTGCCGCGGCTCCTACAATCAGGAACGTGAAGATCACCAGCATCGGCACGCGGTAACCTCCGCTCACCTGCAGCAGCCATCCCGAGAGGCTGGCCGCGACCCCTCCAGCGAGGCTGGTGGCGACCTGCTGCACGCCCGTCACCAGACCGATCGCAGGCGCGGGGATCAGCGTCAAACGGCACAAGGCGAGGTTGTTGGCGGTCGCAAGGCCGAGGCAGGAGAGCGAAAATACGTTCCAGAAGAGCGCCACGTCGAGGGACTTCGCCAGCGCGCCGAGCAGCACCGTGCAAGCCCCCACGAACCCGGCGATCACGAATGCCTTGCGCACGAAGACCGGATCGTATCCGCGCGCGATGATCCTGTCCGCCGTCCAGCCGGCAGCCAGCGCCACAATCGCGATACCCGCGAAGCTGAACAGGGTGTAGACGCCCGAGCTCTCCAACGAAAGGCCGCGCCGCTCGACCAGATAGGATGGCATCCATGTCATGCAGTAGAAAGTGAAATACCCGTAGCAAAAGTTGACGATCATCGCGCCCCAAACCAGCGGACTCGCGATGATGTTGGCAAACGGCACCGACGAAGCCTTGCGCTTCGCCAGCGTGGCCTCGCCTTGCCCCGGAAAATCCCTTTTTACCGCCAGCATCCACGGTACGAGCCACATCAGGCCGATCAGGCCGGTGGCGATGAACATCAGGCGCCAGTCGTAGGCGACGATCAGCCACGCGGCGATCGGGGCACCGATCGCCGGGCCGAATTTGTTGCCCATGGTGAAGATGCCTACGGCGGTCCCGCTTTGTCCTTCCGCGAAATGATCACGGATCCAGCGGTAGCTGGCAGGCATCACGATCGCCTCGGCCGCTCCCAGGACTAAGCGCAGAAGCAGCAGCCCGGCGAGCGCGGTCATCAGCCCTGTCAGTAGGGTCGCCACACACCAGAGTGCATAGCAGATCGTGTAGGGCAACTTCACGCCGTATCGGTCGACGAGCCAGCCCATCGGCAGCTGGACCAGTCCATACGACCAGAAGAATGCCGAGTTGACCCACCCGCGATCGACGTCCGACAGGCCGAAATGCCGAATGAAAGCGGCGTCGGCAAGTGCGGAAGAGATACTGGTGCGGTCGACGAAGGCGATCAGCACGCCAGTCGACAGCAGAAAAAGCACCGCCCAACGATAAGCAGACGAGGTGCGCGTCGCAACCGTGGGGGACGTCATTTCTACGTTCACCAAAGGTTCTGAATATTCGTGTGAGGCACGTGAGTCCTTATGGGACCGGGAAGGACGGGCATTGTAGATGCCGTTACGGTACGCGCCGTACCAGCCCGGCCAGATTCGATGGGATGGGACCGGAAATCAATGGATACGACCAAAACTAATGGGCGTCGCGCCCGTTTGGATTGGACCCTCCGCGCCGCCGCCCGCAGCATGCCGGGATCGATGAACCCACAGAGTGAGAGCCTCGGATGGAAGTCCCCGCGACCGGACCGGTGAAGCTGCGCATTAACCTGGCCGACTATCCCGTCACCATGGCCCTGAAGGAGGGCCGGCTCTCCTCCTCGCTGGTCGAGCTCGATTTTTGCGGCCCCAAGACCGCTCACGATGGCTTCAAGGACATGCTGCGCCGCAATGCCTACGATGCGGGCGAGCTCGCGATCGTCACTTTCCTGCAGGCGAAGGTCTATGGCAAGCCCTGGGTGCTGCTGCCGGCCCCTATCCATGGACGTTTCCAGCACCATTGCATCGGCTACAACATCGAGCACGGCGAGCTGCAGCCGAAGGATATCGAGGGCCGCAAAGTCGGCGTGCGCACGTACGCGCAGACGACCGGACTTTGGGTGCGAGGCGTCCTGCAACATGAGTACGGAGTCGATCTCGACAAGGTGACCTGGATGACCATCGACGAGTCGCACCTCGCGGAGTATCACGATCCGGCCAACTGCCAGCAGCTTCCCAAAGGCAGCCGGATCGATCAGATGATGCTCAGCGGCGAGCTTGCCGCCGCCATTCTGGGCGTCGACATGCCGAAAGATCCGCGCGTGCGCACGCTCGTTTCCGATCCGCACGCTGCAGCGCAGGAGTGGTATCGGCGCGAGGCCGTCGTCCCGATCAATCACCTCTTCGTCGTGCACCGGGACCTCGCCGGGCGCCGCCCGGATGTGGTGCGCGAAATCTATCGTCTGCTCGCGGAGAGCCGCGTACAGGCGCCGGCGGCGGTCGTCGCCGGCCTGCCGCCTCTCGGCTTCCAGGCGAACCGCAAGGGCATCGCAATGGCGATCGACTGGGCCTTCGAGCAGAAGATCATCCCGCGCCGGCTCTCGGTCGAGGAACTGTTCGACGACGTCACCGCCTCGCTGGGATAAAGCCATGGCACGCACGGGCGGGCAGATTCTCGTCGACGCGTTGCGTCAACAGGGCGTCGATCGCATCTACTGCGTGCCGGGCGAAAGTTATCTTCCCGTACTGGATGCCCTTTACGATGTACCGGAAATAGCTGTCGTCAGCGCACGCCATGAGGGCGCGGCCGCCAACATGGCGGAAGCCGACGGCAAGCTCACGGGCAGGCCGGGCGTATGTTTTGTCACGCGCGGACCGGGTGCGACTCACGCCTCTGTTGGCGTGCACACCGCCTTCCAGGACTCGACACCGATGGTGCTGTTCATCGGTCAGGTGGCGCGCGGGGCTCGTGATCGTGAGGGGTTCCAGGAGGTGGATTTCCGCGCGATGTTTGCGCCGCTAGCGAAGTGGACGGCGGAGATCGACGATCCCGCACGGATCCCCGAGTATGTCGCCCGCGCTTTCCGGGCGGCCGTGTCAGGGCGTGCGGGCCCGGCCGTGTTGTCGCTACCGGAGGACATGCTGTCGGAGGAGATCGAGTCGCCCGCGCAGGTCATCCCGGCGGTATCGCCCGCGAGGGCGGTGCCGAGAGCTTCCGACCTGCAAGCGCTCGGTGAACTTCTGCGGCAGTCGTTGCGTCCGCTGCTCGTTGTCGGAGGCACAGGCTGGACTCGCCGGGGTTGCGCCGCGCTGGCGGAGTTCGCTCGCCGCAACGATCTACCGATCGTCGCCAGCTTTCGCCGCCAGGACCTGATCGACAACCGCTCAGACAACTACTGCGGCCACTTGGGTCTTGGCGTCGACGCCGCTCTCGCGGAGCGCGTGAAGTCCTCCGACCTGATCGTAGCGATAGGCTCCAGGTTGGGGGAGAACACGACCAGTGGCTATTCCCTGCTCAGTCCGCCTGTTCCGCGCCAGACCCTGGTGCACGTTCATCCGGGACCCGATGAGCTCGGGCGCGTATACCAGCCCCGGCTGGCGATCGCCAGCGAGCTATCGGAATTTGCCCAGGCATTGTCGACGCTCGACGTCGGCCGCCACGAGGGCCGCGCGACCTGGTTGCGGGCCGCCCGTCAGGCTTATGTTGGATTCAGCACGCCTCCCGCGCTTTCCGGCAGCCACGTAGATCTCGCGGCAGTGGTTGCTTGGCTGAGCGACAATGTCGCGGAGGACGCCCTCATCGCGAGCGGCGCGGGCAACTACACGGTCTGGGTTCACCGCTACTTCCGCTACCGGCAGCCGGGCACCGAGATGGCGCCTACCAGCGGCGCCATGGGCTATGGCGTCCCGGCAGGGATTGCCGCCAAGCTTCGTCATCCTGACCGAGAGGTCATTGTCTTCGCCGGCGACGGCTGCTTCCTCATGTATCCGCAGGAGCTCGGCACCGCGGTCCAATATGACGCCAGGCTGATCATCGTCGTGGTCAACAACGGCGTCTACGGCACCATCCGGATGCACCAGGAGCGACACTATCCCGGCCGGCCGTTGGCTACGCAGCTGATCAATCCCGACTTCGTCGCCATGGCCCGCAGCTACGGCGCATTCGCGGAGCGGATCGAGACCACTGAGAGTTTCCCCGAGGCCTACCGGCGGGCACGCGCCGCGCCGCGACCGGGATTGCTCGAGCTGCGTGTCGATCCCGCGCAACTGACCCCGAGCTTCAGGATCCCGCAACCCTAACGCCCGGTTGATTTGACGTGTCCCGATCCAGCTTGTATACCAGACTTCGATGACAGAGCTCGATTCGCGCAGAAGGGAGTTCTCCGCCAGCATCCGCCACCTCAAGGTGTTCGAAAGTGTGGCGCACCTGCAAGGCTTTCAGCGGGCCTCGGAAGAGTGCCATCTGTCCCAGCCCGCGGTCACCCAGGCCATCGCCAAGCTCGAGGAGCAGCTCGGCGTGTCGCTCCTCGTGCGCCGCGCAAGCGGCAGCTATCTCAACGACATCGGTGTGGTCTTCCACCGGCGCATGCAGCGTCTCTTCGCCCAGATGGAGCAGGCGCTCCTCGAGCTCGGAGTGCCCAATGGCCCCGTACCGGTATCGCAGCTCGCGGCTCGGATGTCCCGCTCGCAAATCCGCAGCCTCATCGCGATCGCGGAGAACGGCTCGTTCGCGCAGGCGGCACGCGCGCTCGACATCTCTCAGACCTCGCTGCAGCGGTCCGCGCGTGACCTGGAAAGAACCCTGCGGACTCCGCTCTACAACCAGACGGCATCCGGCGTGGTGGCGACGCAAGCGGCAGTGGAGTTCGCGCGCAAGCTGAAGCTCGCTTTGCGCGAGATCGACTGGGGCGTGGATGAGGTCGAAGCTGCCCGAGGCAACGTCGGCGGCGAGATCGTCGTCGGCGCGATGCTGCTGACCGGCAGCGTCGTCATCGCGTCCGTCATCAACGAATTCGTCTCGACCTATCCGAATGCCGAGGTGCGGATCGTCAACGGCAACACGGGAGATCTGTTGAAAGAGCTGCGTGCGGGCGATGTGGATGTGGTCGTCGGCCTGCTGCGGGACCAGCAGTCCGATGGCCTGCTCCACCGGCCGCTCGCGGAAACGCCCTATGTGATCGTCGGCCGTCACGGTCATCCGCTTACGGAAAAGGGGCACGTTACTCTTGATGACCTTGCCGCCTTCGATTGGGTCGTCGGCACTCCGGCCTCCAACCGGCGCATTCGTTTCGATCGCCTGTTCGCGGGCCGTCGACGGCCGCGGGCGCGCATCGAGACTTCCTCCCTCCCGACCATGCGATTGCTCCTCACCCAGAGCGATCGACTCACGCTCCTCACCTCCTACGAGCTGATGTACGAGGAGGAGATGCTGGCCGCGGTGCCGTTCGGACCCATCGAGCCCGTGCCCTGCATCGGCCTCACGACGCGGGAGAACTGGCTGCCGACCCAACTGCAGACGAGCTTCATCGAGCTCGTGCAGAAGCGCATCGTGGGCTCTCTGATGCCCGTCAGGGAGCTGACGAGGACTGGCTCCGCACGCGTCGCCAAACCACGCGTCGCGCCCGCCGGCACCATCAAGTAACCCCGCTGCGCAGTCGCAGGATCGCCGAACTAATATTGCGGCGCAGAACACTAATACAGGTCGACACGGGACACTGAGATAGTCCCCGCGGATCTGTGCAGCTCGAGTGGGGGCAATGGGCAGAGCGACTGTTTGGCGAAAAGCATGGCTCGAAGCGGCCGTCGGCGCGAGCCTGTTGGTGCTCGGCGCCGGTCCGGTCGTCGGCGCCATGGTAGGGCCGGTGCGGACGCAATCGGGCCTCGTATCGGGTGCGCCAAGTCGCTGGGTTCCCTCGGTCGCGGTATTCAAGGGGATTCCTTTCGCGGCTCCGCCGGTCGGCAAGCTCCGCTTTCGTCCCCCGCAGCCCCCAAGGCCCTGGCACGGAGTGCACGCAGCCGACCGCTTCGGTCCCGTCTGTCCACAGTTGGGCCGGCCTGCCGCGCAACGAGCCGCGATGAGCGAGAATTGCCTCTTTCTCAACATCTGGACCGCAGCGCCGTCATCCGCGCCGCGGCGGCCGGTCTTCGTGTGGATCTTTGGCGGCGGCTTCCAGGGCGGTGCCGGCTCGGATCCGCAATTTGACGGCGCGGGTCTCGCCCGCAAGGGCCTCGTGGTCGTCACGTTCAACTATCGCTTGGGACCGCTCGGATTCCTCGCAACCCCTGCGCTGGACGCTGAATCCCCGCACCACGTCTCGGGCGATTACGGGCTGCTCGACATGATCGCGGTGCTCGATTGGGTGCATCGGAACATCGCGGCGTTCGGTGGTGATCCGAGCCGTGTGACCATCGCCGGGCAGTCATCGGGAGGCGGCTCCGTCGGCTTTCTGGACATGTCTCCGCTCGCCGCGGGCCTCTTCCAGCGCGCGATCACGGAGAGCCATCAGAGGGATCCCCACGATCCTGAGCTGCGGTACCTGTCCACGTCCTACCGTACGAAGAAAAACGCCGAGCGACAGGGCATCGCCTATGCGAAGGCGCATGGCGCAACGACTCTCCAGGAGCTGCGCGCAATGCCTTGGCGGCGGCTGCTCGAGGGCAGCACTGCCTCTGACGAGAGCGTAGATACGGGTAGCCCCTCCAAGCCCCCGCTCTTTCGACCCGTCATCGACGGCTGGGTTCTGCCGCACGATTACAGCCAAACCTACCAGGCGGGCCTGCAGACGAACGTGTCTTATCTGGTGGGCAACAACCGCGATGAGAGCGGGGCCGTGCCCGACACGGCCTTCGCACCACTGCGAGAGCTGTCGCGCACCACAGGACCTCGAGGTGGCGCGCCGGAGCCGGTTGTCACGCTGGCGCAATATCGCGCGGCCGCCAGGCGCAAATTTGGCCCGATGACCGGCGAGTTCCTCCAACTGTATCCTGCCGCCACGGATCAGGAGGCGGCGCTGGCGAACGACCAGCGCGTCAGGGACAACTCGCGAATCTCGACTTTTCTCTGGGCCGAGCTGCGCAGCCGGCACATGAGCGAGCCGATATTCACCTACTTCTGGGATCATGCGCCGCCGGGGCCGAGTCACGACCTGCGCGGCGCCTTCCACGGGTCGGAGATCAGCTACGTGTTCGACAATCTCTATGCCACGAAGCGGCCGTGGACCGCGACCGATCGACGCATCGCGCAAGTCATGTCGTCCTACTGGGTGAGCTTCGCCGCCAGCGGCAACCCGAACGGCAAGGGCGTCCCGTACTGGCCACCTTTCGATGCCAACAGGCAGGTGCTGATGGAGCTCGGCGACCATTTCGGGCCGATCCCAGTCGCGAGCAGTCAGGCCCGGCTCGAGTTCTGGCGGCGGTACTTCAGTACGCAGACGGCCTGGTGAGCGGGAAATACACGTGAGACGCGCCGTCCGTGGAAGTCTGTCGCTGGTTCCCTGCTTCCTGATCAGCTGGCGGTCGGCCGCCAGTACATGAAGGCGAAGCCCTCTCCTGTGCCGGCCTCCGTGCGGTAGCAGGGCACGTAGTCGATGAGATTCATCGGGCAGCCGAGCTCTTTCATGGCCACGAGCACGGGAACGTAGAGTTTCACCTCCGAGGTCCCCGACTGATACGAGCGCTCGTCCACCTGGGCGAGCCGCTCGAAGTCGTAGCTCTTGAAGGCGCTCAGGAAGACCTGATCCAGCTCCTCGTCGCAGACGAAATGCGTGAGCCCGCCGGAGGCGATGATCGCGACGGTCTTGTCCGTATCCCATTTCTGAATGGCTTTGAACAGGGCTTTGCCGAAGGCGAGAGCGCGGCGGAAGGGCGGCTGCGTCGGCGGATAGAACGTATTCAGGAGAATCGGCACGCTGGGCGGCGGCTCGTCCACCATGATCTGGTGATAGATGAACCCGAACGCATGCGGTACCACCGGCCGCTCCTTGAGCCAGACGTTTGGCGGCCACTTCACGATCTCGGTGAGGTCGAAGCCGTCCTGCTCCAGAGAGGACGTCAGATGCAGCGCAAGCTCTGGCAGCGCATCGTGGATGAGCGTCTGCGCGGGCGCATAGACAGGCCGCTGCGGGGGGCCGTTCTCGATGGTCTTGCCGGTGTAGATGGCGATGGAGGGTGTCGTATCGATGAAGATCTCGCGCTGATCCTTGCCGAGGATCACGGCGACATCGGGCTTCAACTCCCGGTAGATGCGGCGCAGCCCATCCAGCGCATCCCAACAGCGTTGCGCCCGCACGCGCCGCTCCTCGAGCGCGAGGGGAGCGCGAAAGCCCGAGCTCACGCGCGCCTCCTCGAGCTCTGCGTACGTCCAGGTCCGATTGTGAAACCAGAGGTCGGTTTTCTTGCGGTCCCGCTCGCCGTCCTCGAACCATGCCTCCGGGGCCTTGCCCAGCATGCCGCTGTGCGGGACCGCCATTCCAAGCACGATTCTAGCCATCAGGGAGACTCCCGGGACCTGTCCCGCCAGTGCAAAACTGTGGTGATTATTGCCGCGTCCGCCGCTGACGGCCCATCACAAGCGTATCGGTCCCGATTGAATCTCGCTGATGCCACCGAGAGTCGCCGCGCCGCCGAATTATTAATGTCGCGGCACTGAACACTTATACACGGCCCCGGTCGCCGATGGCATGGTAAGCGCTCAACTCCCGGCCTGTGGTTCGCGCGCAACGCGCTTGCCGAGGCGGGAGATCGCAAGTCATCGAGGGGGTGACGACATGAATCGGAGCAACAGAGACGCGCTGCTGTCGGGTGCGGCCACAATGGTAATCGCGTCCCTGGCCGGCGCGCAGAGTGCCCAACCACCCGCTATGGTCGCGGCCAATACCCAACTTGCCGCCGCCGCTACAACCAACGCACAAGCAGTCGCCGCCGCCACCGGTCAGCCGGCGAGCGTCCAGCAGCTGCAGGAAGTCACGGTCACGGGCTCCCGCGTCATCACGAGCAATAACAATAGCCCGACGCCGATCATGGGCGTGAGCACCGATCAGCTGAAGACGGCCGATCCGGGCACCCTGGCCGAGGCGGTCAACCTGCTGCCCGTCTTCTCGGGCTCGCGCGGGTTGAGCAGCAACCCCGGCATCGGTGACACCGCAGTCCAAGGCGGCAACGGCGTGGCAGCCGTGCTCAATCTGCGCAATTTGGGCGCGCAGCGAACGCTGATTCTGCTCGACGGCGAGAGAATCCCGCCGACCCTGGCCACCGGGATCGTGGACGTCGACATGGTGCCGCAGGCGCTGATCCAGCGCGTGGACGTCGTCACGGGCGGCGCCTCCGCCGTCTATGGTTCCGACGCCGTCAGCGGCGTCGTCAACTTCGTCACCAACAGGAACTTCAACGGATTGAATGTCAATGCGCAATACGGAATATCGCAGTATGACGACGACAAGACGCCCGACTTCAGCGTCGTCGCCGGTACCAGCCTGTTCGGTGGCCGTGGTCACATCGAAGCCAGCTACGAGTACCGCGACGACCCGGGCATCCCCTACCGGTCCGACAGGTCCTGGGATGACCTGTATTCCATCGAGGGCGCCGGCACCGCGGCCAGCCCCTACCACCTCGCTTCGGACGTGCACCTCGCCGGCTATCCCTTCGGCGGCCTGATCACCAGCGGCATCCTCAAAGGACAGGCGTTCGCATCCGACGGCGTTCTCAGTGCATTCCAGGCCGGCGCGCCGACGGGCACGTCGTGTTGCCAGATCGGCGGCGAGGGCGGCTACGAAGACGGGTCGATGAAGGCCTCGCTTCGAAGCCAGCAGCTCTACGGCCGCATGGACTATGACTTCACGGACGACGTTCACGGCCATGTAGTCGCCGCAGCCAATCTGAAGGGCAACGAGGACTACACCACCTACCAGCAGCTCAGCAACGAGACTCTCAGCGCCGACAATGCCTTCCTACCGGCAGCCTACCAGCAGGAGCTGGCCGCCGCCGGCCAGTCGACATTCAAGCTGAGTGAGCTGATGTTGGATGCGCCGCGGGCGCAGGGCGTGGTGAATTCGGATCAGTACTACCTCAACACCGGGCTGGATGGCGACGTCGGCAAGTACCACTGGGCGGCCTCTTACAACTACGGCTTGTCGCGAATGGAAACGACGGCCGTAAACGACCTCAATGAGCAGAATCTGGCGGCGGCGCTCGACGCCGTCGTCGATCCGTCTTCCGGCAAGACGGTTTGCGCTGCATCCCTGGCGGACCCCGCGGCTTATTCCAGCTGCGCGCCTCTCAACGTGTTCGGCCCGACCGCCGCAAGCAGTGCAGGGCTCGACTACGTCCTGGGAGACGTCAATTTCGTAAACTATACCCGCGAGAATGATGTCAACGGGCAGTTCACGGGCGCGCCGTTCAGCACCTGGGCCGGACCCGTCTCCATGGCGCTCTCGGCGGAGTGGCGCCGCATGAGCTACAGTGCCGATAGCAACGGCTCGCCGAGCGAGCACGCGAATTGCGCCAATCTGCCGTACAACTGTACGCCCGGCGTCACCACGGTCTGGAACGCGACCTTCGCGGGCAGCAGCACTGTGAGCGAGAGTGTGGCGGAAGGGGCGGTCGAGTTCGATGCCCCGCTCCTCAAGGATCTGCCGCTGGTGAAGTCCCTCAGCCTCAACGGCGCTGCGCGCTATACCAGCTACAGCACGGTCGGGGATTACGTGACCTGGAAGATCGGTCTGGATTGGCACCTCACCGACGAGTTTCGGATGCGGGGCACTGAGTCCCGCGACATCCGGGCGCCGACATTGTGGGATCTTTACGAGCCCACCTCGGTCGTGCCGGGGACGTTTCAGGACGCGCTCACCGGGTTGGCTCCCTATGTGCCATCGATCAATTTCGGCAATGCGCATCTCAAGGCGGAGATCGGCAAGACCACCACGGCCGGATTCGTCTGGCAGCCTGACCGCCTGCCGGGGTCGAGCCTGTCACTCGACGGCTACGACATCACGATCGACGATGCGATCGTAGACCTGCAGGGCTTCAATACCGCACTGCAGAATGTCTGCTACAGCAGCGGTGGAGCATCCCCGTACTGCGCCCTGCAGGCGCGCCCGGATGGCTTCACGGACACATCGCCCGCCAACGTCGCGACGGCGTTCTACATCGAGCCGGAGAACATCGCCCAGATCGAGACTTACGGCGCCGACCTCGAGGCCGACTACACCCACGAGGTGTTGAGCCGCCCCTTCGCCGTGCGCCTGGTGGCAAGCTACCAGCCGCATATCTATTACCGGCAGCCCGGCATACCCACCATCGATCAGGGCGACGCCGCCTGGGGGCAGAACGGGCTGACAGCCGCGCCTTCCGTGCAGCTGACGGCATTCTTCGCCTACGAGGTGACGGACAACCTGACTACCAATCTGACGGAGCAGTGGCGCAACGCAATGAAAGAGAGCGGCGTTCCGGGCCAGATCTGGATCGCCAACCACGTGCCTTCCTTCGGCACCACCGCCGTGACGCTGTCCTATGATCTCAACAAGATCCTCGGCGTCGGCGACAGCCAGGTGTTCCTGACCGTGCAGAATCTCTTCAATTCCAACCCGCCGCCGGACGGGTATTACAGCGCGAGCACCGATGCGGGATACTACTACGAATTCTCGGACAACCCCGTCGGGCGGTACTACACGGTCGGATTCCGCTTCAGCCTCTGAATGGCGCATGTCAGCGCCGAGCGGCGCCGGTCGGCAAGGGAGCATGGATGACGTTGCGGACGTCGTGGGTTCGTGCGGCGGTTGCCGCAGGGTGTGTGGCGGCAGGCTGCCCGGCCATGGCTGCCATGACCGGACCGATCCGGACGCAGTCGGGCCTCGTCTCCGGGGCGCCGAGCGCCCGCGATCCTGCGATCACGGCTTTTAAAGGGATACCGTACGCCGCGCCACCCGTAGGCCGGCTCCGCTGGCGAGCGCCGCAGCCGTCGCTCCCTTGGTCCGGCGTACGGACGGCCGACCAGTTCGGCCCGAGCTGCCCCCAGCCGCGTCCGCAACCGGGGCGGCGGATGGATGAGAACTGCCTCTACATCAACGTGTGGAGCGGCGCCTCATCCTCGAAGGCGCGGCGCCCGGTGATGGTATGGATACATGGCGGCGGGTTCTTCGAGGGGTCGGGATCGGACCCCGTGACGGATGGCACCGGCCTCGCGCGCAAGGGCGTCGTCCTGGTGACATTCAACTACCGGCTCGGGCCCCTCGGCTTCCTGGCCACCCCGCAGCTCAGCGCGGAATCCGCTCATCACTCCTCCGGTGACTACGGGCTGCTCGATGAGATCGCTGCGCTGAAGTGGGTCAGGAGGAATATCGCGGCTTTCGGCGGCGATCCCAACAACATAACCATCTTCGGCCATTCGGCCGGCGCGGGCTCGGTGAATTTCCTCGCGATCTCGCCGCTGGCGAAGGGCCTGTTCCAGCGCGGCCTGGCGGAGAGCCAGGTCCGCTGGCCGCAGGATCTCGAGCTGCGCTACCTGTCCTCGTCCTGGCGGAACCTCGCCACAGCGGAGAAGGAGGGGGTTCAATACGTCAACACTCTCGGCGCTCAATCGCTCGCACAATTGCGAGGGCTACCCTGGCAGCGGCTGCTAAAGGGAACCGACACGCCCGATCTGACCGTGTATACCGGTAGCACCGCACAACCGCCGATCTTCCGTCCAGTGATCGACGGCTGGGTGTTGCCACGGAATTTCGGCGAGACCTTCGCGGCACGCGACGAGAACCGCGTGGAATATGCGGCGGGCAACAATCTCGACGAGGGCGGCGCCGCGCCGCCGACAGCGTGGAGATGGCTGCGGGTGCACCTGCCCCGCTCCGATGTCAAGCTGGGCTCGCCGATTCCGATCGTGACCCTGGCGGCCTACCGCAGCGCCGCGCACAGGAAGTTCGGCCCCATGGCGGCGGAGTTCCTCGAGCTCTATCCCGCCTCCAACGACGACGAGGCCGCACGAGAGAGCGATCTTGCGATCCACGACAACTCGCAGATCTCCACCTACCTCTGGTCCCGGCACTGGATGGCGCAGACCGGCAGGCCGGTGTACACGTACTTCTGGACCCATGCACCGCCGGAGCCCACGCACGATATCCGCGGCGCCTACCATGGCTCCGAGCGATACTACGTATTCGACAGCCTTGCCAACTTCAAGCTGCCCTGGACGTCGCAGGACCGCAGGATCGCCGACATGATGTCTTCGTACTGGGCCGATTATGCGAAGACCGGCAATCCAAATGGGCGTGGCCTGCCGCATTGGGCCGCCTTCGATCCGAAGTCGGGGACCGTGATGACCCTCGGTGACAGCTTCGGCCCCGTGCCGATCGCTCGCGGCGCCAAATTCCGCTTCTGGACACGCTTCTTTGCCGCGCAAAAAGCCTGGTGACGCGCCGGGCTGCTTCCGGGAGCTTCGTATCACGTCGAGCCGCTGCCCGGGCGCGCTAGCCCAAGCCGCCGGAGCGACGCGCGCTTCGCGGCCTGGAGACGGAACCAAAGCGGCTATCATATGGATAGCCATGGCAGACAAAGTGGACTGTGTAGTCATCGGCGCAGGCGTCGTCGGCCTTGCGATTGCGCGCGCCCTCGCCGTGCGCGGGCGCGAGACCCTCGTACTCGAGGCGGAAAGCAGCATCGGCACGGGCACGAGCTCGCGCAACAGCGAGGTGATTCACGCCGGGATCTATTACGACCCCGGCTCGGCCAAGGCCAGGCTTTGCGTCGCGGGCAGACAACTTCTCTACCCCTACTGTGAGGCGCGCGGAATCGAGCATCGACGCTGCGGCAAGCTCATCGTCGCCACCAATGAAGAGCAGGTTCGGGCGCTGCAGAAGATAGATGCGACTGCCCGTGCCAACGGAGTAGCCGACCTGAGGTGGCTGACCGCCGCCGACGCCACGGCCATGGAGCGTGCGCTGAGTTGTGTGACCGCTCTGCTGTCGCCCTCCACGGGCATCATCGACAGTCACGGCTTCATGCTCGCGCTGCAAGGCGACCTCGAGAGGGCCGGCGGCACCGTATCGTTGCGAGCGCCCGTCAGGCGCGGAGAATGTAGCCGCGAGGGCATCCATCTCGAGGTCGGCAACGAGGACCCGATCGAGCTCGCGGCGTCAGTCGTCGTCAACAGCGCGGGTCTCCAGGCTCAGGATCTCGCGCGCCGGATCGACGGCATCCCGGAGCCGAGCATTCCTCCATCGCTGTACGCCAAGGGCAACTACTACGTGCTGCAGGGAAGGGCGCCGTTCCAGCATCTCATCTATCCGGTCCCGGAGCCCGGCGGCCTGGGTGTACACCTCACGCTCGACCTTGCCGGGCAGGCGAAGTTCGGGCCCGACGTCGAATGGGTGGATAAGTTGGATTTCAGCGTCGACCCTGCCAGGGCGGAGCGCTTCTATCGCGCAATCCGCAGCTATTGGCCCGGGCTGCCCGCAGGCGGCCTGCGCCCGGGGTATGCGGGGATTCGTCCCAAGCTCAGCGGTCCCGGTGCCCCGGCCCGGGACTTCCTGATCCAGGGACCGGAAGCGCATGGCGTGCGCGGCCTGATCAATCTCTACGGCATCGAGTCCCCAGGCATGACAGCGGCACTGGCGATTGCGGAACTGGTCGCGGACCTGTCTGCACTCTGAGACAGGTCTGGCCGGCCGGTCGCGCCGGAGCTAAGGTATCCGCGGAACCCGTAGCCGCAGATCAGGAGCAGGCGCATGGCCAGACGTCCACTCAAGGGGAGCGAGCGCAGCCCGCTTCCGAATTCGCGCACACTGGGACCCGCGGATCCGACGGAGCGCCTGGAAGTCACGATCGTCGTGCGCCCGACCGACCCGCAGGGCCTGCAGACTCGCCTGCAGGAAATCGCCAAAGGACACGACTCCAGGAATTACCTCTCCCGCGCCGAGTATGCCCGCCGCCATGGCGCCAGCCGGGCGGATCTCGATGCGGTGCGGGAGTTCGCCGAGGCACATGGGCTCGCGGTCGTGCAGGAGCACGCCGGCCGCCGGACGGTGGTGTTGGCCGGCACCGTAGCGCAATTCAACGACGCCTTCGACATCGAGCTGCAGCGCTGCTCCCATCCTGGTGGCACCTATCGTGGGCGCACAGGCCCCCTCAACGTTCCCGCCGAAATGAGTGACATCATCGAGGCGGTCCTCGGCCTCGATAGCCGTGCGCAGGCCGAGGCGCACTTTCGAATGAAGCCATCACGCGGCGGTCGGCGCTCGCGACCGGCTCAGGCGGGAGCGACTTCCTTCACCCCGGTGCAGCTCGCCGCGATGTATGACTTCCCACAAGGCGATGGCAGCGGCGAATGCATCGCGCTCATCGAGCTCGGCGGGGGCTACAAGCCACAGGATCTGCAGACCTACTTCAGCGGGCTGGGTGTTCCTCTCCCGAACGTCACGGCGGTCTCCGTCGATCAGGCAACGAATCAGCCGACCGGCGATCCCAACGGGCCGGACGGTGAAGTGATGTTGGATATTGAAGTGGCGGGCGCAATCGCCCCGGCTGCGGCCATTGCCGTGTACTTTGCGCCCAATACCGACGCCGGATTTCTCGACGCGGTGACGACGGCTATTCATGACGAAGTCCGCAAACCGTCCGTTGTCTCGATCAGCTGGGGCGGCCCGGAATCGACCTGGACTCAACAGGCGATGTCGACGATGGATCAGGCGTTTCAGGCAGCCGCCGCGATGGGAATAACGGTGTGTGTTGCCGCGGGCGACAGTGGATCGACCGATGGTGTGAGCGACGGAAGCAATCATGTGGATTTTCCCGCTTCCAGCTCCTATGCGCTCGCATGCGGAGGTACCAGCCTCCAAGCCAGCGGAACAACGATCGCATCGGAGGTCGTCTGGAACGACGGCGACGCGGCGAGCGGCGCGGGTGGCGGCGGTGTCAGCACCGTCTTCGCGTTGCCGTCATGGCAGCAGGGCCTGGACACGACCGATGCGGAGGGGACGCGCAGCCCGTTGTCGATGCGTGGTGTTCCTGACATCTCCGCGGATGCGGACCCGCAAACCGGTTACAACGTTCTCGTCGATGGGACTAACGCCGTGTACGGCGGCACGAGCGCCGTGGCCCCGCTCTGGGCCGGTCTCATCGCGCGCATCAACGCCGCGGCCGGCCACTCCGCAGGCTTCCTGAACCCCGCCCTTTACGGTCAACCTTCGGCCTTGCACGACATCACTCAGGGCAACAACGGCGGCTTCGCCGCCTCACCCGGCTGGGACGCCTGCACCGGCCTGGGGAGCCCGGATGGCGCGAAGGTAGCCGCGATCGCAGGGCTCTGACGCGGCGATCCCGCAATCGCCCGCCACCGGTGCGACAATGGCCGTCCCGGCGGCCAGGCCGCGCCACATTCCGTCCATGCGATGAGCGAGAGCGCCTTCGTGCGGGTAGCCCGCGCCGCCGATGTGCCCACTGGAGGGATGCTCGAGGTCATCGTGGGCACGCGCAGCATCCTGCTCTGCCATACTCGGGAGGGATGGTTCGCGGTGGACAACGTGTGTACACACGCCTATGCGAAGCTGAGCGAAGGACGGCTACGAAAGACGCGGCTCATCTGTCCCATGCATGGCGGCTCGTTTGATTGTCGCACCGGGGCGGCGATAGGCGCTCCAGCGACGGCGCCACTCGGAACCTACGTTGTGCGCCTGACGGGCGCGGATGTGGAAATCTCCCTGGAGAATCGCTCTGCCGGTTCATGAGCAGTTCAAGCGGTGGCGCATAGCATGTGCCTCTGTGTCGTCGCCATGCCACACAAGTGCAAATGCTTCGCCTACCATGAGGGATCTTCAGGAATCTTCACACAGCGGCGCGGCTCAGGTCAGGGCCCCTTCGCGTAAGATCGCGGACTCTGTCGCCGCTCCCGTCATCGGTGGAACGGCAACGGCGTTGAACCGTAAAAGATGACGGAAGAGTAATGGACGTGATGGAAAAGCCCTTCATGCGAACGTTCCAAAACCAACAGACTATCTCGGGGTCCGGTGCCGGCGCCTTGGCCGTGGCGCCGCCCCCGCATATGACCGGGACCTCCCGCGAGCCGGGGGAGCTGTGGGCGTATGCGGTGTACGCTCTGGTCGCGATCGCGTGCGTCATCGTCGGCTATTACCAGTTCCACATCATCGTGGTGCGCATACTGGCGCTCGCGGCCAAGCAACACGGGTTTCGGGCGCTCGCCTATCTCGGCCTTTTCTGGCTCGGCCTCGGATTCGTGCTGGTCGTGATCCGCACGGTTTTCTGGATCGCATACCGGCCGTGGGCCTCGGCCAGCCGGGAGAGCGCGCCAAGTCTCACCGTGATCATCCCCGCCTACAATGAAGGGGCGATGGTCCTGCAGTCGATCGAGTCGGTGGCCAAAGCAGACTATCCGCACGATCGACTGGAGATCCTGGTCGTCGATGACGGCAGCAAGGATGACACATGGAGTTATATCTCCCAGGCAGCGGAGCGCTATCCGGGCCTCGTGACCCCGCTGCGCCACGAGCGCAACCGCGGCAAGCGCGAGGCGCTCGCCCTGGGCTTCAGCCGCGCCCGCGGCGAGGTCCTGGTGACGATAGATTCCGACAGCGTGATCGAGCGTGACGCCCTGCTGGCCCTTGCCGGGCCGTTCCGCGATCCCAAGATCGGCGCTGTGGCCGGGAGAGTGGAGGTCTACAACCGCGGCCACGGCATCATTCCCCGCATGCTGCACGTCCGCTACATGCTGTCGTTCGACATGCTGCGCGCCGTGGAGTCCGTGTATCGCAACGTCTACTGCTGTCCCGGCGCGCTCACGGGACTGCGGGCGGCAGGCGTCCGCAAGGTGCTCGACCGCTGGAAGAACCAGCAGTTCCTCGGGTCCCGCTGCACCTTCGGCGAGGACCGCGCCATGACCAACTATCTGCTCGACAGCGGATACGACACCGTCTATCAGCGCACCGCGGTCGTGCGCACTCTGGTGCCGATCTCCTACGTGAAGCTCTGCAAGATGTTGCTGCGCTGGGATCGCTCGTACGTGCGCGAGGAGATCCGGTTCATGGGCATCGTATGGAAGCGGCCCTGGCCCACGCGTCTCATGGCGATGTTCGACCGCGGAGTGACCAACTTCCGTTACCCCGCATCCTATTCCAGTCTCGGACTGCTGCCGTTGCTGGTAATGCAGGATCCGACGGTCACAATGCCGATAGTGGCCACGATGGGAGCGATGTCGGTCTTCAGCGTGCTCTACTTCCTGCGCACCGAGCGCTCGATGAGCTTTCTGTACGGCGTGTTGTACACGTACTATTCGGCCATCGCGCTCTTCTGGATCATGCCTTACGCCGTCGCGACCGTGCGCTCGCGCAAATGGATGACGCGCTGACCCGACCGGATTCGGTCACAGCCTAGCGGTCGGCGGCCGCCCCCGCGGCGAAGAACTCGGCGTGCTCGCGCCGGTACTTCTGATACCTCTCACTGGTTGCGCGGATGTCGGCGACGATGGCTTCCTCCGCTGCGGCCGGCCGGCGCGCCCGAATGGCGTCGAGCGCCTGCTGATGATGAGTGGTGGCGCCGCGCTTGATCTTCTCCACACCCAGATCCACGAACAGCGCCACGGTGCATGGCCCGCAACGCACCCACAGCGGCTCGATCAGCTCCAGCATGGTCGGCTGATGCGCCGCCTCGTAAATGGCAAAGTGGAATTCGCGGTTGCGCTGCTGGATGACGCTCGGCGGGCTCGGCACTTTGGCGGACAGGAACGCCCGGCTCGCCTCCTCGATCCTCTCGAGCTCCGGGCCGCCGGCCCGTTCCGCGGCGAGACGCGCCATATGCCCTTCGAGCAGCATGCGCGCCTCACAGATCTCCGCGAACTCCTCCGCTGACAGCACCGGCACCCGCACCGAGCGGGTCGGCAGCAGCTCCAGCACCCGCTCCACCGTCAGCTTCTGCAGTGCCTCGCGCACCGGCATGATGCTGGTGCCGAGCTTCTGCGCCAGCTCGCGGATCGTCAGCACCTGCCCGGGCTTGAACTCGGAGTGGATCAGCGCCTGACGGATGCGCAGGTACACCCGTTCCTGCAGCGTGTCGCGGGCAATGGGCTGCAGGGAGTGGATCTGGGGCTTCGGGTCCATGGAGTCACCTGGGTGCATTCTGCCTGAAGGACACTCGATACTGCTGCGGTGACATGCCGCTCTTGGCATGAAAGAGCCGCGAAAAATACGCCGCATCCTCGAATCCGAGCTCGAGCGCGATGGCCCCGATCGGGGACGAGGAAGCAATGAGCCGTCGCTTGGCTTCGCGGATGAGGCACTCGTGGATGAGCCGGACCGGAGGGGCCCCCGTGACCCTGACGCACAGCGCACGGAGGTGGCCTGCGGACACATTCAGTGCGCTGGCGTACTCGGTCAGACGCCAGCGATCGCGACAGTGCGCCTCCGCCAGCCTCACGAACTGCGCTACGAGTCGCGCCGGGCGATCTTCTGTGCTCACGACGCCGTCGCCTGCGACGGCGAACTCCTGATCGAGGAGACTCAACGCCTCGGTGAGCAGGATCTGAACGCGAGCTTCCACGCCGCCCTGCTGCGCGGTTGTTGCAAGCCGCAGCTCCCGGATGAGCGATGAGATGCTTGCTGCCAGCGAAAAGTCCAAGTCACTGCTCCGAATCGTCCATTGGGCGCGACGCCTCAAAGCGCTATTGTGATCACAATCACTGCTATTACGAGATGCTACCCGCGAGGGTGGCCAAAAGCCAGAGGGGGCGGCGTGAAGATGATCCAGCCGATTGCCATCAGTGCGCTCTCGGTCATGGCCTCGGCGGCCGCGATGGCGGCTGCCAATCAGGCGGCGCCGCCGCTCAGCATCGCGCAGATCGCGAGCGCACCCTTCCCCTACGATCTGACCGCCTCCCCGATCGACGGCGCCGTGGCCTGGGTTTACAACGAGCGCGGCGCGCGCAACGTCTGGGTGGCGCAACCTGGATCGCACGGCGGTTATTCCGCGAGAAGGCTCACGCCCTACTCGGTCGATGATGGCAATGTCATCTCGAATCTCGCATGGAACGGCGACGGCAAGACTCTCTTCTATACGCGCGGCGGCGTAACGTGGAACGCGGAGATCGCCGTCAATCCGCTCAGCCTTCCGAGCGGCCCTCGCGCAGGCGCCGTCTGGGCGGTCTCTCTCAACGGCGGTGCGCCGCGTCGAGTCGGCGAGGGCACGATGCCGGCTCCGTCCCCCAAGGGCGATGTCGTAGTCTTTCTACATGACGGGCAGCCGTGGGTGACTCCGAGTTACGGGACCGCCACGCCCGAACCGCTCTTCATCGATCGCGGGCGAGTGGTCTTTCTCGCCTGGTCGCCCGACGGCGATCGCCTGGCTTTCGTAAGCGGCCGGCCGGCGCACAGTATCGTCGGTGTCTACGATTTCGGGACGAAGTCGATTCAGTGGATCGCGCCTGGAATCGACTACGACACCGATCCCATATGGTCGCCCGACGGTAAGCGCATTGCGTTCGTGCGCGTCCCGTCGGATCCCGTCGTCCCCTTCACGTCCAGTCGTGAAGGCACGCCCTGGGAGATCTGGGTGGCAGATGCCGCAACCGGCCGGGGCGGGAGGATCTGGCGTGCCGGGGAGGGCGTCGGCAGCCGCTTCCGGCTCCTATTCAACAGCCGCGATAGCATCTTCTGGGGTGCCGGAGACCGTCTGGTGTTCCCCTGGGAGGTCTCGGGATGGGTGCGGCTCTATTCTATTTCTGCCGCGGGAGGCGAGCCGCTGTTGCTGACACCGGGGGAGTCAGAGGTGTTCGGCGCGCAACTCAGCAACGACCGCACGCATCTGGTCTACTCGAGCAACGAGGGCGATCTCGACCGGCGCCACATCTGGGAGCTGTCGGTGGCGCATGGGCGGCCACATCAGGTCACTCGCGGCGATGGGGTCGAGGACATGCCGGCCATTGCGGTCGACAACCGGATCTTCGCTCTGCGTGGCGAGGCGCGCATACCCCTGCGGCCCGCTCAGGTCACGGACGACGGCATGGCCGATCTGGCGCCCGAAGCCATGCCGAAGGACTTTCCTTCGCGAGATCTCGTTGTGCCGCAGCTCGTCAGCTTCAAAGCGGACGACGGTACGATGATTCACGGACAGCTCTTCATTCCCAGGGGGCGCACGCTTCCCGGACCGGCGCTGCTCTTCTTCCACGGTGGCCCCACCAACAGGCAGATGTTCGCGGCCTGGGACCCGTTCGAGACCCACAGCCACCTCTACGAGTCGAGCCAATACCTGGCGAACCACGGCTACGTGGTCCTGTCCGTCAACTACCGCGGAGGCGCCGGCTACGGGTTCGAGTATCGCGAGCCGCCGCGGTTCGGCGCGGGCGGAGCATCGGAGCTCGATGACATCATCGCGGCCGCGAAATACATGCAATCCCGGCCCGACGTCGATCCGAAGCGCCTTGGCGTGTGGGGCGGCAGCTACGGCGGCCGCATGACTCTGCTTGCGCTGGCGGAGGCGCCGCAATACTTCGCGGCCGGCGCGAGTTATTCGGGGATCTACGACTGGGTGACGATGCCGGAATTCGACGTCAATGGAGCACGACCCGGCAGCGAGGCGGCGGTGCGGCTCGCCTACGACTCCGGTCCCGTCGCGCACATGGAGAAATGGCGCGCGCCGGTGCTCCTCATGCTGGGCGACGCCGATCCCATCGTCAACATCGAGCAGACGACGGCGCTCGCCGCCGTCCTGCGCCGGAAAAAGATTCCCGTGGACGTTCTCATGATTCCCGATGAGGTCCATTTCCTCCTCAAGGACAGCTCCTGGAACAGGGTCTTCGAGGCGACCAAAGACTACTTCGACGGCCACCTGTGATGAAATTCAAATGCACGTGCACGGCCGCGGCCGTAGCGTTGGTTGCGACAGTTTCTCTGGGGCCACGCGCGGCGTACGCGGCGGCGGTGCCGCTACTCACGATAACTCTGACACCGGCGGCGGCTGACCCGAGCGGCAACATTCCATACGTCGACGTGCAGGTCGTCGCGTCCGACATGCATGCAGCGGCCGGCAAGCCGCTGCTGCGTCTGCCTCTCGTCTCCAGCAACGTAACCACTATCGCGAACAGCATCGAGAGTCTGCGCGTCACGGACTCCAGCGGCGCCCTGTCGCTCACGACCCGCGACGATCAGCCGTCGGGTCTCATGTTCTTCCGGCACTGGTATGCCGGCCGGGCGGTCGCGGGAACCCTCGCCATTCGCTATCGCGCGCCGATCACCAACGCCCTCAATCCCGGGGGGGCCGCGCCGCCGTTGGAGCTGCGCACTGAGGACGGCGGTTTCTCGGCTGATGCCAGCACGTTCCTCGTGCTGCCCGATTCCGACAACGTCTACCGTGTCGCCCTCCGATGGGATTTTGCGGGGCTCGGACCGAAGGCCGTCGGTCTGTCGACTCTGGGCGCCGGCGATATTGGCGCCGCGCCCGCCGATCAAAGCGCGCGGCGCGCCCTGAATACACTGTACGACAGCGGTCTCTACGTGATGGGCGGCCTCGTGCACGTCTATCCGTCGCCGCTGCCCGCGGACGGATTCATGTCTGCCTGGCAGGGAAGTCCGCCGTTCGACGCCACCGGGCTGATGCGCTGGACGCGGTCGCTCTATGGCAGCTATCTGCGCTTTTTCCGGGCGCCGCCCCGGCAGCCCTACGAAGTTTTCCTGCGCCGCAATCTCATCAACGCGGGCGGCGGAGTGGAAGTCGGCGGCTCGTTCGTCGGCACGTTCGACCGACAGACGCAGGAACGGGACTTCAAGCTGACGCTGGCGCACGAGATGGTGCACACCTTCTCGCCGCCCCTGGATGCCCCTGACGGGCTGCTCTCATCCTGGTACGCGGAAGGACTCGCGGTCAATTACGAGCGCGTCCTGCCGTGGCGCGCGCACGGCATCTCGACGGCCGACTTCCTCGCCGATCTCAACAAGACCGCCGGGCGCTATTACACCGACCAGCTCAACGACACGCCGAACAGCCAGATTCCGGCGCGCTTCTGGGCCGACACCCGGGTCCGGGTGCTGCCGTATGACCGCGGCTCGCTCTATTTCGCGCAGTTGAATGCCGAGCTGCGCCGAAGCACAGGCGGCAGGCGCTCGCTGGATGACCTGGTGATGCAGATGATCACCAGACATCGCCTGGGTCAGCGCCTGGATGAGGCGACCTGGATTTCGCTCGTGCGCCAGGCGCTTGGAGCGCGCGGCGTCGCGCAGTTCCGCGCGATGATGAGCGGCAAGCTCGTGATTCCGCCATCCGATGCGTTCGGACCCTGTTTCGAGCGCACGACGGCACCCTTGCGGCGCTACCAGCTCGGCTTCGACAGCCAGGTGCTCATGGAGCCCGCACGTATAGTGCGCGGACTCATGCCAGGCTCGGCCGCCGCCCGCGCCGGCCTGCGCAATGACGATCGGATCGTGAAGCCGGTGCCCCAGGACGCCATTCAGGCGGATCAGGACGCAACGCTGACACTACTCATCGAGCGCGACGGCAGGACTTTCCCGATCACCTACCTGCCGCGCGGCGCCACGGTGCCGGCCTACCAATGGCGCCGCCGTCCCGGCGTTCCGGACGCCGAATGCGGTCTTTGAGAGCCGTCCGGAGAGTCGAAAAGTCCAAGTCCCTGCTCTGCTTCGTCCATTGGCGCTCCGGCGGAGCGGTGCTACTGTGATCACAGATTAATCTATTACAGGCCGGGGGAGCTCGAGATGAACGTACGGTCGATCGTGCGATTGCTGTTGCGCGCCGCGCCGCCTCCGGCGGCCGCCATGCTGTTGCTCGGCGCCTCAGCGGCGGCCGGTGCGCAGGTCGCTGCCACTGCCTCTTCGCAGCAGGCAGACACGGCACCGACGCAACTCCAGGAAGTCATCGTCACGGCGGAGAAACGCCGGCAACCCCTTCTCGAGGCGCCGGTCTCGGTGACGGTCGTCTCCGGCCAGACGCTCGAGCAGCGGCACGAGGTCAAGCTGGCCGACTACCTGGCGCAGATCCCGGGAATCTCCGTGCAGGACAACGGCTACGGCCAGATCGACTTCTCCATCCGCGGAATCGGCTCCTCACCCAACCTGGCGCCAACCGTCGGGGTCGAGGTCGACGGCGTGCCGATCGGCTCGAGCAATGCCGCGGGCGATGCGGCGCTCAAGCCCGACATCGACCCGAACGACATGGCCAACATCCAGGTGCTGTACGGTCCCCAGGGCACGCTCTACGGCGACGATGCGATGGGCGGTCTGGTGGAGTATACGACCGTAAAGCCCGACCTCGAGCGCTTCTCGGGCCGCGTCGAGGCCGATACCTCGACGGCGCAGGGCGGCGGTGTGGGCAGCGCGCAGCGGGCGATGGTCAATCTGCCGATCATTGACGGCACGCTCGGGTTACGCATCACCGGATTCCTGCGACACGATCCGGGCTTCATCGACGACGTCGAGTCGGGACAGAAAAATGTCAACGACGATGCCGCCAAAGGCGGACGCGTCGACATGCTGTGGCAGATCACAAGTAATGCTTCGCTACGCTTGAACGCGCTCGCGCAGGACGGCAACGCCAACGGCGATGCCACGGAGATCCTGAGTCCGGACTATCAGTCCGTCAACGGTGACCTCAAGAGCATCGGTCGGGCCGGTTTCAACGGCTTCCAGAGCAAGTACCGCTTCTACACCGGCACTCTCGACATCGATCTCGGCTGGGCTCACCTGCTGTCTCTGTCCGGTTACAACACCACGGCATACGTCGCCAACCTGGATCTGACCAATGTCTTCGGTCCGATCTTCGGAACGCCGCCCTTCGTGCTCTTCCCGCTGGCGCAGGACGACCGCACCAACAAGTTCAGTCAGGAGATCCGCCTGACATCGCCATCGAATCAGCCTCTCGAGTGGATCGGCGGCCTGTACTACACCCGCGAGCAGACCAGCTTCGCGCAGACGCTCACGAACGTGGATACCATGACAGGCGGGGGCTTCCCGGGATTCCCCACATCCGTGCTGTCGGCGCCGCTGGTGAATCCCCCCACGGCGTTTCACGATTACGCCGGCTACGCGACGCTGACTTACCATTTCAACTCCAAGTTCGACCTCGAGGGGGGCGGACGGTATACCAGCGAGACGACGGACGTCCCGTTTACGAGTGCGACCGGGCTCATCGCCGGCGCGCCGACACCGGGGAGCAGCGAGAAGGATCACGCCACGACCTTCCTCGCATCCGGCAGATATCACGTTACGGACAACCAGATGGCCTACGTGCGCGTGGCCTCGGGTTTCCGTCCGGGCGGAAGCAACGGCGTGCTGCCCGGCGTGCCGCCCACCTACGGGCCGGACAAGACGGTTAACTACGAGGTCGGGTACAAGGGAGCCTACCTCGATCGGCGGCTCGAGCTCGAGACGGCGCTGTTCTATATCGACTGGACCAACATCCAGCTGTCGTCACTCAACCAATACGACGAAGGCTTCACGGTCAACGGCAACAAGGCAAGAAGCCAGGGCGCGCAGTTCAGCGGCCAGTACCTGATCGGCTACGGCCTCTCGGCGCAGCTCTCGCTCAGCTACACGGATGCCGCGATGATCGGGGCGGGCCCGGCCAGCTCCGGGGCCGTGGCCGGCGCGGCGCTGCCCTACGCCAACAAGTGGAGCGGCAGCTTCGGTCTCGAGAAGCGCTTCCCGATCACACCGCGCTGGCAGGGCTCGGCGCAGGTGATCTACGACTTCTTCGGCGATCGCTACGGCCCGTTCAACTCCATCGTGCCGCCGGCGCCGCAGGAGCCGCAGGTCTTCATTCCACACTACAACACGGTCGATATCCTCGCCGGAATCGGCGACGGCCGTTATTCGGTGAATCTGTTCCTGCGCAATCTCAGCAACGCGCGCGGCATCACCAGCCTGCAGGCCGAGGGGGGCGGCGGCAACGGCGACCTGCAGGGAACGATCATCACGCCGCGCACCATCGGCATCTCCCTGACGGCGAACTTCTGACATGCGACTACCGATATTGACCTTGCTGGCGCTCGGGATGATCCCGGGCGCATCGTGGGCCGGTGACCCGCCGCCGACACCGAGGTCGGCCGTCACTCATCACGCCGGGGAATTCAACGGCAGCCGGGTGAGTTACACCGCCTGGGTCGAGGACAACTTCGTAAACGACTCGCACGGCAAGCCGGGCGCCTCCATCATCACCGTGGCTTACATTCGTGATGGCGTCGCCGATACCGGGCAGCGACCATTGCTCTTTGCGTTCAACGGCGGCCCTGGAGCAGCGGGCTCGATGCTCAACCTGAGCGGCATCGGACCGGTGCGTCTCGTCGGCAGCTCGCACGGCCCCGGGGTCCGGCCCGGGCTGCCGGCATCGGGACGCTACCAGGACAACCCCGATAGTCTCCTCGACACGGCCGACCTGGTGTTCATCGATCCGGTGAGCACGGGATTCAGCCGCGCCTTCCCGGGTGAGAATCCAAAGCAGTGGTATTCGGACGCCACGGATGCCGCCTCGGTGACCCAGGCCATCGGGCACTGGCTGACCGTGCACCATCGCTGGGCCTCGCCCCGATACCTGGTCGGCGAGAGCTACGGCACCGATCGCGCCGGGACCATGCTCGCGAAAGACAAAACCCTGCGTTTCCAGGGCGTAGTGCTGATTGCGCTCGCCGTGCCGGCAGACGGCGGGCTCATCCCGTACGTGACTTCGCTGCCGACGATGGCGGCTGGAGCCTGGTATCACCACCGGATTGCCCGCGACGGCCGCACGGTCGAGCAGGTGTTCGAGACAGCCGCGCAGTTTGCCCGCACCGATTATCTGACGGCGCTCTATCGAGGCAGCAGCCTGCCGGCGGCGGAACGTGCGCGGATCGCGCAGCGCATGTCCGAGCTCATCGGCCTGCCTGCCGGCCTGATCGCGGCCCGGGATCTGCGCATCGCGAAGAACACCTACATGTTCAACCTGCTGCAGGACCAACACCTGCGCACAGGCTTGCTGGACGTGAGGGTCACCGGTCCCCTGATCGCCAACGGCCAGGGCGCCATCGACGATCCCGCGCTCGGAGCGCTTCCCAAGAAGCTGCTCGGCTCGAAGCACCTGACGGCCGCCAGCATGGGCATTCTCAAAAACCCGAAGATCGGCGCCTATCTGGAGCAGGAGCTGCATTTTCCGACCACGGAGCAGTACTACAGCATCAATTTCATCGCCAACTCGCAGTGGACCTACGATCGCGACTTCGACCCGGTAGCCGCGGTGAGCGCCGCGATGAGGGCGCAGCGCGGCCTGCGCCTCATGTGGGTTCAGGGCCTCTATGATCTGACGTGCCCCGCCGATCTGGCGCGATACACCATCAATCAGGACGGCATTCCGGCCGATCGACTGACGGCGGTCCTCCTGCCCGGCCCGCACAGCGCCTACACCACAGCGGATACTCTGCCGATCTTCACCACGGCCCTGCGAAAGTTCGTCATGCCCGCCGAGCGCACGCCGTGAGCACGGGCCGGCGCCTGGTGCATGTGGCGGCCGGCGGCCTCCTCGCCGTCTCGCTGGCCACGCAGGCGTTGGCGTCCCGGCCCGCACTCCAAGTCGAGAATGGCTTCACTTTTGCGGCCGGTGGTGACCTCATCGGACCCAACAGCACTCTCGCGGGCGCGCCGGATGCCAGGCTGCAGGCCGTGGCCCGACATTTTCGCGACGCCGACCTCGGGTTCGCCAACATGGAGGGTTCGCTGTTCGATCTGGCCGGCTTCAAGGGCTGGCAGGCCCCGGAGACCGGTGGCGGATATCAGATCGCGCCGGCCGCCGTCGCCGGAGATCTCCGGTCCCTCGGCATCACGGTGGTCTCCAAGGCCAACAATCATGCCACCGACTGGGGCGCGGAGGGTCTGGTAGCGACACTCGCATCGCTTCGCGCCGCCGGTGTGTCGGAAGCCGGGGCGGGCCTGACGCTGTCACAGGCTCGGGCGCCCGTGTACCTCGACACGCATAGAGGCGTTGCTGCCCTGGTGGACGCCGCCTCGACCTTTACTCCGATGTCGGTGGCCTGTCCGCCGCCCAATGCCCGTTACGGCCCTTCTGCCCGCGGCTGTCCCGGCATCAGCGCGCTGCATGTGCGTGAGGTCCACCTGTTGCCTCAGGCGCAACTCGATGAGTTGCGCAGCCTCCTCAGCGGGCTCAGGGTGATGTCACCGGCCCAGTCGTGGTCTGGTGAGCTCGACAGCGCGCTGGCGGGGCAGGGCAAAGGTGATCTGTTCGTTGGCGATAGCGTATTTCGCGGCGCATCGTCGCGTGGGGTCACCTGGGAAATGGACCCGGACGACTTCCACGCGGTGATCGATGGCGTCCGCGAGGCCAGACAACATGCCAACTTCGTGCTGTTCTCCATCCATGCTCACGAGATCACCCCCTACGGGAGTCCTTCGCAGGGAGATGACAACGACACGGCACGTGCGGCCAGCTTCGAGCCGATCCTCTTTCACGCTGCCATCGATGCCGGCGCAGACGCCGTCGTGAGAAACGGCCCGCACGTGCTCGGCGGCATCGAGATCTACAAGGGCAAGCCGATTTTCTACAGCCTCGGGAGCTTCTTCTTCGAGTTCGGCGGCAGCCGCAGCTACAAGGTGCCGGGAGGCATGCTGCTTCGCTTCTCGGACGCGTGGTTTCAGACCGTCGTGCCGGTTGTGACCTACCGGCGCGGTGAGGTGAGTGAGATCAGACTCTATCCCATGGTCATCGAATCCAGTCACGCGCCGACGGACGGCCGCCCCAGGCCTGCCGATCCGCAGCAGGCGCGACAGATCCTCGCGCGGCTCCAAACCATGTCGGCTCCCTATGGGACCCGAATCCAGATCGCGAACGGCGTCGGCATCATCCACGGACCCGGGTAACCGCCATGCCTTTCATCAGCCACCGCGCCCTGCGCGCACTCTGGTCGACAGTCGCGCTGGCACTGCTGGGCTTCGTACCGGCGCTGCTCCTCGCCAATCCTGCGGACGATGCGCCGATCGTCACCCAACACGCCATGCAGGTCGACGGCAGGGATTTGCCGTATACGGCGGAAGTCGGTCGCGTCGCCATCCGGGACATCGAGACGGGTGAGCCGCACGGCTATATGTTCTACACGGCATACCGCGCCGCGCGGCCGCAGGCTGGTCAAGCCAAGCGTCCGGTGATGTTCGTCTGGGACGGCGGTCCGGGCGCGCCGTCCGCCTGGCTACATTTCGACATCGCGGGCCCGAAGCTTCTGCAGGGAACGCGGCTGGTCGACAACTCCGACACGTGGCTGGCCGCGGCCGATCTTGTTCTGGTGGACCCGATCGGCACGGGATTCAGCCGTCCGACTCGAGCGGCTTACGAGCCCGAGTTTTACGGTACGGTTGGTGACGTCGCCTCCGTCACGGAATTCATCCGCTGCTGGCTCATCCTGCACGACGCCGTCGGCGCTCCTGTCTTTCTGGCGGGCGAGAGCTGGGGTGCCGGCCGCGCCGCGAGCGTTGCCTACGCCCTCGAGGAGCGAGGCATCGATGTCAACGGCCTGATCCTGATCTCCGGCGGCTTCGGGCTCGATCGGGCTTACGGCTCACCGTCCCTGCTCCAGGCGCTCGGCGTCGTCGACATGGCGAGCACGGCGCTCTACTGGCACCGCAGCGCACCCGGCTTGGGCAACGATCCCGCCACGGTGCGCCGTGCGGCCGAAGCCTGGGTGCGCTCCACTTACGCGCCCGCTCTCGCGCGCCTGGGAGAGCTGTCGAGCGCGGAGCGCGATCGGATCGCCGCGCAGCTCGCGCGCTTCACCGGCATTGCGCCGGCATCCATCGATCGCCGTACGCTCGTGGTCACGCCCCACCAGTTCCGCACGGAACTGTTGCAGAACGCAGGCAAGACGCTCTACCTGCTCGATGGCCGCCGGACGAGTCCGCCGAGCGACGCGGGCACGCCGGAGATGCTGCAGTATCTGCGCGCGACTCTGGGCTATCGCACCGATCTGCCTTACCTCGATCTCGAGGACCTGACTCAGGGCTTCGCTCCGTCGGGCACGTACCCCAAGAGTGTCGGTGAGCAGTGGAACTATGCCACCGCGCCCATGACCGCCGAGCAAGTGAAGGCCGCGATCGCCGCGGCGATCGCCTCGGGTGCCGGGCCGCCGCAGCTCGGGCCGCCGCTTCCCGGTATGCGGCAGGCGGTCGGTCTCAACCCTCGTCTCAAGGCACTGGTGGCGGTGGGGATATATGACCCATACCAGCAATGTGCGCGCGGGCAGGCAACCGAGGAGGCGTTACCGCCCGACCTGCACCGCGCCATTACCTTCAAATGCTACGCGGGCGGACACGCGATGTATCTGGGGAGTGCCGCGATACGCGTCGAGCTGAGCCGCGATGTGCTGAAACTGGTCGAGGAGGCGCGGTAGCGCCCGGGAACGGAAATGCGTCGGATGTCGCGATCGAAGACCTTCACGCTCGTGTTGCTGGCGGCCGCGTTGGCGCCGGCCGGCGCGGAGACTGCCGGGCAACTGTTTCCCCCGCCACCACTGCTCCCGCTCGTCATGACAGGGGTGGACGGAGCGCATGTGTTCACCAGCGAGCACAGCGGGGTCTTCAACGGGCATCGCATCCGCTACCGGGCCACGGTTGCCGACACAGTGGTGGAAGATCCGGGTGCGGTGCCCGCTGCCGATCTCTACTCCTTCAGCTACGTTGTCGAGGGAATCGGCAATGCGGTGGCGCGACCCGTCATGTTCATCTTCAATGGCGGCCCGGGCGCCTCCTCGGTGTTTCTGCATCTCTGTTCTCTGGGGCCGAGGGTCCTGCGCGATTGCACTCCGGCGGGCACCTCGAACCCCGCAACACCGTTGGTCGACAACGCCGAAAGCCCGCTCGATGTGGCCGACCTGGTGTTCATCGATCCCACTGACACCGGTTGGAGCCATACGCTGCCTGGCGTCTCTCCGGAACAGTTTCATTCCGTCGACGGTGACTCAGACGAGGTCACGGCGCTGATCGTATGGTGGCTGCGCAAGCACGGGCGCCTGGGCTCACCGGTCTATGTCTATGGCGAGAGCTACGGCAGCATGCGCGGAGTCGCGGTGGTGCGTGATCTCGCTCGCAGCAAGCCCCAGGTCGTCGCGGCCGGCCTGATGCTGGGGGGCTTCGCGATCACCTTTGGCCGCGGCAACGGCACTCCGGACCCCATCTGGGATGCTCTGCGACTGCCGACTGCCGCGTCCATGGCCTGGCACTACGGCAAGATCGACAACAAGCATCAGACCTGGGAGCAGGCCGTAGACAAGGCCGATGTGTTTGCGCGGACGCAGTACGTTGGTGCGCTGATGCTGGGAGAGCAGCTCGATGCGGCCACGCGCCGGCGCATCATCGCGCGGCTGCCCGCGCTGAGCGGCATTCCGGAGAGCTACTTCGTGGCGCACAACACCATCGAAACGGGAGATTTCGCCACCGTTCTGCTGCACGACCAGGGGCTGGTGCTCGACGGCAACAACGGGCTCTGGACGTATCGCGCTGGCGCCAGGCGCCCCAGGGACGGCTATGTTGCCTACTCCACGGGCATCGCCCGATACGTGAGCGACGGGTTGCGGGTGCACGGGCTGGGCAGCTATCTGATCCTCACTCCCAACGACATGCAGGTCTTCGAGTCCTGGAACTTCCGCACCAGCGGCGCCTCGTCTCTGGAGGGGACTCTCGCCCAGGAGATGCGTGACGATCCGCACATGCGCCTGCTCGTGGTGCAGGGTCGATACGACACCCAGACCCAGGTGGCCGATACCCGCTACGTTCTGGACCAGACGGACATCCCGCGCGAGCGACTCAGGATCGCCTACTTCGACGGCGGCCACATGCTCGAGCCGAAACCCGAGGTGATGACGGCCATACGCGCGTTTCTCGCGGAGGGCAGGTAATGGCTCCCGAGCCTGTGTCGGCTCTCGAAGCGGCCCGCGCATCCTTCCCCTTCGTCGACGAGGCCCTATATCTCAACACCGCCACCGCCGGGCTGGCTTGGAGAGGACTCGGTGAGGCGTCCGCCGCGTTCTACGAGGCGAAACTGCGCGGCATCTGCGGCCGCGGCGACTGGGTTGCGACGGCTGCACGCGCACGTGCGAGTCTCGCGGGGCTGTTGGGTGTTCAGGAGGACGCGGTTTCCTTCACCGGTAGCGCGACAGAGGCGCTGAATCTGGCGTGCCTGGGTTTGCCGCTGCCACCGGGCAGCCGGATCGCCATTGCCGCCGATGAATTCCCCTCCGTGTGGCAGGCCTGTCTCGCGCTGCGCAAATCGGGAGTCGATATCACGGCGATCGACATCGCCGCCGAGGCCGGGCGCAGCGATGCGATCGCCGAGGCGGCTGCCGCAGCGCAGGCCGTCGCCGTCTCACACGTCCATTGGCGTACCGGCACGACGGTCGATCTCGAGCAGATCGGCGCTGCGTGCCGCGCCAGCGGCGCCTGGCTGATCGTGGATGGCGTACAGGCCGTCGGCGCCATACCGGTGCGCGCCGGACTGGCCGATGCGTACTGCGGCTCGTCGTTCAAATGGCTGCTCGGAGGCTTCGGCCTGGGATTCCTGACCTTGGGCGAGCGGCTGGCCCGGCAATGGACACCGCCCTTTCGCGGCTACGCCAACGAGTGGCCGAGCCGCGATCCGCAATACGGACATCTGGACTACCCCGGGATCTACGCGCTCGGCGCGTCGCTGGCCTTTCTCGGCGCGCTTGGCTGGGAGCAGATATTCCGCCAGGTGGCGCGGCTCTCTCGCCGGCTCTCGGACCAGCTGCTGCAGCACGGCTTCGAGCTGTTGACGCCGCGCGCGCCCGCCGCTGGAATCGTCTCCATTCGTCGCGACGATGCTGGAGAGGTAGTGGCACGCCTGGCGCGGGAGTCGATTTTCGTCGAGGATCGGGACGCGATCGTGCGTGCCTCGCCGCATTTCTACAACACGGAGGCGGAGATCGACCGCTTCGTGGCGGCACTGACGAAGTGATGGGCGCGTCGAGCGGGAGCTGGCGGCGCGCGGATTGGTCCGGATTCGGCTGGGCGACAGGTGAGGCCGGACTCGCGTGTTATGCCGCCCTCTCCACCATTTACCTGCTCTACTTCGCGACGCACGTGCTGGGCTTCCCACCGGTATGGGCCGGGCTCACACTGCTCGTCCCGCGCGTCTGGAACGTGGTCGCGGACCCAATAGTCGGCGTCCTCTCAGACCGTACGCGCACGCGCTTTGGCCGCCGGCGGCCGTATCTCCTGGGGGGCGCGGTATTCTGGGGGCTCTGCTTCGCCGTCCTCTTCAACCTGCCGCGGGGGCGGGCATCGGCGCTCGATATCCTCTTGTTCGGCGCCGCCTTTCTCCTCAACAACACGGGCCTGTCGCTCTACCAGGTGCCCTACTCCACGATGCTCGCGGAGATATCGCGCGACCAGAATGTCAGAACACGGCTGGCTGGTTACCGTGAAATAGTTGCGCGCGCCGCGGTCCTCCTGACGCTGCTCAGCGGCCCGTGGCTGCTCGGGCGCTACGCTTCCGAGTCCAGGGGCTTCGGCATCATCGGTGCGGTGTTCGGCGCCGCCATCATTCTCAGCGGCCTCGTGGCCTTTTTCGCGACCGCGGGCGCCCCTGAGCCCGCGGCCGCGCCGCGCCACGACCACGGTCTGCGGGCGCAGCTCGCGACGTTGGCAGGCAACCGGCCGCTGGCCTGGCTATCCGCCAGCTTTCTCATGGTCAACGTCGGCGATGCCGTGTTCAGCGGCGCGCTCGTCTACTACCTGACACGGATTCTCGGCGACAGCCCGGCCGCGATCGGCACCCTCTACCCGGTGAGCTCGATCACCGGCATCCTGGTCGCGCCACTGTGGTGGCAGGCCGCCAATCGCCTGGGGAAGATCCCGGTCTGCCGCGCCGCGCTCGCCCTCAACGCACTCTGTTGCATTCTGCCGCTGTGGCTGACCTCCGGGCACGCGGCGCTCATGTATGTCTTCATGGTATTTTACGGGCTGTCCAACACCGGCGCCCGGCTGTTGCCGAACGCGATGGCGCCCGACACGGCGGACCTCGATCAGGCGCGCACGGGAGAGCGCCGCGAGGGCGCCATCTTCGGCATCTTCGTGTTCGTGCAGCAGACGGGGTTCGCGGTCGGCGGCTTCCTCCTCAGCCTGTTTCTGGCAGCAGGTACGCATGTCGGGGCGGCGGCGATGCCACACGAGCCGACCACTACCGCGATCCTGCTGACTTTCACCGTTGCGTCCGCGGCGCTCTACGGCGGCGCGTTCGCCGCCATACTGCCGTATCGCATGCCGGCTCAGCCGATATTGTCCACGTCGATTCCGAGCTGAGCCCGCAGCTCCTGCCGTCCCTTCGGCAATATCTCGACGGCGCGACCCTCCCGCCTGCGCCGCAGCCAGCCCGAGGCGCACAGCACGCTCATGAGCTCGACGCCGAGCGGTCCCGCGACGTGATGTTGTCGCTCCGTCCAGTCGAGGCACTGGCGGGCGAGTCCGCCGCGCGACGGCTTGATGCCGCGCAGATCGATACCGAGACGCTGCAGCCACTCCGACCCGGCGGGCGTTACCTCCAGCCGCTTGTTGTCCGCGGGATGCAGGTACCCGCGCTCCTCCAGCGCCCGTGTCAGCGCGACTCCGACCCGGCCCGCCAGATGGTCATAGCAGCTGCGGCAGAAGCGCAGCCGCTGCGCTTCGGGGCTGAGCGCCCGGCGGCGGATCTGCGTATCCGGCCGAATGGCAGCCAGATGCTCGAGCGCCTGCGCCACCTGGGGGCCGGCCAGCCGGTAGTAGCGGTGCCTGCCCTCGATCTCGAGCTTGAGCAGGCCTCCCCGCAGGAGCTTCGCCAGATGGGAGCTTGCAGTCTGCGCGGTGACGCTCGCTGCATAAGCCAGCTCACCCGCGGGCAATGCGCGCCCGTCGAGCAGGGCCGTGAGCATCACAGCGCGGGCGGGATCGGCCAGCAGGAATGCCGTGCCGGAGAAGCCGGGAAGCTCGGGATGTCCCTGTTCGACCATGGCGCTACCGTACACCTCGCAGGGGCGGTAAGCTTCGATACCCGTCGAAACGTCCCCGACCTTCCGAGAGGTACGCTTTCTCCCGAACCCCCGAGGAGGAAGCAATCCTGGAAACCGTCGTGCAGCGAAAGGGAGCCCGGCGGGTCGCGCTCAGCCATTTTCCGGCACTGCTCACCCTGTGCCTGGCCGTGCTCGTGGCGCAGATCGATACCGCGGTCGTCAACCTCGGCACGCACAGGATCGGCGCGTACTTCCACGCCAGCGTCGGCGCCCTCCAGTGGGTGGTCGATGCATACAACCTCACCTATGCCGTTCTGCTGCTGACCGGCGGTTTGCTGGCCGATCTGCTCGGCCAGCGGCGCATTTTCATCGTCGGTGCCGCAATTTTCACCGCGGCCTCGCTCATAGCCGCGTTCTCACCGACGGTCGGCGTATTGATCGGCGCGCGGGCGGTGGCGGGCGTCGGCGCCGCGCTCCTGATTCCGGCCTCTCTCGCCATCACCCGTGTCATATGGACCGACTCCCGTGAGCGCGGCCGCGCGCTTGGCATCTGGGCCGCCTGCAACGGGCTGGCGCTCGCCATCGGGCCCACGCTGGGCGGAGTGCTCATCGAGCGATTCGGCTGGCGGAGCATTTTCCTGGTCGTCGTTCCCGTCAGTCTCGCGGCCGTCGGCTTGGCGCCCCTCACCCTGTCGGAATCGGCCGATCCGCATGGCCGCAGCTTTGATACGCGCGGACAGACCCTGGGAGCGATCGGGTTGGGTGCCGTTGCGTTTGCGGCCATCGAGGCTCAGACCAGTGTCTGGCCCGCGGTCCTCGCCTGCGTCGTGGCCATCGTGTGCATCGTGTCCTTCATCCTCGCCGAGAGGCGTCTCGGAGCAGCAGCGCTCGTGCCGCTCGAGTTGTTTTCGTCGCGGCCGTTCACCGCAGCTTCGGTGGCCACCACCGCCATGACTTTCGGCATGTACGGTGTCATCTTCCTGCTGCCGCTCACCTGGCAGAGCACGCGCGGCCTGAGCGCCACGGCAGCGGGTATTGCGCTGATTCCGATGGCGTTGGTGTTCGTCATCGTCTCGCCGTTCTCCGGCAAGCTCAGTGAGTGGCTCGGCGTGCGCTTCATGACCGCGGGCGGCGTGGCCATAGTGGGCGTCGGGCTGTTGCTGATCGGCGCGACCGCCGGTCAGACGTCGTTGCTGTCCGCGGAGATCGGACTCACTGTCACCGGCATCGGCATGGGGTTCGCAACCGGGCCGTTGATGGGCGAGGCCGTCGGTGCCGTGCGCGCCGCCCGGTCCGGCACCGCCTCCGCCTTGATCAACGTCGCCCGGATGGTGGGCGCAACTGTTGGCGTAGCCGCGCTCGGCGCGGTGTATGCGGTGTTCGGGAGTGCGCCCGAAGGCCTGCGCTACGCGATGATCCTCGGAGGCGCCGCGCAGCTCTCCGGCGCGGCTTACGCGTGGCTTTCAACCTTGAAGTGATTTCAATCCTTACTTGGCGTGATACGGAGTCGACAGGAGATCCGTACCGGATCCCGGTCAACCACCTGTCCCTTGTAGTCATGGCGCACCATGGAATCCGGCAGGATGACCGTGGTTGTACTGTTCCAGGGTCTCAGCGCCGGGTAGTACACGACCTGGCCGGTACGCAGGTCTCTGACCTCGCAAATGTACGGCGGCGGAGTTGGCGGCGAGTGGTGCGGCATGGTCAGCGACCTTTTCCGGGTTCCTCGACCCGGCGAGTTTACACCTGCAGGCTCGCGACGGTCGCCTCGATCCACTCCTGGATCTCGCGGTTTACCTCGCGAACATCACGGCCGCCGGCAACCACCGGGTGGCCGATGACGACCCGGATGGTTCCCGGCTTCTTGAGGAGCCCCCGCCGCGGCCAGTAGCGGCCGGCGTTGTGTGCAACCGGGACGATGAGCCTGCCGGTCTCCGCTGCGAGCAGGGCACCGCTGACACCGTAGCGACGCGTCTCACCGGGCGGCATGCGCGTGCCCTCCGGAAACACTATCACCCAGTCACCTTCGGCAATACGCTCCCGTCCCTGGGCGATCACCTGCGATACGGCCGAGTGGCCCGACTTGCGATCGATGGCGATGGCATGGAGCTGGCGGATGCCCCAACCGACCACCGGAACCCACAGCAGCTCGCGCTTCAGCACCCATACCTGCCGCGGGAAGACCACGGTCATCGCGAACGTTTCCCACGAGGAGGAATGCTTCCATAGCGCGATGTGATTGCCCGCGGGCACCCGCTCCGCGCCCTCGACCTGGAAATCCAGCCTGCAGGTCCACTTGAGCGCTTTGAGCAGCACCCATCCCCAGAGCCGCGCCAGCAGGAACCGGTGTCTGAACGGCAGCAGGAGACAGGCGATCACGAAGAAGATGGAGTAACAGAAGGTCCACACGAAGAAGAACACCGTGAAGACGATCGAGGCAAAGAGCTGCATGGCCGTGCGCCGATCAACCCGGCAGCCGCGACAGGTCCGCCACTCCCGCGAACAGCTCGCGCATGCGGGCAAGCAGCGCCAGCCGGTTGGCGCGCAGCTTCGGGTCCTCATCCATGACCATCACCTGGTCGAAGAACGCGTCCACCGTCGGCCGCAGCTGTGCGAGCAGCGCCAGCGCGCCGGCGTAGTCCTTGCGGGCCGTGGCCGCCGCGACGCGGTCGCGCAGCTGCCCCATGGCCTCGAACAGTTGCCGCTCCGCGGCGACCTGCAGGGCACCCTGATCGATTTCCGCCGGCGCGCTCTCGCCGGCCTTGCGCAGGATGTTGGCGACGCGCTTGTTCGCGGCGGTCAGGCTGGCCGATTCGGGTAGAGTCAGGAAGTTGCTGAGTGCCGCGAGTCGCGTATCCAGGTCGAGTGGCGACGCCGGGCGGGTCGCGAGCACGGCGTCGAACATCTCCGTGGTGATGGACGAGGCGCCGGTAGCGCGCTCGAGGTAATAGGCGCGCAGCCGCTCGAGGACGTAGTCGTGCACTTCAGCCGCAATGCTCGCGGTTGCGAGCGCCGGCGCCGGCTTGCCGGCGGCGGCCGCAGCCTTCTCGATGTCCGCGCCCACCCGCGCCACGGCGCGATCCAACAGCCGGGCGAGATCCAGCTCGAGCCGCTTCTCGATCAGGATCCGGATGACGCCGATCGCCGCTCGGCGCAGTCCGAAGGGATCCTTCGTCCCCGTGGGCTTCCCGCCGATGGCGAAGATGGCTGCCAGGGTATCCAGCTTGTCGGCGATCGCGAGTGTAGTGCCGGTCTCCGTGAGTGGCAGATCATCGCCGGCACCGCGCGGCCGGTAGTGCTCCCGGATCGCCGTGGCAACCTCGGCTTCTTCGCCATCGGCAAGGGCGTAGTAGGTACCCATGATGCCCTGAAGCTCCGGGAACTCGCCGACCATCGCGGTCAGGAGGTCGCATTTGCAGAGCTCCGCAGCGCGCCGCGCACGCGTGACCGGACCGGCCTCGTGAGCTTCGGACCGGGCGCGTGCCTGCGCGATCTCCGCTGCCAGCGCACCGACCCGCCGCGTCTTGTCGCCGAGCGAGCCGAGCTTCGCCTGGAAAGTGACTTTCGCCAGGCCTTCGGCGCGCGCCGCAAGGGGGGATTTGCGGTCCTGCTCCCAGAAGAACGCCGCATCGGCGAGCCGCGGCCGTACGACACGCTGGTTGCCTTCGACGACCTTGGCGGGATCGCTGCTCTCGATGTTGGCTACGGTTATGAAGTGCGGAAGCAGGGTGCCGTCCGCGTCTTCAACCGGAAAGTAGCGCTGGTGATCCTCCAGAGTCGAGATCAGCACCTCGCGCGGCAGCGACAGGAAGCGCTCCTCGAAGCGCCCGGCGAGCGGCACCGGCCATTCCACCAGGGACGTGACCTCGTCGAGCAGCTCATCGCTCATCAGTGGCCGGCCGCCCAGGCCGGCCGCCAAGGCCGCAACGCCCTCGCGGATCAGTGAGCGCCGAGCCGCGAAGTCCGCGACGACATAACCGCGTTCACGCAGCGTCCGCTCGTAGACGTTGGGGCTCGACAGACGCAGCGGTTTCGGGGCGTGGAAACGGTGTCCCCGGGTGAGATTGCCGGAGGCGGTGTCGAGCAGGCGCGCCGGCACGATCTCCTTCCCATACAACATCGCGATCCAGTGAACGGGTCGAACGAACTGCGCCTCCCCCGCGCCCCAGTGCATGCGGCGCGGAATCGGCAAGGCATCGAGGGCGCTCTGCACCAGTCCGGGTAACAGCTCCACGGCGGCAGCGCCGGCCTTGATTCCGACGTAATAAAGGAATGTTCCCTTGCCTTCATCGCGGCGCTGCAGCTCTCCCATGGAGGTCTTCCAGGCGGCCGCGAACGATTGTGCGGCTCGCGTCGGAAGGCCCTCGGCATCGAATGCCGCGCTCACGGGCGGACCACGCCGCTCGATCTTCTGGTCCGGTTGCCGTGCCGTCAGGCGTCGAATCAGAACCGCCAGCCGGCGGGGGGTCGCGAAGGACTTTGTCTCGCCGTGCTTCAGACCCGCTTTGGCCAGCCCGGAGGCAAGCTCGCCGGCAAACGCCTGCTCCAGGAGGCGCAATGCCTTGGGCGGTAGCTCCTCGGTCCCGATCTCGACCAGGAAGTCGCGCTTTTCCGCGTTCATGAGCCGCCCTTCTGCGCCGCGCTTTGCCCGGCGAGCAGCGGAAAGCCCAGCGCCTGGCGGCTCTCGTAGTAAGCCCGCGCCACGCCGCCCGCGAGCGAGCGCATGCGCAGAATATAACGCTGCCGCTCCGTCACCGAGATCGCGCGCCGCGCGTCCAACAGGTTGAATGTGTGGGAGGCCTGCAGCACCTGCTCATAAGCGGGCAGCGCCAGCCCCGCCTCGAGCAGCTCCCTGCAGCCGCGCTCGTGATCGTCGAAGTGACGCAACAGCGTCGCGACATCGGCCCGCTCGAAGTTGTAGCGCGACTGCTCGACCTCGTTCTGGTGGAACACGTCGCCGTAGCTCACCCTGCCCCGCGGCCCGTCGGTCCAGACGATGTCATAGATGCTCTCCACTCCCTGCAGATACATGGCGAGTCGCTCGAGACCGTAGGTGATCTCTCCCGTCACCGGCCGGCAGTCGAGGCCGCCGACCTGCTGGAAGTAAGTGAACTGGGTGATCTCCATGCCGTTCAGCCACACCTCCCAGCCGAGACCCCAGGCGCCCAGGGTCGGCGATTCCCAGTTGTCCTCGACGAAGCGGACGTCGTGCACCAGCGGGTCGAAGCCGAGCGCGCGCAGGCTCCCGAGATAGAGATCCAGGATGTCGAGCGGCGAGGGTTTGATCACCACCTGGAACTGGTAGTAATGCTGCAGCCGGAAGGGATTCTCGCCGTAGCGGCCGTCGGCCGGACGGCGCGAGGGCTGAACGTAGGCCGCGCTCCAGGGCTCGGGTCCGATGGATCGCAGGAAGGTGGCCGTGTGGAACGTGCCGGCCCCGACCTGCATGTCATAGGGTTGCAGGACGACACAGCCGCGCTCCGACCAGTAGCGCTGCAGCGCGAAGATCAGCTCCTGGAAGGTGCGGGGCGCAGTGCCGATTCTCATGGATGGGATCGAACGCTCAAAAGAGCCGGCGAGTATATCCCGCCGAAACCGGACCAGCGGTACCCGGGCGCGACGCACTAAAAGGAGGCGTTCCTGCACCGCAGATGGCACCGGCAGGGCTGCCGCTGCTTGGTATTGCACCAGATTGGTGCCAAAATCCAGCACCCTGCACCATCATGGCGCGGAGGGATCCCCCTCAAGCCGCTAACTCCTTGATCCGCCTGGCAAGCTGAAGCTGGCACAGCGCCTGCACTGCCACAGCGCGCCGCTACCTGCCCCCGGGAGGCTGTTCCGCCCGGCGGGCGCCATTCTTTATTTCTTTCGGAGGAGATATGACACCGGCCGATGTGCTCAAGCTGATCAAAGAAAAAGAAATCAGATTCGCGGACCTGCGATTCACCGATACGCGCGGCAAGGAGCAGCACGTGACCATTCCGGCGCGGCTGGTCGATGAGGAACTGTTCCGCGACGGCAAGATGTTCGACGGCTCCTCCATCGCCGGATGGAAGGGCATCAACGAGTCGGACATGATCCTCATGCCGGAGGCTAACACCGCGGTCATCGATCCGTTCTTCGAGGACGCGACGATCAACATCCGCTGCGATGTGATCGAGCCGGCCACCATGCAAGGCTACGAGCGCGACCCGCGCTCCCTCGCCAAGCGTGCCGAGGCGTACCTCAAGTCGACCGGCATCGCTGACAGCGCGCTTTTCGGCCCGGAGAACGAGTTCTTCATCTTCGACGGCGTGCGCTATGGCAACGACATGCGCGGCTGCTTCTACTCGATCGACTCCGTGCAGGGCGCGTGGAGCTCCGGTACGGAGTACACCGACGGCAATCGCGGCCACCGGCCGGGCATCAAGGGCGGCTATTTCCCGGTACCGCCGGTCGACGCGTTCCAGGACATCCGCTCGGCGATGTGTCTCGCCTGCGAGGAGCTCGGCCTCGTGGTGGAAGTGCACCATCACGAGGTTGCCACCGGCGGTCAGAGTGAGATCGGCATCGGCGCCGGCACGCTGGTGCAGAAGGCCGATCAGGTACAGCTGCTCAAGTATGCGGTGCTCAACGTGGCCAACCGCTACGGCAAGACCGCGACTTTCATGCCGAAGCCTCTCGTCGGCGACAACGGCAGCGGCATGCACGTCCATCAATCGCTGCAGAAGGAAGGCAAGGCGCTATTCGCGGGCGACAAGTACGGCGGCCTTTCGGACCTCGCCCTCTACTATATCGGCGGCATCATCAAGCACGCACGCGCGCTCAATGCCTTCACCAATGCGGGCACCAACAGCTACAAGCGCCTGGTGCCGGGCTTCGAGGCGCCAGTGATGCTCGCGTACTCCGCGCGCAACCGCTCGGCCTCCATCCGCATTCCGTGGGTGTCGAACCCGAAGGCGCGCCGCATCGAAGTGCGCTTCCCGGACTCCAGCGCGAATCCCTACTTCGCCTTCGCGGCCATGATGATGGCCGGCCTCGACGGCATCCAGAACAAGATCCACCCCGGCGACCCGGCCGACAAGGATCTCTACGACCTGGAGCCGGAGGAAGCCAAGCACATCCCGACGGTGTGCCACTCGCTGGACATGGCGATCGACTATCTGAACAAGGACCGCGAGTTCCTCACCCGCGGTGGGGTGTTCACCAATGACGTGATCGACGCTTACATCGGTCTGAAGATGCAGGAGATGACGCGTTTTCGCATGGCGACGCACCCGATCGAGATGGAGCTCTATTACAG
>DATAXF010000015.1:0-36402 GCA_036273095.1 Steroidobacteraceae bacterium | reverse complement strand
AGCTGCCACGGCCGGCAACGCGGCCCTCGGCGAGCATCTCGAGGGAATCGAGCGCGACGCCATCGTCAAGGCGCTGGAGAAGACTCGCTACAACAAGACCGCGGCGGCGAAGCTGCTGGGAATGAGCTTCCGGGCGCTGCGGTATCGGATCAAGAAGCTGGGGATCGAGTAGCCGTCAGGCAGGCTCCAACTTACGCAGCTCGGCCAGCGGGCGGATGAACTTCTCGTAATTGCGCCACCGCCCCACGGATCGCGAATACACCGGTTGGCGCACCTGCCAATTGCTGGCGGTCAACACAGACCGTTGCGTCTTGTGGAATTGCAGACACCGCGAATCCCACTCGAGGCCGCTGAACTGGATCATCCGGCGGCTCCATGTCTCCGGATCGGCCACGAGCTCCGCGTAGGGCACGACGAGAAGCGTTGTTTCCGGCAACACCGCCTGCCAATGCGAGATCAAGCGGTGATGCTCCTGGTAATAATGTGCCAGGTCCGACAGGTCCATCGTGAAGCTGGCGACGTTCACGAAATCCTGGAAAAAACACGACAGGCAATTGTCGATGGGGTCGCGCTGCACGTAAATAATTCGTGCCTGCGGCAACACCCGATGAATCAGTCCCAGATGATCCGTATTGAAGGTTGATTTATCAACGACACGCAGTGCATTGGGAGAATGCTGCTGCAATACCTTCAGATACGACTCACCCAATTTCCTCGTGAGCGGCTCATCCGGGTCTTCGCGCCGCAGGCTCTCGTGCTTGCGCGCCGTCACGTGCCAGAAATCCAGCTCGCCGGCACCCATGGCCTGCGGATGCGAGGCGATGATCTGCTCGACCAGGGAGGTACCGGACCGCATCATGCCGGTCACGAAAACGGGCCTTGCGGACTCGGACGCGCCCCTGGCCGGCTGGTCGAGTCGCTGCCGCGTGTAAGTGGTGATCATGTCATCGACGAGCTTCGTGCGATCGGTGCGATCGTAGGGAGCTGCCACGAGCTTCTGCAGCTCGTTTGCGCGCCTGTATTGCTCGAACGCCTTGGAATATTTCCCCAGATCATCGAAGTACTTGCCCATCGCATAGCGCAGCTTCGATTCCTCGAGCGGCGGTACACCATCTGCAAGTGTCCGTTCGGCGCCCTCGAGCCAGTCCTTGTCGGCATCCGTCATGCGCCGCAGCCCGGCCAGCATGGCCCGGGCGCCCGGATGTCGCGAGTCGGCCTCCAGTGCCGCTCGGTGGTGTCCTTCTGCCTCCTCGAAGCGCCCCTCTATGCCGGCAAGCCATCCGAAAGAGCTGAGTATCCCCGCGTCGTGTGGCTTCAAGCGGAGAGCCTTCTCGAAGTATTCCCTCGCCTCGGTCAGACGACCTCGCATGCCGAGGGTGAGACCCAGGCTCGCCAGCGCTAGAGCGTTCCTCGGATCCTGCTTGACGGCGCGGCGCAACGCCGTCTCGGAAGCTGCGAATTCACCTTTGTCCCTGAGGAGAGTTCCGAGGCTGAAATAGGCGGCAGCGAGACTCGGCTTGAGCCCGATAGCACGCCGGAGCGCGCTCTCCGCATCGCCGTAACGACCCACACAGCACAGGGCCGCCCCCAGTTTCGCGTGCACATCGGCGCGACGTCCATCGAGGGTGAGGGCCTCCTCCAGTCGCTTGGCGGACTCGCCGTACCTGTGTTGCGCGAACAGCGCGTCCGCCTCGCCAAGCAGCGTCGGCAGGCGTCTCGCTGACACGGCGCCGACTTCCATTACGGTGCGGTTGTCTCCAGGAACCCCGGCACGCTCACCCTTCATGACGAGCTGCATCAGGAGCACCTGTGTGAGCTCATCAATCGATTTTGGATCGAACCCGAGCTCCGCAAGTCTCCACTTGAAGGAATTCAGCAGCTTGGCGCGCTTGAACAGGTTCAGCTTGAGTGAGCCGGCCTCTCGGGCTATTCGCTGACGAAGGCGCGGAAGATCCTGGCGCCAGTCTCTTGGCGCGTCGGCCTTTTTCTGCCCCGACGCCAAGGAGCCGGATCCAGGCTGGAAGTGGTCAGCCAGTGCCGCACCTACCGCGGCGGCCTCACGTGCATCGAACCAATTGAGAGGCATAGACGATGGAGCGCCGCAATGTGGCCAATCATAGGGGACCATGAGACCGGATGCTCGATTAGGCTCTCGACCCCCCATGCCTGGCTAGCTCTGGACCCGAAATTTCGTGCATGGAGTCACGTTTTCGCCCCTGCGATCCGTGGCGGCGGCCACTTCCGCGAACAGTGGCGACCGTCACGCGTATTAAGGAAAATCCAGTGGATAATCCGTTAATTGCGTCCCGCGAACGCCCATGAAAAAGCTATTCAGCCGAATTCCATTTCCGGTCGCGTTCCTGAAACGCCTCAAGGCCAAGATGCTTGGTTTCGCGTATCTGGGGGAGTTGCGGGACATTGTCCTCGGTTACCAGGCCCAGTCGCTGAAGCTCGCGCACCCGAACCCGTTGAGCAGGCATGGGATGAAGTGCTTCTCGCAAACCGACGAGGACGGTATCACGCTCGAGATCCTCAGACGCATACAGTCCCTGGAGACCGGCACGTTTGCGGAGTTCGGGGTGGGAAACGGCACTGAAAACAACACCCTGATCCTGAAAGCGCTCGGGTGGAGGGGATTCTGGGCGGGAGGGGAAAAGCTCGCATACCCGACCAGACAATCGCTCGAGACGTTCTCTTACATGAGAGCGTGGATAACACGCGATAACATCGTTGGGTTGGCCGAGGAAGGGCGGAGGAATCTGAAGAGTCCGTCGCTGGATGTGATCTCGCTCGATCTCGACGGAAATGACATTCATCTGGTCGAGAAGCTGCTCGAGAATGGGTTCCATCCCAAGCTCTTCATCGTGGAGTACAACGCCAAATTTCCGCCGCCCGTTCGATGGAAGATGGATTACGACGCGACGCACAGGTGGCAGGGCGACGATTACTTCGGGGCATCTCTATGCAGCTTCGTGGATCTGTTCTCCAGGTTTGGGTTCTTCCTGGGATGCTGTAACGCCCATTCCGGAGCCAACGCCTTTTTTCTGAGGGAAGAGTTCCGCGGGGCATTCCCGGACGTACCGCCGGACCTGAATGAGATATACGTGCCGCCGCGCTATTACCTCTACAACGCTTACGGGCACCCGCCATCCATCAGGACAATCGAGCAGATGTTCTCCTGAGGGATGGGCTCGGCCGGCCCGAGAATGGCGCTCAATTGGCGGTAAGCACGGCCTCGAGGTTCGTGGCGAAGTACTTGAGTGGAGTGTACCGGCACGCCAGTCGGTCTATCGGTTCCAGCACACGGTCGAGCACCAGGGGAGTTGGATTCTTCGGAAACAGCTGACCAAACCATACTGCCTGTACGCGGAATTCCGCGGCGTATGCCAGCTCGCGCAGACTGCGACGCCCGTAGAGTCGATCGTGATACCGGTCACCGAAGAGCCTCGCAGCCGCCTGTGTCCACGAAAGCCGATACGGCAGGAAAGTGATGTAGAGAAGTCCCCCGGGCCTGAGGACACGCCGGATCTCCTTGAGGGAGTCCAGATCCCGCGCCACGTGCTCGAGGACGCCAAAGCTCGTCACGCAGTCGAACGAGCCGGTTTGAAAAGGGAGTTTCACATCATCCGTCAGCGGCACGACGTCGATGCTCTGCTCGGTTAAAATGGGTCTTTCCGCCCGGAACGCGGAGTTCTCGTCAGTGCCGCCGTCGCGATCGCAAGCCGTGACTGAAAATCCCCTTTTTCTCAGCAGATACGTGATGTGCCCCCGGCCACAGCCCCAGTCGAGGATGTTCACTTTTCCTGCGGGTCGGCCTGTATAACCCAGAATCAGATCCGAGAGAAAACCAACCTGCCGCTGGTATACCATCTGCACGGCGTTTCCGAGAAGCCAGTGAGATCGGCTTCGCCCGGCCACCTCGGAGAGATATGGATCGGGCTCGACTTTGTGCCCGAGCAGGCTGCGCCCGTGCTCGATGATGGCCGCCAGGCTCTGCGGATTCATCGGCCGGGACACGGATTCCGAGTGCCCAACGTTCGCGCCGACGTCATGCTGCGAAGAACTGTTCACTTCTCTGGCGTTCAGGGCCGGTGCCGAAGCATAGCGGATTTCGGCGATGCCATCCGGGGGCTCTTTCACACATGAGGGCGGAATCACCAGCAGCGCCGCGCAGAGCGATACTTCCGCGACCTGGCGCACAAAGATCGAGGACTGTAACTGAGTAATATGCTGCCCAAATACAGCTCTTTGGGGCTACAGTACCTTCCGTTCGGCATCTGCTGCCTCTGCTGCATTCGAAGCGTGAGCAGCTTTCCCGGTACGACGACTGGTACGTGGACCGCGATCTGCGCAATGAGAATTGAGAGAGAACCATGAGCGTCGCAATCGTCACCGGCATAACGGGCCAGGACGGGGCATATCTGGCCGAATTCCTCCTCAGGAAAAATTACGTCGTGTGGGGAACGTATCGCCGCACGAGCTCGGTGAGCTTCTGGCGGCTGGCCGAGCTCGGCATGGACCAGCACCCCAACCTCCGTCTGGTGGAGTTCGATTTGACCGATATGGGATCGGCGATACGCCTCCTCGACAAGAGCGGCGCCACCGAGATCTACAATCTCGCGGCCCAGAGCTTCGTCGGGGTGAGCTTCGATCAGCCTCATACCACCTCGCAAATCACCGGAGTGGGTGCGCTCAATCTGTTGGAGGCGATTCGCGAGGTGAACCCGAAGATTCGCTTCTATCAGGCCAGCACATCGGAGATGTTCGGCAAGGTACATGAAGCTCCGCAGAACGAATTGACGGCCTTTCATCCGCGCAGCCCCTATGGCGTCGCCAAGCTCTATGCGCATTGGATGACCATAAACTATCGCGAGAGCTTCGACATCTTCGGCGTGAGCGGCATCCTTTTCAACCATGAGAGCCCGCTGCGCGGCCTCGAGTTCGTGACCCGCAAGATTACCAACGGCGTAGCGCGCATCAAGCTCGGACTGCAGGACACTCTGGAGCTGGGCAACATCGACGCACGGCGCGATTGGGGGTTCGCCAGGGAGTACGTGGAAGGCATGTGGCGCATGCTTCAGGCGCCACACCCCGATACCTACGTACTGGCGACCGGACGAACCGCGACCGTTCGTGATTTTGCAACCATGGCGGCCGCCGCGGCCGGCATGAGGATCGAGTGGCGGGGCGAGAAGGAGAACGAAAGCGGAGTCGACACCGAGACCGGACGGGTGATTGTGCGGGTGAATCCGGAATTCTATCGGCCCGCCGAAGTGGATGCCCTGATCGGCGATTGCGCCAAGGCCAGGCGTGAGCTGTCATGGGAATCCAAGACCACGCTCGAGCAGCTCTGCTCGATGATGGTCGAGTGTGATCTGAACAGGAACCGCATCCATTCGAAGCGAACAGACACCAGTTCCTGAAGCGCGTCCATGAAGAGGGTATTGATCACCGGATATAACGGCTTCACGGGCCATTACATGGCCACGAGACTGCGCCAGCCCGACGTGGAGGTGGTCGGCCTGGTGAATGGATCGACCGCCGGGCCTGGAGAGATCCATGGCGATCTTACCGATATCGCCGAGACCAGGAGGATTGTGGCGGCAGTCAGGCCGACGCACGTGATACACCTCGCGGCAATCTCGAACGTCGCTCACGGAGATGCCAGGGCATTCTATGACGTGAATGTGTTTGGAACGCTCAACCTGCTCGAGGCGCTCGCAGCACTCGATCACACACCCGATCGGATACTGCTCGTCAGTTCGGCGCACGTGTACGGCACGCCCGCCGTCGAGACCATCGATGAAGCGATGTGTCCGCAGCCCGTCAATCACTACGGCAACAGCAAGCACGTCATGGAAAACATGGCGCGGACGTGGATGGATCGGCTGCCGATCGTCATTGCACGGCCGTTCAACTACTCAGGGCCCGGGCAGGATGAGGCGCGCTTCCTGATTCCGAAGGTCATCGGTCATTTGAAGCGCAAAGCTCCGGTATTGGAGCTGGGTAACCTGAACGTGGCGCGGGATTTTTCGGATGTGCTCGATGTCGTCGAGGCGTACGCCCGATTGCTGGATGCGCCGGCCGCTCTCGGGCAGACGGTGAATATCTGCTCCGGGACTGCCCACCCGCTGCGAAGCGTGCTCGATATGGCGTTCGAGATCGCCGGTTTCGCTCCCGAGATACGGGTCAATCCGGCGCTCGTGCGCAGCAACGAGTTGCTCAAGCTGACTGGAAGCTGCGCGCGGCTGTGGGCGCTGACCGGATTCAAGCCGGCGATCCCCATCAGGGACACGCTGCGCCGGATGCTCGAAGCCTGAGCTTTACGCGTATGCGCGTCGCATTGATTCATTACTGGATACACACCTGGCGCGGCGGCGAGAAGGTGCTGCAGGCGATGGGCAAGCTGTATCCGCAAGCAGACATTTTTACTCACACCTACGATCGGGAGCTGGCGGCACGGGAACTTCCCGGTCACAGAATCTTCACGACATTCATCGATCGAATGCCTTTTGCCAGCCGCTACTTCGAGCGCTACCTGCCGCTGATGCCGCTGGCGCTGGAGCAACTCGATCTGCGGGACTACGATCTGGTGATCAGCAACGAGTCGGCTCCCGCCAAGGGAGTGATCGTTGCCCCGCACGCACGCCATCTTTGCTACTGCCTCTCGCCCATGCGTTACATTTGGGACATGTACCCCGATTATCGGGCGGAGGCTGGAGCCTTCACGCGGATGATGATGCTGCCGATCACGCATTACCTCAGGATGTGGGATCAGCTGACGGCGCACCGGGTCGATGAGTTCGTGGCGATTTCGCGATTCGTCGGGGATCGGATCGCGCGTTACTACGGCCGGACGTCGAGCGTGATCCACCCGCCGGTGGCGGTGGCCGATTTTTCGGTATCGGAAACCCACGACGACTTCTACCTGTATGTCGGTCAGCTCGCAGGATATAAGAAACCCGACCTGGTGGTGGAGGCGTTCAATGCCCTCGGCAAGCCCCTCGTGATCATCGGCGAAGGCGACCTCCTCCCGCGGCTGCGGCGAGCCGCCGGGCCGAACATCAAAATACTTGGCAGACAGCCATTCGAAGTGATTCGCGACCACTACCAGCGCTGCAAGGCGCTGGTGTTTCCGGGCGCGGAGGACTTCGGCATCGTGCCCGTGGAAGCGATGGCCTGCGGCAGGCCGGTCATTGCATACGCCCTGGGAGGTGCGCTGGACACCGTGGTCGACGGAGTGACGGGAATACTATTTCGGAAGCAGGATGTGGCCACGCTCATCGAGGCCGTTCGCAAGCTCGAGGAGGAGAGCGATCGGTTCGATCCTGACGCAATCCGTGAGCACGCGATGCAATTCTCCGCGGAGAGGTTTGCCGAGCGGTTCAGCGACAGCGTGGCAAATCTGATGCGGCGATGACCGGCTTTCCGATCCAAAGTCCGCTCATGATCGCGCGCTTACGTAAGCTCGTCCGCTTCTGCGCAGTGGGCCTCACGTGCATGACGCTGAGTGTGGGCGTTCTGACCGCGCTGGATGAGCTGGCGGGGATGAACTATCTGGTGGCGTACGTCATAGCGTTCCTGGCCTCAAATGTTGCCGGTTATCTGCTCAATGCGCGCTTCACGTTCTCGTCAAAGTCGGTCAATCACGCCGGCGCCCTCCGCTACATGACCGTCAATGCAATCCTGCTCGGCGCAAACACGCTGGCCCTGAAGCTCCTGGTCGACGCGCTGCACATGTGGTATCTGTGGGCCGCCATTTCAATCGCCTGCGTCAACACGCCGCTGAGCTTTACCGGACAGTGGCTGTTCACGTATCGTCTTCGGGTACACGATCGGCCGGCAGCAGTCTAGAGGTTGAGCGCGCGGCGGCTCATCGAGCCAGGCGGATGAAGAAAAGGCCGCCATCCGTGCGCCCGCAGGCGATCGGCGGCGGCGTTTTCTCCCAGGCGCTCTCCGGCCCCAGATCATGCTTCTGATCTCTACCCAGCGCTGACTGAAAATACACGCGGCCCTGGCTGACCCACGCATCGACATCGGTATTGCCGTAGGAGCGAATCCAATCGTCCTGCCCGTCCCTGGTCTTCACCCTGAAAGTGACCGAGCCGCGGGGTTGCAAAACAGCGGGACATGCAACTTCCAGGCGGTCCAGGGCCCGCTCGGCTGAGCGCTCCTCGGGAGGGATCGCACCGAATGTCCCTCCGTCGGGCACTACGTCACAGGTGATGAGATATAGCGTGTACCAGTCCGCCCTCGGCAGGTTGGGTACAGCGCGTTGGACCGTCACGTCGTGCACCTTGGGGGCGGCCGGCACCACAATCCTGGCGCAACGATCCGTATCCGCGCGCAGGCCGAAGGGCTCGAGCGCGTCATTTATGTCGACAGGATATGGAACGTCGGCGCGACGAGCGGCATCCACCCGCCGATCGGAGACGAGCACCTTCAGATGAGGCGAGAACCGCCGGATCATGGACAGAATGTGAGCGCCATTTGCGCCCCCGGGGCCGAGCACATAATCGCCATGGAGGTCGATGAATCCGGAACCGCGCGGCAAAAACGGCACGATGAAGGCATTGGACTGAACTCCAACGCTGAAGTACAAAGCCGGCGCGGAGTCAGGAGCGGGTATTTCCGGGACTTCAAACCAAGGACCGTCGTTCCAGGGAAGAAGCGGGCGGAAATTCGTGCCGACGTAAACCTGATGGACCTGTATGGCGAGCACGACGGCGACCACGCAGTAGCGCAACTTCGGCCAGCGCGCCAGCAATCTGAACAGCAGCGCGATGACCAGCACGGCCGCCAGGCACGCCGTGGGCAGGAAATACCGGCTATTGCCCGACATCCTGAGCCAGAGCGCCCAGTTGATTAGAAACGCGCATGCCAGCGCCAGTAACGCCCGATCTTCGGGTAAAAGGCGTGGATCGCCCGTTACAGCTCGTCCTGGCAGCCATCGCCGTGCGGTCCCGCGAATGAGACTCAAAACTCCGACAACGATCAGAATCACGTAGCGCAGATCGGGGGCGGCGCTTTCCACGTGCACCATCCTGACAGACGTCGCGATGGCGAACGGACGCCACAATGCGGCACGCCATGACGGTGGGATGAAGCGATATTCGAGACCAGGTCCGTGCGTGTAGTGGGGCGAATGGAACAGGCCGTTCAGCAGCGGCAGGAACGGGTTGCCGAAATTGCGCTCCAGCTGCAGGGACCAGGGCCACGCAACCAGCGCAAAGCCCGCCGCAACGCACAGGCCGAGAAGGGCGGCATCACCGAGCCGCCTCCGCCAGCCGACCGGTAGGAACAATGGCACGATCGCCAGCGACACGCCCGGCAAAGCGTTGCTCAGCTTGAATGCGGTTGCTGCGCCGAGCAGGACTCCGGAAGCGGCGATGCGCCAGGCGGCAGGTGTGCGAATCGCATCGATGAGGAGGAGACAACCGGCGAGCACCAGCTCCGCTGTCGTGATGTCGGCGAAGCTCGAGCCGAGCTGATCGATGAGAACAGGATTCGCGAACGCAAGGACCGCTGCACTCACGCCGATTGCGACCTGCGTGCGCCGGTCTTGCGGCCGGGCCACCCTGAGCGCGAGCTCATAGCTCAACCACAGGATGGCGCTCTGGAAGAGCGCGAGGATGGTGGCGCTCTCGAGCGCCGTCAGTCGGGATGTGGCCAGGAGATAGAACGGCACATAGGAGTACGGATTCAGATAGGACTGGGTACCCGCGGCGAAATAGTCGAGGCTGAAGCGATCATGAAGCGCGCTGAACCCGGCGTAGAGATGGTAGTGGAGCGTGTCCCACTGCATGTCCTTTCCCAGCCACCAGCTGATGAGCACCGCGAGCAGCGTGCAGCCACTATAAGTCCAGAGTCTGGCGGAGGCGGCCAGGCATCGCAGGGCCGCAAGCCGCGGGGCCGCGCTTCTGGGCAGCGACGCCGGGTTTTGCAGAGAAGTCGTCACGCGGCCCTGTCAGCGCGGCATTGTCGCTCGGAGAAAGTAACCGTCCGCGCCGCGACCGCAGGTCACGCGCAGGGGCGCCTTCTCCCATGCGCTCTGCGCGCCGGCGAAGCGCCCTTGGCTCATGTATGGTTGAAAACGCACCCAACCATTGTGTATCAATGCAAATATATCGGTGTTGGGGTATTGCCGCTCCCAGATGTAGCCGTGCGCTTTGGTTCCGACGAAGTAGGTCGCTGGTCGTCGCGGCTGAAATAGCGCAGGACACGCATCCTCCAGATGGTCGAACGCGAGATTGGCAGCGCTCTCGGCCAGGGCCAGCGCCGGGTCGCGCGCCTTTCCGGTCACGACTCGACAGGTGATGAAGTATCCCATGTTCAGACTCGCCGGCAGCACTGTAGAGGGCGTGTGGCCTCCAATGCCCAAAGCTGGCGTGCTCACGTCATGGACGATGATGCGCTTACAGTCGCCGGTATCGACCTGCAAACCGAAGGGCTCGAGTGCATCGTTTGCGACGAGCATGTTGGGCAGGCCGGAAACGTAGCCGGCGGCGCGCCGCCCGTCGCGCATCAGCATCCGAAGGTTCGGCGAATAGCGCCCGACCAGTGCTGCGATGTGCTTGCCATTCGCTCCGTCGGGCCCGAGCGTGTAATTTCCTTCGAGGTTGATGAAGCCGGAACCCGGTGCCAGATAGGGTGCAATGAACGAATCTGATTCGACGCCGATACTGAAATAGAGTCCGGGGTCGCTGGCGACACTCTTCGGTATCGAGATCTCAAACCAGGGCGCATGGTCCCAGGGAAGGTCAGGCGGATATTCGGTACCGATGCGAAGCTGATAGAACTGTACGATAAAAAAGGTGAGTAACAGATAATTGCGGAGTCTCGGCCAGTCCGAGCAGGAGCGAAAGAGCAGGACGATGGCCAGAACCGCGGCCACACAGGCCATTGGGATGAAATAGCGGCTGTTGCCCGATGCCTTGAGCCACAGCACCCAGTCCACGAGGAAGGCTGAGCCGAGGGCCGTAAGCGCCAGTCCCGAACGTTCGCGGGCCGGCTCAATGGGCGCGGCCGCATTCCCATGCCGGCGTTTCCATCCCCATGCAAGAAGCGAAAGAGCGGCCGCTGCCAACAGCAGCACGTACCGCAGATCCGGCGCGGCGTATTCCGTGTGGATCAGGGCGCGCGGAGTCGCGATTGCGAACGGGCGCCAAAGCGCCGCGCCGAGCGATGGCGGAATGAACCGGTAATGGATGATCGGCGCGGTGGTAAGTTGCGGTGAGCGAAAGATGCCGTTCAGCAGCGGGAAGAATGGATTGCCGAAATGCTCCTCCAGGCGGATGCACCAGGGCACGGCGACCACCGCGAATCCCACGATCCCCGCCGCCACGAACAGCGCCGCATATCGAAACCTGCTGCGCCAGCTTTCTGGTATGAAGAGCACCATTACACCCGCCGAGACCGCGGGGAGGCCGTTCGACATTTTCAGCGCGGTTGCGCAGCCCAGCAGCAGCGCTGCACACGAGACGCGCAACGCATGCGGCGCGCGAACGGCTCCAACGAGCAACAGCCAGCCGGCGAGTACTATCTCCGCTGTCAGGATATCCGCGAAACTCGAGCCGAACTGGATGATGAGGACAGGATTGGCGCCAGCCAACGTGACCGCGCAGATTCCAAGCGCCAGACGAGCCGTCGGCGTTGCCGGCGGCGCGACTGCCAGGGCCAACTCGTACACCAGCCACAGAATGACGCTTTGCGCGGCCGCCAGGATCAAAGCGACTTGGAGGGCCGTCAGGCCGGAAGCGGCCAGCACATAGAACGGCACGAGGACGTAAGGATTCAGATAGCTTTGTGGACCGGCCGGGAAGTAGTCCTGGCCAAAGCGGTCGTGCAGCGCGCTGAATCCCGCATAGAAATGATAGTCGAGCGTATCCCAGGCCATATCCTTGCCCAGGTGATAGCACAGCAACAGGGCAACCAGAGTGCAGCAGGAGTAAACGAGAAAACGCGGCGACGTGAAGAGACGAGTCACGCTGGCGAGGGGAGAGGGGCGCTGCACGAGAGCCAGCGCCTCTTGGATGGAGCTCACGTACGATTCTCGTCCGCAGGACGCACGTCGATCAGCCCAAGGAGAAAGGAGGCGAACAACATCTCGGCGCCGGCCAGCATGAAGGTCACCGACGGGATCGCGATACGCATCATCGACACGGGATCGAGTGCGCCCAGGCGGGCGTCGGCCCACGCATGGACCGAGTACACCGCGAGGGCCAGGCCGGCAAGACCGAGCGAAGCGCCGAGCATGATGCCTCGCTCCAAGGTGAAGACGCGGAGGAATCGCGCGAGGTTGTCCGTCATGGGAAGGAGATTCCTGACCACACCAATGGTGCGCGCCACGAGCGAGAACAGCACCAACTGCAGTCCGAGGATGGTTGCGCCTGCGGCGTAGAGCATGGTGTGGATGTCAAACCCGACACCGTGAATGATGATCGGCCCGCGCAGGATCGCCACCTCGCCGGCAACGCCGGCGGTGATGAGACATGCGCCCGGATAGAGGAGCAGCCACCGCGGACTCATCATGAGCAGGAACCGCAGGTGTCGCCACCCGTCCCGCCAGCTGCGCAGGTGCGGCGGCCGCGACCTGCCCGCCGGCGAAAGGACCGTCGGAACCTCCGCTATGCGCCAGCGGGACAGAGCCGCCTTGACGATCATCTCACTTGCGAATTCCATACCCGGCGCCTGCAGTCCCAACTCCAACGCCGCGTCACGCTGAACTCCTCGCAGGCCGCAGTGAAAGTCGCCGATACCGCAGGAAAAGAACAGTCTTCCGAGGAAGCTCAACACCGGGTTGCCGAGATAACGGTGCAGCCAGGGCATGGCGCCCCGCCGGATGCCGCCGCGAAAGCGGTGGCCGATGACCATCGTATTACCGGCGCGAAGAGACTCGACGAAGGCGTCCAGACGAGAGAAATCGTAGCTGTCGTCCGCGTCTCCCATGATCACGTATCGGCCCCGGGCCGCCTGCATGCCGGCAAGCAGGGCGCTTCCATATCCCTTGGTGGCCACATGCACCACCCTCGCGCCAGCGTCGGTGGCAAGTTGCGGCGAGCCGTCGGTCGAGCCGTTATCCGAGACCAGTACTTCACCTGCGATGCCGGTTCTCCGCAGAAATTCCTGCGCCTTGCGCACACACGTGGCGACGGTCTCCGCTTCGTTCAGGCAAGGCATGAGAATCGTCAATTCGAGCCCGGGCGTATCGAATGGCTCGATGCTGTCTTGTACGCAAGCGATTGCCGCCATTTCGAATCTCATATGACGCGGTCCCGCCGCTTGTGGCGGGCTTCCAGCCAGAAGTCTAATTCGGGCACGGAGGATAGCCGAGGGCCCGGGGGAATTATGTCCTTCGCCACCGGCCGGCCAGCGTGATTGGTTCGTCAGATTCAACTCGGTTGGGTCGCTGAGTTGGCGGGCGGGTTTCCTGACCATTTGCGTCACTTTGTGACGCGAACCCCGGCGTCGCTGGTCAGCGACTCAGCACACTAAGTTAAGTACCCGGGCGCGGCAATCGATCCTTTTCTTTGGTAATTCAGTAAGTTACTGACCGCCACATCCGTTGGCATAGGCCTTGCTTTTAGCTACTCAGCAGGCGCTCCTTGGCGCCGCTTGCGAAACATCAAACCAATAGTCGAGGAGCCTTGCACATGAAGTCCGTACAAAAGGGTTTTACCCTGATCGAGTTGATGATCGTCGTCGCGATCATCGGCATCCTGGCGGCCATCGCCATTCCCGCGTATCAGAACTACGTCATCCGCGCCCGCATCACGGAGGGTCTGAACCTGGCGGCCGCTGCTGAGACCACCGTCGCGGAGAACGCCGACAACGGCGCTTCCAGTCTGGTGCTGGGTTGGACGTCTCCTGCGTCCACCACGAACGTCACTAGCGTCTCGGTAGCTACCACCTCGGGCGTGATTACCGTCGTGTACACCGCTGTGGCCGCTAACGTCCAGCTCTCACTGACGCCGCAGGTAGACGGCGGCGCTCTCGTCGGCGGGACAGTCCCCTCGGATGCGATTACCTGGTTGTGCAAAGTGTCGGACGCAGCGAACGACAAGTACGTTCCCTCGAACTGCCGCGTCTGATCCCCTTCCCCAATGGACCCAAGAAGCCCCTCTCCGGAGGGGCTTCTTCTTTTGGGAAGCCGTTCACGCAGGGGGGGCCTGCGCTGTGCCACCATGGCAGAGATATGACAATTGCCTGAGCCTCCGGCTCGGGTAGACTTGAGCACCACGGGACTGATCCGGTTATCGTAAGTCCATGAATGAGAACGCTTCTCTGGCGCTTGGAGGCGCGCGCGCCGGACTGGGGGGTTTACCCCAGCGCCTGGTGCAGGATGGGGTCGTAGACGAGGCGGCCATGCTGGAGGCTATGAACTCGGCAAGGGAGCGCCACACCAATATCGTCAGCCAGCTCGTCTCGAGCGGCGCCGCCAGTGCACGGGATATTGCCGTAGCGGCGGCGAACGAATTCGGTGTCCCCCTCTTCGACCTGGACGCGGTCAACCTCGACCTGGAGACGGTCCGCGTCGCGAACGACAAGCTCATCGCGAAGCACCGTGTGCTGCCGGTCTTCCGCCGTGGCAGACGGCTCTTCCTGGCCGTCTCGGACCCGACGAACCAGCATGCGATCGACGAGATCAAATTCCAGACCAGCCTCAGCATCGAGGTGGTGCTCGTCGAGGACGACAAGCTTCAGAAAGCCATCGACAAGGCCATCGAGCAGGCCGAAGCACATATCACTCCGCTCGGCGGCGACGATGACGTCGACCTCGACGCCCTCGAGGTAACAGGCGGCGAGGACGAGAACGACGAAAAAATCAGCCGCGACGATGTCGAAGATGCACCCATCGTCCGATTCGTCAACAAAGTCATGCTCGATGCCATCCGGCGCGGCGCGTCGGACATCCATTTCGAGCCGTACGAGAAGACGTACCGCGTGCGCTTCCGCATGGACGGCGTACTGAAAGAGATCGCGCAGCCGCCCGTGGCGCTCGCGCAGAAGCTTTCGGCGCGCCTCAAGGTCATGGCGCGGCTGGATATCGCGGAGCGGCGGGTCCCGCAGGACGGCCGCATCAAGATGAAGCTGTCCAAGAGCCGGGCCATCGACTTCCGCGTCAGCAGCTGCCCCACGCTCTTCGGCGAGAAGATCGTGATGCGTATTCTCGATCCCTCGCAGGCCATGCTCGGGATCGAGTCCCTGGGCTACGAGCCCTTCCAGAAGGTGCTCTACGAGAAGTTCCTCGCCAAGCCGCAGGGCATGATTCTCGTGACCGGGCCGACAGGAAGCGGCAAGACGGTCTCGCTCTACACCGGCCTCAACATCCTCAACCGCGAGGATACGAACATCTCGACCGCTGAAGACCCCTCGGAAATCAACCTCCCCGGGGTCAACCAGGTCAACGTCAATCCCAAGGTCGGATTGACCTTCGCTGCGGCGATGCGCGCCTTCCTGCGTCAGGACCCGGATGTCATCATGGTCGGTGAGATCCGTGACCTGGAGACCGCTGAGATAGCCATCAAAGCGGCACAGACAGGCCACCTGGTGCTCTCTACCTTGCACACCAATGACGCGCCGCAGACTTTGACGCGATTGGTGGACATGGGCGTCAAGCCTTACGCCATCGCGACATCGGTCAGCCTCATCATTGCTCAACGTCTGGCACGGCGCCTGTGCAGCCAATGCAAACAGCCAATGGACATCCCGGAGGAGGCGCTGCTCAAGGAGGGTTTCACGCACGAGGACATCGTCAAGGGGGCGTTGCGGATATTTACGCCCAAGGGGTGCTCTGCCTGCACGGATGGCTACAAGGGACGGGTGGGCCTCTATCAGGTGCTGCCCATCACCGACACCATCTCGCGCATCATTCTGGCAGGCGGCAGCGCACCGGAGATCGGCGACCAGGCGGCCAAGGAGGGCGTATGGGACCTGCGCCGCGCGGGCCTCGAGAAGGTCAGGTTGGGCCTGACGAGTCTCGAGGAAATCAATAGCGTCACTGTCGACTGACGCCGGACGGGGTACTCATGGCACCAGCAGCAGCAACCGCCTCAGTCAGGACCATCAAGCGCGATGTCTCGTTCGCGTGGGAAGGGCGCGACAAGCGCGGCAACCGCGTCAAGGGCAAAAGCCTGGCGCCGGATGAGTCGACGCTGCGAGTGGAGTTGCGCCGTCAGGGCATCGCCCCTTCCCGCGTCCGCAAGCAGGCGCAGGCCGCGAGAGGCGGCAAAGTCAACGCCGCTGACATCGCGGTGTTCGCGCGCCAGCTGGCCACCATGCTGGCCTCCGGCATCCCGATGGTGCAGGCCTTCGAGATCGTGGGCACCGGCAGCGAGAAGCCTGCGCTGCAGAAGCTGATCCTCGACATCAAGGGTGACGTCGAGGCGGGCACCTCGTTGCACGAGGCGCTGGCCAAACACCCGCTGCAGTTCGACGATCTCTTCGTCAATCTGGTCGAGGCGGGCGAGCAGGCGGGAGCGCTCGAGACACTCCTCGACAAGGTGGCCACTTACAAGGAAAAGTCGGAAGCGATGAAGAAGAAAGTCAAGAAGGCCCTCTTCTATCCCGCAGCGGTGGTCGCGGTCGCCTTCATCGTGACCACCATCCTGCTGATCTTCGTGGTTCCTGAGTTCCAGACGCTCTTCCAGGGCTTCGGCGCCAACCTGCCGGCCTTCACCATGATGGTGATCAATCTGTCGCAGTTCGTGCAGCACAACGGCGTGTATCTGGCAGTGGTCATCGGCGCGGGCGTGTGGACATTTCTGTACTTCAAGAAGCGCTCGCGCAAAATGCGCCAGGTGCTCGACCGGATAACCCTCAAGTTCCCCATCATCGGCCCCATCGTCAACAAAGCGGCGATCGCACGCTATGCGCGGACCCTCTCGACCATGTTTGCCGCGGGCGTGCCGCTCGTGGAAGCGCTGGAGTCGGTGGCCGGCGCTTGCGGCAACATCGTGTACGAGGATGCCGTCATGAAGATGAAAGATGAGGTTGCCACGGGCCAGCGCCTGCAGCGCGCCATGGAAGCGAGAGGCATCTTCCCCAACATGGTCGTCCAGATGATCGCCGTCGGCGAGGAATCCGGATCGCTCGATACCATGTCGGCAAAAGTTGCCACGTTCTACGAAGCCGAGGTCGACAACGCCGTGGATGCGATGTCGAGCCTGCTCGAGCCCCTCATCATGGTGGTTCTCGGCGTGCTGGTCGGCGGCCTCGTCGTCGCAATGTACCTGCCGATCTTCAAGATGGGACAGGTCATCTGAGCCGAAGTCCCCGACAAACCTCGCGACAACGCCGCGCCCCGCGCGGCGTTTTCTTTGACAACACGACAACCCAACCGTGATCGCCCTCCTCGCCTCTTCCCCCGCTCTGTTCATCGGCGTCTGCTTCGTGCTCGGCCTGGTCGTCGGCAGCTTCCTCAACGTAGTCGTCCACCGCGTGCCCATCATGATGGAGCGCCAATGGCGCGAGCAGTGCGCGGAGCTCGACCAGCCCGACTACGCCGCGACCATGCCGGCACCGCCGGCGAAGGGGCGCTTCAATCTCGTCGTCCCCCGCTCTGCCTGCCCCGCCTGCAAGGCGCCGATCACGGCGCTGCAGAACATTCCGCTGCTGAGCTACCTCTTCCTGCGCGGCCGCTGCGCCAACTGCAGAGTCCGCATCAGCCCGCGCTACCCCATCGTCGAAGCTCTCACCGGCATCCTCTCCGCTGCAGTGGCGTGGAAACTCGGCTTCACCTGGCCCGCGGCGGCGGGGCTCGTCCTCACCTGGTTCCTGATGGCGCTCGCCTTCATCGACATCGACACCCAGCTGCTGCCCGACAGCCTGACCCTGCCGCTGCTGTGGCTCGGCCTTCTTCTCAGCCTCTTCTCCCCCGCCCCAGGCATGGCACCGATCCCGGTGGCCATGCGCTCCAGCATCATCGGAGCGATCGCAGGTTACCTCTGCCTCTGGACCGTCTATCATCTCTTCCGCCTGCTCACCGGTAAGGAAGGAATGGGGTACGGTGACTTCAAGCTCCTGGCGGCGCTCGGCGCCTGGCTCGGCTGGCGGATGCTGCTGCCGACCGTGCTCATTGCCGCGGCCGTCGGCGCCGTGGCGGGAATAGTGCTGCTTGGCGTCCGGGGACAGAGTCGATCGACGCCCATTGCCTTCGGGCCTTTCCTGGCCGCATCAGGCTGGCTGATGCTGATGTTCGGTCATGAGCTGGTAACGGGCTATCTCGGGCTGTTTGCGCATTATTAAAACATGGCCAATTCCAAGATCTTTCGCGTCGGGCTGACCGGGGGCATCGCCAGCGGCAAGTCCACGGTGACGAAATTCTTTGCCGCCCTGGGCGTGCCCATCATCGACACCGACCAGGTTGCGCGCGAGGTGGTGGAGCCCGGCCAGCCGCCGCTCGAACGGCTGGTGCAGCGCTTCGGCCGCACCATCCTGACGCCCGACGGCCACCTGGACCGGCCGAAGCTGCGCGAGATCGTGTTCTCCGACCCGAAGGCCCGTGCCGACCTCGAGGCCCTGACGCATCCCGCAATCGGCACCGCGGTAGAGGCGTGGTCGAGCGCCGCCGGAGGCCCGTACCAGATCCTCATCATTCCGCTCCTCGTCGAAAAGAATCTCACCTCCCAGGTCGATCGCGTGCTCGTCGTCGACTGCAACGAGGAGCTGCAGATCCGCCGCCTGCAGGCGCGAGACGGCTCTACGGTCGAGCAGGCGCGCGCCATCCTGAACGCACAAACCTCACGCACGGCGCGGCTCAAGTCGGCGCACGATGTCATTCAGAACGAAGGCGATCTGAGTGTCGTGCGTGATCAGGTATCGGCGCTCCACGCCCGCTATCTGGAGCTCTCCGGACAATCGGGCGCCGGCGGCGCCACTACCGTTACCGCCAAGGCCGCGCAGGCACGATTCTTCTAACCGGCCGCGACCGTTTACGCCGGCCGCGGATCTCGCGCACAATAGGTCGCATGACGACCGACGCCCCCGACGAGGCCGACGCGCCTCCGCACGCCCCGTCCGCCGCCCTCGAGAGCGACCGCACCCTGATATTCGAGCAGCCGCTCAACGAGCGGATGCGCACCTTCCTGCGGCTCGATTTCCTCTACAGCCAGGCGCTCTACCACAATGAGACCGCGAGCCAGTGGGGCACGCGGGCCGCGGTATCGAGCCTGATCGATATCCTGGCAATCATCACTCGCAGCGACGTGCGCTCGGAGGCGCTGAAGGAGCTCGAGCGGCAGCTCACCCAGCTCGGGGAGTTCCAGTCGAACCCCGGAGTTGACACCAATCGTCTGAAGAGCCTGATCGCGAACCTGACCCGGATGCGGTCCGAGCTGCTCAACGCCGGCATCGCGAACCTGCAGCCGCTCAAGGACTCGGACTTCCTGAACGCCATCAAGCACCGCAGCAGCATTCCGGGCGGCACCTGCGAGTTCGATCTGCCGGATTACCTCTACTGGCTGTCGCAGCCGGACGAGGTGCGGGTCAGGACGTTCAACCAGTGGCTGACGGTGCTGCGGCCGCTATGCGATGCCGTCTCGGAGCTCATCTGGTTGACGCGGCAGAACGGCCGCACGCGGCAGGAGAGCGCCCCGGCCGGCAATTTCACCATCACGTTCGACCGTGAGAATCCGCTGCAGCTCCTGCGCATCGCGCTGCCGGCCTCGATGGGGCTGTACCCGGAGGTAAGTGGCAGCCACCACCGCTGCAACGTGCGCTTCCTCAGTTGGAAGGGTCTCGCAGAGCGGGCCGTTCAGGCCGATGCGGACGTGAAATTCCTCCTCACCTGCTGCCCGTAATGGCCGTCCAGCGCGTCAAGTGCCCGACCTGCGAGCGCGAGATCGACTGGTTGCAATCGCCCTTCCGGCCCTTCTGCAGCGAGCGCTGCAAGCTCATCGACCTCGGCGCCTGGCTCGCCGAGAAGCACTCCATCCCGGGTGAGCCGGCGCCGGATGATGCACCGGATCGCACGTCCGCGCCGCAAGACGGCGACCCGCAGCGCAGACTTTCCTGACGGCGCTATCGTACGGGCTGCGCGCCCAGCCACTTTGCCGCGAAAGCCAGCTCGTCGGTCGCGCGCGCGCGCCGCGCCGCCGGTCCCTCACCCCGATCGACCCGAATCAGGATCGGACGATGGCCGCAGACCTGCTCTGCCTGCAGGACTGCCGCGAGCTCATATCCCTGCCATGGCCTGACGGTGCCATCGCGCTCCGCCGTCGTGATGAGGGTCGGCGGAAAGCAATTGCCGGTGGCGATCTGGCGGTACTGCTGCCACGTGCCCGTCGGCAGGGCAACGCCGAAGAGATTCGGCCGCAGAGCGACGGCGGCGCCCGCCATCAGGCCGCCGAAGCCGCGCCCGTAGATGCCGAGCCGCTCCCGGCGGGTGTAGTGGCGATCGATCAGCGACTGGCCGGCCGCGAAGAGATCACTGAGCGCGATGGGCTTGTCGGGAGGCGTGGTCGTCGCGCCCGGAGCAGGGCCCGGCGCCAAGCTGTTGCGCACCTCGGCGCGCGCATATACGCCGCCCATCTCCAGCCAGACCAACACGAACGGCTCGAGGAGCGAGCTCGATGGCTTGCTCGTCGGGTGCTCGACGGTGAGGAGAGTCGGTTGATTGCCATTGCGCGCCAGATCGCGCCGGTGCGCAATCTCCATTCGCAACTGAGTGCCGTCGGAAGCCACATAAAAAGTGCGCTCCACTACGACGTCATCTGCCGCGCCGGTGTGGCCACCGGCCTCGAGTCGCTGGAGCCGCGTTCGGATCCACGCGCGCTGCGGGATAGCAGCCAGCGCACTCGCGGCCTTCCGGTTCTCGTCGAGGATCCAATGCCTCGTCCGGCCCGAGTGCACGTCCTCCAGCCAGCCGTAAGGATTCATGGTGTGACCCGCGCCCGGCGGATTCACCTGGACCGCGAATTGATTGATGCGAGGCGTCGACGGATTCGGGTTGGCGCCCGTCGCGATCTGGGTCGCAGTCGGCTGCGGCACATCCAGCCGTCCCGGACCCGGAACCGTCGTGGGCTGGCCGACCAGCATCGCGCAGCCGGCAAGGAGCCCCGCCGCCCCTGCCGCGAAAATCATCGGACGCAATCGCCTGTATCTAGCCATGGCCCACTCCCGTCTTTCGTGCCGCACCCCATACTACAAGAAGAAGCTGCCGCGGTATCGCGCGTGTCAGTGTCAGCGCGGCGAGATAGAGCACGCCGCCCGCGGCGAGCGCCAACAGCCACGGAATGCCGACGGTGATGAGATACCTCATCGACAAAACCGCGAGCGCTCCGGCGGCGAGCGCCTTGCCGGGATTCGCCAACGACGGCAGCCGCCGCCCGGCGCGCCGCAGCGCAAGACACATGGCAATGAGCGCACTGCTCTCCGCGACGACAGTCCCGGCGGCGGCGCCGAGAAGCGAGAACCTGGGAATGAGCCCGAAGTAAGCCGCGAATGCGCAGATGCACGCCACGGCGTCGGCGATCAGGACCAGACGCGGCTTGCCGCATGCCACCAGGGCAAATCTGAGGACGTGCGTGAGGCCCGCCAACGCAATCGCGAACGAGATCACGATGAGCGCCGGCGCCCCGGCGGCGAACCGCTCGCCCGAAATCAGCGCCAGCAGGCGGCCGGCGAACGGCGCGAACGCGATCACGATGCCCACGCCGTACACGGCCACCGCATCGAGAGTGCTGCCGAGCTGTCGGGTGAACTCCGCCCGATCCTGCTGCGCGCTCGCCGTGAGCACCGGCATCATCAGCCCCGCGAGAATATAAGGCACCGAGGTCGTGACCTCGAACAGCTTCGACGGCACACCGTAGAGACCGACCGCGGCCGCGGGCTGGAAGAGGGACAGCAGCAGCGAATCGCCGCGCAACATCGCCATCCCGAGGATCTGGGAGCCGGCGAGCGGCAGCCCTGCTATCAGACACTGCCGCCAGACCGGCAGCTCGAATCTCACCCGGAACGGCACCAGGCGCCGCACCAGCCCGACGGAAATTCCCAAGGCAACCGCCGCACCCACCAGCGTCGCACCGAGCATCGGCAGTGCACCAACATGCGTTAGTGTCAATGCCGACACGGCGGCCAGCGTGACCACGGCTCCGGTGACCTCCGCAATGGCATTGCGCGCCTGCCTGAGCACACTCTGGAATGCGGCAATGAGAAAGTCGCTGGTCTGCAGACACGTGTAGATCGCAGCCCCGATCAGCATGCCCCATTTGACGCGCGGGTCGTACGGGGTGAGCCACGCAAACGCCGCCGCCACGAGCAGTACGCCGCCCGTGCTGACAATCCGTAACGGCAGAGCGTTGCCGAGCACGCGGCCCGCATCGACGCCATCCCGCGACATTTCCCGCAGCGTGACCATGTAAAGACCGGAGTCGGCGAGCACGGCGGCAAAAGCCGAGTAAGTGAGCACGGTCCGGTAGTAGCCGAACTCAGTGGGTCCCAGGTGGCGCGTGAGCGCGACCACCGTCAGCAGCCCCACGACAGCGGTGGCGGCCTTGCCGGTGATGACGGCGGCCATATTCGCCGCCAGGGTGCGCAAACGGCTCATGTCGCGGGAGGTCCTCGGACATGCGCTGTAGGGGCCGTGGCACTGCACAGCCGGCGAAAGTCGCGCCTTTCGCCGGTGGCATCGGCGCTGATGTCCGAAAAACGGCCGCAGGCCAGTTTTTCCAATTGACTAGGCACGCAAATTGCGAGCTGTAGCCGAGGCAGAGCGTGCAAGGCGTTCATCGTATGAAAGTAGGCATTCTCGCAGGCGGCCTCGGCTCCCGGCTCGCGGAAGAAACCGTCGTGCGGCCCAAGCCCATGGTCGAGATCGGCGGCCGTCCGATCCTCTGGCACATCATGATGCACTACTCCAGCTTCGGCTTTAAGGAGTTCGTGGTCGCGCTCGGCTACAAGGGCGACTGCATCAAGCGCTACATGGCCGACTACTGCGCGCTCGCGCCCGACCTGCGGGTGTCGCTCAAGACCGGCAGCGTGGAGCGGCACGGCAACGGCGGCAACGGCGACCCTGGCTCCGAGGACTGGGTGGTCGACCTGATCGATACCGGACAACAGACCAACACCGGTGGACGCATCAAGCGGCTGGCGCCACATCTGGGCAACGGGACCTTCATGCTGACATGGGGGGACGGCGTCTCTAACTTAAACCTGACTGAGCTCCTGAAGTTCCACCGCCGTCATGGCCGTATCGCCACTGTGACGGCCGTGCGTCCCCCGGCGCGGTTCGGGCGCCTGGAGCTCGATGGCGAGCGCGTCGCGCGCTTCGACGAGAAGCCGCTCTCCGGGGAAGCCTGGATCAACGGCGCCTTTTTCGTTCTCGAGCCGCGGGTATTCGATTACATCGACGGCGATGACACCCTGTTCGAACGCGAGCCGCTGGAGCGCCTGGCGCGCGCCGGCGAGCTCATGGCCTTCCGGCACCCCGGTTTCTGGCAGTGCATGGACACCATGCGCGACAAAGCCCGTCTCGAATCGCTGTGGGCCAGCGGCGACTCCCCCTGGAAGATCTGGCACTGAGCGAGGCAGCGATAAATGAGAAGCATGCGGGTACTGTTGACTGGTCACGACGGCTACATCGGGCACGTGCTGCTGCCGATGCTGCTCGACCACGGACACCATGTGACCGGGCTCGACAGCTTCCTCTATGAGGGCTGCGGCTTCGCGACCGAGGCGGTATTACCGGGCGCGGTGCTGCGCAAGGACGTGCGCGAGGTCGAGCTCCACGACCTGCGCGGATTCGATGCCGTCCTTCACCTCGCCGGCATCTCCAACGACCCGCTGGGCGATCTGCAGCCGGCTACCACCTACGAGATCAACCACGAGGCCTCGGTGCGCCTGGCGCGTCTCGCGAAGGAAGCCGGCGTGCCGCGCTACATCTTTTCCTCCTCCTGCAGCAATTACGGCGCTGCCGGCGATGCCTTCCTGGATGAGAGCGCGGGATTCAATCCGGTGACGCCGTACGCCGAAAGCAAAGTCTGGGTGGAGCGTGACGTCGCCCGACTGGCGGACGATTCGTTCAGCCCGACCTTTTTGCGAAGCGCCACCGCCTTCGGGCTCTCGTCCCGGCTGCGCGGCGACCTCGTAGTCAACAACCTGGTGGGATATGCCTGCACGACCGGCGATGTGTTCATCAAAAGCGATGGCATGCCTTGGCGACCGCTGGTGCACATTGAGGACATCGCGCGGGCCTTCGTCGCAGTTCTGGAGGCGCCGCGGGAGCTTGTGCACAACGACGCATTCAACGTCGGGATCACGTCCGAGAACTACCGCGTCCGAGATGTGGCAGGAATGGTTGCAGAGGTCGTCCCGCACTCCAAGGTCACGTATGCGGGCGACGCGAGCCCCGACCTTCGAAACTATCGCGTGGACTGCGAGAAGATCCGTTCGCGCCTGCCGGCATTCCAGCCGCAATGGACCGTGCGCAAGGGCATCGAGCAGGTGTACGAGGCCTTCCGCCATCACGGCACCAGCGCGGAGGAATTCCTGAGCTCGCAGTTCATCCGGCTGAAACGCATCCGGGAGCTGCAGACGGCGGGCGCGCTCGACGGGATGCTGCGCTGGAGAGTCAAGGAGCGAGCGGCTGCCGCGCCTGACTATTCGATTGCATGACCGCCCCGAACGGCATGAGCCTCTGTCGAAGCTGCGGCGGCGATGACCTGCAGGTCTTCCTCTCGCTCGGTGATCTGCCGCTTTCCGACGGCTTCCTGGCTGCCGACGCCCTGCAGCGGGAGGAGCCGCGCTTTCCCCTGGATGTCGCCTTCTGTCCCGACTGCACACTGGTGCAGATCCTGGAGACGGTGCCGCCGGAACAGCTCTTCGATGCCGACTATCCCTACTTCTCCTCGTTCACCGACACACTGCTGCGGCACTCGGCGGCGAACGTCGCCGCGCGCATCGCGGAGCGGCGGCTCGACGGCAACTCGCTGGTGATCGAGCTGGCGAGCAACGACGGCTACCTGCTGCAGTATTACCGCGAGCAGGGCATTCCCGTGCTGGGCATCGATCCCGCCGCGGGCCCGGTCGCCGCGGCGCGCGCCCGCGGGATCGAGACGCTGCAGGAGTTCTTCGGCCGCGACCTCGCGATGCAACTCGCCGCCGACGGACGCCGTGCCGACGTCATTCACGCCAACAATGTGCTGGCCCACGTCGCCGACACCAACGGGTTCGTCGCGGGGATCGCCGCGCTGCTCAAAGACGACGGCATGGCGGTCATCGAAGTCCCCTATGTCAGGGAGATGATCGAGCAGGGCCAGTTCGACACCATCTATCACGAGCATCTCTGCTACTTCTCGGTGACCGCGCTCAGGCGGCTCTTTCGGCGCCACGGGCTCACCCTGAATCGAGTCGAGCCGCTGGCGATTCACGGCGGATCGCTGCGTCTCTTCGTCGCCAGGCAGGAGCCGGACGATCGCCCGGTGGCGGAGTATCTGCAGGCGGAGCGGCGGGCCGGGATGGACCGGCTGGAGTACTACGGCGGATTCTCGCAGCGGGTTGGGCGGATGCGCAGCGGGCTGGTGTCGCTCCTCGGCGGGCTGAAGCGGCAGGGCGCGCGGCTCGCGGGCTATGGAGCGGCCGCCAAGGGAACGATTCTGCTCAACTTCGCCGGCCTCGGCCGCGACGTGTTGGAATTCGTCGTCGATCGGAATGTGCACAAGCAGGGGCGATACATTCCGGGAGTGCGGCTGCCGATCGTGTCACCGGCGCGAATCCTGGAGGAGCAGCCGGATTACCTGCTCATTCTGCCGTGGAACTTCAAGGAAGAGATCATGGAGCAGCAATCGGAGTATCGGCGGCGGGGAGGACGGTTCATCGTCCCGGTGCCCGAGCCTGTCGTAGTGTAGGAGCTGTCATGTCAGAAAATTCAGGGCTCGGGGCCTCATCGCACGCCCGCCCGCCGATCCGCCCAGGCTCGGTTCCATTCGCAGCGGAGGCTGCCTCTGCCTCGATTCGGTGCAACTCCTGCGGCAGCAGGGACGTTCGGACCTTCTATCGGCTGAAGGACGTGCCGGCGCACAGCTGTTTGATGTTCTCCTCGCGCCAGGAGGCGCTGGCGTTTCCGCGCGGCGACATCGAGCTCGGTTTTTGCGGCGGCTGCGGCTTCATCGGCAACGTCCGGTTCGATCCGGCGCTCGAGCGGTACTCGCCGGCCTATGAGGAGACACAGGTCTACTCGCCGCGGTTCCTGCGGTTTCTCGATGAGATCTGGGATGATCAGATTGCGCGATTCGAGCTCGGGCCGGGGATGACCGCGCTCGAGATCGGGTGTGGCAAGGGGGAGTTTCTCGTGGGGCTCTGCGAGCGCAGCGGCTGCAGCGGCATCGGACTCGATCCAGGGTATCGGCCGGAGCGGACCAGCACCAGCGCCGCGGAGCGCATCAGGTTCATCCGCGACTTCTATGGGCCGAAGTACGCCCATCTGCACGCCGACTACCTGTGCTGTCGCCACACGCTGGAGCACATTGCGCCGGTGCTGGATTTCGTCCGGTTGGTGCGCGAGACCATCGGCGACAGGCGCCACGTCAATGTGTACTTCGAGCTTCCGGACATGGAGCGGGTGCTGCAGCAGGGCGCGTTCTGGGACATCTACTACGAGCACTGCTCCTACTTCACGCGCGGCTCGCTGGCGCGTCTCTTCCGTTCCGCGCGCTTCGACATCCACCGGCTGTACAAGACGTACGACGATCAGTACCTGATGTTGGAGGCTCAACCCACCGCCAGGCCCACCGAGGCGCTACTGCCGCAGGAGAACGATCTTGCGACCGTCACCTCCCTGGTTGCGCGCTTCGAGCGTCAGGTCAAGGAGCGGCTGCAGTCGCTTGCCGATACGCTGGCGCGGCATCGCGATCGCGGTCATCGGCTCGCGATCTGGGGCTCCGGCAGCAAATGTGTCTCGCTCGTCAGCTCGCTCGCCCTCGCCCCGGCCGCAGTCGTGGACGTCAATCCGCACAAGCACGGTAAATTCCTCGCCGGCAGCGGCCTGGAGATCGTCTCGCCCGATGCCCTGCGCGCGCTGCGCCCGGAGGTGGTGCTGGTCATGAACTCCATCTACCTCGAGGAGATCAGGCATGACCTCGCCGCTCGCTCGCTCCACCCGGAGCTGATCGGGCTGTAGCCGTCAGCCGCGCGTACACGGGCTCCAACCTCTCGGCCGCTCCCTCCCAGCTGAACTCTCTCTCGACGGTCTCGCGGGCGCGGCGACCCAGCGCCTCGCCCAGCTCCGCGTCGCCGGCCAGCCGCAGCACCGCGCCGGCGAAGCCGCCCACGTCTCCATCCGCGACCACGAGACCGGTGCGCTCGTGCTCCAGCACCTTCGCCGACCCGGCGCTGGCGACGATCGCCTTCCCCGCCGCCATGTAATTGAGCAGCTTCTGCGGAATCCCGGGACAGCTGACACGCGGCAGCACGGCGATTGCCGCGGCCGCAAGCTGCAGCGGCAGCTCGCTGAAACCGTCCGGCAACACCTCGATGGCGTCTCTCACTCCCAGCCGGCGCGCCGCCGCCTCATAGGGCTCGAAGGAAGAGCTCACCGCGAAGCAGAGCCGCAGGTCGCGCCGCACCTGACGCGCCCGCGCAAATGCCTCGAGCAACAGCTCGATGTTCTGATACGGCGCCAGAGTCCCGGTGTAGATGAGACGGATGAGCCCGTCCGGGCGGGGCGGCGGTTGCACGCGGAAACAGCCGCTCTCGACGCCATTGGTCACGACCGTGATGTGCTCCGGCTTCAGGCCATGTGCCTTCACCAATCGATCCCGGATGTCGGATGTCACTGCAACGACATGATCCGCGCGTCTGGGCAATGCCCCATCCAGCCAACCGCCGAGCGCCGCGAAGGCGGTGCGCGTGAGGCCCGTAGCGTAGCTGGGCAGCTCCGCCGCCAACATCGTATGCGCGTCGTAGACCAGCGGTATGCCGTGGCGCAGCCGCGCCGGCAGAGCCACCAACAGCCCCTCGACGTGATGGGCGTGGATGACATCGAAGCGCCGTTCGGACAGCACGCGCGACAGCTTCCAGGACAGGGCCGGGTCGTACAGGGCTAGCTTGCGGAAGCTGGGCCCTACCGGCATCCGCCAGTAGACCGGATGGCGAAAGATCCGGTGCACCGGAACGCCGAGCGGTTGCGGCCCCTCCGCAACGTGATATGTGATGAGCTCGACTTCGTGGCCGCGCGCAGCCAGGGCTTCCGCCAACCGCTCGACGCGCAGCGGCGTGCCGCGCCGCGCCGGCATCGGACAGGCCGCAACCATCGCTATCCGGAAGCGCTCGCCGGAGCCGCCCGCCAGGTGAGGTCGCGAAGGTTTTCTCACCGAGGCCCGGTCGGACGAGTGCCAGGCACCGCGCGGAACGGCCTCGCGCGCCGACAGCATCGGCGGGCCCGCTCCACGTTTCATCAACGCCGCCGGGCCGCGACTAGATGTCCGGGCGCGGCGCCAAAGAGCCGATTCTTCAGCCGTTCCGCCTGCGCCGGCGCGCTCGGCGCCGCCACGGCGACCAGATCGACCGCCGCCCGCGCGACGTTCCAGTTGTATCCCCACCACCTGGCCAGCACGGTATAACAGCGCGAGCGCTCGCTGGGCGTCAGCGTCTCCCGGCGGACCAACTTCAGATACTCACCATACAGCCGCCAGGTCGGGAAGGTCGCCTGGCCCTTGTGGGCACTGTCGTGCCACGACGCCCGGTCGGAAGAGCGCAGTTGCGCGCGGGTGTAGCGGTTCGGATGCTCGCGCATGGCGAGCAACGGCGCCGGCAGCTGGATCATGCGACCGCGCAGCGCGAGCTGCGCCAGGAGCGCCCGATCGGCGCCGTGGAAGGTGCCGTGCAGCAGCGAGTCGCGCAGCGCGTCGCGGCGGATGAGCCCGAAGAAATCCACGCAGGAGTGCGATCGCAGCACCATCCAGGCGAAACGCTCCGACGGCACCAGGGAGTCGGCGCCCGAGAGTTTGCTGTCGTACAGGCCGAGCTGCGCGCCGGCGGCATCGATGTAGGAGATCACGGTATTGCAGAGCACCGCGTCGGTACGCTCTTCGAGGACCCGGCGGGCTTTGGCGAGGTAGGACGGCAGCATGCGATCATCGTGGGCCAGCCACTTGAAGTAAGGGGCACGGGCGTGGCTGCAGGCGAGGTTGTAGTTGGCCGCTGCCCCGAGGTTGCTGGGATTGCGGAAGTAGCGCACACGCGGATCGCGGGCAGCGTAATCGCCGCAGATCTCGGCCGTCCGATCCTGCGAGGCGTTATCGCAAAGGATCAGCTCGAGGTTGTCGAGCGTCTGCGCGAGCACCGAGCGAATCGCGTCCTCGAGGAAGGCTTCGCCGTTGAATACGGGCACCCCCACACTGACGAGAGGCACCTCGGCCGCGGACTCGGAAGCCTGACGCATTGCACCCCCTAGGCAGTATTCGGCGCCCCGCGCCGGGAAGGGTTCAATGCCTCGTCAGCACTTTATGTTCCAGTCCTAGATCAGGCTTTCGGCCTAAGGAAACTTGATCTTGCCGCCGCCGCCGGCGGAGCCGGGGCCCATGCCGCCACCGCCGACCTCCGGCACGACGATGCGCGTGGCGGCCTCACGACGCATCTCGCGTGCCTCGTCGATGGCCTGCTCGAGCGCGGCATTCACCCCTTCAGGAAACTTGGTCAGCGCCTCCTCGAGCGTGGCCGCCTCGATCTCGAACACGAGCGGCAGCACGCCGGCGGGGGTCAGGAGCTGCGTCTGGCCCGAGAACAGGATCGGCCGCGCGGGGTCGGTGGCCCCTGTCACGGTCACGGGGGTCAGGCGGCGGATCGTGCCGGCGCGGCGATCGGTGTAGATCTCCTCCCGGTAGAGGCCGGCCGGGTCGAGGTGTACTTCAGGAAGATCGCTCTTCGCTGCCATGGGGCAAATCCTGTCTGAGTTCTTGAGGGGGCGGTGCCCATTGTACCAGTGCGGCCACGAACGGACGGTCCGCCTCGAGAAGGTCCTCGCGGCCAAGCTGCGCGCGCTGCACCCATTTCAGGCGCTGGCCGTCGAGCGCCCGCGGCTCGCCGCGGTAATTCTCGACCACCCACATGGAAAGCTCGACAGTGCGGTCGGGATAGGAATGCTTCAGCCGCATCACCGGGTGGGCGCCGATCACCTCTATGCCGAGCTCTTCCGCGAGCTCCCGCGCGAGGGCAGCCTCCTCCGACTCACCCGGCGCGACCTTGCCGCCCGGAAACTCCCAGCGGCCGGCCATGTGCTTGCCGGCCGGGCGCTCGGCAATGAGGACTCTGCCCGAGCCATCGAGGATTGCCGCGGCGACGACGAGAATCATTGGGCCGGGCAGAATGCCCGGGTCCGGCGTTTCAAGCCAAGTCGCTCGACAGCGCGCCGTGGCAGTGCTTGTACTTCTTCCCGGAGCCGCAGGGACAGGGCTCGTTGCGGCCGATCTTGCGCTCGCCGCGCACGAATGTGCCCTGTGAATCCGGCGGCGGCGGGGCGGATGCATCGAATCCGCCGCGCGCCTGCGAGCCACCGCGCGTCATCGCCGGGAACGCGCCGGGGGGAACAGCTGCGGCAGCCGCGGCCGCATCCGGCATTTCTCCACCGCCAGCCAGGGCGGACAACGCCTCCGCATGTTGCGCTTGCAGCATCTGCATCAAGCGCCGGCGGCGCTCCTCTTCCTCGCGGTCCACCTCCTCCTGAGAGCGGACCTCGATCTGCATGAGGCGCGTCACCGTCTCGAACTTCACGCGATCGAGCATCGCGGTGAACATCTGGAAGGCCTCACGCTTGTATTCGGTGCGATAGTCCTGCTGCGCATAGCCGCGCAGGTGAATGCCCTGGCGCAGGTAATCCATCGCGCCGAGGTGATCACGCCAGTGCGAATCGAGAGTGCGCAACATCACGTCCTTCTCGATGTGGCGCATCATCACCGGATCGATGCGGGAAACTTTGGCCTCGTACGCCTGCTGCACATCGCCGGCGAGCCGGGCGCGCAGCGCGGGCTCTTCGAGCTCCGGCTCCTGCGCGAGCCAGCCCTTCACGTCCACGCGCACGTTGAAATCGCTCTCCAGCGCCTTGCCGAGGCCTTCGAGGTCCCAGTCGGACGGCATCGCGTGCTTGGGCAGGTACTGATCGACCAGGGCGCCGATCGCTTCCTCCAGAATGCCCACGATCGCGGCCGACACGTCCGCGGTCCCCATGATCTCGGTGCGCTGCTGATAGATGACTTTGCGCTGATCGTTGGCGACGTCGTCGAAAAGGAGAAGCTGCTTGCGGATGTCGAAGTTATGAGCCTCGACCTTGCGCTGCGCTTTCTCGATCTGCCGGCTCAGCATGCCGCTCTCGATGACTTCGCCCTCCTTCATGCCCGCCATCTTGAGCAGGCGCTGGGTACGCACCGGGTCGCCGAAGATGCGCATCAGGTTGTCTTCCATGGAGAGATAGAAGCGGCTCGACCCCGGGTCTCCTTGCCGGCCGGAGCGGCCGCGCAGCTGGTTGTCGATGCGGCGGGACTCGTGTCGCTCCGTGCCGATGATGTGCAGGCCGCCCGCCGCGACGACCTTCTCGTGCCGGACCCGCCATTCGGTCCTGATCCCCTCGCGCGCGGCCTCATTGGCCTCCTCGCCCAGCTCCTTGCCGAGGGCGGTCAGCTCCACCTCGAGGCTGCCGCCCAGCACGATGTCGGTGCCGCGGCCCGCCATGTTGGTGGCGATGGTCACCCCGCCCGGCCGGCCGGCCTGGGCGACGATGTGCGCCTCACGCTCGTGCTGCTTGGCGTTCAGCACCTCGTGCCCGATGCCCTCCTTCTGCAGCACGCCCGAGACCAGCTCCGATGTCTCGATGGAAGTCGTGCCGACGAGCACCGGCTGCTCGCGCTCGACGCACTCGCGGATGTCCTCGATGATCGCCTTGAACTTGTCGTTCTGAGTCAGGTGCACGAAGTCCGCGTTGTCCTTGCGGACCATCGGCTTGTGGGTCGGGATCACCATGACCTCGAGACCGTAGATCTCGAGGAACTCCGGCGCCTCCGTGTCCGCGGTGCCGGTCATGCCGGAGAGCTTCTTGTAGAGGCGGAAATAGTTCTGGAAGGTGATCGAAGCGACCGTCTGGTTCTCTTCGCGGACGCGGACGCCTTCCTTGGCCTCGATCGCCTGGTGCAGGCCGTCGGACCAGCGCCGGCCCGGCATGGTGCGTCCGGTGAACTCATCGACGATGATGATCTCGCCGTCGCGCACGATGTACTCGACATCCCTCTTGTAGAGCGCGTGCGCGCGCAGCGCCGCGTTCAGGTGATGCATCAGCCGGATGTTGGCGGGATCGTAGAGGCTCTCGCCCTCGCGCAGCAGACCCGCCTTCAGCATCAGCGCCTCGACGCGCTCGTGCCCTGCCTCGGTGATGTGGACCTGCTTGGTCTTTTCCTCCACCGCGAAGTCGCCCGGTCCATCCTCCTCTTCCCCCGGCCCCGCCTCCTTGAGCTGGCGCTCGAGACTCGGCACCAGCTGATTGATCTTCAGGTAGAGCTCCGTGCTCTCCTCCGCCGGGCCCGAGATGATGAGAGGCGTGCGTGCCTCATCGATCAGGATGGAGTCGACCTCGTCCACGATTGCGTACGCAAGCTGACGCTGCACGCGATCGTCCAGGCTGAATGCGAGGTTATCGCGGAGGTAGTCGAAGCCGAGCTCGTTGTTGGTGCCGTAGGTGATGTCGCAGGCGTACGCTTCGCGCTTCTCCTGCGGCGATTGCGAGTTCTTGATCACTCCAACCGTGAGCCCGAGGAACCGGTACACCGGCCCCATCCAGTCGGCGTCGCGCTGCGCCAGGTACTCGTTCACCGTCACGACATGCACGCCCTCGCCGGGGAGGGCATTGAGGTAGGCGGGGAGCGTCGCGACCAGCGTCTTACCCTCGCCGGTGCGCATCTCTGCAATCTTGCCCTGGTGAAGAGCCAGGCCGCCGATGAGCTGGACGTCGAAGTGACGCATCTTGAGCGTGCGCGACGCCGCCTCCCGCACGACCGCGAAGGCTTCGGGCAGCAGATCGTCGAGCGTCACGCCCTCCCGCAGCCGCTGCCGGAATTCCTCCGTCTTGGCGCGCAAGGCCTCATCGCTCAGCGCCTTGAGCCCGGGCTCGAGCTCCCGCGCCGTGCGGATGTACCGGCCGTAGCCGCGGATCAGCCGCTCATTGCGGCTGCCGAAAATGCGCTTGAGACTGGCGAGCAAGTTGACGATCCTGTTACTGGAAACGACCTCGGGGGGAACCCGGGGGCGGGTATTCTACGCACGCGAGGCAAAGTCCCCAATGGGTTTGAGGGCCGCCGAAATCAAGCGTAATGCGTGACCCTATCCCTGGGCCGTGACGGCCTGATGGCCGGCTCCGGGCAAGCCCGGCAATTTTAATCCTGTGCGGCCTGGCTGGCGGTCCGCGGTGCCTTCGAATCCAGTACCGCCGAGCCCGCCCGCAGCGCGACAAAGCGCGCCGGATCCACCTCGCGGCCGTTCTTCAGTACCTCGAAATGCACGTGCGGGCCCGTGGACCGCCCGGTATTCCCGACCAGGCCGATCACGTCGCCGCGCTGAACGGTCTCGCCCACGTGCACCAGCACCTGGTAGGCATGCCCGTACCGCGTCGCATAGCCATTGCCGTGATCGATCTGCACCATGTTGCCGAAGCCGCCGCGGGGGCCCGCCCAGGTCACGATACCGGCGGCGACCGCACGGATCCGCGTCCCTTGAGGCGCTGCGAAGTCGATGCCCTCGTGAAACTCCTCACCGCCGGTGAAGGGATCGACCCGCTCACCGAAGCCCGAAGAGATATATCCGGTGCTGACCGGGCGTCCCTCCGGGTGGATCTCCTGGCCGAGCTGCCGCGCCAGCAGCACGTTCTCCAGCGCCGAGAGCTGCGAGCCGCTCAAGTCGACCTGCCCCTGCAGGCTGGTCAGCATGGTCGAGATGTCGGCGATCTGCGGCCGGGCGCCCGGAATATCCATCTCGGGTCCGCCCTGGGGCGGGTCCTGGCCGAAGTTGAATTCAGTGCTCTTGATGCCCGCCATGGCCGTCAGGCGCTGGCCCAGGGCATCGAGGCGGATGACGTGCGCCTTCATGTCGCCGATCTGAATGGCGATCGCATTGGCGCGGACCTGCATCTGGCGCTTGAGATCGGCGATCTGGTCGCGCTGCTTCGCGAGGACCTGGGACCAGTGAGCGGTCTGCCCCAGCGCGAGGCCGCCCGTGCTGCCGTCGCCGTGGCTGAAGGTCCACCCCGCCCCGAAGGCACCGCCCACGATGGCGAGCACCGCTACGAAAACGCACACGAGGGCGAGCGGCGGCAGGCTGAGGTGACGGTGGTGCCCGTCACGCTTTGAGAAGATTATGACATTCATACCAGCGTGCGCTCCGGGTGCTTCTGCCCCTTGTGTATCGGCAGGCAACGCAGCAAGTCGAGCGCACGAGCCAGCCAACTGGGTCCCCGGCTTTCGCAGCCATGTTCACGGCTGCAAATACCCCTGGAAACCCTTCTTCGAAAACACTTGCGCTTTGCCGGCAACCCCGCTGTCATGGCTCTGCGCCTTAGACCGGTGGCTTTGCGTCCCCGCCTTTCGACGGGTTTGCCCTTTAGCAACACTGAGAATATGCCCAATAAGAGCCGCTCACACAAGCGCAACATCCCCAAACTCACACGCCGCTCACCGCATTCCCACGCGCTCCCGGCGTCCAAGCGCAGCGTTTCGGGCTCCGGGTCACACTCGCCGCATTCTGTCAAAGACCTCCTGTCCCGCGCCGCTCCCGTCCTGTCGCAAGCCGCGGACCGAGCCGCCCGCCAAGCCTTCTGGCGCCCCTGGCTGGAGACCCACCTCCCGCCCGAGCTTCCGCCCCGAATCACGGCAATCACCGAGAGTGACGGCACCCTGGTGGTCTTCGCCGCCTCCCCCGCCTGGTCCGCCCGCCTGCGCTACGCCCTGCTCGAGCTAGCCGCCCAAATCCGCGCGGCCCAGCCCCACGTCAAGGAAGTAACCGTACGGGTAATGCCGCGAAACCCAGCCAAATAGCGGCAAATTTACGACCGGGGTCTCGGCCGTAAAGGCTTTTCCTACATGGATGTACTCGCGGCGGCCCCGGAAAACCCTTTACGGTCGAGGCCCCGGAACCCTTGAGGAACTAACGGTGTGAAGCCTTCAGCCGCCGCCCGAAGCAGGCAAGGCAGGCGCCTCTATATAAGAAATAGGCGCATCCGCATAAGACTCAAACGCGACCTTCTCCCAAGTACTGACATCCGCCAGCAGCCCGCGCAACAGCCGATTGTTCAGCGCATGTCCCGACTTGTGCCCGCTGAACTCCCCGATCAGGCTGTGCCCGAGAAGGTAGAGATCCCCAATCGCATCCAGGATCTTGTGCTTTACGAACTCATCCTCGTACCGCAGCCCATCCTCGTTGAGCACGCGGAAATCATCCAGCACCACCGCGTTGTCGAGGTTGCCGCCGAGGGCGAGATTGCGCTCCCGCAGCCATTCCAGGTCCCGCATGAACCCGAACGTGCGCGCCCGGCTGACCTCCTTGAGGAACGAAGTCGTCGAGAAATCCATCGACGCCTTCTGTGCCCGGCGCTTGAAGATCGGGTGATTGAACTCGATCTCGAAGTTGACCTTGAAGCCATCGAACGGGCTGAACTCCGCCCACTTGTCGCCGTCCTCCACCCGCAGCCGCTTTTTGATGCGGATGAAGTGCTTCGGCTCGCGCTGCTCCTCGATGCCCGCCGACTGCAGCAGGAACACGAACGGCCCGGCGCTTCCGTCCATGATCGGCACCTCGGGCGCCGACAGCTCCACGATGGCGTTGTCGATCCCGAGGCCCGCGAACGCAGACAGCAGGTGCTCCACGGTGGAGACCCGCGTCTTGCCCAGGCAGAGTGTGGTGCCGAGCGTCGTATCGCCGACATTCTCCGCGTGCGCCACCACATCCACCGCCTGCGGCAGGTCGGTCCGCCGAAACACAATGCCGGTATCGGGGGGGGCGGGACGGAGCGTCATCAGGACCTTCTTGCCCGTATGAAGCCCAACGCCCGTGGCGCGGATCGAATTCTTGAGCGTCCGCTGGCCGACCATGTTTATAGCTACGTGAGTCCTTCTTCTTTCAACGATCAGGAGAGTCCGCGGATGACCTGATCCGCGGCGCGCCGCCTCACGGCCACGGACCATTATGTCCGTGGCGCGAAACGGCGCGCTACCGTATCACAAGCTGGCCAGTTGCGCTCAATCAGCTTGGCGGCGCAGGAATGCGGGAATGTCAAGCAGATCCTCCGGCTGCACGTCCTGCCGCAGACCGTCGCCCACCGCCCGCTGCCGCTGGACGGTCGGCTTGTCGAGCTGGGCGTAGTCGCTGCTCGAGAGGGGGCTGCGCCGCACCACCCGGATGGACTCACGCATCTCCCGCTCTCGGGCCGGCGACTCA
>DATAXF010000014.1:0-4350 GCA_036273095.1 Steroidobacteraceae bacterium | reverse complement strand
ATGGTGCACCAGGACATCGGACGCAAGCTCTTGGATCGGGTGTCCACCGATCTCGCCATCTACGGCGTGATCGAGCAGAACCCGCTCATGGAGGGCAAGCAGATGATCATGGTCTTTGCACCAAAGAAGAAGTAACGCTTCCAAGTAGTTGATCTACCTGGGATCGTTCGCCCGTAGCGGGTGTCTCGCCGAGACGCCTTGCGACCGGGGCTATAGCAACGAAGTTGAGGAGTTTCAGTCGATGCCCAAGTTGAAAACCAACCGGGCCGCGGCCAAGCGCTTTCGCAAGACGGCGAAGGGCTTCAAGCGGTACGCGTCCAAACGCCGCCACAACCTCGGCCACAAGGACCGCAAGGTCAAGCGCCATGCCCGCTCGGGCGGTACCAGCCTCGTGCACGAGACCGACACCGGTCGTCTCGAGCAGCTGCTTCCGTACCACAAGTAACGCGCGCACGAGGTAATCCAACATGGCAAGAGTCAAGCGTGGCGTGACGGCCGGGCGCCGTCACAAGAAAGTTCTCAGCAAGGCGAAGGGCTACTACAACGCCCGGCGCAAGGTCTATCGCGCAGCGAAGCAGGCCGTCATCAAGGCCGGTCAGTATGCGTACCGCGATCGGCGGCAGAAGAAGCGCGAGTTCCGCGCGCTCTGGATCGCGCGCATCAATGCCGCGGCGCGCATTTACGGGCTTTCGTACAGCCGCATCATCAACGGCCTGGGCAAGGCCGGTGTCGAGATCGACCGCAAGGTGTTGGCGGACATTGCTGTCCACGATACCGCGGCGTTTGCCGCCATCGCGCAGCAGGCGAAGACCGCACTCGGCATCGCCTGACCCAAGGCGGGCCTTGCTCCATGCAGGACCTGACCTCCCTCGTCAGCGAGGCGCTGCGCGAGGTGGCGGCAAGCCACGATCTCGGCGCGCTCGATGAGTCGCGGGTACGTTGGCTCGGGAAGAAGGGCACCCTCACCGAGCAGCTGAAGTCCCTTGGCGGCCTGCCGGCCGCCGAGCGGCCCGCGGCCGGCCAGCGGATCAACGAGGCCAAGGAGCAGGTGCAGGCTGCCATCGAGTTGCGGCGCCAGGCGTTGGCGCGCGCGGAGGTCGAGCGTGAGCTCGCCGCCGGGCGTGTCGATGTCACGTTGCCGGGACGGGGCGAGCGACGCGGTGGGCTGCATCCGGTCACCCTGGCGCGGCTTCGCATGGAGGAGATCTTCAGGCGCGCCGGCTTCGAGGTGGCTACCGGGCCGGAGATAGAAGACGATTTCCACAACTTCGAGGCGCTCAATTTCCCGCCGAACCATCCCGCGCGGGCAATGCACGACACGTTCTATTTCCCGGACGGGCGGCTGCTGCGTACGCATACGTCGCCCGTGCAGATCCGCGCGCTGCTGACCCAGGGCGCGCCGATCGCCATCGTTGCGCCGGGACGTGTCTATCGGTGCGATTCGGACATGACGCACTCGCCGATGTTCCATCAGGTCGAGGGGCTGAAGGTGGCCGAGAACATCAGCTTCGCCAACCTGAAGGCGGCGCTGCACGGATTCCTGCAGTCGTTCTTCGGGCGCGATCTCGCCATGCGGCTGCGGCCTTCCTACTTCCCCTTCACGGAGCCTTCCGCGGAGGTTGACATGTCCTGTGTGTTCTGCGAGGGCAGGGGCTGCCGCACCTGCAAATACACCGGTTGGCTCGAGATCGCCGGCTGCGGCATGGTGCATCCCAACGTGCTCATGGCGAGCAACATCGATGCGGAGCGCTACACGGGCTATGCCTGGGGCATGGGAATCGATCGCCTCGCGATGCTGCGCTACGGCGTGAGCGACCTCAGGCTCTTCTTCGAGAACGATCTGCGTTTTCTCGAGCAGTTCCGCGCGGTCTGACCATGAGGATTCCATATTCATGGCTGACGGAGTGGGTGAGCGTCCCGTGGAGTCCACAGGATCTGGGCTCGCGGCTCACGATGGCGGGACTCGAGCTCGAGGCGCTGGAGCCGGCGGCGCCGGCATTCTCCGGGGTGGTGGTCGGTGAGATCCTCACCGCGGAGAAACATCCCCAGGCCGACAAGCTGCGCGTCTGTCGCGTCTCGACCGGGCAGGGTGAGCCGCTGCAGATCGTCTGCGGGGCGTCCAATGCGCGCGCGGGATTGAAGAGCGCTCTGGCGGTGGTGGGAGCGAAGCTGCCGGGGGATCTCCCGATCAAGGCGGCGAAGCTGCGGGGTGTGGAGTCCGCGGGGATGCTTTGCTCCGCGAAGGAGCTGGGTCTTGCCGACACCTCGAGCGGCATCGTGGAGCTCCCATCCGATGCCCCGGTAGGCAAGAACCTGCGCGAGTACCTCGCGCTCGACGAGATGGTTCTGGAGCTCAACATCACTCCCAACCGTGGCGATGCGATGTCGGTCATCGGTGTCGCGCGCGAGGTCGCGGCGTTGTCCGGCGGGCAGGTGAGGGGACCCGCCGCGCCATCGTTGCAGGAGTCGTTCAGCGACACCTTCGGCGTGCGCCTCGATGCGCCGGCCGGATGCCCGAAGTTCGTCGGTCGCATCGTTCGCGGCGTCGACAACAAAGTGTTTACGCCTGTCTGGATGCGAGAGCGTCTGCGGCGGGCCGGCGTGCGCTCCATCAGCCCGGTGGTGGATGTCACCAACTATGTGATGCTCGAGCTGGGTCAACCGATGCACGCGTATGACCTGGCGAAGCTGAGCGGCGAGATCCACGCACGGTTTGGTCGTGAGGGCGAGAAGATCACGCTGCTCGACGGCAGGACCGTCGAGGTGCAGCCTGACGTCCTGCTGATCGCGGACGGTGCAGGACCGATCGGCGTAGCGGGCGTCATGGGCGGGGAACGCACCTCCGTGAGCGCTGAGACTACGGACATCTTTTTCGAAGCCGCGTATTTCGCACCTGACGTCATCATCGGGCGCGGCAAGCGCTGGGGACTGACGACGGATGCCAGTCAGCGCTTCGAGCGCGGCGTCGACCCGTCGAACCAGGAGCGGGCGGTGGAGCGTGCGACGGCGCTCCTGCTGGCGATGGCGGGCGGGCAGGCGGGCCCGGTTTCCGTGACGCAGGCCGACGAGCATCTGCCGGCCAGGCCGGCGGTCAGCCTGCGCCGCAAGCAGTTGGCGCGACTCCTCGGTGTCGGGTTCGAAGATGCGCGCGTGCGCAAGAGCCTGGAGGATCTTCAGATGCGCGTGGAGCCGGCGCAGGATGGCTGGCGCGTGACGCCGCCATCCCATCGCTTCGACATTGCGATCGAGGCGGATCTGATAGAGGAGGTCGCGCGCATCGTCGGGTATCAGGCAATACCGGAGGCGGATGCGCAGGTTCCACAGCGCTTCGGCAGCCTGCCTGCTTCCCAACCGTCTGAACGGGGGTTGCTAGAGGCGTTGGCGCTGCGCGGCTATCAGGAAGCTATTACCTACGCGTTTGTCGATCCTGAGCTGCAGGTGAGGCTTTTCCCGGACGTGGCTGCCGTCGCGCTCGCCAATGCGATCGCGAGCGACCTGTCGGTGATGCGGGTGTCGCTCTGGCCAGGTCTTCTCAAGGCCGCGCTGGAGAATCAGCGGCGGCAGCAGGATCGCATCCGGCTGTTCGAGCATGGAGCGCGCTTCCTGGCGACCGGGGCGCAAGGCCTCGGCGCGACGCGTGAAATCGACGCCCTGGCCGGCATTGCCTGCGGCCATCGCCTGCCGGAGCAGTGGGGCCTGCCGCGCGAGATGCGCCAGCCGGCGGATTTCTTCGATCTCAAGGGCGATGTCGAGGCGCTGCTCGCCGCTACCGGCGCCCAGGCTGAATTCACCTTCGAGCCGATTGCGCTCTCGTGTCTGCATCCCGGCAGGGCGGCCCGGCTGCTGCGCCGGGGGACGCCGGTCGGCTGGCTGGGGGAACTGCACCCCTCGCTGGTGAAGGCGCTCGAATTTACATATGCACCGATGCTCTTCGAGCTCGACGTCGAGCCGGCCCTGGCTGTCGCGCTGCCCGCTTATCGTGAAATTTCCCGCTTTCCGCAGGTCCGGCGCGACCTCGCGGTGGTGCTGGATGAATCCGTGGCTTTAAGTAGCCTCACCGAGCGTGTAACCTCCACTGCTTCAAGTCTTTTGCGTGATCTCCGCGTTTTCGACGTGTATCGCGGCCCAGGCGTAGAAGCAGGTCGAAAAAGCGTCGCTTTGGGCTTGATTTTTCAGGACATTTCTCGCACTCTTACCGAGGACGACATCGCCGGCATCATGGCGGCGGTCGTCGCGGATTTGCGCGTGAGCTTGAACGCAAAAATACGAGAATAAAGAGATGGCCCTGACCAAGGCGGAGATGGCGGAAGCACTCTTCAACCAGCTCGGGCTCAATAAACGGGAGGCACG
>DATAXF010000013.1:0-38740 GCA_036273095.1 Steroidobacteraceae bacterium | reverse complement strand
TCCGCTTCCACCCAGACATCGTGAGTCGAGACCAGCACGAATGCGGGAGTGGCGGTCGGCAGATAGCTTCCGGCCTGCAGGTGCTCCACGCCTGTCACGATGCCGTCGGCAGGCGCGCTGACGGTCGTGTAGGAGAGATCGAGGAGCGCCCGATCGAGGGCCGCTTGGGCCTGCTCCACCAGCGGATGAGCTTCCACCGCGATGTCGGGCTGGCCGTCGAGCTTGGCGACCGATCCCGTGATCTGCTGCCCCGCGGCCGCGACGCGCTGCTGCGCCTCGTTGCGGGCGAGCTGCGCCTTGTCCACCTGTGACTGGGACGCGATGCCGCTCGCGAGCAGCCGCGACTCGCGGCGATACTCGCGCTCCGCGTAGGCGAGCTCGCTTCGGGCGGAGCTCTGATCCGCGAGCCGCTGGTGATAGTCCGCCTTCAGCGACTCGACCTGCAGGCGCGCGTCCTGCAGACGCGCCCGCGCCGCCTCGACGGCGATCCGGAACGGGCGATCGTCCAGGCGAAAGAGCACCTGCCCGCGGTGCACCTGCTGGTTGTCGTGCACATCGACCTCGCCTACCCGTCCCGACACATTGGCGCTGATTGCCACCTCCGCGGCGCGCAGATAGGCATCCTCCGTGGACTGATAGCGGCCGCCCGTCAGGTACACGTACAACCCGCCCGCCGCCATGAGGAGCGGTACTCCCCACATGAGGGGCAGGCGCAGCCGATTCCGCAGCGATTTGGCAGGCGCCTCGCGGCCCTCGGGCCGCAGCGGCGCCGAAGCATCACCTCGCGGCAGGTCTCGGGCAGGCTCGGCGCTGCGGACGCTGGGGGCGCTCATCGTGAGGACCTCTGCGATTTCTCGGCGGTAAGGGGCGGAAGCGAGGACAGGTTGCCGTGGACCCGTTCCAGCAGCTCGATCAGCCTCGCGCGCTCCTCGTTCGACAGTCCGTGCAAGGTCTCGGCGCGCGTTTCGGTGATGAAATGGGCGATGTGGTCGAGAACCGGCTTGCTCTTCGCGGTGAGCCACAGGGTATGCGCCCGCCGGTCCGCCGGATCGAAGCGGCGCTGCACCCAGCCGTCAGCCTCCATCCGATCCAGGATCCGCACCAGCGTCATGGGGTCGAGCTCGGTCAGCTCCGAGAGCCGCTTCTGGCTCACCCCCTCGTTGTTCTCGAGATACAGCAGCGCCCGGCATTGGGGCAGAGTGAGCGACAGCGCCTGCGCGCGCTCCTCGAACCGCCGCGTGTAGCGGCGGGTGATGTCCTTGAACAGGAAGCCGAGCTGCCGGGTGAGATCCATATAGTATCAGACTATATCATATCTCTAGATATCACCCGAGTTCCTGTAACCACTGACCTGTAGAATCCGTCGCACCGACCCGGGCGGCTCCCGCAACCACGCAAGGCACGACCGTTCATGTTCGCTCGCCGGATGTCCTCTTCAGCCCCCTTGCGGCGCGGCCGGCTCGCCGCGGCCTGCATCGGCCTGCTCGCAGCTGCCATCGCCACAGCCGCCCCAGCGGCCGCACCCGAGGCGTTCGTTCCGACGCCGGCGCAACTTTTCGGGCCGCTCTTCGTGCAGGTACAGATGGACGCGTTGTTCCCGGACGGCAAAGCGTTTCCCGATGCGGCGCCGAAGGCCGCGCCGCCCATCATTCTGCGACGCTATCGCCGCGCCCACCCGCGCTCGCGCGCGGCGCTCCTCAAGTTCGTGCAGCGCAACTTCACTTTCCCAACGGAAGCAGAGACGCCGCCCTCACAACCCGACAAAAGCCTGGAAGCTCACATCGCCAGACTCTGGCCGCTGCTGACGCGTCAGCCGGCCGTACCGCCGCCCTATTCGTCGCTCCTCTACGTGCCGCAGCCCTACGTCGTCCCCGGCGGACGCTTCCGGGAGTTCTATTACTGGGACTCCTACTTCACCATGCTGGGCCTGATTCCCGACGGCCATCTCGATACGGCCCGCGACCTGGTAGGCGATTTCTCCGCCATGCTGCGCGAGTACGGGCACATTCCCAACGGGGCGCGCACGTACTACCTGTCACGCTCACAACCTCCGATGTATTACCTCATGGTGGGACTGCTCTCCCGCGATCCGGCGAGCGCCTGGTCGCAGCACCTCGAGGACCTCGAGCGCGAGTACGCCTACTGGATGGAAGGCTCGGCCGGCTTGCAGCCAGGCGAGGCGCGACGCAACGTCGTGGAGATGCCCGACGGCTCCCTCCTCAATCGGTATTGGGATGCGTCGGATACGCCGCGCGATGAGTCGTACCGTGACGATGTGCTGATTGCGCGCGCCTCGCGCAAACCCAGGGCGCAGGTGTATCGCGATCTCCGCGCCGCGGCCGAGAGCGGCTGGGACTTCAGCTCCCGGTGGCTCGAGGACGGCCGGCATCTCACGACCATCCACACCACCGATCTGGTGCCGGTCGATCTCAACAGTCTGCTCTATGGCCTGGAGGTTGCCATATCCCGCGGCTGCGCCGTGCGCCAGGATTCCGGGTGTGAGCGCAGCTTCGCCGAGCGCGCCCGCCGCCGCCGCGAGGCCATCGACCGCTACCTCTGGGACCCGCAGGCCGGGTACTTCATGGATTATGACTGGCGGCGCCACAGGCGCACCGGCGAGCTCACCGCGGCGACGCTCTATCCGCTCTTCACCGGGGTCGCCTATCTGGCGCAGGCGGATGCGGTCGGCGGGGTCACCCAAACGCAGCTGCTCAAGCAAGGCGGCATCGTCACGACCAACATCACCTCCGGGCAACAATGGGACGCGCCCAATGGCTGGCCGCCGGTGCAGTGGGTCGCGGTCATGGGATTTCGCCGCTACGACCAGCCGGCGCTCGCGCACGAGATCGCCCGCCGCTGGCTCGCCACCGTGCAACGGGTCTTCGCCAACAAGGGCAAGCTCGTGGAAAAGTACGACGTCGAGCACAATCTGCCGGGCGGCGGCGGCGAATATCCTCTTCAGGACGGCTTCGGCTGGACCAACGGTGTCACACGTGCGCTGCTTGGGCTTTACCCTGACCTCCTGCCGGGTAGGCGCCCGGACGCGACGGGCGTAAACTAGCCACATGGCAACAGGTTGGGCCGGCGACGGCGCCGTACAGGATCAGATCGATGCGACCGTGTCGGACGGCGTTCTGCGCGCGCAGAGCCGGCTGCCGCAGGGCGCTGGTCTCACCCATTGCGCAGACTGCGGCGCGCAGATTCCCGAGGCGCGGCGCAAGGCGATCCCAGGCGTGCGCCTGTGCATCGCGTGTCAGGACGCTGCCGACCGCGAAGCGGGGCAGTTCAGCGGCTACAACCGCCGCGGCAGCAAGGACAGTCAGCTTCGCTGATCCGGCGCACGCCGCCGCCAATCCGCTCCCGTGCCGCTGATCACTCTTCTTGACGCTCATCTTGCGCTCGGCGATCGGCCGCTGCTCGACGGCGCCCGGCTCGCTCTGCAGCAGGGCGAGCGCGTGGGACTCATCGGTCGCAACGGCACGGGCAAATCGACGCTGCTGCGAATCATCGCCGGCCACGGCTCTTTGGACGACGGCGAGCGGCAGGTCCGCGAAGGACTTCATCTCATACTGGTGGAGCAGGAGCCTGTGCTTCCTCCGGCCCATACGCTGCGCGAGAGTCTGCTCGAACGAGTGCAATCCACCCCGGACGGCTCCGCGCGTACCGCATTGCTCGGCAACGAGCGGGAGCGCTGGGCATTCGAGACGCGGCTGACGGAGTTCCTGCACCGCTTTGAGCTCGACCCCGAGACTGCTCCGGACACGAGCTCCGGAGGCGAGCGCAAACGCGCCGTGCTCGCTCTCGCCCTCGCGATGCAGCCCGACCTCCTCCTGCTCGATGAGCCGACGAATCACCTCGACATCGGCGCGATCGAGCGCCTCGAGGAGTTGCTGCTCAAGGTACCGGCGGCCGTCGTGGTCACTCACGATCGCGCGTTTCTCGATCGCGTCACGACGCGGATCGTGGAGCTCGACCGCGGCGTGCTTCGATCCTATCCCGGCAATTTTGCGGCGTACGAGACGACACGTGAGCAGGAGCTTGCCGCCGAGGACGTTGCCAACCGCAGATTCGACAAGTTCTGGGCAGAGGAAGAGGTCTGGATCCGCAAAGGGGTCGAGGCGCGCCGCACTCGCAACGAGGGAAGGGTGCGCCGGCTGGAGCGGCTGCGCGTGGAGCGAGCCGCGCGGCGCGAACGCCTCGGCGCGATGAAGATGACGCTCGATACGGGTGCACGTTCCGGTCAACTCGTCGCGGAGCTGACGGATGTCGGCAAAAGCGTTGCCGAACGCACGCTGATCACGCAGCTTTCGATGCGGATCCTGCGAGGCGATCGCATCGGGCTCATCGGTCCGAACGGCGCCGGCAAGACCACGCTCATTCGTCTGATCCTCGGCGTGCTGCCGCCCGATGAGGGCAGTGTGAGACTCGGGACGAATCTCAGGGTTGCGTATTTCGACCAGCTCCGCGAGCAGCTCGACCCGGAGGCGACTCTGGCCGACATGATCAGCCCGGGATCCGATTGGGTGGAGGTCGGCGGCGAGCGCAAGCACGTCACGAGTTATCTCGGCGATTTTCTCTTTCCGGCACAGCGGGCGCGCTCCCCCGTCAGGATGCTCTCCGGCGGCGAGCGCAACCGGCTGCTGTTGGCGCGGCTCTTCGCCCAGCCCGCCAACCTGCTGGTGCTGGACGAGCCGACCAATGACCTCGACATCGAGTCCCTGGAGCTCCTCGAGCAGAGACTGCAGGACTACACCGGCACGCTGCTGCTCGTGAGCCACGACCGCCGCTTTCTCGATAACGTGGTGACACAGACCCTGGCGGCCGAGGGCGGCGGGTCATGGCGCGAATACGTGGGCGGATACAGCGACTGGTTGCGACAGCGCCCCTCCCCGGCCGCGGAAAGCCGCGACAAAGCCGCGCGCGACGCTTCCGGCCCGGCGGCGACACCGATCCAGCCCAGGCGGCGCACGCGGCTCGGGCACAAGGAACAACGGGAGCTGACTTCACTTCCCGCAGAGATCGAAACGCTGGAGCAGGAACAGACGGACATCAGCGCGCGCATGAGCGCGCCGGACTATCACGTGCAGGGCGCGCCGCAGATCCGCGCCGACCGCAAGCGTCTCGAGGAGATCGAGGCTTCGCTGCTCGCCAAGTTCGAGCGCTGGGAAGCCCTCGAGGCCGAGCGCAGCCGTCTGGCTCGGTGACTGTGCCTGAGATTGACGGAGGCAGACGATGCGACCCTACTCCGATGCCTGTGAGCGCAATCGCGACCCCATACTGGATGTCATGCGACCGCACTTCGCGGATCGCCGCCAGGTCCTCGAGATCGGCAGCGGCACCGGACAGCACGCGGTGCACTTCGCGGCGGCGCTGCCGCATCTGATATGGCAGACATCGGAGCTCGCGCCCAATCTCGCGGGTGTCCGACTGTGGGTCGAGGAATCCAACCTCCCGAACCTGCCGCCGCCGGTCACACTCGACGTGACCGGCGCCTGGCCTGAGACACGATTCGATGCCGTCTTCACGGCGAACACGCTGCATATCATGAGCTGGCCGGACGTGCGCGCATTGTTTGCGGCGCTGCCGAAGGTGCTTGCAGCTGACGCAACGCTCGCCGTGTACGGGCCCTTCAATTACAACGGCCGCTTCACCAGTCCGAGCAATGCCTCGTTCGATGAATGGCTCAAGCAGCGTTCACCGCACAGCGGCATCCGCGATTTCGCCGCGGTCGACGAGCTCGCGCGCGCGATCGGATTTGCTCTCGTCGAGGACCGTGCGATGCCGGCCAACAACCGCACCCTGGTCTGGCGGCGTTCCGCCGCCTAAGGCGCAAAACGGTCAGGTCGCGCGCAGCGCGGTGGTCACCGGCACCCGGGCGGCCCGCACAGCGGGGAGGATGCCGCCGATCAAGCCCATCACCAGCGCCCAGATCACGCCGAGCACTGCGAGCGCCGGCGTGACGTTGAGCCGGAAACTGTAGCCGAAGGGACTCGCGGAGAGCCCGTTGAATAGAGCCCAGGCGAGGGCCGCCCCGAGCAGCGCACCGGGGATCGCCAACAGCATGGACTCGCAAAGGGTGGCGGCGACGATCGTCCCTGGACGGAAACCGATCGCGCGCAGCGTGGCGAGCTCGCGGCGGCGCGAGTCGACGATGGCATAGAGGGAATTGATGGCTCCCAGGGTGCCGCCAAGCGCCATGATCGTGCCCACGAAGTAGCTGGCGAAATCGAGGATCGAGTTGAGCGGCTTGAACGTCTGCGCCATGGCTGTCCGCTGCCGCTCCGCATAGAGATGCACCGCTGGATTGCCTTTGAGGGCTGCGCCAAACGCCGCGAAATCCGCCGGTGAGCGCAGCCTCACCTCGAGCCCGCTGTAGGTATCCCGGGCGAACACCGACATGATCGTGTTGACGTCGGCAAACATCGTGCACGACCCTTCCTGCCCGGTACCGAAGCGGCCCACGATCGTCCACGGCGAGCCGCGAATCGAGCGCCGGTCGCCGATCTCGAAGCCGGAGAAGAGGCGCGCGCACAGATTGCTCGCCACGAGCTCATGCATGCCGGGATGGAACATGCGGCCAGCGGTGAATCGCAGATCCGGACGGTATGCCGCGACGTTGGAAGTGACGCCGATGAGCGGAATGAAGATGCGGGCGCCGCTGTCGCGCCGGCGGACGTCGATCGGAATCATCGATTCCGTGACGACGATCGGCCGGCCGTCCTTGTCGCGGCGGATATAGCGCGAGTCCTGGATGGAGGCCGCGTCCTCGCGCGAGATGCTGCCGAAGAGCGGCCGCTGTCCCTGCTCGGCGACCGCCACCTGGTCGTCGCGGACACCGCTCAACTCCTGCCGACGCGCCCCGGTGCCCATCGCCAGCATGGAGACCAATACACCGACGGCGCATCCGACCCCGACGATTATCGTCAGGGCCGGCCCCGGACGCGCGAGGAGACCTCCGAGACTTACCGAGAGCAACGCGAAAAACTGTCTGAGCGCCTTCATTGCGGCACGCTATCGCTCCGCGAGCGCTGTGGCGACTTCGAGCCTCGCGGCCAGGGCGGCCGGAATCGCGGCGCTGATCAGCGCCACCGCCAGAGCCGAAAGGAGGCCAAGGATGATGATGATCAGCGGCATCGAAAGGCCATGGACGAACTTCGATGCATACGGAAACGCCAAACTCGCCACCGCAAGCCCTGCGCCTCCCGCCGCCACACAAACGATGGCCGACTCGGTCAGGGTCAGCGCGAAAACGGCGCCGTCGGTGAAACCGACCGTCTTCAGCACCGCAATCTCGGAAGTCCTCTCTCTGACCGATTGCATCATCATGGTGGCCGTGGCAAAAAGCAGAGCCGCCAGCACCGCGGCGACGACGGCGCGAATGAGGAACTCCAGATCGCCGATGGACTGCAGGCTCTCCTGTGCCATCTCGCGGATGGACTCGGTGCGCGTCTCATTGGGCGAATTCGCGAAGCGCGCGTCGATGGCGTCGCTCATTGCCGCGGCCGCCGTCGGGTCCGTAATCCTCACGTTGAAGTGATTGACCGTGTCCTTGCCGCTCGCGCGGGCCTCGTTCCAGTAGTCGTAGTTGATGAGGATGTTGACGGCCTGGCTGCCGATGTCGGCGTCGGCGAAAGTCCCCACCACGTCGAAGGTCCAGACGGTCGAGCCACCTTGCTGCGCGACAAAGGTCATCAGCGGGATGCGATCGCCGACCTTCCAACCGTACTTCTTCGCCAGCTCCACGTTGACCAGCGCGCCCGTTCGCAGCGCGCGAAAGGCTTTGACGTAAGACGGGGAGACCGTATAGGTGAACGCCGAGACCCAGCCTGGGTCGGGCCTGATGGCGACGAGGGCCATCTGCTGTTTCGGATTCTGATAAGTGGCGCCTGTGAGGTCGACCGGAATCGCCTCGGCGACTCCCGGCACGGACCTGATCGTCTCGAGCATGCCGACCGGCAACGGTACGCCGAAGCTCAGCCGGCTGTGGACGATGAGCAGGTCCGCGCGGGCGGCGCCGATCGCGTGATCGACACCGGTCTTGAGTCCCTGCAGCACGCCGAACAGAGTGAACGCCACCGCCACCTGGAGGAAGATCAGGATGGTGCGCCCACCCTTGCGCCAGATCCCGGCCCAGACCAGCGGCAGATATTTCATGGCGTGCCGCGCTTTTCCGCTAAGGCCCCGGCTCAGGGACGGCTTCGCCGTCCTTGCGCGGGTCGGAGGCGCCATAATTGACGCCGGTCTTGAGGTCCCGCCTCACTGCCTGACCGCCGCCCATTTCCTCCGAGTAGTCGCCGTGCAGCTCTATCGCGTGACCGCGGGCGGCGAGCGCCTTGCGCGCCTCCTCCGGAATGCGATCTTCCATCATTACGTCGCAGCCGTTGAAAGTCATCTTGGTGAAGCGCGGCGACTCCATCGCCGCCTGGATGTCCATGCCGTAGTCGACCACGTCGGAGACGAACTGAGCGTGGGCCTGCGCCTGATTGTAGCCGCCCATGATGCCGAAGGCGATGCGGTCCTCGCCCCGCTGCATGAAGCCCGGAATGATGGTGTGCAGCGGGCGCTTGTGGCCGGCGAGCGCGTCAGGCGAGGAAGGATCCAGGTTGAAGAGCGCGCCGCGATCCTGCAGCACGAAGCCCGCGTGGTCCGCCACCAGACGCGAGCCGAACTCCTGATAGTTGCTCTGGATGAGCGATACCATGTTGCCCTGGCCGTCCACCGCGGTCAGGTAGGTGGTATCGCCTGCAGTGGCGGGCGTCGGCTTGCCGGGCGCCACGTCGCAATTCGCCCTCGTCATGTTTATCAGCGCGGCGCGCGCGGCCGCATAGCGCTTCGACAACATAGCCGCGACAGGGACGTGGCTGAACCGCGGGTCGCCCACATAGCGCAGCAGATCCGCATAGGCGAGTTTCTTCGCCTCGATCATCACGTGCAGCGAGTCGGCGGACTCGTGACCATAGCTCGCCAACGGGAATCGCTCCATGAGGTTGAGCATCATGAGCGCGGCAATCCCCTGCCCGTTGGGCGGCAGCTCGTAGACCGTCCAGCCGCGATAGGTGGTCGAGATCGGCTGCACCCACTCGCTCGAATAATCCGCCAGGTCTTCGGCCGTCATCGCGCCGCCCAGCCTGTGCGACAGGGCGACGATCTTGCCGGCGATGGCGCCTTTGTAGAAGGCGTCCCGGCCGCCCCGCGCGACCTGCTCGAGCGACCGGGCGAGATCCGGATTGCGAAACACTTCGCCGACGCCGGGGGTATGTCCGCCGATGAGGTAGGTCCGCGACAGATTGGCGTCGGCATGCAGGGCGGCCGCGGAATCGCTCCAGTATGCCGCGTCCCATTCCGCCACCGGGAAGCCATCGCGCGCGTAGGCGATCGCGGGCGCGAGAACGTCCGAGAGCTTCCGCGTGCCAAAACGCGACAGCAGCTTCGACCAGCCGTCGACCACGCCCGGGACCGTCACGGTGTCGATGCCGAACTCGGGCATGGTCGTGATGCCCTTGGCCTTCAGAAACCCGATCGTGAGCTTCTCCGGGGACCAGCCGCTGGCATTGAGGCCATATAGCTTCCCCGTCCTGGCAATGTATACGATCGCGAAGAGATCGCCGCCCATGCCGTTCATCATGGGCTCGACGACACCCATGACCGCGTTGGTCGCTACGATCGCGTCGATCGCGTTGCCGCCGTGAGCGAGCACGGTCGCTCCGGCCTGCGCCGCCAGGGGGCTCTCCGCGGCAACGATTCCCCCGCGGCTGATGACCATCGAGCGGCCCTGGGATCTGTCCGCCGCCGCGTTGGCCGGCGGCACCGCCAGGCAGGCCAGGGCCAGGAGCCCGATCGTTGCGCCGCAGACGCTCAGGATGCGGGCGCCGATCGCAAGAAGCTGTGGTGTTCCCCGGAACATCGACTCCCCCGCCATCGCTCGGATGACGGGGGAGGCTACTGCCGCCTGTGGGTGGAGTCCAGCCGGGTCGTCGCGCCGCGCCGCTACCTGGCTGTGGCCCGGCCGACGTGCGCCGCCGTCTGCCCGAAAAGAATCGCCCGTGACTCTTCGGTGACCGAAGGCTGGGTGTTGATCCCGGCCCCGCGCTCATAGGCCCGCACCGTCGCCGGGCGCGCCCTGATCTCGTCGAACCAACGCTTGAGGTGCGGGAACTCGTCCAGGTTCTGCTGTTGCCTCTCGTACGGCACTATCCAGGGATAGGACGCGATGTCGGCAATCGTATAGGCGTCACCGGCCACGTACGGACGATCGCCGAGCCGATGGTTCAAAACTCCATAGAGCCGGTTCGTTTCCTTGACGTAGCGCTCGATGGCATAGGGAATCTTCTCGGGCGCATACTGCGTGAAATGGTGGTTCTGACCGGCCATCGGCCCGAGTCCCGCGACCTGCCAGAAGAGCCATTGCAATGTCTCCACCTCGCCGCGCAGATCAGCCGGGATGAGCTGCCGCGTCTTCCTGGCCAGATATAACAGTATCGCGCCGGACTCGAACACCGAGAGCGGCGCCCCGCCGCCCTGCGGCTCGTGATCCACGATCGCGGGCATGCGGTTGTTGGGCGAGAGGCGCAGGAACTCCGGCCGGAACTGCTCGCCCTTGCCGATGTTGACCGGCACGATGCGATAAGGCAGGCCGGTCTCCTCCAGGAACATCGTGATCTTGTGTCCGTTCGGGGTCGTCCAGTAGTAGAGATCGATCATGCGATACCTCCTGCCGCGCTCGTAGGTGCAGCCGTTGGGAAAGCCTAGCGCCGCGGCCGCCCCGCCGAAATCAACCTTTCGAGAGAGGCTCGAGGCCGGGCGTTGACGTGAGCTGCGCCCGGGACTACGATGGTATCGGTACCATAACATCCACGGCGCAACAGGGGGAAATCGTGGAAACCAAAGCGGCCAATCCCGCTCCTCTCGGCCTGATCGGCTTCGCCAGCACCACCTGGCTCCTCAGCATGGTGAACGCGGGGCTCCTCGGCGGCAGCGGTCTATCCATCGTTCTCGCCATGGCGCTCGCTTTCGGCGGTGGCGCGCAGGTGCTCGCCGGCATTCTCTCCTTCGTCCGCGGCAACACGTTCGCGACGGTTGCGTTCGTCGGTTATGGCTCGTTCTGGCTGTCGTTCGTGGCTTACGCGCACGAATTCGGCGGCAGTGCTCCGCCCGCCGTCGTCGGCTGGTACCTCCTCGTCTGGGGCGTGTTCACGCTCTACATGTGGATCGCCTCCTTCCGCCATTCCACGGTGCTGCAGCTCGTATTCCTGACACTCTGGATCACGTTCTTCCTGCTTGCCGCGGGCGAGCTACGCGGCTCGACCGCGCTGCACACGGCCGGTGGCTATCTCGGTCTGGTTTGCGCCGCGCTGGCCGCCTATCTCTCGGCCGCCGAGGTCATCAATGGTGACTACGGCAGGACGATTCTGCCGATCGGGCAGAAGGCGTAAGCCACGGGTATAGTTGGCCCGCGGCGATCGGCCATGTGCGGGCGGTGCCCGAGAGGAATGCCATGCGGCTGTTGGGCAATCTCATCTGGTTGGTTTTTGGTGGCCTCGCGACCGGCCTCGGCTGGTGGCTGGCGGGCGTGGCAGCCGCCATCACGATCATCGGTATTCCCTTCGCCATAGCGGCTTTTCGCATCGGCACGTTTACGTTCTGGCCGTTCGGCCGGGAAGTCGTGGACCGCCCTGACCGCGACGAGGGCCAGAAGCTCCTCGTCCTGCTGGGCAATATCGTCTGGATCATCCTGGGCGGCATCTGGCTCGCACTGGCGCACCTCTTCTTCGCGCTGCTGCTCGCCATCACCATCATCGGGATTCCCTTCGCGGTGCAGCACCTCAAGCTTGCCCAGCTCTCGCTTACGCCATACGGCAAGATGATCGTCGTGCGATCTTAATCGGGGTTGGAAACCCTTCTCCCTTGCGGCGGTACGTACCAACGAACGCCATCCCCGGGGGAGAGCCCTCATGAAGACGAAGAGCAACGGCCGGTTGCGACCGGCGTACGCGGCCATCACGTCGATGATATGTATCGCGGCGAGCCTCGCAGCCACCGCATTCGCGATCGTTGCGTTCAATCCCGAAGTCAGACACCACCTTTCTCGATGGCCCATGGGACCTCGCCATCGATGACCACGGCGCATCCGCTCGCATCTTCGTTTCCAACGTCGCGAACGGTACGGTTTTACGGCTGGATGTCACGGTCGGCCCCAAGGGTCTCAAAGTCACCGGGATGGCCACCATCGCAGCCGGCTATACCGTACAACCCAACGTGGCAGCGGTGGTCCTGGGCCCGACCGGGCTGGCTTTCGACGGCCGTAGCGACACGCTCTACGTCGCATCGACCGGGGACAACTCCATCTGCGCGATCTCCAACGCCGATCGCGCAACCAAGATCGTCCAGCGAGGACGCCTGGTATTCGCGAGCTCACGCTTGCGCGGGCCCCTGGCCCTTCGGTTCGCACCGAACGGTGACCTTTTGACCGCAAACGGGGACGCGGTTAACGCCGACACCGCGCATCCGAGCGAGATAGTGGAATTCACGCCATCGGGACGCTTCGTGCGTGAGTACAACGTCGATGCCAGTCAGGGCGGCGCTTTCGGTCTCGACGCCCTGCTCGACAGCGACGCTGGCCTCAATTATGCAGTCGTGGACGACGTCACGAACAGCCTGTCCGTCTACCGGTTGCGCGTGGCAGGCAGAGATGACGTCCGGTAAGCTCGCGCACTGTCGAAACGGCGAGGGCCCGTCCGGCTAGTCCTCGACATAGGCTCTGGAACCCACGAGGAGATTCGATCATGCCCAACACCGTGCGACTCCATCGCGTCCTGGCCACGCGGCCGGACAAGGTCTATCGCGCGTTCATCGAGCCGGACGCCATGGCCAAGTGGCTGCCGCCGAACGGCTTCACCTGCACCGTTCATCAACTGGAGCCCAAGGTCGGCGGCGTCCATAGGATGTCGTTTCGCAATTTTACCACCGGGCTCGGCCACGAGTTCGGCGGCAAGTACCTCGAGCTCGTCCCCAATGAGCGCCTGAGCTACACCGACAGATTCGACGACTCGAACCTCCCGGGCGAGATTCGCGTGACCGTGACGCTGAGGAAAGTCTCCCTCGGCACGGAGATCACGATCGTGCAGGAAGGATTGCCGGACGCCCTCCCGGTCGAAGCCTGCTATCTCGGCTGGCAGGAGTCCCTGCGCAACCTGGCGAGGCTCGTCGAGCCCGAGATCGCGCAATAACGGCAGTGGAGCGGCCGCCCGGGCACTGGGTGGCCGCTCGTCCGGGCGGCCATTTGGCTCGCACTGGCGCATTTGTTGTTTGGCCTGCAACGATCGGCATATTCTGCAGCCGCTGTCGTGCCGCTGAGCGCAGGCTACCCGAGTGCTACCAACCGCCTTCGATGAGTGCGCGCGTCTCTGCCACCGCGACGCGCCAGATGCCGAGCATCGCCTCGTCCGATTCGAGGTAGCGGCCGCCGAAGTTGCCGTCACCGAGGAATTCGCGGATGGCCTGCGGCTGCATGGCGCGCATATGCGAAGTGTCCAGCAGCGGCTTCTGATGCGCCGGGTACTCGACCCCCGCGACCCGCGTCCACGGAAAATTCTCCATCCACGAGGCATGCGAGGCCACGGTGTCGACGGCCTGCACCGCGCGCCAGGTTGCCGGCGCGTTCCACCAGTTATGAAACTTGACGGCGACTCCGGGCTTGGCCGCGCGCCAGTCGGCGATCGTCGATTGCACGGACGTGTTGCCGCCGTGGCCGTTCACGATCAGGATGCGTTTGAAGCCATGAGTGGTCAGACTCTCGAGAACATCCCGGATGAGGCGGCCGTAGGTATCCGTCGTCACGCTGACGGTGCCGGGATATGCCATGAAATATGGCGTCATGCCGTAGGGCAGCCCCGGATAGACCGGGACGCCGAGGGGCTCAGCGGCTTCGACCGACACCCGCTCGGAGAGGATGTAATCGACGCACAGACTCAAGCCCGCATGCTGCTCGGTGCTGCCGATGGGCAGCACCGCCCTGTCGTCGCGCGCCAGATAGGCCTCGACCTGCGACCAGTTCATGTCGGCGATCTTCATTTATCCACCCATGCGTGTAGCAGCCGTCACCCCCGGCAATTAAGCTGCCGCCACAGGCTTGCCGAGGTTGCGCCATGGTAACCGATACCGCCGCCACGAAACGCCACCCGAACAGGGCGTTCATGGTGCTGTTCTGCATCGAGATCTGGGAGCGCTTCGGCTACTACGGCATGGCGTCGCTGCTCGTGCTCTACATGGTACAGCAGCGCGGCTTCAGTGACGCGCGCTCCTATGCGGTCTGGGGGGCCTTCTCGGCTCTGGTCTACGCAATGCCGATGCTCGGGGGGTATCTGGGTGATCACGTGCTCGGCCTGCGGCGCACCATGGTCCTCGGCGCGACGACACTCGCGCTGGGATATCTGCTGTTGTCGATTCCCATGGACGCGGCGCTCTTTCCGGCGATGGGTCTCATCGCGCTCGGCAACGGGCTCTTCAAAGTCAACCCCAACAATCTGGTATCCCGGCTGCACGAGGGTGAGCATTCCAAGCTCGACGTGCTCTTCACCGTCTACTACATGTCGCTGCAGCTCGGTGCCTTCGTGTCGATCCTGCTCCTGCCCTGGATCAAGGATCATCCCCAGTGGCTCATCACTCTGGGTCCGCTGCGCTTCGACAGCTGGCATCTCGCCTTCGGGGTCAGTGCCATAGGACTGACGTTGGGGCTGGTCAACTACGGCGTGTTCCGCGACTATCTGCGCCCCTACGGTGCGGAGCCGGATTTCAAGCCCCTCAAGCTCGGCACGTTGGCCGCAGTGATCGTCATTTCACTGGCCATCGCAGCGCTGCTGTCCGAAGTCATAGGCTACAGCGCAGCCGCACTCGCGGTCGTAGGGCTCCTTGCGGCGCTGCTGATCTATGTCTTCGTCCGGCTGCTCGCCACAGGCGGACGCGAGGCCCGCAACGGGGTGATCGCCTGCATCGTGTTCACGCTCATCTCGATCATCTGGGCCGTATACAACCAGCAGATCTATACATCGCTCACGCTGTTCGCGCTGCGCAACGTGAGACACTCGCTGTTGGGCCTGCACGTCGCGGCGGCGCAGTTTCAGGACCTCAATCAGTTCTGGCTCGCGGTGTTGTCGCTGCCGCTTGCGTGGCTGTACGCCCGCAGGGGGAGAACGAGTCGCGGCGATTTTTCGATTGCGGCCAAGTTCACCGTCGGCCTGTATCTTCTGGCGGTGGCTTTCTTTCTCTACGCGGCGGGCAGCCTAACCGCGCGCGGCGGGGTGACCTCGCCCGGGTGGCTGGTAGCCGGCTATTTTGCGCAGTCGCTCGGTGAGCTTCTGATCAGCGCCCTCAGTTTCTCGATGATCTCGCAGCTGGTGGCACGGCGCTCCCGCGGCATCATCATGGGAGGCTGGTTCCTCGGCATGGGGTTGAGCAACTATGCCGGCGGAGCCATCGCCGGCCTTGCGAGCATCCCCCCGGGCATGACCTCGGCCGTCCAGACGCTGCCAATTTACACACGGCTGTTCGTGTGGCTGGGAGTGGGTGCGCTGATCGCGGCGATCGTCGTGACACTGCTCGTGCCATGGCTCAACAGGCTGGCGGCGGTGCCCGCTAAAGAAGGATTGCCGGATCCCGCCGCCGCGCCGCTTGGAGCCGCCTGACTAGCCATCGGAGATATGCAGCTGCTCGAGATCGGCAATCATTCCTGGCCCGGTGGGCTGCCATCCCAGCCTTTTCCGCGTCTGCGAGCTCGAGGCGGCCAGATCGAGAGAGGCAAACATTGCGAGCCAGCCGAAGTGCGCCTGAGCCTCCTCCGGCGCAATCGATCTGACGGGTAACTGCAGGCGCCGGCCGATCGCCTCGGACATCGCTTTCAGCGAAACGCCCTCCTCTGCGACCGCGTGATATCGCGCGCCCGCCTCCGCCTTCTCGATCACGAGCCTGTAGAGTCGTGCGACGTCGGTGAGATGCGCTGCCGGCCAGCGGTTGTGACCGTCGCCAACATACGCGCACGAGCCTTTCTCGCGGGCGAGCGCGATTGCGTAAGTGACGAGGCCCTGCTTGACCGTGTCATGCACCTGCGGCAGTCGCACCACCGACACATTCACTCCGTCCGCCGCCACGGAGGCGGCTGTCTCTTCGGATGCAGCCCGAGGGATTACCTCGGAGCCGACCGCGGCACTTTCTTCCGTGGCCGGTTGCCCGGGCGCACTGCTGGCCATTCCCGTGCCGGAGGTCACGATGAGCGGCCGTCCGGAGCCTGCAAGAGCAGACCCCAGCGCGCGGATGACGCGCCGATCATCCTCGCAGTTGTCCTTGAACTTCGAGAAGTCATGGTTGAAGGCCAGGTGAATGACACCGTCGGACCGGGCCGCGCCCGTCTCGAGGCTGTCCCGATCCGCGGTGGACCCGCGATGGACCTCCGCCCCGAGGGCGGCCAGCGCCGCCGCCTTGTCAGGGGAGCGACACAGACCCAGCACTTGATGACCCGCGGCAATCAACTCGCTGACTACGGCCATTCCGATGAAGCCGGTGGCGCCGGTGACGAATACACGCATGAGCAGGATCTCCAGGTTTCGTTGGAGACAAATCTCTCTCAATCCTTTATCCTGGTAAAGTAGTGTCGTTATCCTGTTATAATTCTTAACACCGTGGACGATTCGGTCAAGAACGAGAACCTGCTCGGGACCTATCTCAAGGGACGCCGCATGAGGCTCGATCCGGCGGCGTTCGGCTTTCCCGCTGCGCGCCGCCGCACGTCCGGGCTGCGGCGCGAGGAAGTCGCGCAGCGCGCCAACATCAGCCCGACCTGGTACACATGGCTGGAGCAGGGACGTGGCGGCGCGCCCTCGCCCGACGTGCTCGATCGGATCGCGGGCGCTCTCTTGCTGACGGACGCGGAGCGTGAGCACCTCTTCCTGCTCGGCCTGGGCCGCCTTCCCGAAGTTCGCTATCAGAGGAACGCGGGCGTCACGCCGCGGCTGCAGCGGGTTCTCGATGCGCTGCATCCCAGCCCCGCCATCATCAGGTCCGCGACCTGGGACGTGGTGGCCTGGAACCGGGCGGCAACGGTGATGCTGATGGATTATGAATTGCTGCCGCCCGAGCAACGTAACATCCTGCGTTGGATCTTCCTCGACCCGCGTGCCCGCACCGCGCAATACGACTGGGAGAGCGTTGCGCGCTCCGTGTTGGGAGCATTCCGGCTGGAGACGGCGCGCGCGGGCGCCGCGGCTGAAGTAGGGCCTCTGGTCGAGGAGCTCTCCCGCTCCAGTGCGGAGTTCAGGGCGATGTGGCAGGACAATGACGTCCGCGGCGCCCATGGCGAGTCGGTCAAGCACATACGCCATCCCGTTCTCGGCCGGCTGGCATTCGAGTATTCGGTCTTCGCGGTCGATGGGCGTACGGACTTGAGCCTCGTGATCTACAACCCGGCAACGCCGGCGGACGCCGAACGGATCTGGTCGTTACTGACGGAGAAGCCACCGGACGCGGCCTCTTGATGGGCCGATAGCGGACCAATCGCGACAAGCGGAGGAACCATGCAAATCAATGATCGCGTTTTCATCGTCACGGGCGCTTCGTCCGGAATCGGGCTGTCGACGGCGGCGGCCCTGTCCGATCGCGGCGCGAGAGTCGCCCTCCTCGCCCGCAGCACCGCTGCGCTGCAAAAACTGGCGCAGGAGCTTCCAGGCAGCTTGCCCGTTACTGCCGACATGACGCAGTTCGATGGCGTGCGGGAAGCCGTGCGCGCCGTGCATCGGCATTTCGGCCGCGTCGACGGACTGATAAACAATGCAGGGCGGAGCTATGCGGCCGCCATAGAGGAGATCGACCCGGCGCTCTTCGACGAGATCTTTCATCTCAATGTGCTGGGACCGATCGTGGCAATGCAGGCCGTGATTCCCCTGATGCGGGCGCAGGGCGGCGGCAGCATCGTGAACATCAATTCGGGGACGGCGTTCATGACCATTCCCCAGTACAGCGTTTACTCGGCCTCCAAGCGCGCATTGCTGGGATTCAGCCTCACGGCACGCGCCGAGCTGGAGAAGGACCACATCGTCGTCAGTGAAATCTATCCGTACATCACGGCGACGAACTTCGGCAGGAGCAGGATGGGAAATCCGGCCGGCGGCGGCCCAGCCGCGAGTTATGCCGATGGCGACAAGCCCGAGCTCATCGCCGGCCTGGTGCTGCAGGCCATCGAAGAGGGGCAGGCGCAGTATTTCGCCAACGATCGGCTGCGCAAGATGGCCGGCGTCGCCGGCTAGCGAAAGCCGACGCCAGGCAGACCCGTTTAAGGGGACATCGACTGATACGCGAGCGCGTATTGGGGATGTCGATACGCACTCGCGTATATTGACCATTGATACGCGATCGCGTATAACGCCCGCATGAGCAATATCGTTCGGACTGCAACGCAACTCGCGGCCACGCTGCGGCGCTACAGGCGCCAGAAGGGCCTCACCCAGGGCGCCTTGGGTCACTTGATGCACGTTCGCCAGGCTACCGTTTCGAAACTCGAGAGCGGAGAGCGTGGGACTCAGATTGGCGTTCTGATCGATGCCCTGATGGCATTGAACCTCGAGCTCGTGATCAGGGCCCGCACGCAGGCCACGGCAGAAGACATCGAAGAGCTTTTCTGATGGCCCGCACACCCAACCGCCCTCCGCTCAAAGTGTATCTGAACGGGCGACTCGTCGGCCGCCTCCGGCGCGAAGGCACGGGTGCAATCGACTTCATATACGACCCAACCTGGCTCGCATGGGACAACGCGATCCCTGTCTCGCTCTCCTTGCCTCTGCGCGAAGACAGATACATCGGCGACCCGGTCATCGCCGTGCTCGACAATTTGCTTCCCGACAACGACGACATCCGACGACGGCTTGCGGAACGCACGCATGCAAACGGCTACGACGCCTACAGCCTATTGGCGGCGATAGGCCGCGATTGCGTCGGTGCGCTTCAGTTCCTGCCCGAGGGCGTGGACGCGGGAGAACCCGGAGCGGTGAACGCGCAGGCAGTCACCGATCGCGAAATCGCCGAACGACTCAACGGTTTGACACGCAATCCGCTCGGTATTTCCGACGACGATCATGAATTCCGGATCTCGATTGCGGGAGCGCAGGAGAAGACCGCTCTGCTCTACAGGACAGGCAAATGGTATGTGCCACACGGCACCACCGCGACGACACATATCCTGAAGCCCCAGATCGGCCATCTTCCCGACGGAATCGACCTGTCAAACAGCGTCGAGAACGAGCACCTTTGCCTGGAGCTGGTTCGCTCTCTCGGTCTCCCTGCCGCCCAATCCGACATAAAGGACTTCGCGGGCAAACGTGCGCTGGTGATTGAACGGTTCGACCGTATATGGGCGACGGACGGGCGCCTTCTGCGGATTCCTCAGGAGGATTGTTGCCAGGCGCTTTCCGTTCCGCCGTCCCGCAAATATGAGTCGCACGGCGGTCCTGGTATTTGCGATCTGATCGAGCTTCTGAAGGGAAGCGATGTGCCCGAAGAGGATCAGAAGACACTCTTCAAGGCACAGATCATATTCTGGGTGCTTGGCGCGACCGACGGTCATGCGAAGAATTTCAGCCTCCGGCTTGCGCCTGGAGGCCGGTTCCGCCTGACGCCGATTTACGACGTTTTATCAGCCCAGCCAAACGTCGACGCCAAGCAGATCCGACTCAACAGAATGAAGATGGCAATGGCGATTGGCAACACCCGGCATTACGTCGTACATACGATAGCAGGACGGCATTTTGTCGAAACGGGCGATCAATGCGGCCTACCTGCAAGACTGGTTAGCGACGCCATGCACGAAATCGGCGACACTGGAAAGGAGAGCATCGACACCGCCATCGCCGCTCTTCCGGCCGACTTTCCCGCGCACATCGCCGATTCGGTTTCGACAGGCGCAAAGCGCAGGATTGGCCGGCTCAGTCCGAAGTCCATCGCACCGTAATTGGATATCCTCCTGACGCACAAGCCCGAGGGGCCGGATTTCTTCGACCGCCCGTAGCTTTATGGCGGCCCGCGCCTCACTCCGTCGCCGCGAGAATGTCGCAGAGTTTCTCGAGATCGATGTTGCCGCCGGAGACGATCGCGACGATGGGGCCCGGACCCGCACGGCCCGTCAGCGCGGCAGCCAGCGGCAGCGCGCCTGCCCCCTCCGCGATCACCCGCGCCCGATCCGCGGCCATTCGTAATGCCCGTCGGGTCTCTTCCAGAGTGACGACAATCGACCCGTCCACGACCGCGCGCATTCGCTCCCACATGCGGGGCAAAACGCTCATGCCTCCCGCGCCATCGACGAACGAAGGCCGCCACTCCTTGAACACCTGGGCCGATTGCATCGCAAACGATCGTGCAAGGGGCGCAGCCGTCTCCGGCTCCGCTCCCCACACCCTGACGTCGGGCTTCAAGGCCTTCACGGCACTTGCCACACCGGTCACCAGGCCACCGCCGCCGACGGCAGCAATCACCGCGCTCACATCTGGCACGTCCTCCAGTATTTCGAGCCCCAGCGTCGCGTGCCCCGTAATGAAATCATCATCGTCGAACGGGTGGATGAAAGTACCTTCGACGCCGGGATACGCGCGCTCTTCGAGCGCCCTCCAGGCGACCTCGTACGGGACCGGAACCAGGGTCGCTCCCAGCGCCTTCATACGCTCGATTTTCGCAGCAGGCGCCGTCTCGATGGCCACGACGGTGCAGGGCACGCCTGCCTTGCGCGCAGCGTACGCGACTCCCTGTCCGGCATTGCCGGCGCTGATGGTCCAGACACCACGGCGGCGGGCGCTGTCCGAAAGCAACGCCACTGCGTTGGCAGCGCCTCGCAGCTTGTAGGAATTGGTCGGCTGCAGATTCTCGAGCTTCAGCCGCACATCCGGCTGAGCCTCGCCGAGCTCCAGACGAAACATCGGCGTCCGTGTCACGGTTGCTGCAATCCGCGCGCGCGCTTCCCTGACTTCTCCGAGTCGGATGGGGCGCACAGTTGGTACGGGAGAGCTCATCGTCGCTCCTGCCTCCGATATCGGAGCTTTTGCGCTATGATATAACGTTTTAGGATATGCTATGCGCATGAGCAAGTCAGCGCCGGCACAACGGCCGGCTCACGACCACAGACGCTGCGTCGAGCGCGCGGTCGCCGCGGCCGAGAGAGTCTGTACGGCCAGGCAGTTCAAACTCACGCCGATCCGCAAGCGAGTCCTCGAGATCGTCTGGCGGCAGCACGAGCCGATCGGCGCCTACGAAATTCTCGCCGAGCTCGCCAAAGACGGCGGCAAGCCCGCTCCGCAGACGGTGTATCGGGCACTCGAGTTCCTTCAGCAAGCGGGCCTGGTGCATCGGTTGGACACGCTCAACGCGTTCCTCGGCTGCGACCGGCCCGAGGACACCCATTCAGGGCAGTTCCTGGTGTGCAGCCGCTGCCGGCGTGTCGCCGAGATCGAGGACTCGGTGCTGAATCGCACCCTGCGGGAGCGCGCCCGCGCTCTCGGCTTTCGCCTCGATGCCTCCCCTGTCGAGATCAAGGCGATCTGCGCCCAGTGCGCGATTCCCGGCTGACCTTCGAGCCTCTTACACCGCAGGAGTACCGGGTCGGCTCTGCTCGGTGAGCTCGGCGAGAGCCGCGCGCAACTCCCGCAGGCGCGGCGGCTTGCCGAGCACCCGATTCACCTGCGGCACCTCCTGCTCCGCGCCCATCTGCTGGCCCCATCCGGTCAGCAGAATGATGGGTGTATGAGGCGCGATCGTGCGCACGGCAGCGACCACCTGCCGCCCGTCGACGTAAGGCATGCCAAGGTCGGTGAGCACGACATCGAACGGCTCGGCGCCCTGTTGCGCGGTTCGGAACAGATCGATGCCTTCCTGGCCACCGCCAGCCAACGTCACCCGATGGCCTTCGTCCCGCAGCGTGTTGCCCAGGGAGTCGCGCAGGACCTGATCATCGTCCACGACGAGTATGCGCAACCCCGGCACCGGGGCTTTCAAGGTCGGCATCCGCACGGTGGCGGCGGAAGCCCCGCCGCTGATCGGAAAGAGGAGCCTCATGGTCGTGCCGACCCCCGGCCGACTGTCGATCTCCAGACTCGCGCCGTGACGCTGCGCCATTCCGAAGACCATCGCCAGCCCGAGCCCGGTGCCGCGTTCCCCTTTGGTGGTGAAGAAAGGCTCGAGGCACCGCCGCCGTGTCTCCTCGTCCATTCCGACACCCGAGTCGGTGACTTCCAGCAGCACGCGTTGGGGCTCGCCCGCCGAAGCGCCGGACCGGACTACGATGACGCCGCCTTTGGGGGAGGCATCCACCGCATTGAAGATGAGATTGGTGATGGCATCGCGTATTTCGTTGTCGGCGCCGAGGATTTCCGGCAGCTCCGCGGCGAGTTCGGCTTTCAGCTCTATTATTATGCCGCTGCGCTGCGGCTGATCGCTCCAGCGGGCACGAGTCAGATCGATGACCTGCTGTACGAGCGCGTTCAGATTGAGATTCGCAAACCGGGGCTTGAGCTCCTGCGGCCGATAGAACTCGCGCATGCGCCCCACCGTCTGCGCGACGTCATCGATGGCGCGCTGTATGGTCACCAGACGAGAGCGTCCCTCGGGACTCAAGCCGGTCTCCTTCTCCAGCATCGATTCGGTGTAGAGGGCGATCGGCGAGATCGCATTGTTGATGTCATGAGCGATGCCGCTCGCCATCTGCCCGAGCGCGCGCAGACGTTCCTGCTGGATCAGGGCCTGTTGCGCCTGGCGCAGCGCCTGATTGCTGCTTTCGAGCTCGCGCGTTCGCGCAAGCACCCTGCTCTCCAGATCGCGCGTCAGGTCCTCCAGCTTCAGATTCGTCCGTCGCAGTGTGTCCCGGGTGGCGCTCAGCTCCTCGTTGCGCTCCATGGCGGCCTCATAGGTGGAGAGCAGCAGATTGAGTATCTGCAGCCGGTCCGCGGTGATGAAATGCTTCTGTCCGCCGAACACGATCTCGAGGCCCATGCCCGGCTGATCGTTGCGGCGCATCTCGCTGTTGACCAGGACGAACTGGATGCGGCGCAGCAGCTGCTCCGCCTCGTAAGGCTTGAGTATGAAATTGTCCGCGCGGCACTCGAGCCCACGAATCACATCCTGCGGGTCCGACAGCGTCGTGACGAGGATGACCGGCACCCCGCTCAGGCCGGGATCCTCTTTGACCCGGCGACAGAGGTCGTAGCCGTTCATTTCCGGCATGACCACATCGCTCACTATGAGCGCCGGTCGGCGGCGCTGGGCGGCTTCGAGAGCGAGTCTTCCATTTGCAGTGGCGGTCACACGGTACTTATGGCGTTCGAGGATGAACTGCAGTCGCTGCAGCTGCGTGGCGCTGTCTTCCGCGATCAGAATTTCCACCGCGCCCTGTCCCGTCTCCGCACTACTCATGACTGGATTTCCCCATGCTGCCCCGCGCGAGCGCCACCTGTGCGATGAGTGCACCGGCGATTCTGTCGGCGGGTAATACCAGTGCCGCGGCGCCCTGCTCGATGGCCTCGCCGGGCATGCCGTGCACCACCGAGGTTTCGCGATCCTGCGCAATCGTGCAGGCGCCGCGATCCCTCATCTCTTTCAATTCCGCGGCGCCGTCCTTGCCCATGCCGGTGAGCAGCACGCCGATGGCGCTCGGACCGCAGGTGCTCGCCAGCGAACGGAAAAGGTATGCCACCGCCGGCCGCAAACCTGACTCAGGTGCCTCGCGCGCCAGGAGCAGACGGCCGCCCGTGTCTGCGCCCAGATGAAAGTCATCGGGAGCGACGTACACGTGCCCCGGCAGCGGCGTGACACCGTGAGCTGCGATATGCACCCGCAAGCCGGTGGTCTCGTTGAGCCACTGCACCATGCCGGCAAGAAACCCCCGCGCAATATGTTGCACGATGAGAAGCGGCACCGGAAAGTCCCTGGGCAGCGCGGAGAGAATCGTCTGCAGGACCGGCGGGCCGCCGGTGGACGCGCCGATCCCAACGAATCGGATGCCAGGGCCCGCGATGGCCCTGGAGGTTGACTCCTCCAACGACGACGGCACGGGAGGCATGCGTTGCCGGCTCCAGCGCCGCACGACTTTGACCTCGGCCATCAAGCGCACGGTTTGCAGCAGGTTCCGCCGTCGCTCCTCGAAGTCAGGACCGAGCGCGACCGGCTTTGCCACACACGCCACGGCGCCCGCCTCTATGGAGCGGAAGGTGACCGCCAGCTCGCGTGGATCGGCCGTCGCAGTGCAGATGATGATCGGCAGCGGTCGCGTCTCCATGATTCGCCGTGTGACTTCGAAGCCGTCCAGGTTGGGCATATGGATGTCGACGAGCAGTACGTCGGGGCGATTGCCTGCGCGCTCGAGAAAGTCGATCGCAGCCTTCCCATCCTCGACCGCGCCAATGACCCGAAGGTCCGGCGCGGCATTCAGCAGCTCCACCAGCAACGTGCGCATGACCGGCGAGTCGTCCGCCACCAGCACCTTGATCTTGTCGCTCGGCATGTTGGGCTTGCTATATCAGCCGCTGCAGGGCTTCCAGCAGGTCATCCTGATCGAGGCTGCTCTTCACCAGGTAGGCATTGGCACCGACTTCGATGCCGCGCTCCCGGTCCTCGCGGGATTCCAGGGCCGTCACCAGGATGACCGGCATCTCCGCCAGGGTTCGATCGGCGCGGATTCTGGCGGTCAGATCGAATCCGTTCAGGCGCGGCATTTCCACGTCCGAGACGACGAGATCGAAATGCCCAGACCGCAACGTCGTGAACGCATCGATGCCGTCCACCGCGGTGGTCACGTCGTAGCCTGCCGACTCGAGTATCCCCTTCAACAGCATGCGCGAGGTGATCGAATCCTCGGCGACGAGAATTCTCCCGGCCGCGGCCTCCGGCTGCGTCGGGACGGCGCCCCTCGAGTCGGGCGCGGCCGGCGCCGCGCCCGCCGTTCTCGCGGACTTGAGCAGATCGGGCACATTGAGGATCGGTGCCACCTCGCCCGATCCCAGGACGGTGGCACCGGCGATGTTGCGCACGCGGGACAGGGGCTTTGCAAACCGCTTGATGAGCACCTCGCGTTCGTCCAACACCTCGTTCACCGCAAAGGCAACAGTATGCTCGCCGGCGCCGAGTACCAGGACGATGCCGGGCGCATTGCTGCCGGCGTTGCCATGCCCGGAGGGCAATTGCAGGACCTCGGCGAGATCCACGAGCGCCACGGCGCGCCCGTTCAGCGCCAATGCCCTGCGGCCTTCCACCGTTTGCACGTCCTCGGCCTTGAAACGAGTGACGCGCCCCACGTGCGCCGTCGGCACGACGAACGATCGCTGTGCGGCCCGAATGAGGATTCCGCGAAATGTCGCCAGTGTCAAAGGTACGATCATGCGGATGACCGTGCCGGCGCCGCGCCGGCTTTCGATCGCCACGCGCCCGCCGAGCTTTTCGGTCTTCTCGCGAACTATCGCGAGCCCCAGGCCGCGACCGGACACCTGGGTGATGATGGGGCTCGTGGAGACGTCGGCTTCGAACACCAATCCGAGCGCGGCGGCCTCTCCATCGGAGCCAGAGATGTCGGGCGCGAGAAGTCCGTGCCTGCCCGCGGCGAGCTTGACCTTATCGAGGTCGACACCGGCCCCATCGTCGCTGACCGAGACCTCGACCTGATTACCGTCGATCGGCGCCACGGCGACGGCGATCGTGGCCTGCGGCGGCTTGCCGGCGCGCCGGCGCTGCTCGGGCGTCTCGACACCGTGGTCGATGCAGTTGCGCAGCAAGTGAATGAGCGGATCCTTCAGCTCCTCGAGGATGCGCTTGTCGATCGTGACCTCCTCACCGCGGACCGTGAGGACCGCCTCCTTTCCCTGGTCGCGGCACAAATCCCGCACGACCTTGAACAGCAGGGCACTGATTGTGGACAGCGGCAGCATGAGCAGCTTCTTCGAGTTTTCCAGCAACTCGTCGACCAGCTTTGTCACCAGCAGGCGATTCTGTTCCGCGCGGCGGCGCAGGCCGGTCACGCTGCCTTCGAGGGCTCGAACGTAGTCGTGATTCCAATCGAAGAACTCGGCCAGCTCATGCGTAGCCGGCGTCGCGCCACCTTCGAGGGCCTGCCCACCACGCTGCCGCAGCCGGCGCATCCGTGGTTGAATTCGGCTCCACTGCTTGCGCCACTGCTCGAAGCGGGCTTCCAACGCTGCGAGATCCGCCGACCACTGTTCCGCGGTGAGTTTCGCCGCCAGCATCTCTTCCGCTTCCAGCAGGCGTGCGTCGAGCGCACTCACGGCGATGCGAACGGTTTCAGCCTCCGCCGGACCGCCTTCGGCTCGGGTCTCGGTCCGACCGGAGACATCTTCCGCAGGACGATGTGTCCGAGCCGCCGCGGCCATGCCCGCGGACTCGGACATCATCCCCCAGGCCGCATTCAAGACGCGGTGCGCCTCGTCGAGCGTTTCAGGCGTCGGCGCACTCTCGCCGCGCTTCCAAGCCGCGAACAGCCCCTCCAGCGATTGGCACAGAGTTTCGATGTCGCCGAAGTTGACCGCGCGGGCGGCGCCCTTGAGGCTATGCGCGGCTCGAAAAACCGTCTCGATCAGCCGCGTCCGGTCGGCGGGCGCGGCTGCCTTCTCCAGCTCCAGGAGGCCGGTACCGATCACCTGCAGATGCTCGGCCGCCTCGACCTTGAAGGTCGCACGCAGGACACGCAGCAGTTCCTCCTCGACGCCGCTCATGGGCGCGAGCCACTGCGGACCGGCCGCATGCGCCTCTCCATCAGATCCTGTAGGCGTCGGCCAGCTGCTTCAGCCGCTGGCCAAGCTCGTTGATGTTGCGCGCCGCGTTCTCCAGCTGCCTGGCGCTTGCCATGTTCTGGGCGCCCGTCACCTTGATGTTCTCCATCGCGACGGCCACCTGATCCATTCCAACCAGTTGCTGTTGACTCGAGGCCGCGATCTGCGTTGCCGCCTGCGCCGCCTCATTCACGCTTGCCGCAAGAGTGCCGATCGATTCTCCCGCGGTTTCCGTGTGCCTCGCGCCGGCCTCGACCGCTTTGCCGCCCTGTTCGGTGGCCATCGCGGCAGCGGTCGTCGCTTTTTGTATATCACCGAGAATGGTGCGCACCCTGTCAGTGGCCTGACGCGACTGCTCGGCCAGGCTCTTGACTTCCTGGGCCACGACACCGAAGCCCTTTCCCTGCTCGCCGGCCTTGGCGGCCTCTATCGCGGCGTTGACCGCGAGCAGAGTCGACTGCGAGGCGAGATCCTCGACCGTGGCGATGATCTGCCCGATGGTCTGGCCCTGCTCGCTGAGACGCACCATGCTTTCGGCGATCGCTTCCATTTGAGTGCGGATCCGCTCCATCCCCGAGACCACGTCCGCCGCCGACTTGCGCCCGCTCTGCGCGATCTGCGCCGATTTCTGCGCGGTGTCCGCAACCACCCTGGCTTTCTGGCTCGCGAGATGTGCGGTCTGGCGCACTTCCTCCACGGTGGCGGTCGTCTCGGTCACGGCGGCGGCGGACTCGCTCGCACCGGAGGCGAGCTGGGTCGAAGAGGCGACGATCTGGCTGGATGCGGAGCCCAAAACGGCGGCAGCTTCCACCATGCCGCCGATCTGCCGCCGCAGGTTGTCCGTCATTCGCGCGAAGCTGTTGCCGAGTTGATCGTTGGGCGATTGGGGCTGGACAGTGACGCGCAGATCCCCGGCCGCGATTCGCTCGGCGCCGTCGGCGAGCGTGCGCAAAGAGTGCCCCATGCGCTCGAATGCCAGTGCCAGCAGCCCGATCTCGTCGCCGCGCGGCTTCACCTTCGTGCCCACGGTCAGGTCACCGACCGTGATGCGCTCGGCAACTCCGGTCAGACTCCTGAGCGGAACCGCGATATCACGCGTTATGATCACGCCCGCGATCGCGGCAATGATCACCGCCAGGAGCGTGCCCAGCAGGATCGCGCTGGTCGTGTCCCGCGCGTCGAGCTCTCTGGCGGCTGTGCGTACTCTGAGCGTGCGCTCCTGTGCCGCACGCATCTCCTGCAGAACACCGCGAATGGAGTCCATTGTGTTCTTGCCGGCACCCGTCAATACGACGGCCTGTGCCGACGCGAAATCCTTCGAGCGGCGAATGTCGATCGTTTGCTGCAGTTCCGTCAATTTCTGTGTAATGAGCGGCCCCAGCGCATCGAGATGAGCCAACTGTTCGGGATTGTCGGCCAGGAGGCTGCTCAATTCCCTGCGATGCTGCTCGATCTCCGGCAGCGCGTTGGTATAGGGCTCCAGGTAGCTGTCGGCACCTGTAATGAGGTAACCCCGCTGGCCTGTTTCGGCGTCCTGCAGGGCCGCCAGCAGCTCGGTGAGCGCATTCTCGACCGCGTAACTGTGTGTGACCGCGCCCGCAGTCTCGGTCTGCCGGACTACGCTTCGGTAGGATACCGCTCCGACGATCACGAAGATCGTCAGCACGATACCGAATCCGACTCCGATCTTGGTTCCGACATTCCACTTCATCGCAGACGCTCCGGTGATGGAACAGGCTCAACCTTCGACTTCTTCATGGACGATGATCTTGGGATCGCTGAGAATGCGCTCGACCGCGAGCACGACGAGTCGGCGGCCGGTGACTCCGCGAAGATAGTCCGCGCGGATACCCGTCAGGGTCGGCAGTGATGGCTGCAGACTCTCTACAGCCACACCGCTGATGCCGATGATCACGTCCGCCAGGAGGCCGATCTCGAGGTCATGGCCGCGGACTATGATGGTCCGGTGCAGGTCCGTGAGACCTCGTTCCGGCAGCTCGAAGAACTTCTTGAGGTCCAGAACGGGCACGATACGGCCGCGGACGTTGACTATCCCCAGGATGAAGGCGGGCGTGCCGGGCAGCGGAGTCAGTTCCCGCAGTGGCTGCACCTCCTGAACATACCGCTGCTCGATGGCGTAGCGCTCCGAGGCCAGGCCGAATTCCAGCACCTCGAGGATCGTGTCGGCGGCGGGAGGGGGCGGTACGCGCGCCAGCGCCTGCGCCCGATCTCGCAGAATCTGCCTCGCTCTGCTGCCATCGGTCATGCAGTCTCGCCTCCGGCACGCTGCGGCCGCCCCGGGATGCCGGCGAGAGCCGTAATGGTCTGCACCAGGCGCCCGACCGTCATCCCGTCGGAATCCGGCAGCGGCTCATCGTGCGAACGGTGTCGCAGTGATCGCAGCGCATTCGCAAAATGTTTGTTTGCCTCCACGGCACGGCTCTCGGCACGCGCCAGGTTGCCGAGCGCGAAGTGCGCGAGCGCAAAATCCGGCCGCAGGTAGATGGCGCTCTGCAGCGCCCGCCGCGCCTGCCGCCGTTCGCCCTTTTCCTGCAGGATCATCGCGTGCAGGTAGTGGGCGGCCGGCTCGACCCGGTCCGACTCTATCCATCGAGCCGTCCACGACAGTGCCTCGGTGAGCTTGCCCTGGTTGGCGTAGGCCCTTGCCAGCAGGGAGAACGCCCGTGGCTCGTGCCCGGCCGGCAGCAGCGCATCCACGGCCTCGCCGTAACGGCCCTGGCTGAAGGCGTACTCCGCGGCCGCGAGCGGTCGTGGCAATCCAGCAGAGCTCGCAGGCTCCTGCGGCGACTCGACAGGAGGAGCTTCCGGCCGTGGCGGATCGGCGCGGGCCACGACGGTCGGCTCCGCAGTTGCCGGCGGCGGCTCGAATGTGGCCGCAGGTTCCGGCAATGACGCGGGTCGCGCCGGCGCGCTTCGCTGCCTGAGGGTGTCCTTGCAGTAGAGAACTGCGCCCGGGAAATTCACCGTCGCGAACCGCGAGAACAACGCTTGTGAGCATTCGCTTGGGCTGACCGCGAGCCATCCCTGGTCCAGCAGCGCGTTGCAGAGCTTCTCCACGAGCTTGCGGGCGTGCGCGGGCGTGAAGTAAAGCAGGAGATTACGGCAGAGGATCAGGTCCATCGCATTCGTGCCCGTGCCGAGCGACGGGAAACCATCCTCCGCCAGATTCAGCTGCGCGAACGTCACCCAGTCTCTGACCTGCGCCGCCAACTGGTAACGGCCATCCGGCGTGCGCGTGAAATGGCGCTCCTTGAAGAGCGGCGCGCAATCGCGAAAGGACCACTCGCCGTAAATCCCCGCCGCGGCCTTTTGCAGGAACCGCTCGTTGATGTCCGTCGCGAGAATCGTAACGTTCCATTGGCGCCAGTCGGGCAGCAGCTGCTGCAGCAGTATCGCCAGCGAGTAGGCCTCCTCGCCCGTGCAACACGCCGCGCTCCAGAGGCGCAGGCGCTGTTCGCGGCCGCGACGCCGGCTGATGAGCTCCGGCAGAATGACATTCGACAGGGCCTCGAATGTCCTGCGCTCGCGAAAAAAGTAGGTCTCGCCGACCGTGAGATGACTCGCCAGCGCATGCAGCTGAGGTCGTGTCAGGGCTCCGGACAGCACCCACTCGGCGCACCGCACGTGATCCGCAAAGCCGAATTCCTCTGCCGCGGCACCGAGACCGCGCTGCAGGTCCGCGCTGCGCTCGGGTGGAAAATGGAGCCCGGTGTTCTGGGCAATGAAGCGGCTCAGCCGCTCCCAAAGGGAATCCGCCAGGACTTCAGCTGCCATGCGGGGTGCCCGGGCTCAGGGCTTCATCGAGCGCACGCGATTCCGCCGCCGACAGAAACAGGTCCAGATCCTGGATCAGCACCAGGCCGTCCGGCAACCGGATGACGCCCTGGATGTGCTCGAGGCCCGTTGCTATGCGCGCCGCGCTGATCGTGTCAGAGGCAGTGGATTGCAACACGTCCCGAGCGCCATCGATTACGAGCACGACGGAGCGCTTCGCGCTGCGGGCAATCATGAACTGATCGCCGGGGTCGACCTCACGTTCGGGCAATCCAAACCTGCGGCGAAGGTTGAAGACCGGCAGCACCCGCCCCTGTACGTCGATCGCGCCAAGCACTACAGGCGGGGCACCGGGTAGACGGGTGATCTCCACGGCACGTACGATGCGCTCGACTGCTGCAAGCGGCAGGGCATAGCGGCCGGCATCCAGTGAAAACACTACCCACTGGGCAGTTCCGGCCAAAACAGGCGGCGGCGGAGCCGCTCCGGACGGCGAACGATCGATAGCTGTCTTCACCTAGCTTGTGGAGCGCCGCTCCCTGTCCGGTGCGCGCCCCCCTTCCTCTTAGAGCATAAGCTCAGCAGCACTAGCCGCCGGAGTATGACTCCTGATGTTCATCACGGCAACCAATCTAGCCGATTATCTGCCGCCGTCCACCTGCAAATGTTGTCCCGTGATGAATGCCGACAGATCCGACGCCAGAAACACTACTGCATTGAAGACATCCCGGGCGCTTCCCAGTCTGCGTAGCGCGATGCCTTCCACCAGAGCTCGCTGCCTGTCCGCACCATAGGCCGCCCACTGGCGCCTGGTCGCTTCGTTCGTCAGCATGAGTCCGGGAACCACACTATTGACCCGGATTCCGTAGGGTCCCAGCTCATGGGCGGCGACAGCATCCTGCCGCAGGTCGCAAGCAAACACCGATGCGCCGAGAGATGCAAATTCCCTTGCGATTGCGTTGCCGATCCCGCCCGCCGCACCGCTCACCGCGACCGTCCTGCTCCTCGAACTGAATTTTCATGGTCTCGACCGTGCCGCCAATTGCCGCTGCGGCATAATAGATTGCCATGGCGATACCATGCGAAATCAGATCACGGGCTTTGGAATGAAGCGCATTCTCTTCGTCGACGATGACCTGCGGTTTCTCGAGGCGCTGCGCGTCGGGCTGCTGCCACGCGCCGATGAATGGACGATGACCTTCGTGGAAAGCGGTGCCCGTGCCATTGAGGAGCTGGAGCGGTCGCCGCGGGACGTGATCGTCGCTGATGTGCGGATGCCGGGGATGGACGGTGCCCAGCTCCTGCGTGCCGTCCGCGAGCGATGGCCCGATACCGTAAGAATCGTGCTTTCCGGCGCCGCGGACCTTGCCGATGTCGTTCGACTGCTGCCCGTCGCGCACCAGTATCTCAACAAGCCCTGCCAGGCCAGGCAGCTCGAGGAAGTCATCGAGCGGTCGCTCGACGTGCAGGCGATTCTTTCGAAGTCGGTGCTGCGCGCCCTGCTGGGGAGCACCGACCGGGTACCGGCTCAGCCACGCGTCTTCTCGCGGCTGCAGGTGGCCATGGCCAACGAGAAGATCAGCGCGCGAGAGGTGAGCCGGATCATCCGCGCCGACGCGATGGTCACGGCCAAAGTGCTGCAAATCGTCAATTCGGCGTTCTTTCGTCCTGCCCGGCGCGTGACCAGCATCGAGCAGGCCGTGACGTACCTCGGCTTTCCAGCCGTACGCAATCTCGCCTTGTGCGCCGAGGTCTTCGCGCACCGGCCAAGAGATGGGTCCGCCGTTCCCTTGAACCTGGAACGGCTGCAGCAACATGCCACTCAGGTCGCTGCAGTCGTCCACGCTCTCACTACAGAAACCTTTTGGAACGACGACGCGGTCCTGGCGGCGCTCCTGCACGACATCGGGTACTGGGTGCTCGTGCAGGAGCGTCCGCGTGACCTCGAAAAAGCGCTGGAAGTCGCGATTGCCGATCGGATACCGATGCACGAGGCGGAAACGCGCGTGCTGGGCGCATCACACGCCGAAGTCGGCGCCTACCTGCTCGGGCTCTGGGGCCTGCCGTATCCCATCGTCGAGGCGGTCGCACGCCACCACACACCGGCGGACGTGCGGATCGCGAAGTTCGATGTGCTGGCGTCGCTCGCCCTTGCCATGGCGCTATCGGGAACGGACGACTCGGATGTGTTCCTCAAGACCCCGCCGCGAAGCGCTGGCGTGCAGGAGTCCTATCTCGCGAATCTCAGCGCGCCGTACACCTGGAGTGAGGCCGAAGAGCGCGCAGTCGAGTGTCTCAGAAGGATCGAGCACGAAAACCGCTAGCGCCGGCTTCCGCTCGGCATTACAGGCTCTCGCCGAGGCGCCTCTCGAGCAATGAGCGGTAGGTTCTGCTCACGCGAAGATGGCCGCCATGCCTCATCGTTGCCTCGAACTCACCGTGCGACAGAGGCTCGAGCTGCACGATGCTTTCGATGTTGACAATGGCGGAACGATGCACCCGGACGAATAGACGCGGATCAAGCTTGAGCAGCAGGGATGCCAGCGAACGCCGGTGCAGGAACTCCTTGTCGCCGACATGGAGGGTCACGTACGCCCCCGCCGCTTCGATCCAGTCAATTTGAGTCACCGTCAGGAAGCGCGTGATTCCGTTTGTCTTGACGGCAATACGCTCCTGATACCCTTCCGTTCCGGGCAGCTGCGCCATCGCGCGCATCAGGCGCTGTCCGAAGGACTCCATCTGTATCTGCTGCAGGCGCCCCTTGGCGCGGGACAACATGCTCTGCATTCGGTCATCACCGAACGGCTTGAGAATGTAATCGAGCGCGTTCGCCTCGAAAGCGCGAACGGCGTGTCGATCGAAGGCGGTCACGAACACAGTGAGGGGCATCACTTCAGGGCCGACGGCCTCAACGACTCCGAGCCCATCCAATCCGGGCATCTGTATGTCCAACAGAACCAGATCAGGCTTTTCTTCCTGTATCAGTCGCACCGCCTCTTCTCCGTTGTCGGCCTCGTAGATCGCGACTACCTCGTCATCCTTTGCCAGAAGATCCTTGAGCAGCAGACGAGCGGGGGCCTCGTCATCCACGATCAACGCTCTGATACTAGCTGGCGAGGCGTTCACCCGGGTCCTCCGTGGTTTGCCAGGGCAGCGCAATCGAGACCACGGTCCCGCCGGAGGCCCGGGGCGAGATTTCGAAGCGGCTGCTGGAATCGGGAAACCGGACTGCCAGACGTTCCCGGGTCAGGCGCAGACCGATCCCGGAATCCTCTTCCAGCGACCAACCCGGAGCAAGCCCAACACCGTCGTCCTCGACCCGCAGCACCAGCTGCCCGTCGAGTCTGCGTGCGAAGACCTGCAATACGCCGCCCCGCGGCCTGGAAGACAGCCCATGCCGGATGGCGTTTTCGACCAGGGGCTGCAGGACGAGGCTTGGTACCAGCGCGTCGCCGGCATCAGCCGCGACCTCGATCTCGATCCGGAGCCTGTCTCCAAAGCGGATCTTCTGCAGGGCCAGATACCGGTTGGTGAACGCGAGCTCGTCGCGCAGTCGGATGGACTGCTTGCCGTGCGAATCGAGAGCGAGTCGCAGCAAATCGCCGAGCTGCTCGATCATGGCGCGCGCGAGCCTGGGATCGCGCTCGACCTGCGATGACACGGCATTGAGCGTGTTGAACAGGAAGTGAGGATCGAGCTGCGTCCTAAGGGCATACAACCGCGCCTCGCTCGCTGTCCGTTGCAACCGCTCCAGCTGGACCTCCGCGCTCATGTATCTGCGCTTGTAGGAGTACGCCTGCCAGGCTCCCACAATGGTGCAGTAGACCAGCATGCTCCAGAATATTTCCCGCCTCACCTCCGTCAGAACGGACGTTCCGGCAAGGCCAAACCATCCCTCGAGCCCCATCACGCAGCGGATGAACGTCAGGAGATAGCCATAGGCGACGGCGCAGACCGCGCCAATGACGAGATGCGTGGTTACACGTCTGCCGATTTGACTCGCCGGGAACGGCAGGGCGCGGTCCACAGCGATGATTACCGGGGCCAGCAGGCCCCATGACCACCACTGCGCAAGGGCTGAAGCCACGGTTCCGATTACGTTTGCGCTCAGCCCCAACTGCGGCAACGCGAACACGAGCCCTACCGCGGTCCAAAACACCAGGGCAAGCGAGCCTCGCGCCACCAGCCCGCGGCGGTCATTCCGACCCTCGCTGTCTGCTTCGCCCATCCTGACCTCCCTAATGGGACCTCCCGCCCGCCGGCTCACGGCGAAATCAGTCCGGCTCGATTCTTCAATATGCCCGTTCGATGCAAACTTCACAATCGCGCGTGAAGGGCCTCTATCCTGAGTCCGGCAAGAACAGGAGATTCCAGATTGAAATCACTACGGTTTGCCCTCCATGCACTTCCCCTTCTGACGGCCGCCGTGTGCTTTGCTCAAAGCCCGGCAAGCCAGGCGACCGAAGCACGGGTCGCCGGACGCTCCGCGCGGGCGACGGCCGCAATCGAGCAGCTAATGGCCGATTATCATCAGGCGGTGGCGTCCCACGACGGCGCACGTCTGTCAGCCATGTTTATTGACACCGGAAGCACCTGGTTCAATGTCATGTCCGACGCCGCATACGCGCGTGCACGCGCCAAGAACCCCGCGGCATTGAAGGTTCGACACGCCAGCTTCCAATGGTTCGCAAAAATCGTCTCGAGCTCACATGCCGCGCTGAACCCCGAGCACAGCAATGTGCGCATTCTCACCGATGGCACGATCGCCTCGGTGTATTTCAACTTCGTGTTCCTCGTCGACGGCAGGCAGGAGAACCGGGGAAGCGAGACGTGGCAGCTGGTCAACACGAGTAACGGCTGGAAGATAGCGGCAATCACCTATTCGTCGGATCCACCGGGCTGAACAGCACCGGAGGGACCGGCAGCCGGGTTTCCGGAATGCGGGCCCGCAGCAGATCGTGAAACTCGAGCATCCAAGACTCGATGCTCGAAAGTGGTCCGGGCCTGTAACCGCTGTCCGCAATTCCGCGCTGCAGCCGCTCGCACAGAAACTTGTCCTCCTTGTTCACCTGCATGTTGATGCGATTGCCCAGCCAGCGAACCAGACGCATTTCCCGGCTGTCATCCCGAACGCCGAAGGCGGCGCCGCGGATGACGGTTCGGTCGTGACCCAACGGCAGGATCTGGAAGAAATTCACCTGTTCAGGCAGTACGTCGATGCCGATATTGGGCAGGAAACTATAGAATCGCCACGACCGGCGATTCGGCTCGGGCAGGTACGGCGCGGTCACGGCACCCACGTGCTTCTGATAGATCCGCTCGCTCCACCGCGATGACGCGGGCTCACGCATCCAACTGAAGCCGCGGGCAATCCCGGGGACACCCCGTTGATCCTCGTAGTCGGGCGTGAACAGCCGGTTGAGACCCGGATGCCCTATCGGAACATGGTAAGATTCGAGATAGTTGTCCATCGCGATCTTCCAATTGACATTCCACACCTCCAGGTACAGAGGCTGTGTCGGCACCAACTCCTCCAGCCGGTAGGGCGTCAACTCTTCCTGGATGGGAGCCCACAGCCGCGATGGAGGATCCGGGTCGCCGGCAAGGCAGACCCACACGAATCCGAGCGTCACTTCCACGCGTACCGGCTCGAGCCCGTGCTGCTGAAGATTCAGCTCCGGGAAACTGTCCTTCGCCGGCGTGGCGACAAGCGAGCCGTCGTAACGATAGGTCCAGCCGTGATAAGGACAGGTGATGCGTCCGGAACATCGTCCAGTCCCTTCCAGCAGTCGTGTCCCTCGGTGCCGACACACGTTGCGAAAAGCGCGTATCCCACCGGCGGCATCCCGCAGCACGATCACGCTGTCGGAGCCGAGCTCGAATGTCAGGTAATCGCCGGAGGCCGGAATCTGGCTGACGTGGCCGGCGATCTGCCAGCTCGGACGGAGGATCCGTTCGATTTCGAGCTCCGTCAGCTTGGGATGAGAGTACACCCACGCAGGCAGGCCACGCGCGACAGGACGACCAGACGCGGGTCCGATGGAGCCAGAAGGGGACGCGTTGTTAATATGATCTCTCCCGACTCCGAGACCAGCTCGAGGAAGCCTTGTGCGCCGCCTGGATAGAATAGACAATCCGACCGGGGGAGTCCATGAATAAGGCAATCGCGATCCTCTTCGCTGCGTCGAGTCTGCTCGCGGCCGTCGCTGCTCCAGCGGACGACATGATGCCCAACTCGCGGGCGCAGGCGCTTGCAATGGAAGCGCAGGATGCTCTGCCGCTCACGCGCTTCTATGACCCGCCGCCCCTCGGCGGGCGCGCCCCGGGTACGCTCATCCGCTCGCAGCCGTTCAGCGGATATGCCCTGCCGCCGGGGGCGCATGCGGTGCGCATCCTATATGTGTCGCGCGCGCTCGATGGCGCGGGCGATGCCGTCTCGGGCGTCGTGCTGATCCCCGCGGGTTCGCCGCCGCGCGGCGGCTGGCCGGTCATCGCCTGGGCGCATGGCACCAGCGGCGTCGCCCGCATGTGCGCGCCCTCACTCATGAAGGATGTCGAATACGGCAGCGAGGGTCTCATGCCCATGGTGGCTGCTGGCTTCGCCGTCATCGCGACCGACTACGCCGGCCTCGGGACACCGGGCCGTCATCAGTACGACGACAAGATTCCACAAGCCAACGATGTCGTCTTCTCGGTCGCCGCCGCCCGGGCCGCGGTCCCCTCGCTCGGTCACCGTTGGGTTGCGGTCGGTCATTCCCAGGGCGGTGTCGCGGTGTGGGGCGTTGCCGAGCTCGAGGCGAAACTCGACGATCCAAGCTACCGCGGCGCGATTTCCGTCGCCGGCGACATGAGTTACGAAGGCTTCGAGGCGCACGACGCGCACGACTTTGCCACGATCACGAACATGTACTGGCCTTTGACCGCCTTTGGGGTGAAGGCGAGTTATCCCACGTTCGACGTGGCGCGAATGCTGTCACCGCCCATGCTCGCGCGCTACAAGGATATGACCACGAAGGGATGCTGGTACTACGACTACGCCGCAGCCGCCGAGATCGGTCATCACGCGGCCGTCCGTTCCGGCTGGAACCAGGCGCCGGAGCTCGCCCACTACAATCGTGACAGCCGCAGCACCGACAAGCCCATTCGCGGGCCGCTCATGGTGCTGGCGGGCGACGACGATGCCTCGGTGAATTTCGCCAACATCAAGGCCGGCGTCGCCCAGGCCTGCCGCCACCACTTGCCCATCGAGTTCGTGCACCGGCCGGGCCTCGACCATGATCCACTCATGGACAAGACCATCGGCCTGCAGCTCGATTGGGTCCGCGCGCGGCTCGCGCGCAAACCGTGGAGCGGCAATTGCAATTCCGAAGCGACGATCACCAGGGTCGAGCCCCGTTGATCAGCCAGTATATTGCGTCCCCCATCCATCATCCAACACCGACGGCTTTCCCGAAGCTCAAGTCGACCCGCCGGCGACCCTGGCTATGATAGTGGCTCCGAATAACCGCTCTCGGGAGGGCGCGACATGATCCTGCGCTGGCTGGTCGCCACGGTGCATATCCTGGTCCTCCCACTCGGCCTTGGTGCCATCTGGGCGCGCGCGCGTGCACTGGCCCGTGTGACCGGAAGCAAAGACCTGGCGCGCGTCTTCGTGGCGGACAATCTCTGGGGCCTCGCGGCCGTGCTCTGGATTGCGACCGGGCTTTGGCGCGCGTTCGGCGGCCTGGAGAAAGGGACCGCCTATTACCTCCACGATCACGCGTTCCACGTGAAGATGGGCCTGCTCATCGTCATCCTGCTGCTCGAGATCTGGCCCATGACCACGCTTATCCGCTGGCGCATCCACGCGCGGCGTAGTGCGGTGGTGGACACCCATGTCGCTCCTCTCCTCGCGCGCGTGAGCTATGCGCAGTTCGGGCTCGTGATTCTCATGGTGTTCGCGGCAACGGCGGTTGCGAGGGGGTACTTCTACTAAAGAGACCGTGGTCAGCTAGGGTGGGTCGCATGGCCGCCTCCTGGCGGCAAGCTGGTAGCGGGCGGCGAGGCACGTCACCGCACCGCAGGTGAGCAGGCTCGCGGCCATCCCCACCATGAGTGCCCAGTCATGCTGGAAATAGCCCTGGAGCGTGCCCGTGATCTGCAGCACATTGAAT
>DATAXF010000012.1:0-3961 GCA_036273095.1 Steroidobacteraceae bacterium | reverse complement strand
CGTGCCTGCTGCTGGAGCCTACGCCTGGGCGCGCGCCGCTACGTCGGGGCGCGCCCCACGACCAGCACGGCCCGGACGGGCCCCCAGGACACGGGCCTATGGCTGCAGCTGGAACTCACGGGACTCGCCAGTGTCGGATCGGCGTCGGATGCCTCTCTGGCTGACGTCATTCCCGGCTACACTCCGACGGAAGCGAGCTCTCCAGTATTCCCGGCCCGCTGAGGGTCGTTCCACCGAGGATCACTTTGCATGCGGCGGTTAACGGTATTCGTCCTGGGCGTCCTCGTCCTCCCCTTGGCCTTCCAGGGCCGGGCGCTGGCGCAGACCCGGGACCTCTCCACCCAGGGGACGCTCCTCGATCGCATCGCTGCCGTGGTCAACGATGGCGTGGTCCTGGAAAGCGAGGTCGACGACCAGATGAAAGAGGTCACGACCCGATTGCAGGCGCAGAACATGACGCTGCCGGCAGAGAGCGTCCTGCGCAAGCAGGTGCTCGACCGCCTGATCCTGCAGCGGATCGAGCTGGAGCAGGCGGATCGCGACGGCATCACGATCTCCGATGACCAGGTCAACTCGGCGCTCTCGGATATAGCGAAGCGCAACAACATCCCCTTCTCCGACCTGCCGACGGTGCTCGCGCAGCAGGGGATCGACTACGCGAACTACCGTGACGAGATGCGACAGCAGCTTACGCTTGGGCTCCTCAGAGAACGCGACGTATTGCAGCGCATCGTCGTCACGCCCCGCGAGATCGACCAGTTCCTCGCGAAACAGGCCAAGCAACCCGTGGGCAATCAGGAATACAACGTCTCGCACATCCTGATCTCGGTGCCGCCCAACGCCACCCCGGACCAGCTCGCCCAGGCACAGCAGCGCGCCACCGAGGTCTACCAGCGCGCCAGCAAAGGCGAGGACTTCGGCAAGCTGGCCGTCGCCTATTCCAACAGTGAGGATGCGCTGCAGGGGGGCTCGCTCGGCTGGCGCCAGGGCTCGGAGCTGCCGACCTTTCTCTCCAGCCTCATCCTGGGTCTCAAGCCGGGCACGGTCGGTGCGCCGCTGCGCACGCCGACCGGGTTTCACATCGTCAAGCTCAACCAGGTGCGCACCCCGCAGCACAAGGACATGATCGAGCAGGTACACGTGCGTCACATCCTCCTGAAGACCAACGCCTTGCAGGACGATGCGACGGTGCGGCAGAGGCTGGATCAGATCCGGCAGAAGATTCTGAGCGGCAGTGAGACCTTCGCTGTTGCAGCGGCGGCCGCCTCACAGGACCCCGGCTCCGCCTCGCAGGGCGGCGATCTCGGCTGGCAGAGTCCCCAGGTCTTCGATCCGAGCTTCTCCGCGCAGATCGAGAACCTCAAGACGGGCGAGATCAGCCAGCCGTTCAAGAGCCAATTCGGCTGGCACATCGCACAGCTCCTCGGACGGCGCAACCATGACGCGACCCAGGAAGTGGTGCGGCTGAACGCGATGGAGTCGATCCGCGCCAGCAAGGCCGATGAGAATACGGAGCTGTGGCTGCAGCACCTGCGCGATGACGCCTATGTCAAGGTCATGACCGGCTGAGCGGCCGCGGGCGCACATGTGCCGCGCATTGCACTGACCTCGGGGGAGCCTGCGGGCATCGGGCCCGACGTGTGTCTCGCCATGGCGGCGCGACGGCTCGACTGTGATCTCATCTGTCTGGGTGATCGGGAAATGCTGGCGGAGCGCGCACGCGCGCTCGGAATGATCGTCGAGCTGCGACCGTACGACAGGGCATCCCACCAGCACATACCTGGAACACTTGCAGTGGAGCATCATCCGCTGCAGGTGCCGACTGTCGCGGGCCGACTCGACGCGCGTAACGGTCAATATGTCGTGCGTCTGCTGGAACGCGCGTGCGACGGTGCCGTCAGCGGTGAATTCGCCGCGATGGTGACGGCGCCTGTCCACAAGGGCGTGATCAACGACGCTGGCATCCCCTTCACCGGCCACACGGAGTTCTTGGCTGATCGCACCGGCGTACCACTGCCGGTAATGATGTTGACGACTGCATCTCTGCGCGTTGCGCTCGCCACGACGCACCTGCCGCTTGCCCGGGTGAGCGCTGCGATCACCGCCGACTTGCTCTGCGAGGTGCTGGAAATCATCGACCGGGACCTCGCACGATGGTGGGGTATCGACCGGCCAAGGATAGCCGTCTGCGGACTCAACCCCCACGCGGGCGAGAGCGGCCATCTCGGCGACGAAGAGATTCGGATAATCGCCCCAGCGATTGCTCGCATGCGCGAGCGCGGTTTGCGTCTCTCGGGGCCCTTGCCAGCGGATACGGCCTTCGTGCCGCGCGTGCTCGCGGATTTCGACGTGGTGCTGGCCATGTACCACGACCAGGGCCTCCCGGTGATCAAGCACGCCGGCTTCGAGAACGCCGTGAACGTAACGCTCGGCCTGCCGATTCTGCGTACGTCGGTCGACCACGGCACCGCGCTCGACCTCGCGGGCACTGGCCTCGCGGACGCCGGAAGCATGGCGGCGGCCATCGACCTTGCGATGCAGCTCGCGTCGCGGGCCGCATGATGCGTCCAGCAGGCCTCGCCGCCCGGCCGAGAAAGCGATTCGGCCAGCACTTCCTGCACGATCCGGCCGTGCTCGAGCGGATCGCCGCCGCGATCGCGCCGCATGGCGGCGACGCCCTGGTCGAGATCGGTCCCGGCCGGGGGGCACTCACCCGCTGCCTGCTCGAGTCCGACTGCGCCTCGCTCGATGCGATCGAGATCGACCGTGATCTCGCCGCCCTGTTGCGCGAGGAGTGGAGCGGCGATTCGCGGTTCTGTCTCTACACTGAGGATGCGCTGCGAGTCGACTTCGGCGCCCTCGCGCGGCAACGTGACCGTAAGCTGCGGATCGTAGGCAACCTCCCCTACAACATCTCGACGCCGTTGCTGTTCCATCTCCTCCAGAGCAGGTCTGACATCGGCGACATGCACGTGATGTTGCAGCGCGAGGTGATCGCCCGAATGGCAGCCCGGCCCGGCGACTCCGCGTATGGACGCCTCACGGTGATGCTCTCGCCATGGGTGGAGGTGGAGCGCCTGTTCGATGTCGGTCCCGGGGCCTTCCAGCCGCCGCCGCGGGTGTGGTCAGCGGTCGCGCGGCTCGTGGTTCGAGCCGAGCCGGCGTTTCCGGTGTGCCCGGCATTCCCTGCCGTCGTGGCGGCGGCCTTCTCGCACCGTCGCAAGACGCTTCGCAATGCGCTGCGCGGAGTCGCGACCGCGGAGCAGATCGAGAGCTGCGGGGTGGATCCGTCCGCCCGGCCGGAGACAGTCTCGCCGGCGCTTTTCAATGCGATCGCGGGCAAGGTGAAGCTGCCGTCCGGCGCGCCCTGAGTTAGGATGGTATTCAAGCCGCCTCCGGCGGTCGGGCACGTCGCCGTGCCTGTGGCTTCACCGAGGGCCGGCTTATGTCCACTTATCCCTATCGCCGCATCCTGCTGGTCGTCGACCTGACCGAGGACAGCGTGCAGATCGGCGGGCGCGCACGCGATCTGGCGGCGACTCTCGGCGCCGAGCTGGAGCTGCTGCACGTGGTGGAATTCATGCCGGTCGAGCCGATGGGCGAAACTCTCATGCCCGCCGTCCGCATCGAGGAAGAGCTGCTCGTGCGCGCCCGCCAGCGTCTCGCCGCGCTCGCGCAGGAGCTCGGCCTTCCCCAGGCTACTCACCGTGTCGAGTCCGGAAACGTCAAAGCCGAGGTCGTACGGGTCGCCCGAGAGCGGCAAGTCGATCTCATCGTCCTCGGCAGCCGCGAGCGTCACGGCCTTTCGATTCTGGTGAATTTCACCGAGGACACCGTCCTGCATGCCGCGCCCTGCGACGTACTGGCGGTGCGGGTCGGCAAAGCCGCGCCCGGGTAAAATCGGCCGCATGAGCCAGGAGTCGCACAAGATACGCGTCGAGGTCAGCACCAGCTACCTCGA
>DATAXF010000011.1:0-40868 GCA_036273095.1 Steroidobacteraceae bacterium | reverse complement strand
GCGCCGCACGCGGAACAGACCTGCGTGGTCAATCGCTCGTCAACCTCGAGGTACTCGGCCCCGTGCTTAATAGCTTTATAGCGGAGCTGGGATCGAAGCTGCGACCAGCCGGCATCGAGCACGGACTTCGCCAGGCTGGTTCTGGCAAGCCCACCGGAATTGACGTTCCCGACGCAGATGCGCCGGTTCTCGCGCACGAGCCGGGTGGAAAGCTCATGCAGGAAGTGCTTGCGACAGTTCCTGATCTTGGCGCGAATGGCTCGAGCGCGGGGCTTGCGCCCGGCACGCTGTGCAACGCCGAGCGCCCGCTCGTACTTGCGGTAGAGGCGCGGGGCCTCGATCTTCTCGCCCGTCGAGAGCGCCGCCAAGGACTTGAGGCCCAAGTCGATACCGACCTCGCCGGTCCCATGCTCCCTATCCTCCGGAATCTCGACTTGCAGATTGAGATACCAGCGGCCGCGGGCGTCCTCATTGAAGCTGCCGCAGCGAAGCTCACCGTCGAGAGGGCGGCTGAGCCAGAGCCGATATCGGCGCTTGAGGAAGATCACCGCATCACCGTCCCAGCGGATCGCGCGCGCCGCCTGGAAAGGGATCCATCCCAAGGATTTCTTCCCCCGCCATCGCGGTCTGCAAGCAATTTGCGATCTCGCGGGATGCCCATCGCAAGCGGTTTCACGCTTGATTTGCCGTCGGTTTGCGACGCTGAAACTCACGCGAATACAAATTCGATATTGATAGGCAGCGCGCCTCCTCCTCACCGTGAACGGCGAGGTTTCCGGCGCGGAGAGCTCGGATGATTTATTATTTTGAGCGGGGGTGAGCGTGCATCCGGCTGCGATCGACTGGACGATCATGGGGGTCTACTTCGCCTTCGTGCTGGGGATAGGGGTCGCGTTGCAGCGCTACATGCGCACGAGCACGGATTACTTCCTCTCGGGCCGCGCGATCCCGGCATGGATCACGGGTCTTGCCTTCATCTCCGCGAACCTGGGCGCCCAGGAAGTGATCGGCATGGCGGCCTCCGGCGCCAAGTACGGCATGGCGACCAGCCATTTCTACTGGGTAGGCGCGATCCCGGCGATGGTGTTCCTCGGCATCTTCATGATGCCGTTCTACTACGGCTCGCGGGCGCGCTCGGTGCCGGATTACCTGAAGCTGCGGTTCGACGAGAAGACCCGCGGGCTGAACGCGATCTCCTTCGCGGTGATGACGGTGTTCTCCTCGGGCATCTCCATGTATGCCATGGCGCTGCTCCTCAAGCTCCTCCTCGGCTGGGATTTCACCACCAGCGTCATGCTCTCCGCGCTCATCGTGCTGGTGTACATCCTCCTCGGCGGCCTCACCTCGGCGATCTACAACGAGGTACTGCAGTTCTTCCTCATCGTATTCGGGTTCGCGCCGCTCGTCTTCCTGGGACTGAAGGACGTGGGCGGCTGGCACGGGCTCACGGCGGGATTGCGGCAGGTAGCCGTGTCGCGGGGCTTTGCGCCGGATGCCTGGACGAGCACCTGGAGCGTGATGAGCAGCCCCTCGTCGAATCCGATGGGGGTGGAGTGGATCAGCATCGCGATGGGACTGGGATTCGTCTTGTCCTTCGGCTACTGGTGCACCGACTTCCTGGTCGTGCAGCGGGCGATGGCGGCGGAGTCGATGGCAGCGGCCCGGCGCACGCCGCTCATCGCCGCGGTGCCGAAGATGCTCTTCCCCTTCCTGGTGATCCTTCCCGGGATGATCGCCATCGCCTCGACGCTGCACGGCGGGGCGAGCGGGCTCACGCTGCCGCACAAGGCGGATGGCGCGCTCAACTATGACATGGTGATTCCACTCATGCTCGGGCACTACTTCCCGAGCGGCATGCTCGGGCTCGGCCTGACGGCGCTGATGGCGAGCTTCATGACCGGCATGGCGGGCAACGTCACCGCCTTCAACACGGTGTGGACCTATGACATCTATCAGGCCTACATCCGGCACGGGGCGAGCGACCGGCACTATCTCAACATGGGGCGGATCGCCACGGTCGCCGGCATCGGGCTGTCGATCGCGGCGGCCTATGCGGCCGACCGCTTCAACAACATCATGGATCTGCTGCAATTGCTGTTCGCGTTCGTGAACGCGCCGCTATTCGCCACTTTCCTCCTCGGGATGTTCTGGAAGCGGACGAGCGGCCATGGGGCTTTTTTCGGGCTGCTCGCCGGCACCGTCGCGGCGTCCGTGCATCACGGGCTGACGCTTCCGGTAGGGAGCGTCACGGGCATCCAGGGCGGCTGGATCGCCGTGCTGCACCTTTACCCGAGCCAGATGGCTCAGAACTTCTGGACCGCGATCTATGCGTTCGGCGTTTGTTTCCTCGTCACAGTAGCGGTGAGCGTCGTAACCCGGCCACGCGCGGAGGAGGATCTCAAGGGCCTCGTCTATTCGCTCACGCCGCGGCTGCGCGCCGCGGCGGGTGAGCGTTGGTACGCGCGGCCGGCAGTGCTCGGCGCCTGCGTGCTCGCGGGCGCGATCGTGCTCAACTTCATTTTCCGGTGAGCATCATGGGACTCGACATACGCATTCCGATCGGCGGTCTTTTTGTGGTCCTCGGCGCCTTGCTCGTCGGTTACGGGCTTCTCAGCAACCCGACGATCTATCAGCGCTCATTGGGGATCGACATCAATCTCTGGTGGGGTGCGGCGCTGCTCGCCTTCGGGTTGGCGATGCTGGCGCTGGCCTGGCGCGCTTCGGCACGGGCGCGCGCGAGCGGTGGCGCCGACTCGCGCTGAGCCGACAGCTCCTTCTCGCGGTAAGCGTCACGCATCCCGGGCCTGATCTTGGGCAATTGCAGGCTGAACCACACGGCGCCCAAGATGCAGAATGTGCCCGTCAACATGACTGTGTGGGGAGCGCCGATATGCTGCGCGAGCGCGCCGGCCATGAGACTGCCGAAGGGCGCGGCGCCGAAGAACGCCATGGTGTAGTAACCCATAACGCGTGCCCGCTTGTCGTCGGGCACGAGCGACTGGATGATGGTATTGCAGACGGCCGCCGCCTGAATCAGGCCGAAGCCGACCACCACCATGAGGAGCAGCGACAGCCACAGGACGTGCGACAGACCGAAGAGTATCAGTCCGACGCCGAGCAGAACGACCGCTGCCTGCAGCGTGCGCGTCAGTCCTTTGATGGACTTGCGCATCGCGAGGCCGAGCGCGGAGGCGAGGGCGCCAAGACCCGAGGCGGCGGTGAGCCATCCAAGCGTGTGGGCGCCTCCGTGCAGCACCGTGCCCGCAAAGACGGGCAGCAGCACCGAATAGGGCCAGCCCATCAGGCAAGTCAGCGCGAGGGTCAGCAGGATGGTCCGGATCGGCCCGAAGCTGCTGACATAGTTCCAGCCCTCGCGCAGCTCCTGCACGAGGCCGCCTCGTGATTTGCCGCGGTCATTCAGTGCCGGCAGCCGCATGACCACGAGCGAGGCGATCACTGCGAGATACGACACGCCGTCGACGAAGAAGCACCACCCTTCGCCGAATGCGGCGATGATGAGTCCGCCGATGGCGGGGCCGATGAGCCGCGCGCCATTGACCATCGAGGAGTTGAGGGCGATGGCGTTGGCGAGATCGCCGCGGTCCTCCACCATCTGGACGAGGAAGGATTGGCGGCCCGGCATGTCGAAGGCGTTGATCAGACCCTGGAAGGCCATGAGGGCGATGATCTCTCCGAGGGTGATCACGTGTGACAGCGTCAGCGCGGCGAGCGCGAGCGACTGTATCGCGGCGGCCGCTTGCGTGATGACGAGAAGCCGCCGGCGCTCCAGGCGCTCCACCCACACGGCGGCAAACGGTCCGAGGACGAAGGAAACGATCTGACCGGAGAAGCTGACGACGCCCAGGAGGAGGGCGGAATGAGTGAGCCGATAGACCAGCCACGCCGTCGCGAGCCGTGTCATCCAGGTGCCGATCAGCGAGATACTCTGGCCGAAGAAGAACAGCCTGAAATTGCGGTGGCGCAGCGCGCGCCAGGTGTGCGAGACCGCGCTCATGGCGCGAGCAGCCGCTTGAGGATGTCGCCGGCCCTGGCGAGGATCCGCCGCTCCTCTTCACCGAGCCCGGCCGTCGCCTGCGCGAGCCAGGCACGCTTCAGGTCCTTGGTGCTGCTGCGCACCGCTGCTCCTTTCTCCGTTAGGGCGATGTTCACCTGTCGCCCATCGCTCGGGTGCGGCTTGCGCTCCACGAGTCCGCGCTCCTCGAGTGTCGTGACCGCGGCGCTCATGGACTGGGGCCGCATGTTTTCGGCCCGTGCGAGCTCCGCGGTGGTGGCGGACCCGTCCCGTCCCAGACGGGCCAGGACGGCAAATTCGGTCAGTGACAGCTCATGCTGTGCGGCTGCCGCGCGCATGTGACGCACCAGCCGTCCGATGGTTTGTGCGAAGTCGTTGACGTCCAGATCCTGTCCTTTTGCCATGGATCGTATGATAGCAGATAGACAGGTAAACTGAACAGTTTATCTTTCTACCCCGCCCAAGGCCTGGGTGGGTCATCGCCGCCGTTGAGCCCGGGTCGAAGCCTCCAGATGGCTGCGGAAGGCCTCACGGAGCCGGCGTAGGCCGTGAGCGATCTGCGGCAGATCAGCGACCCCATAACCGAAGATCATTCCGTTTCGGTCCGGCTCGCCGAGAAAGTAGCGCGACAGGCTGTGAACTCTCACGCCCATCCGCAGGGCGGCAGCTGCTGCGGCCTCTGCGTCGACGCCAGGTTTTGCAGTCGCGGCTATGTGCATGCCGTAGAAGGAGGGAATGGGCTCCAGCCACTCGGCCAGCTCCCGTGTCAGCGCCTCGAGGAGCGCGCTGCGGCGTTGCCGGTACACCTCACGCATCTTGCGCACGTGGCGCGTCAGGTGCCCCTCGGCAATGAAGGCGGCAACGCCGGCCTGGATGGGGACCGGGCTGTGCCAGTCCATGCAGTTCTTGGCAGCCACCAGCGTCGGCATCGCCCACGGCGGAGCCGCGATGTATCCCAGGCGCAGGGCCGGGAGCATGCATTTCGAGAACGTTCCGACATAGAAGACGAGCTCGGCGGCATCGGCGGTGCGCAGCGCTTCCAGGGTGCCGCCCTCGAACCGGAACTCGCCGTCGTAATCGTCCTCGATGATGAGCGCGCCGCGCTTGCGCGCCAGCGAGATGAGCTCGCTGCGCCTTGCGGGAGAGAGAGAGGCTCCGAGCGGAAACTGGTGGCAAGGACAAACGCAAATGACATCGGCGTCGGTGGGAATGGCATCGACGACGATTCCGTCCGCATCGATACGCACCGGTACGACGCGCGCGCCAGCGGCGAGAAAAGCCGCGCGCAGCGGTGGGTAACCGGGGTCCTCGAGCGCGACTACCGTCCGCCCGGATGTGACGAGAGTGCGAGCCAGGACATCGAATGCCTGTTGTGCGCCGGAGGTCACGAGAATGTCTTCCGGCCCACAGACGACGGCACGTGTGACGGCGATGTGCCGTGTGATCGCCTCGCGCAGCCGAAAGCTGCCCTGATTGCCCTGCGGGCTGCGGAAGGCCGCAGGCCGGCGCTCGAGCAGGCGGATCTGCTTGGCGCTCACACGGCGGAATACCTCGAACGGAAAGAGTCGGGAATCCACCAGTGCCGGACGGAAGTCCACCTGTCCGGAGCCCTTGGGCTCATCCTCCGGAGCCTCTCGCCAGAAGCCGATCGCCGCCGCGACGTCGGGCCGCAGCCAGACGGGATTGAGCCTGGCGGCCGGCCGCAACAGCGCCAGGCGATCGCGCTGACGACCGGCCGGCGCGCGGGGCGCCACAAAGACACCGGAGCCGCCGCGGCTCACCACCAGCCGCTCGCTGGCGAGCCGCTCGTACACCGCGGCGGCGGTGTTGCGCGAAACTCCGAGAAACGCCGCCGAGCGCCGGGTAGCCGGCAGGCGCGCCCCGGGCGGCAGCCGGCCATCGACGATGGCGGCCTTGAGCTGCTCGTAGATGCTGCGGGAGGCATCCCGCGAGCCTGGCCCGGGCAGATCGAGCCGCAGCTCGAACCAAGGCTCGGTGACCCGCGGCGTTCCGGAACGATGGCCCACTGCTTTTTCCCCTAACCGGCCCTTCAGATGCGGGGCCCGGCGCGATATCTCTAGCACCATTGTAAACGGAGGGGCTTCATGACCCGGATCAAGCGTCTCGGCGGCACAGCGGCCGCCGCCATTTGCCTGCAGACCTTTGCGGCGGTGCTGCTGTGGCAGCCTGCGGTTGTCAAGGCCGCCGTGCAGTCAGTGGATCAGCAGCATGCCTTCGACTTTCACTTCGGCACCTGGAGAACGCACATCCTGAGCCGCGCGTCGGCCACCAAGTGGGTCAAGATGACCGGCACGGTGATCGACCAGCCGCTCTGGGGCGGCAAGGCCAACCTGGAGAAGATCGAAGCTTCCGGGGCCGGGAGCCATTTTCAGGGTTTGACGCTCTTCCTCTACAACCCGAAGTCCGGCCAATGGAGCCAGCAGTTCGCGGCCAGCAGCGATGGAATCATGGAGGATCCCGTGTACGGGAAGTTCGAGAACGGCCGCGGCGTGCTCTACGGCTGGAGCGGCGACGGCCAGAAGATCCTCGAGCGGGATACATGGTCGAACGTGACGCCGAATTCGTATCATTTCGAGATCGCATCGTCGGCTGACGGCGGCGGGACCTGGGTCAAGGAGTTTATCGCCCAGCTCACCCGGCTTAAGAAAGACCCCGACTACGACACGCCCCACAGCCCTGGCAGCGGATCGGAGCACGACTTCGATTTCAACCTGGGGCGGTGGAAGACGCAGATACGTGCGGTGCTGAATCCGCTATCCGCGCCCGGCGTGTGGACCAACTTGGAGGGAACGCACACGGTCTACCGCGTGTGGGATGACTGGGCTGATATCGGCCAGCTGGAAGTCGACGGTCCGAGCGGTCACGAGGAGGACCTGGCGCTGCGGATGTATGACCGCAAGACGCAGCAGTGGCGGGTATATTTCGCGAACAGCAGCTCGGGGACTCTGGATCAGCCAATGGTGGGGGAGTTCAAGGACGGTGTCGGGACCTTTGTTTTTCTGGACGAGATGGAGGGGAAAACCGTGCTCGTGCGAAATGTCTGGTCCGGGATCACCGCGAAATCCTGTCACCAGGCCTGGGCTTTGTCGGTGGATGGAGGCAAGAGCTGGGTGCCTACCTGGGTTTCCACCGATACGCTCGGGAACTAAGCGTGCTCATGGCTTGGCCGGCACCTGCTCTTCCAGGACGCCGGCCTCGATTTCCCGCAGTAGCTCGCGAGCTTCCGTAGAGGTGCACTGACCCTCATCGAGGAGTGCGCCGAGCAAACCCTCGAGATAAGTGGCAATCGCCACCGCGACAGCGGCAGGTGGATAGCGGTCGAGGCCCATGATGAGCTCGTCCAACTCCTGGATGCATTCCTCGACCAGCGATTCGTCGTCCGACTCATGGATCAGGGACATGGGGATCTCTCCGTTCCGTGACTGGCTGTTGGCTTGAGGATAGCGCCCCCTGGAGCGGGAGAGGGATGCGCATTTCTATAAAAACACGGAGGCAAATGCGATTCCAATCCCCATCGCCCTCCCTAGACTGTTCAACGTGCCATCCGGCACAAGCGCCCAACACCAGGAGCCGCCATGAACAGTTTCACTCTCACCGCCATCGGCAATCTCTCCCGCAATCCCGAGCTGACCGTCAAGGGCGATCGCACCTACGCGAAGTTCTGCATGATCGGCAACGACTACGCCGGCAAGGACGAGGAGGGCGGCGCGCGTGAGATCGCCACCAGCATCTGGTTCACCGCGTTCGGTCCGCTCGGGGAGACGATAGCGCGCACCGCCCGCAAGGGAGATCAGCTCATCGTCGATGCTCAGGTGCGCGCCGACAACTGGATCGACAAGGACGGCGAGCGGCATTACGGCCACAGCTTCATCGTGCAGGGCTTCCGGTTCGGTGCTCCCGGCAAAGCCAAACGCGAGGAGCGTGCCGGCCGGAAGCCAGAAGAGCCGCAACGCGTCGCCGCGAGCGCGTAGCAAGTCGCACTGGAGGCCGATTCACCAGACCGGAAATGAACCAGTACAGGAGAGGAATCATGTCACCGCATATTGCTCGGGCCGCGGCGCGCCCGGTGTCAGCGGCCGCCGCCGCGCTCGCTTTCTCGCTGGGCACGCTGGTCGTGTCGCAGCCGGCGTTCGCCCAGGCGACCTCGCCCTTCCTGACAGGAGCGACGGCTCTGGAGAGCAACATTTTGGCCTGGCTCACCCCTGTCGCCATCATTCTGGTCATGGTCCTGGGTGGCATGGCGATGGCAAACCGGATTTCATGGGGCTGGTGTGTGGGCGCCATTCTCGGAATTGCGATCGCATTCGGTGCGCCGCAGATAGTGTCGTGGGTGCGCGGCATGTTCGGTGTCTGACGGAGGACGGAGAATGGATAGGGGAACCCGTGGGCTCGTCAGAGACCCGCTGTTTGTCGGCGCGACGCGGCCACCGATGCGCTGGGGAGTCACTTACTCCGCGCTGCTGTTCAACCTGGTGTTTACGCTCGAGGCGTTTCTCGTCACGAGGAATCTCCTCACGTTGCTCGTCGCGTTGCCGATCCATGGCGCCGGGGTGCTCCTCTGCGGGCGCGACGCGCGCTACTTTGACCTCCTGCTCCTATGGGGACGGACACGGGCTCCGGCGCTGCTTGCCAATGGACGTTGGTGGGGCGCGAGCAGCTACAGCCCTCTAGCTCTCGATCCCCCACGCTCATCCGGGAGGCGTCGGGCCGATGTCGCCGTTGTGGTTCCCGATTGCGCGCCGGGGGAGTGACTGCCGTGCTGAGTACGATTCGAAGGGCTGCCATGCGCCACGAGCTGACGGTGGACCGCCATATTCCCTATACGGCGCATGTGGCGCCAGAGGTCGTCAGGACTGCGTTCGGCGATTACCTGCAGGTATTCCGGCTGAGCGGCGCCAGCTTCGAGAGCGCGGACATCGATCAGCTCAATGTCTGGCACGAAAAGCTGAATGTTCTATGGCGCAACGTGGCCGCACCGGGTGTCTCGCTCTGGTCTCACATCATCCGCCGTCGTGAGGCTCCGCGGCCTTCGGGGGCCGTTTCAGGCGGGTTTGCCGCTGCCCTCCACGAGAAGTACAGACGCCGTCTTGAGGGGGAGGTGCTCATGGTGAACGAGCTCTACCTGGCAATGCTCTATCGGCCGGCGGCAGGTCGAGCCTCCGGCCTCCTCTCAGGTGTGATCAGCCGGCTCAAGCCCGCGAGTTCCCGGTTCGAGGTCGCCGACGCCCTCGACGCCTGCCGCAAACTGGCGCAAGCGCTGTGTGCGTCGCTGGCGCGATACGAGCCGGAAGGCCTTGGCTGCTACCAGGACTCCGGCCGCTGGTATTCATCACTCCTCGAGTATCTCGCCCTGCTCGTCAACGGAGAACGGCAGCGGATCCCGCTGCCTCGCGGACCCCTGAGCGCGGCACTTGCGACGACGCGAGTCTGCTTCGGCGCGGAAGTCGTGGAGTATCGCAGCGCGACGGAGACCCGCATCGGGGCGATGCTCGGCATCAAGGAGTATCCCACACCAAGCGTTACCGGCATGTTGGACAGGCTGCTCAGTGCTCCGTTCGCGTTCGTGCTCACGCAGTCCTTCGCCTTTCTCTCGAAGGCAAGCGGCCAGGCTTTGCTCACGCGTCAGATCAATCGGATGGCCAACGCCGGCGATTTCTCAGTGTCGCAGGCGAATGAGCTGGGGAAGGCACTGGATGCGCTGACAAGCAATGAGTTTGTAATGGGCGACCATCATTTCACCCTTCAGGTGCTCGCAACCCCCGATGTGGTCCCGGAAGATCGCCCTCCGGAGGAGCGGCTGCGCACGCTGAACGCTTGCGTCGCGCAGGCGCGCGCCATCCTTGCGGATACCGGCATGACAGTCGCGCGCGAGGACCTGGCGCTGGAGGCGGCATTCTGGTCGCAACTGCCGGGCACCTTCCAGCTGCGCCCTCGCAAGGCACCCATCACCTCACGCAACTTTGCGGCCATGATGCCTTTCCATAACTTCCCGCCGGGACGCGCGACCGGTAACCATTGGGGCGAAGCGCTGGCCCTCTTTCCGACCCGCGCGCACTCGGCGTACTACTTCTCTCTGCACGCCAGCGATCCGTCGGACGGCAATAGTCGACGCGACGCCGGCCACACCTTCATCTGCGGTCCGACCGGGTCCGGCAAGACCGTGCTGATCGGATTTCTCGTAGCGATGCTCGCACGCCAGAGTGCCACGCAGGTCGTGCTCGATAAGGACCGCGGACTCGAGAGCCTGGTTCGGGCACTGGGTGGGGAATACCTGACCCTGCGCAACGGACTCGCCACGGGCTTCAACCCTCTGCAACTGCCGCCAGGGCCCGGTCATCTCGAGTTCTTCCGCAGCTGGCTGCAGCTTCTCGCGCGTCCGCCTGGCGCGACGCCCCTCAACATACGCGAGCAGCGAGACCTGGATCAGGCGTTGCGCGGAGTCTTGTCACTTGCGCCGCAGGCACGACGCCTCTCGCGATTGCTGGAATTCCTGGATCCGACCGATCCGGAAGGATTGCATGCTCGGCTGGGCCGCTGGTGCGAGGAAGGTGAGGGCGCATACGCCTGGGTGTTCGACAATCCGGGCGACTCCGTCATCGGACGCTTGCAGGGCCAGCCGGTAATCGGCTTCGACGTCACCGAGTTTCTCGACAACGACATCGTACGTGCACCGGTCACCATGTATCTCTTCCATCTCGTACGCCAGATGCTCGATGGCCGACGGCTCGTGTGCTGGATGGACGAGTTCTGGCGGCTGCTTCAGGATCCCGCGTTCGAGAGCTTTGCGAAGGACGGCCCGAAGACCTGGCGGAAGTTGAATGGTGTGATGTGTCTTGCGACACAGAGCGCCGGTGATGTCCTCGAAAGCCCGATCAGCCGCACCATCATCGAGCAGACCCCGACAAAAATCTTCTTCCCCAATGCGGATGCCGCGCCGGATGAATATACCACCGGCTTCGGTCTGACCCATCGCGAGCTGGCCCTCATCAAAGAAGAGCTCGAGCCCGGCACCCGCGCCTTTCTCGTGAAACAGGGGCATCAGAGTGTCGTCTGCCGCCTCGATCTCCACGGCTTCCAATCGGAGCTCGAGGTGCTGTCCGCGCGTGCGGGCGGCCATTGAGCAGGAGCGCATCATGTCATTTGTCAAGGTTTCAATTCCGATCGCCATTCTCGCCCTGGTGGCGAGCGCTCCGGCGGCCCATGCTCAGTTCGCGGTAATTGACGTTGCCGCAGTCACCCAGTTGCTGACGGAGGTGCAGACCCTCCAGCAGGAGCTTACCGTTGCACGCGAGCATCTTACGGAGGCGCAGACGGAACTGCGCTCGATAACGGGCAATCGCGGCATGGAACAGTTGCTGACTGGAGTCAATCGCAACTACCTGCCGACCGACTGGGGTCAGCTCACGGCCGCCCTCAATGACACCAGCTCCGCATACGCAGCCCTTTCGGCCGCCGTGCAGCAGGCCGTCGCCGAAGATACGGTGCTGACGGCGCAGCAGTTCGCCACACTCTCACCGGGCACGCAGCAGCAGCTCGTGGCCGATCGTGGGACTGCCGCGCTGCTGCAGGCGGTCTCGCGGCAGGCGCTTGCAAACGCGAGCAGCCGCTTCGCCGAGCTGCAGCAGCTCATCGGCACCATCGGGACCGCCAGCGATCAGAAGGGCATCCTCGACCTCAACGCGAGGATAGGCGCCGAGCAGGCGATGCTCGAGAACGAGCAGACGAAACTCGCCGTTCTGGTGGCGACCGCCGAAGCGCAGCACTGGGCCGACGAAGAACAGGACCGCGAGCGTGCGATAGCCGGCCAAGGGCAGTTCGCGACGCGATTTCAACCGACGCCCTGATCGCAGCCGATCCGTCATGAACTTCTTTCAGACATTCTGGAGCTGGCTTAACGGTGAGCTCGCGAGCTACATCGGGCAGAACACCGCTCGAGTCGCTTCAATCCTGGAACCCGCCATAGTCACGCTGGGAACGGTGTACGTCATGATCTGGGGTTACCTGCAGCTCACGGGCCGCATCGAAGAGCCCTTCGTCGCCGGCGTAAAGCGAATCATGACGCTCGCGGTGATTTTCGGAGTCAGTCTGCATTTGTGGCTTTACAACACACTTCTCGTCGATACGTTCTACAACGCGCCGACGGAATTCGCCGCGGCGGCCGTCGGCGCTTCCGATCCGGTCCAGACCGTCGATGTCATCTGGAACGCCGGCGGCGCAGTCGCGGACCAGCTCTATCGAAACGGCAGCGGGTTCAACACCAGCTACTTCGGCTACATGCTCGCCGGCGTCGCCGTCTGGCTGCTGGTCGGCCTGCTCTGTGTGTATACGATGTTCCTGCTGGCGTTGTCGAGCGTTGCACTGTCCGTACTTTTGGCGCTTGGCCCTCTGTTCGTGACGTTCCTGCTCTTCGAGACGACGCGCAGATTCTTCGAGGCGTGGCTGGCGCAGCTCGCCAATTACGCGCTGATCACGATTCTCACCGTGATGGTGACCGTGCTGCTGCTTCACCTCGTACAGTCGTATGCCCAGCAGACGCAAGCGCTGGGCACGGCCATCCACACGGTGGATGCCATCAACATGCTGCTCGCCACCGTGCTGGTCTTTCTCTTTCTGCGTCAGGTCATGCCCATTGCCGCGGGACTGGCCGGAGGAGTCGCGCTCAACGGCTTCGGCGCGGTGGGCCGGATGATAGGAGTGCCTGCGAGGGCGGTCATGATGGGGCTGAAGGCGGCGGCGGGCTCGGGAGGTGCATGATGAAGAATCTCGCTTTAGCAGTGGCATTGCTCCTTCTCGTGGGGTGCGCTTCGAAGCCGCCGCGCTGCGAGCGGCGGCTGACGCCGATAAATGCATCCTACGGGGCCGTTACGCATGCAAAGGTGCGCGGCCCGTGAGTGTCGACCGAGCGCTTCAGGGATACCTGGAAGAGGCCGCCTCCTGGGATGCGGACCGGATGGCGCAGGCAACTCGGACCGCGGCGGTCGCGTGGCGGGTGGCCGCTGCGGGGTGGATGTGTGCAGTCGCAAGTGCCGTGGCGCTGGCTCTTCTAATGCCGCTCAAGCGAATAGAGCCTTACCTGATCCGGGTCGACAGCTCCACGGGAGTGGTCGATGTGGTGCCGATATATACCGGGCATGCTCCACTCGGCGAGGCCGTGACGCGGTACTTCCTGAGCCGTTACATCACGGTATGCGAGCAGTTCGACTACGCCACTGCCGAGAGCGACTACGAGCAATGCGGAGCGTTCAATTCCGCGCGGCTCAATCAGGCGATGTACGCGCAATGGAACAGGGCAAATCCCAACTCGCCGCTCAACCTTCACAAGGACGGAAGCACGGAAACCGTCCGCATCGAGTCGGTCAGCCTCTTCAAGCGCGCGACCGGCGCTTCGGATCTTGCGCAGGTGCGCTATGCGCGTATCGAGCGGCTGGGGGAGGGCGCCCCGGGTCGCATCACTCGCTGGATCGCCAGCATTGAGTACCGCTTCGACAAGCCGCCGGATGATGCGCAGACACGCGCCTGGAATCCACTGGGATTCGAGGCGCTGGATCTCGGCATCGAGCCCGAGGTATTGGCGACCGCCCGGGATTCGTCTGGCCACTAAGTTTGTTCGGGGAGCGCGCTCATGAAGAGTCATCCGTCATTGGTGTCCTGGGCCATTGCGTGTGTCTGCTGTCTCGCGATCACCCTCGCGCGGGGCCAACCGGTGCCAGCGGCATGGCGATCGGATCCGCGGATACGTGTGGTCCCGTACAGGGTCGATGCCGTCTATCGGCTCAGAGGCTATGTCGGTTACCAGATCGACATCACTTTCGCCTCCGGAGAGCGGTTCCTGGGACTCGGCGTTGGAGATTCGAAGGGCCTCACGTTTGCGGCTGATGCCAACCACCTGTTTCTCAAGCCCAGGGCGGCTCATGTGGCGACGAATCTCACCGTGATCACCAATCGACGGACGTATCTCTTCGACTACGAGGCGGATCCCGCGGCGCCGGACCCGACCGGCGCCGATGTCATCTATGCATTGCGATTTGAATATCCCATTGCTCCGGTCGCCGGTCGGTCGCACGGGCGGGTCGCGACGGATCTTATCGCGGCGAGAAGCGCCCGGATGCGCAACTACGATTACTGGTACTGTGGTGACGTCTCGTTGAAGCCTGTCGCGGCCTGGGACGACGGCGTGCAGACGACGTTGGTCTTCGGTGCCCACACCGAGCTGCCTGCGGTCTTCGCGTTGAACGACGACGGCAGCGAATCACTGGTTAATTTCGGCATGCGGGCGGGTCGTGTCGTGGTCCAGCGGGTTGCGCGCCGGCTGATCGTCCGCCGCGGGAAGCTGGCGGGTTGTATCGTCGATCGGGCTTTTGCGGGGGGCGGAGAGCGCCTGTCCTCCGGGACGATAGCGCCCGATGTGCGCCGCGTGACCCGGGCATCCGGCCTCGGGGTCGAGCCATGATTCGCTTGCCCGGGTGGAGGCGGTCACAGGCCGCGCCGGCGAAGCCGCAAAGCGACGAGGCCGAAGCCGTTCAGGGAGAGCGGGCCAACTTCATCGCGAGTAGTGCGCGGTCCTTGCAGTCGAGAATGACCAGTGTGCTCGCGGCCGGGCTGATGACCAGCGTGGGCGTCGGCATGTTGGCCTGGTACTACGCGCAGGCGCTGTCGCGACCGGCCGCGGCGCGCGCGCCGGCGCAGGCCTCGCTGCCAACGCCGGCCGGTGAAGGAGTGACCCTGCCTACGTTCGTGGCCGTCTCTGCGCCTCGAATGCCGGGGCTCGCCGCTTCGCCGCAGGGTGTGCCGTCAGCGCGGACGATCGCCGCACTGTTGCCATCCAGCAATGGACGAGCCTCTTCGGCGACCGGCCTACCACTCGGTCCCCTGCTCGAGCCACCGCTGGATCGGCCTTCCGCAGGAATGGCGGATGGAAATCGCGCGTCTCCACAAGTGGCTTCCCATCCAAAGGCGCTCGATCGCCGGTTGGCCGGAGAGGTGTTTGCTGGTGGCGCGGGCACGTCCTCCAACGTCGCGGCTGCCGGGCTTGATGAGGGGGCGGCCGCGGCTCTCCCGGTCGGCAGCGTGCCCGGGCAGGCGCCGACGGGCAGTCCTCGGGGGAGTGCGCTGCAGACACTGCTGCAGCCGGGCGTGGTGAGCGCAACACGCGCGCTAATGCTGCCCACGCAACGCCTGCTGCTATCCAAGGGGACATTCATCGACTGCACCCTGGAGACTGCGATTGATTCGACATTGCCGGGCATGACCACCTGCGTCACAGCAACCGATACGTTCGGCGCTGACGGAACGGTTGTCCTGTTGGAACGCGGGACCAAGCTGGTCGGGGAAACGCGCGGAGAGGTGCGACAAGGCGATGCACGAGTATTCGTGGTATGGACGGAGGCGCGGACTCCGTCGGGTGTCGTCGTGCGGCTCGATTCGCCGGGCACGGATGCACTCGGACGCTCTGGACTCGATGGCACAGTCAACCGCCACTTCTGGCAGCGCTTCGGCGCTGCCGTGCTGGTCTCCACAATCGATGGTGTCGTGCAATCGGAGGTGCAGTCGTCGTCCCGGAGCGGCACGGTCGTTCTCGATCCAACTGCATCAGAGGATGTGTTCAACGATATTCTGCGCGGTACGGTCAACATCGCGCCCACGATCCGGGTACGAAACGGCGCGCGCATCCAGGTGTTGGTCGCCCGCGACGTCGACTTCAGACCAGTCTATGAGCTCGAGCCCCAGTGAGTACGCGTCAGCGCTCGAGCTCACTCTGCGTCCGCTGCGCCCTCTGCTCACGAGGCCGGACGTGACGGAGATCTGCATCAACCGGCCGTCGGAAGTTTTCCTCGAAACGAGCGTCGGCTGGTGCCGCGAGCCGGCCGTTTACGCGGATCTCGACTGGTGCCGCCGCTTCGCGAAGCTGGTGGCGAATTTCAGCCGGCAGCGGATCGACGAGACCTCACCGCTACTTTCGGCTTCACTCCCTAGCGGAGAGCGTGTACAGATTGCGCTGCCGCCCGCGACTACTCGAGGGTCCGTGGCGGTCAACATCAGGCGTCCCTCCGAGGAGGTCTGGTCGGTCGGAGATCTCGCGAGACGCGGGATATTCCGTCATACACGCGCGGCCAGCGCCGGTCCTGACGAGGTCGAGGTGGAGCTGAGCGCCCTTCTCGCCGAGAGACGATACGAAGCGTTCATGAGCCTGGCGGTGCGCACCCGGCGCAACATCCTGGTCTCTGGTCCGACGGGCTCCGGCAAGACCACGTGGACCAAGGCTCTGATCCGGGAGATTCCGGTGCACGAGCGGCTGGTCACCATCGAGGATGCGCCGGAGCTCGTGCTCGACTCCCACCCCAACCACGTGCGGCTCTTTTACAGCAAGGACGACCAGGGACTGGCGCGCGTCACCCCGAAGCAGCTGCTCGAGGCTACATTGAGGATGAAGCCCGACCGCATCCTGCTTGCAGAGCTGCGGGCGGAGGAGGCATTCGATTATCTTCGCAACGTCAACTCCGGACATCCCGGGTCGATTACGAGCGTACACGCCTCGAGTGCCGCGCTCGCCTTCGAGCAGCTGGTGTTGCTCGTCAAGCAAAGCCAAGGTGGCCGCCAGCTCGCGCGGCGCGACATTCACAGCCTCCTGCGGCGGCTCATCGATGTCGTCATTCAATGCGGCGTGGAGCGGCACGAGAGATTCATCAAGGAGATCTGGTATCGGCCTCGCACCAGAGCGCCGGCGTCACCTGCCGAGGCCTGCGCACACGAGGAGCGGCCGGGATGCTGACCGGGTCCGGGTCTGCGGTCAACGAGTTGCTGCGCGGATGGTCGGGATTCGCGCTGGATTTCGCCACCGTGCAGGTGCCCATGTGGGTGGCGATGTCGCGGGGCCGCGCACGGCTGCGAGCGTTCCTTGCCTCGCCCGTTCTGGCGGGAGCGCTCACGATCGCCACCGGGATAGGGGTATCCCTGGCGGGGCCTCTTCTCCACGCCGCGCACGTTGCCAGCGGCGGCCTGATGGAGTTTGCGATCGGCGGCGGCGCTGGGGGACTCCTGGGCTATCGCGGGGGTCGCGTTCTCGCCCGATCCGGCCGGGCCGAGCAACGCTACATCAGAGGGGCGACGGTCGTCGCGGCGAAGGATGTCGCGACGCAGTGCGGCGGACGACCTGGTAAAGGGCACGAGTGTGGCGCTTCGAAGGCGGTTACCCTTGCCGGCATTCCGATCCCGCCGGCGGACGAGACCAAACATTTCAAGCTGATCGGTACAACCGGCGCCGGCAAGAGCACGGCGATTGCCGAGCTGCTGTCGGGAGCGCTGGGCCGAGGCGATCGCGCCGTCATCGCCGATCCGGACGGCGGCTACATGAGGCGTTTCTTCGATGCACGCCGCGGGGATGTCATCCTGAGCCCCTTTGAGCCCGGCGGCGCCAAATGGGATCTCTTCGGGGAGATTCAGCAGGAGTACGACATCGATCAGCTCGCTCTCGCGCTCATCCCGGATCACGAGGGCCAGGATCGCAGCTGGCGTGGTTATGCCCGAACGCTCTTTTCCGCGGTGACCAGCCAGGCGCGGGCCGGTGGCGTGTCGGACGTCAAAACGCTCTTCGAGCTTCTCATCGTGTCCAGGAAAAGCGAGCTCGCGATACTGGCCGCCGGCACTCCCGCCCAGCCCTTCTTCGAGGAGCACAACGACAGGATGCTGGACTCCATCCGGTCAGTGCTCGGCTCGGCGGTCGACGCGCTGCAGCACGTGGCAAGGCAGGAGTCACCGCCACTTTCGGTCAAGCAGTGGGTACGGTCGGGGCGCGGAACGCTGTTCATCCCGTATCGGGCGGGTCAGATCGCGGCGCTGCGCTCGACCGTGTCCGCGTGGATGCGGCTCGCCATCTTCGAGGCGATGAGTCGACCGGTGAGCGAGTCTGAGGATGGACGAATGCCGGATCAGAAGCTGTGGTTCGTCGTGGATGAGCTCGATGCGTTGGGACAGATCGATGGGCTGAAGGATGCGCTGGCGCGACTGCGCAAGTTCGGCGGGCGCTGCGTGCTCGGGTTCCAGTCCGTCGCGCAAGTCTCAAGCACTTACGGCAAAGGGGAAGCACAGACGATCGTGGAAAACACCGGTAATTCACTCATCCTGAGGTGCTCGGCGAGCGAGCACGGCGGCACTTCGCAGTTCGCTTCCCGACTCATCGGCCAGCGCGAGGTGGTGCGGATTTCCCGCTCGAGGTCCCGGCGTCCTACGGATTTCCTGCCGTCCATCACCGAATCCGAGCACCGCCAGATCGAGCCGGCGGTGATGGACTCGGAGATCGAGCGGCTGCCGGACCTGGCGGGCTTCCTCAAGCTCGCCTCCTCTCCCGATTGGGTTCGGGTCACCCTGCGTCTGCCGGAGCGAGAGCGCAAGACAAGGACGGGGACGGCCGCGCAATCCTCGGCCGCGCCGAATCCGAGTTGCGCCGCCAAACCCGTGCGAGCGAATAACGGTGCCGACGATGAGGCAGGCCGGGAGCAGGCCAACGCGGCAGCCCTCCAGGATGCATGGGAACATGACTGAGGCGCGGATGAACGACGAGGCGATGAAGCTCGGACTGCTGATGGAGGCGGCGCAGGCGCAGCAGCGACTCGGCCAGGAGAGCCTCGAGCGGCTGGCGGCGCATACGAAAGATCTCGACGTCATCGTGCGGGACGAGATCCGAAGGACGGTCGCCGAGGAACTCGGGAGTGTCGCGAACGAGAGCCGCCGCGCGACGCAATCCCTGAAGAGCCTGCGGCGGTCCGCCAACGTGCGTGTGCTGTTGTGGACGGTGTCCATCGCCGCGGTGTGTTCCGCGGTTGGAGTCGGTGAAGCGTGCTGGATGCTGCCATCGCAACGCGACATAGCCGCTATGCGTGCTCGGCGGGACGCGCTTGCGGCCAACATCTCGGGTCTCGAAGAGCGCGGCGGCATGCTGGACATCAGAAGATGCGGCGCGCGAGCGCGGTTGTGTGTGAGAGTCGATCGCAACGCTCCGATCTATGGTCCTGGGGCGGACTATCTGGTCGTGAAGGGTTACTGAGGGGAGGTTGCCGGGCCATGTCAGCTCCATGGGTGGAATCCTGGAACCTCACGGCTGTGTCGCGCCCTTTGATCGAGGCCCTGTTGGCCATGGCGTTGCTCATCGCGGTGGCCCTCTCACGGCGATCGAGCGGGCGTGAAACGCACAAGCGCGGCGCAAGAATACTCGATGGCGGAACGGCGCAGAGGCGCGCGGCGCGCCGGCGGCTCCTCCAGCCGGAGCGACCGCTCACGCTCGCGGGTGTCGCCATCGCTCCGGGCGATGAGGTCAAGCACTTCAAGCTGATCGGTACGACCGGGACGGGTAAGTCAACCGCCATCCGGGAGTTGCTCGCGGCGGCGCTCGATCGAGGCGATCGCGCGGTCATCACCGACCCGGACGGTGGCTATCTCGCGCGTTACCACGATGCCGGACGCGGTGATGTCATCCTCAATCCGTTTGACTCGCGCTCGGTGCAGTGGGATCCCTTTGCCGAAGTGCGCGAGCCCTACGACGCTGAGCAGCTCGCGAGCAGCCTGATTCCCACGACCGAGGATGCCTCCGGTCGGGAATGGCGCGGCTATGCGCGAACCTTCCTCGCCGCGGTGGTGCGGCGCTGTCACGAGGTTGGCCGGCGGAACGCCGCGGAGCTATGGCGGCTGATCGCAATGGCGCCGAGCTCGGAGCTTCGGCCGATCGTCGCCAACACGCCGGCGCAGCCGTTTCTCGAGCCGGAGAATGCACGCATGTTCGGTTCCATTCGCTCTGTCGCGGGGTCGGCGTCGGCGGCGCTGGAGCATGTGCAGGCTCAGCGCGCCCGAACGTTCTCCGTGCGAGATTGGATCGACGGCGGTCGCGGCGCACTGTTTATGCCTTACCAGGCCAGTCAGATCGCAGCGCTGCGCACCATCATTGCGACCTGGGTTCGTCTCTCGATCTTCGAGATCATGTGCGACGAGGGCAGGGACCGGCGGGTATGGCTGATTGTCGACGAGCTGGATGCCCTGGGGGCCATCGATGGTCTGAAGGATGCGCTTGCGCGACTGCGCAAGTTTGATGGGCGCTGCGTTCTCGGGTTTCAATCGATAGCGCAGGTCTCAAGCACCTACGGCGTCGGCGAGGCACAAACACTGGTGGAGAACTGCGCGAACACCCTGATTCTTCGCTGTTCTGCGAGCGAGCACGGCGGTACGTCGCAATTCGCCTCCAGGCTGATCGGCGAACGGGAAGTGGCGCGTCGGAGCACCTCTCGGGGCCGGGACGGCAGCGGGCTCCCAGGTGGCCGTGGCTGGCGCCGGTCCACGAATGTCAGTGACCAGCGTGTGACCGAGGCGGCCGTGCTGGCGTCGGAGCTCGAGCAGCTGCCGGACCTGACCGGGTACTTGAAGACTGCTTCGTCGGCTGCCTGGCTGCGGGTGCGGCTGCGGACCGGGGACGGTTGAGGAGAAAGCCCGGTTCGGCGGAGGGAAGCTCGGTGGCCATCTTTCATATGCAAATCAAGACTGTATCGCGCAGCAGCGGCCGCACCGCGACCGCCGCCGCCGCTTACCGCGCCGGCGAGCGAATTCGCGACGACCGCACGGGCGCGCTCTACAACCACAGCAAGCGCGACGATGTGCTCCACAAGGAGATATTTCTCCCCTCGAGGCTCGATCGGCCCGATGCTGATATCGAATGGGCGCGCGACCGGTCGACCCTGTGGAATACGGTGGAGAAGGCGGGCCAGAGAAGCAATTCGCGAGTGGCGCGGGAATATCTGGTCGCACTACCCGCCGAGTTGTCTGCCGGGGACCGCGTTACTCTGGCGCGTGCCTTTTCGCGAGAGATCGCCGATCGCTACAGAGTCGCGGTCGATCTCGCGATCCATGCGCCGAGGCCGGAAGGCGATCAGCGGAACTTCCACGCACACCTCCTTGCGACGACTCGCGAAGTGACATCGGAGGGAATGGGCCCGCTGACGGGTCTCGATATGACGGGCGAGGCGCGAAGCGAGATGGGGTTACCGTCTTCTCGTCAGGAATTCAGAAATCTCCGGGCGCGATGGGCGGAGTTGACCAATGAAGCCCTGCGGGAAGCCAATATCGAGGCGCGCATTGATCATCGGACGCTCGAGGCGCAGGGGATCGAACGGGACCCGCGGCCACGCCTGCCGTGGGCTGCAGTCGCCGCGGAGAGAAAGGGTGAACGCAGCGAAGTTGCCGAGCGCATTCGGGAGCGGCAGCGGCAGAAATTTGTCGCGCAGAGGGAGCAGACAGGACGGAGCGCTCACGCTGAAGGCGCGGAGAACGCGGTTAACACCGCGCGTGCGGACTTCGTCCGTGCCGACACGGCGCCCGAGAAGCTGGAGCCGTCGCCGGAGACCGGCATGCCGCATGGCATGGATGCTCGGAGGCAGCAGGCGGTTCGAGACTGGCTGAAGTATCGAGCCAGCCTGGGGCAGGTACGCGACGGCCAAGGACACGAGACGCCTCCACCGCTCTCTATGGACGAAATTCGCCAGCGGGCTGTCGCCGCCTGGCGGAGCCTGCAGGCAAGGGGGGCGGAAAGTCAGCGCTCCGCGGCAGGTGGGCAAGAGCGCGACGGCGAGCGTGATCGGGGAGGGGCCGAGCAGGCGCGCGACACGCCGGGAATCGGCGATGATTTCTCCGGTTGAGAGTGCGAACGGACCTGCGGGCGACGACGAGGCATCCTTTCCTGCTCTGCCGTTCGCGTCGTGCTTTGCATACTTGCCGGGCGGAAGCGGATCGGTTTGCGAGGAAGGCAGGGTGCTATGCGCACGGTTAAAGGCCGCGGACCGGGCCTGGCTTCCTCGTCTCGCCGCTCGCGTCTGGTTGGAGACGATTGGGCATGGGCGATTCGGCCCGGCCTTCGGCGCACGTGTCGTGCTGGTTCCGGTTCCGGGCAGCGCGCCGCTGCAGAGTGCGCATTGGGTGGGAGAGCGCTTGGCGTGGTGCCTGAAAGAGGTTGGGCTGGCGGCCGAGGTATGGCCGGTCCTGCGGCGCAGATATGCGGTAAGAAAATCTGCCTTTGCGGCGGCGGGTGAGCGACCGACAGTGCTGGAACACTACGCTTCCTTCTCTCTCGAAGGCCCTTTGGGCGTGCGCGAGCACCGCGGGAATGTGTCGCGACTGACGCTTGTAGACGATGTCATTACGCGAGGCCGCACACTGCTTGCCGCGGCGGCCAGGATACACGCCGCCTTCCCGGGAGCGGAAGTCAGTGCATTCGCCCTCCTGCGGACTCTCGACCCCTGCGAGGGCGACGTGCGCTGGATATCGGGTGATGCGCGAAGGCGTCCTTAGTTGGACAACCAGCGGCCGAAGTCTGGCGGCTAGTTCGGAAGGTTGGTGCTGTAGGCGAGCATTACGCCGCCCTGTACCGGCACCAGGGAGATTTCCGAGCCTTCCTGGTCCTCACGCTCGGCGCTCCGGTTCATGACGAAATGCGCGCTAGCCATGCCGAGCGCCCCGCCGGCGATCGTGTCGGAGAGCCAGTGCGCGTTGTGTTTCATGCGCAGGTAGGCCGTACCGAACCCGACGCCATAGCCGATTACGCGACGGACCCAGCGGTATTCCGGGTTGCCAGACTCCGCGAGCACGGTGCCGACGGCAAACGCCAGGGTGGTATGTTCGGAGGGGAAGGAGCTGCCGCCGCTGAACCAGTGGTTGGGGTCGGTGGTGGCGTCCGGGCCCGTCCGCCGGATGGTGTACTTGAGGGCGTAGGCGCTCATCAGACTGAGTCCGCTGGATTCGAACATGTTCCAGGCTTCGCTCTCACCACTATGGTTGCCGATCAGGCTGGCATAGCCCCATGTGCCGACGAGGAGCCCCACGGCGGGCAAGGTGTCCGTGAGCTCACCGGATTCCTTGGGCCCGAGAGGTAGCTTCGAGTCCTGGTCGTAATGCGTGCGGGCCTGGGTGTCGTAATGATGGGCGGCGGCGATGACCGCCAGGGCGCCGCCGAAGTATTCCCAGTTGCGGCTATTCCAGTGGAGCGGCGCGGTGAAGTACGCCTTCGCGTCCCCTAGCGTGCGCTTGGCAAGGCTCGAGGCCGGCTGCGAATACCGGATCGGCGAGCCCGGCTCTCCGGGCTGCACGGACTGTTGCTGCGCCGAGTCCGAATCGGCAGGGGCGCTCGTCTCTTGCGCGTGGACGGGAGGTGCGACGAGGAGGAAGGACAGGGTGGCGCCCAGGACCAGGACGCAAAGCGGGCCAATTCCAGTCTTCATCGGCGGATTCTACGGGAATTTGATCGGGTCCGGATTGCAGACTTTGCGATGCAGAGGGAGCTCATAGCGAACGCTGCAGGACGAGCACCGCCAATGAGAGCAGCAGCGCCGGCGGCATCACGAGCACCCCCAGCCTGAGGAATGTCAGGCCGTCGAGCCGCACGTTTTCCCGCCGCAGCGCGATCAGCCATAAAATCGTGGCCAGCGACCCCGTCACGGAGAGATTCGGGCCCAGGTCGACGCCGACCAACATGGCGTCCTGGAGCTGTGAGGAGACGTGCCCCCCGACGCCGATCGAGCCTGCGATCAGCGCCACCGGCAGGTTGTTCATCACGTTGGATGCCGCGGCGGTGCCGGCTCCGGCGGCCAGTGCGGCCGCGTGTCCGGAATGCAGGCTGAGCTGTTGCAGGGCTCCTCCGAGCGCAGAGAGCAGCCCCGTGCGCCCGAGGCCTGCGACCAGGACGAAGAGGCCCGCGACCAGCGGAATCACGCCCCAGGAGACTCCCTTGATGATGGGCCATGGGGAGTGGCGATCGAGAACGAGCACGAGAGTGGTCGTGACACCGCCGGCCACGAAGGTGGGCAGGCCCAGCTCGAGGCTGGCGGTGGAAGCCCAGAGCAACACGACGGCGGTGAGGAGGATGCCGAGCGCGGCAAGCCGCGCGCCACGGGTGAGTGGCGGCACCGGCACGGTGCTCGCGAAGGCCTCGCTCAACGCCTGCCGCTGCGTGGCCCGGAGCACGAAGTACGTTGTAACGATCGCCACGAGCGAAGGGCCCAGGAAGTTGACGAGCCACACCGGCAGCGGCGGCAGATGGCTGGCGAAGACCACGAGATTCGCGGGATTGGAGATCGGCAGGAGAAAGCTCGCCGCATTGGCGATGAAGGCGCAGATGAGCAGATACGGCAGCGGATTGGTGCGTGCTTTGGTGGCGGCCGCATAGACTGCCGGCGTCAGCACGACCGCGGTGGCGTCGTTCGACAGGAGCGCCGTCACCACGATCCCGACCAGATAGACGAGCCCGAACAGCCTGTACGGCGCGCCGCGCGCCCAGCGCACCGCCAGGGCCGCGATCCAATCGAAGAGACCCTCCGTCCGAGCAAGCTCCGCGAGCAGCATCATGCCGGCAAGGAAGAGATAGACGTCCGTGCCCTGGAGCATCGCCGCCCGGGCTTGAGTCCATGACACGAGCGATCCGAGCACCAGGACCGCGGCACCTGCCACCGCCCAGACCGCTTCCGGCAGTCCCCACGGACGGGTGATGATGGCGAAGACCGCCAGGGCGGCGATCAGCCAGGTGACCTCGTGCGCGAAGCTCGGCGACATCGTGCCTCAGGCCGTTTCCGCGCCGACGCTGCCGAAGTAGTGTTTGTAGACGACGATATAAATCGCCTGTACCACAGCAGTGAGCAGGAACGGAGCCACGAATTCTCCACGATGGATCAGCCATCCGCCCAACACGGGGCCTGCCGCGCGCGGAAGCTGGGTGGAGAGGCTCTGCACGCTCGCCGCGAGTCCACGGCGCTCGGCCCGGGTCAGGCCTGCCGCCACCAACTGGCGTGCCGCCGCGGTTCCGCGGTTGCAGGCAGAGCGCAGCGCGTAGAGAACCGCGGCGATCAGGAATGTCGGTGAGAACGGGATGGCAACGAGAAGTCCGAGCCCTACGATGCGCATCCACACCACGGAGCGGACCGCGCCGAAGCGCCGGTTCAGCCAGCCGCCGATCACCGAGCCCGCGGAGGCGAGCACGAAGCTGAGCGCGAGCGCCGGACCGATCTCGGCAGGACCCTGACCGAACCTGCGCAGAAACCAGTAGGCGATGAGCGGGCTCACGATGCCGATCGCGAATCCGTTGATGGCACTGACGGTCGCAAGCCGGCGAAGCAGGCGATTCTCCTCGCGTGTGATCTGTGCCTCGCTCGGAGGGGCTGCTGCAGGAGGGGGATTGGGCTCGGCGGCGGGCACGCGGGTCTGTGCGATCAGTATCAGCGACACGATCGAGCCCGCGAGCGGTACTGTGAAGAGCGCGCGATAGCTCGACAGGGTGTGAAATCCCAACCCCAGCGCTGCGGGCAGGACGATGAGCAGCGCGCCGGCGGCCATGCCCATGAAAGCCAGCGTGGCGTTGATGGAGAACGCGTGTCGGCGCGCGTCACCGGCAACTTCACGTGCCAGCCAGGCCTGCTCGACGGGCGAGAAGGGCCCGGCTGCGCCATTGGCGCCGCGCCCGAAGCCGCCGACAGTGGCGGCCACGATCAACACCGCGAGGTTGGGTGCGAGCATGGCGGCGAGCGCCGCGAGAGCGGCGGCGACCTCATAGCCGAGCAGCAGCCCGCGCCGGCTCGTCCTGTCGCTCAAGGGGCCGATGATGAGAGTCAGCAGCGCGCCGAAGAGCAGGCCCGCCATCAACACGGTGCCGATGGCCGTGCCGCTGAAACCGAGCGCCTGCAGGTACAGGGTGAAGCTGGCGACCATCGCTCCCTGGCCGAGGCTGCGTGCGGCGCGGGCGGCCAGCAGGCGCCTGACGTTGGGGGGCAACGGGGGATGCACGTGCGCAGGGTAGCACGCGCCGGGCGGAAGACCTGCTCCCCGGCTGGGGCGCGAGTCAGGCTGCCTGCAGCTCCGGCCTGCGGCGCTGCAGAGTCGGCAGCCAGCCTTCCAGATCGCCGCCGGGCATGGCCTTGGCGAGCAGCCAGCCCTGCGCGAGCTTGCAACCGTACTGGCGCAGCAGCCGCCAGTCCTCCAGGGACTCGACGCCTTCGGCCACGGTCTCGATGCCGAGCTGACTCGCCATCTCCAGGGCGGTGCGCAGAATGACCTGCAGGCTGTCGCGCTCGTGGGCGCCGTGAACGAAGGTCCGATCGATCTTCAGCTCGGTGAAGGGGATGCGCGCGAGCTGCTGCATGGAGGAGAAACCGGTGCCGTAATCGTCGAGTGACAGGCGAAAGCCGCGCAGGCGCAGCCGTGTCAGCACGCCGAGCGCGATCGCGAGGTCGCGCAGGAGCGAGCTCTCGGTCACTTCGAGCACGATCTGCTCCGCCCGCAGGCCGTGCTGTTGCTGCAGCTCGGAGATCTCCTGCACCAGCTCGCCCCGCTCGAGGAGAATCGGTGACAGGTTGATGGCGATCGAGAGGTCGAGTCCGCGACGGTTCCAGATCGCTGTCTGGCGCATGGCCGCATCCATTACCTGCAGCGTGAGCTCGCGGATGAGCCCGTGTTGCTCCGCCACCGGGATGAAGACGTCGGGCCCGATCCAGCCCTCCTTGGGAGCCTGCCAGCGGGCCAGCGCCTCGACGCCGCGAATGCGGCCGGTGTCGATCTCCACCTGTGGATGGTAGTGGACGCCGATTTCCCCCCGGGAGAGGGCGGCGCGCAGGAGCTCAGGATCGATGGCCTGGGGCTCTGCCGGTCCTTCCTTCTCGACGGGGATGTGGAGCTTGTTCCGCAGCAGCGAGCCCAGGGTTGCGAGTGTGAGGGGCTTCTGCAGGGCGCCGAGGATGCGCAAGCCGAGTGCCGTGCCCATGTCCTGCACGGAATTGATGAGTGCGCGCTCGCGCGAGGAGGCGAGGACGATCGGGGTGCGCAGGCCGCGAGCGCCGAGTGCCGAGAGCAGCTCGGGACCGTCCATGGCCGGCATCTCGAGGTCGACGATGAGCAGCCCCGGCTCGGCCGGCAGCTTGTCGAGCAGCGCCAATGCCTCGAGGCCGTTGCCGGCTTCGTGCACTTTCGGAATGCACAGCTCCCGGCAGACCGCCACGCCGATGCCGCGCTGCACGCCGCTATCGTCGACGATCAGAACGGAATCGATTGTGTGCAACCCGTTGCTCGACAACATGTGTCTATGTGTAATCCCGCACCGCCCTTCCCGACCCCAGGACGGCAGTTGCAATCATCGGTTTATCGACGAATCGACGGGCGGACTTGAGTCACGAAGCCATAAGCGAGTGCGATCGACTTCACGTTCGGCGCGTTCTTTGGGCACGACCTGTGTGAAATCCGCGACAGGGCGAAAAACCTTACGGTTCGCGACATAATTCCGGCACTGGTTCACGGCGCACGCGCGCCGTAGGGCGTAAGCAGCACCTCGATGCGCGGAATCTTCGCCAGCCTCGGTACCCTCGTCTTAGGCTCAATCGGTTGGGCCATCGGGCGGTACGTCGGGCTTCTGACGGCGGCCGTGCTTAGCGCGATCGGCAGCGGCTTCGGACTCTATTGGGGCCGTAAGCTCTTCGATGAGTGGCTGGGCTGAGGTCAGGTCGTCTCGAAGAGCGCCATGAACCCGTAGTCCATATGCACCTGGGTGTGACAATGGAAGAGCATCAGGCCGGGTTGATCGGCGGCGAAGTCGAGCTCCATGGATTGGTAGCCGCCCAGCATTACCACATCCTTGAGTAGGCCGGCTGTAGGCGAGCCCGCGATGCTCGTGAGCTCGAACCGCGTGCGGTGGATGTGTATCGGGTGGATATCGTCGGTCGCGTTGCGTAGGCGCAGGCGATATCTGCGGCCGCGTGTCAGGCGTCGACTGACAGGCATGGAGACCAGGTCGAACGCCGTGCCGTTCAAAAGCCAGCGGTTGAAGCCCTCATCGGCCGCATTGTCCTTGTCGATGAGGTATTCGATCGTCTCCGCGGGTGTTGCCACCGCGCGGGTGGAATCGGCAAAACGCCGGTAGTCCCAGCGGAAAGGCGGCGGCGCGATCCAGACCGGCTTGCCGCTCGCGCCAGCGTATTCGACGATGACTCCCATGCCGTGTCCGCGATCATCGTCATCGAGATCTCCGAGCACCCAGACGCCGGGATGATTCATCTCAACGATCGCGCTGACCCGCTCGGCCGTACCCAGCCACAGCACAGGCGCATCGGTCGGGTGCGGGACCGGGTTGCCGTCGAGGGCCACGACTCTGAAGCGGTGGCCCGGCAGAGCCAAGCTGCGGATCTCAGTGGCGCTGCCGTTGAGGATATGGAAGAGGACGCGCTCGCCGCGCTTCACCCGCACCGGCTCGCCGAATCCGAGCTGGCGGCCGTTGATGGTGAAGACCCGGTATCCGACCTCGAAGCCTTTCTTCATGCCGCGGGCGAGCGAGGCGCGCATGGCGGCCTCGCCGCGGGCTTTGAGCTGCGGGTCGGCGGCGGCCGGTGACAGGAAATCCAGGTCCATGTCGCCTCCCTGACTGAAGAAGGGCTCGAATTCCTTGAGTGTCAGGAAGACTTCGCGATCGTAGGCGCCGGGGTCGTGCGCCGGCTCGATGTAGACCGGTCCGACCTCACCGCCGTACTGTCCCAGATCCAGGTTGCTGCCGGCACGCAGGTGTGTGTGATAGAAGCGAAAGCCCGCCGGGCCGGGAACGAAGTGCTCCCTGCGCATACCGTGCGCTGGAATATATGGCGTGCGCTCTTCCGCGGCGCCATCGACGGACGCCGGCACGAGCTGTCCGTGCCAGTGAAGCTGCTCCGGTGTGTCGGTGTCGTTGTAAATATCGACCACGGCCGGACGACCCTCCTTGAATCGCAGCAGCGGGCCGGGAAATTCTCCGTTGTAAGCCGTCATCGACAGGAAGCGCTGCGGTCCGACCTCGACCAGAGCCGTGCCGATGCGGATGGTGTAATCCGCTCGCTGCCGCTCGGCAGCGAGTGACAGGCTCGCGCCGGGGAGGCCGGTGGCCAGGGCGGTGACCCCCGAGCTCCTGAGGAACTGACGACGATCCATACGTGGCTCAACCTCGACCGACGTAAGGCATCTTCGTGGCCATGACGGTCATGAAGAGGACGTTGGCATCGAGCGGAAGGCCCGCCATGTAGAGCACCGCATCCGCGACGTGCACGACATCGAACTGCGCCTCAGGTTGCAGCGAGCCGTCTGCCTGAAGGGTGCCGCGGCTCATCGTCGAGGTCATTTCGGTGGCGGCGTTTCCGATGTCGATCTGACCGCAGGCGATGTCGTATCGTCGCCCTTCGAGAGCGGTCGCTCTCGTGAGGCCAGTCACCGCGTGCTTCGATGCTGTGTACGCGATCATCCAGGGGCGCGGTACGGTCGCAGAGATCGAGCCGTTGTTGATGATGCGTCCGCCGGACGGCTTTTGCTTCTTCATGAGCTGGAAGGCCGACCGGGTACAGAGGAATGTCCCCGTGAGGTTGGTGTCGATGACCGATTGCCAGGCGGCGAGCGCAGTCTCTTCGAGCGGCGCCGGCGGTGAGGCGCCGCCGGCGTTGTTGACGAGGAGATCGAGGCGGCCAACCTCGCTTTCGATGCGAGTAAAGAGGGCGTGCACCGAGGTCTCGCTCGACACATCGCACTGCATCGGAATGCAGCGCGCGCCTCCTCCCCGGGCGGCTTCCTCGAGCGGGCCCTGGCGGCGGCCAGCCATCACTACCGTCCACTGATCTCTCGCGAGGGCTGTCGCGACCGAACGTCCGATGCCCGAACCTGCCCCCGTCACGAGAGCAACCCGGTGTTGTGCTGAGTTTTTAGAAGCCATCATGGAGTCAGCGCCAGAGATTGGTCTTGGCAAGATCGATCACCTCATCGCCGCGGCCGCTCATGATCGCCTTGACCATGTAGAGCGAGAAGCCCTTCGCCATCTCCACGGTGATCGAGGGCGGCATGGCGAGCTCGCTGCGATTTACGACCGCATCGATCACGACGGGACCATCGTGCGCAAGCGCGGCCGCGATTCCGTCCTCGACGTCCGCCGCATCCTCCAGCCTGATGCCTCGTATCCCGACGGCTTCGGCCATGGCCGCGAAGCTCGGATTCTGCAGCTCCGTGCCGTAGTCGAGAAAACCGGTGGACTTCTGCTCGAGCTCGATGAAGCCGAGCGCGCCGTTGTTGAACACGACGACCTTCACGGGCAGGCGCAGCTGTTTCAGGCTGAGCAGGTCCCCCATGAGCATCGTGAAGCCGCCATCGCCCGAGAGCGAAACGACCTGCCGCCCGGGAAGGGTGGCCTGCGCTCCGATGGCCTGCGCGAGCGCGTTGGCCATGGACCCGTGCCAGAAGGATCCCAGCAGCCGGCGCCGGCCGTTCATCGCGAGATAGCGCGCGGCCCACACCGTGGGCAAGCCGACATCGCACGTGAAGACGGCATCATCCGCCGCCCGGTCGCTGACCGCTCTGGCGATCTGTTGCGGATGGATCAGGCCGCCTCCCGGCCTTGCGGCGGCGAGCTCATTCAAGTCCCGCCGCGTCTTCGCATAATGACGCTGTGCTTGCATCAGATGGGAGTCGTCGCTCTTCTGTTTCAGCAGAGATAGCAAAGCCTGTAGGGTCGAACGGACGTCGCCTACCACGCCGATGTCGACTGCGGTGCGACGCCCAATCTGCTCCGCTCGAAGATCGACCTGCGCGATGCGCACGCCAGATCCCTGCGGATAGAACTGCCGGTACGGGAAATCGGTGCCGAGCATCAGCAGAGCGTCACAATCGAGCATGGCAAAGTAACCGGAGGAAAAGCCGATCAGTCCGGTCATCCCGACGTCGTAGGGGTTCTCCCATTCGACGTGTTCCTTGCCGCGCATGGAGTGAACCACAGGCGCTTTCAGACGCTCGGCCAGCGTCAACAGCTCGGCATGCGCGCCCTGACAGCCCGAGCCGCACAGGATCGTCACCCGGCGCGCGTCATTCAGCAGGGATGCCAAGCGGTCGAGGTCTGCTTGCGCGGGTGTGACGATCGGCGTCGGCGGAAGCAGGCTGCTCGCTCTGGGTGACTCAGAGCTCGCCGCCGTGCGCAGCGCAACGTCTCCCGGAAGTACGACGACGGATACGCCCCGCTTGCCGACGGCCTCGCGGATCGCGACTTCCACCGTGCGCGGCATCTGGCTCGCGCTCGAGACCAGCTCGCAGTAGTGACTGCACTCCTTGAAGAGATTCTCGGGATGTGTTTCCTGGAAATAACCGCTGCCGATCTCGGCGGAGGGAATGTGCGCGGCGATCGCGAGCACGGGCACGCGTGAGCGGTGACAGTCGAAGAGACCGTTGATGAGATGGAGATTGCCGGGCCCGCAGCTGCCGGCGCAGACGGCCAGCTCGCCAGTCAGGTGCGCCTCGGCGCCCGCAGCGAAGGCGGCTACTTCCTCATGCCGCACATGGACCCAGTCGATTTTCTCCTGGCGGCGGATCGCGTCCGTGAGGCCGTTGAGGCTGTCGCCGACGATACCGTAGACCCGTTTGACTCCCGCTGCGGCCAGGACCTCCGCGAACTGATCGGCGACGGTACTCATTGATACGGCACTCCGGTGACTTCGGCGATTCAGCGCCCAGCCGGACAAGCGTACTAGCGGCGGTCATGCCCCATCAAGCGCCGGGCGCCGCCGCTCTCACTGTCGCCCGCGGTATGCAGGCATTTTCACCCTGATACGAAAGGCGTGCCGACCGATCGACAGCGGCCCGTCACGGGATTAATCTAGCGCGTCCCTATGGGAGCGCTACCATGATTCTCGACGACCGAATCACAGCCGGGCGAGTCTGGCTTGCGCTGCTGATTTCCGCCGCCGCAGCGATGCCAGCCCAGGCCGCGGCGCCCGTAGGCGGGCACGCACCGGCGTTCGGCCGCTTCCAGGCCGAATCGGATATCGGAAACGTCGTACCGGCAGGGTCCGCGTATTACGATGCGACCCGGCACGTCTATACGATCGCGTCCGCCGGCGCCAATGCCTGGTATCACGTCGATCACTTCAACTATCTATGGACGCGTGCCTCGGGGGATTGGGCGCTGACGGCGCGGATTTCCTTCCCGCCGCACCGCTACAGCCACAGTCCCAACCCACATCGCAAGGGACTGCTGATGTTCCGCCAGTCGCTCGCCCCCGGCTCGGCATACGTGGATGCAGCTCTACACGGCGTCGGTCTGACGGCGTTGCAGTACCGGCGCGAGCAGGGCGCCAACACGCCGGACATCGAGCTGACGATCAACGCACCGCAGACGCTGCGGCTGGAAAAGCGCGGTGACGTCTTCACCCTGTACTTGTCTCAGGCCGGAGAGCCGCTCCACCAGGTCGGAGCCTCCGTTCGATTGCATTTGCGGGCTCCATTCTATGTAGGGTTGGGAGGGCTCTCGCACGACGCACAGACGACCGATGTCATCGAGTTCTCCCATGTGAGCCTCGAGCACCTGAAGCCGGAGACGCCGAGCGCCACGCGCACGCTCTACAGCACGCTACAGACGATCGAGTTCACCAACCAATACCGCCGTGGCGTGGTTATTCGCACCGTGCGGGCATACATGCAGTCCGCCGACTGGGCGCCGGACGGCAAGAGCATCCTCGTATACGAGGATGGGCGTATCGAGCGGATTCCCTATCTCACTCCCGATGGGGGAGGTCCGCCACAGCCCGTCGTGCCAGGTGGACTGGTCGGCTGCTCCGGCAATTTCGGTTTGTCGCCCGACGGCAGGCTGCTTGCGGTGAGCTGTTCCAGGGTTTCGGGCGGCCTGCACCAGGTCTATCTGCTTCCGGCCGACGGCGGCGGAGCTCCGCGTCAGCTGACCCGAGGCGAGCAAGCGAGCTACTTCCATGCCTGGTCACCCGATGGGAAGACTGTCGCATTCACGCGCGGCTCGGCATCGCGTGCGGATATCTTCACTATTTCCGCCGCGGGCGGTGCGGAGAGACGGCTCACGCTCGACACGGTCAACGACGGCCCGGTTTACAGCCCGGACGGTCAATACATCTACTTCGACTCCTTGCGCTCGGGCACGACGCAGATCTGGCGGATGCAGGCCGACGGTTCCGAGGCCGAGCAGATGACCGACGACGACTTTCTGAATTCCTCTCCTCACATCTCACCTGACGGCAGCACGCTGGCGTTTCTGAGCCAGCTTCCCGGGCATGGCAGCGGCTTCGGAGCCGCTCTGCTGCGAGTGATGAAATTCGATGACGGCCTGATACAGACTGTTGTGGAGTTGAGGGGAGATCGCGGCAGCTTCTCCATGCAGCCATGGGGCAGTCCGAAGCGCTTTGCCTTCATCACCTACCAAGAGTTGCCGGGGGCGCCATGAGACGAATGCGGTGGACGATTATTCTGTTTGCTGCCGGGATGGTGAGCGCATACGCGGCGCCACCCGAGCGCCCGCCGATTACCGGCCTGTCGCACATTGCGGTCTATGCGTCGAACCTGGTGAAGAGCGAGCGTTTCTACGTCCATGATCTCGGCGCCGTGAAGGGCGCAGACCCTCGACAGGCGTCCGGACGGCGCTACTACTTCGCGCCGACCCAGTTCGTGGAGGTTTTACCCCTGCCGCAGGGATGGACGTCGTTCAGCCGGCTCGATCACGTCGCATTTGTTACGATCGATGCGAACGGCCTGCGCCGGTATCTGATCTACAGGCGGGTTGCCGCCATTTCGCGCGTCCGACACGCGAGCGATGGCAGCCGCTGGTTCGACGCGAAGGATCCGGAGGGCAACGACATTCAATTCGTACAGCCGCCGACGCATCCGCCGGATATTCCGGTCAATCCGCTCTCGCGACACATCATCCATGTCGGATTCATCATTCATGACCGCGCTCTCGAGGATACCTTCTACCGCGGGGTGCTGGGCTTCAGGCCCTACTGGTACGGCGGCATGACCGACACCAGCTCTCAGTGGGTGGCGCAGCAGGTGCCCAATGGCACCGACTGGCTGGAATACATGGTGGTCGGCTCGCCGCATGGCCGCGGTATCCCTCCCGACACGAAGAAGTCCGACGTAGGCGTGCTCGATCATTTCTCGCTAGGCGTGCGCAACGTCGAAGCCGCGTATGACCTGCTGTGGAACGGTGACCGGCTTCAGGGGCAGGATAATCTTCCCAAGATCGGCCGCGATGCGAAGTGGCAGCTCAATCTCTACGATCCCGACGGTACGCGCGCGGAGATCATGGAGCTGCACGCCATGGGCAAGCCCTGTTGCTCGCCGTTCACGGCCTCCGATCCGACTTACTGAGATTTTGGCTCATTGTGGAGAACGTCAGGGCTCGGGGTCGCTGTCTTCGGCGATTCCCTCGAAGAGCGGGGTGGACAGGTAGCGCTCGCCCGTATCCGGCAGCATCGCGAGGACGACCGATCCCGCCTCGGATTCCTTTGCGACCTTGAGGGCGGCGGCGAATGTGCCGCCTGAGGAAATCCCGCAGAAGATCCCCTCCTGGCGCGCGAGCGCGCGCGATGTCTCCACCGCCTCGGCATCCGTGACCAGGACGACGCGGTGAGGCACCTCGCGGTTCAATACTGCGGGGATCAGATTGGGCGTCCAGCCCTGGATCTTGTGCGGCGCCCAGGGCTTGCCGGAGAGCATGGCCGCGGACTCGGGCTCGCAGGCGATGATCTTCACCTCGGGGCGCGCGAGGCGGATCATCTCGCCCGCTCCGGTGAGCGTTCCGCCCGTGCCCCAGCCGGTCACGAAAGAATCGAGCCGCTTGCCGACGAAGTCGGCCAGGATCTCCGGTCCCGTCGTGTTGCGGTGGTACGCGGGATTCGCCGGATTGTCGAACTGCCGTGCGAGAAACCAGCCGTGGCGCCCGGCGAGCTCCTCGGCCTTGCGGATCATGCCGGTGCCGCGCTCCGCGGCTGCCGTCAGGATGACGCGCGCTCCGAGCATGCGCATGATCTTGCGACGCTCGATCGAAAACGTCTCCGCCATGATGGCGACGAAGGGGTAGCCCTTGACCGCGCAGACCATCGCGAGCGCGATACCGGTGTTGCCGGAGGTGGCCTCGACGACGGTCTGGCCCGGCTTCAATGTACCGCTGCGCTCGGCGTCCTCGATGATGGCGATCGCGAGTCGGTCCTTGACTGAGGACATGGGATTGAAGAACTCGCACTTCACGTACATCGTGACGTGCTGGGGCGCGAGACGATTGATGCGCACGATGGGCGTCCGGCCGATCGTACCCAGAATACTGTCGTAGATCATTTCCGCTCCAGGCTTGTAACCGCCGCTTTGGCCTCGTTCAGTATGCGCTCCCCATCGGGAATCGGAAACCTGCAAGCGAAGGGGAGCGATCCCTGTACGCCGCCCCACCCAGGGTCCGATCGGCGTAGCCGTTGACAACCGATGGTCCCGGGTTTTAAATGTATTCTAGATACATGTTCTGTCGGATGGGGGGCCTATGACGATGCAGAACGATGCCTGGGTGATCTCGCTGGCGGGGATCGGACTGGTCAGTCTGTTGTTCATCTATGTGATCGCGCAGGCAGGCAGGACCGCACCGGATCCTGCCGCTGTTCAGAAGAAGGCCTACGCATTACGCCGCCCGTTTTTCTGGGCCCTGATAGTCCTCGGAATCGGCGTCGCCTACGGGACGCTCAGGACCTTTCCCATCCCCAAGCAGCAGGGGCCGCTGCACCCGGCGCAGACCGTCAACGTCGTCGCCCATCAGTGGTCCTGGGAGATCAGCCCCGGCCCCATCCAGGCGGGAGTTCCGATCGAATTCGACGTCACCAGCGCGGACGTCAATCATGGGTTCGCCATCTTCGACGCGCATGATCGTCTGCTCACGCAGACGCAGGCGATGCCCGGATACACCAACAGGCTGATATATACCTTCGCTCATCCCGGCACCTATAGAGTGATGTGCCTGGAATACTGTGGGGTTGCGCACTACGGCATGATGGACGAGCTGCACGTCGTCGCGCGCAAGGGAGACCAACAATGAACGCTCTCTATCCTGAAACCGAAGCTCTGGCTCCGCGCGACCGCCTGGTGCTCAACCTCTACGCGATCAGCGCGCTCGCCGTATTTTTGCTGCTGATGCTGTTCGGGCTGACGATGCGCGCCGCGCAGGGCCGCTGGATCAACATATCGCCCGAGGTCTTCTATCAGCTCATGACCGCGCACGGGGCGGGCATGGTGGGCATCGTCGGGCTGGCCTCTTCGGCGGTCATGTGGTTTTTCCTGCGCAAGTACGTGCGCTTGAGTACCGGGATTTTTCTTGCGAACTACCTGCTGTTCCTTCTCGGGGCGGCGCTCATCCTGGCCGCGGTGTTCATCGGAGGCTTCGGAGCCGGCTGGACGTTCCTTTACCCGCTGCCCGTGCACACGATGGGCATCTGGAGCATCAATGCATCCGCGACCTTCATGCTCGGGTATCTCGTCATTGGGGTGGGGTTCCTGCTCTTCTATCTGGATGCCATGCTGGCGCTGATCCGGGTGTACGGCAACCTCGGGCGCGCGCTCGGCCTGCAGTGGCTGTTCGGGGGCGCGATCGACAAGTCGCATCCGACGACGGTGGTCGCAAGCACCATGGTGATCATCGTCAACACGCTCGGCATCCTGGGCGGCGCCATCGTGCTGGTCATGTGCCTGATCAACGCCTATGTGCCGCAGTTCACGCTCGATGCGCTGCTGGTCAAGAACCTGATCTATTTCTTTGGTCACGTTTTCGTCAACTGCAGCATCTACATGGCGGTGATCGGCGTGTATGAGCTGCTGCCCCGATACAGCGGCAGGCCCTGGGGCGTATCGCGGCCCTTCCTCTGGGCATGGACGGCAAGCACGGTCATGGTGCTCATCGTGTATCCGCATCACCTGATGATGGATTACGTCATGCCGCACTGGATGCTGGTGACGGGTCAGATCATTTCCTACCTGAGCGGCCTGCCCGTCTTCCTGGTGACCGCTTACGGCGCGCTCACCAACATCTATCGGTCGGGAATGCGCTGGCGGATGCCGGCCATGCTGATAGTGCTGTCGATGTTTGGCTGGGCCGCCGGAATCGTGCCCGCGATCGTCGATGGCACCATCACGGTCAACGAAGTGATGCACAACACCATGTGGGTACCGGGGCATTTCCACTTCTATCTTCTGCTCGGCGTGCTGCCGATGGTGCTCGCCTTCTTGTATCACGTGGCCGGCACGAGGTCCGCGCGGCTCGATACCGCGGGTGACCGGCTGAGCTTCGCCGTCTATTTGCTTGCGGGTCTGGCGTTCGTCGGCATGTTCCTGGCGGGAGGGCGCGCGAGCGAGCCCCGCCGGTATGCGGTGCACTTCGCCGAGTGGCTGCCGTATGACCGGGTGGCGGCCATCGCCGCCGCGCTGGTGATCGCCGCGATGCTGCTCTTTGCCATACGTATCTCAGGCGCCCTGCTGAAGGCAGGCCCCGGAGAGAGGGCGGCTCCCGATGAGGCTCCTGCGCACCGTCCTGGCTAGCGCGGTCGCGCTTGCGGCCGGTGTTGCCGCGCTGGCCGTCGCGACGCAGGGCTTCAGCGCCTTCACGACCGAGGCGGCGCGACGGGTCGCGGTCGGCCGTCATCCGGTTCCGGTCCCGCCGGTCGTGGTGGAAAACCAGACGGGCGCGCACTTCCGTTTATCGGCGCTCGGCGGCGAATGGGTGATCGTCGATTTCGTCTCCACGCGCTGCGTGGACCAGTGCGAAGTGCTGGATGCAAACTTCGCCCGCCTCGAGACGATACTCGCAAAGCCGATCGCCGCCGAACACCTGCGGCTGCTCAGCATCAGTTTCGACCCGACGCGCGATACACCCGCCGAGCTTACGGCCTACCTGCAGCGTTTTGGTGGCCACAGCCCCGGTTGGCAGGCCGCGCGGCCGGTGCAAGCAGGGGACCTCGAGCGCCTCGAGCGGGCCTTCGGAGTCACCGTGATCCCGGATGGTCGCGGCGGCTACACGCATAACTCCGCCATCCTCGTGGTGGATCCGCGCCAGCGCCTGATCGAGATTCTCGACTGGCGCGATCCCGAGCGCGCCGCGCGCGAGATCCTGAGGAAGCTGGATGGATAGTCGCGTGAGGCGGATGCGCGTGCTCATGGCAGGGGCCTTATTGCCATTGCTTCTGGCGGTGCCGCCGCTGCAAAGGGTGCTCGAGGCGAGCATGACCGCGCAGATGCTGGTGCAGATTCCGCTGCTCGCCATCGCGGGTGCGCTGCTTGGCAGATCGCTGCCCCGGCGCACGGCTAGCCGAGTCGCGCTCTGGAACCGCGGCGGCGTCACCGGGCTGATCGTCGTCACGTTCGCCGCCGCGTGCTGGATGCTGCCGCTCTCGCTCGATGCGGCGAAAGCCGGCGCCGCCGCCGACTGCGTCAAGTTCCTGACCGTCCCGCTGCTCATCGGGCTGCCGCTCGCGGTGAGCTGGCCGCACATGAGCTTCGTGCTCAGGGGCGTCTTGCTGTTCGAGGCCATGGCGACGCTCTTTCGCATGGGCTGGCTCTATCTGATCTCGCCTGTGCGCCTGTGCAACGGCTACGGGCTGAGCGATCAGCAGCGGCTCGGAGAGTGGCTGCTGATCGCCGGGGCCGCGCTCCTCGCCTGGGTCGTGTGGCGACTCCTGTGGGGAAGCCCCAGAGCCACCGCGCAGGCAGTGGGTCCCGGTGTGCGCGACGGATCGCGCCCTTGAAATCGCAGTGGTGCCTCAATAACCTCGGTGCTTTGGATCGTCTATACGCCTGACCATGCAGCTCAAGCAGTTCACGGACTATGCCCTTCGCGTCATGCTCTTCCTCGCGCGCGAAAGCGATCGGACCTGCACGATGTCGGAAATCGCCGCCTACTACGACATCTCCCGCGAGCATCTGCGCAAAGTCGTCCATAAGCTCGCGCAGCTCGGCTACCTGAAGTCCACGCGCGGCAGGGGTGGCGGCATCGCTCTGGGGCGCAATCCTGCCGCGATACGCATCGGTGACGTCGTGCTTGTCATGGAGGGGGACATGAGCATCATCGATTGCGAAGCGCTCGCATGCGTGCTGTTGCCGGGCTGCTCGCTGAAATCAGCGCTAGACCGGGCGAGCCGCGCCTTCATTGCCGCGCTCAATGACATCACGCTCGCCGACCTGCTCAATGACCGTCAGATGAAGCGCCAGTTCCGCGGTCTGGGCATCGTCGCGAGGTAGCGGGTATGACTGACGTCGAAATGCGCATCGGAATTCAATCAGCCTTCATGCAAGCGCTGAAGAGCTTCCGGGAAGGTGGCGTTCCGGTCGGGAGCGCGCTTCTTTCTGACGGCGCCATCGTTTCGCTGGGCCACAACAGGAGAGTCCAAAAGGGCAGCAATATTCTTCATGGCGAAATGGATTGCATAGAGAATGCCGGCCATCACGTGGATTTCACGAAATCGGTGTTGTTCACGACGCTCTCTCCATGCCTGATGTGCTCTCATTCGATCCTGTTGTTCAGGATTCCACGGTTGATCGTTCTGGACGATGTAAATACGAAGGATTTCGTTACGAGCCTGGAAGAATTGAAAAGCAAAGGCGTTGCGGTCACGGTCGTGGAGCACAAGCCTTCGATCGATCTGAACTCCAGATTCCAGGCCGATCCGTCTACGCGAAAAGTATGGATGGGGGATGTAGGGGAATGAGTCCGGGACGAACTGCCCCGCGCATCGATGCCGCCTAGGTCTGCCACTCGCAACTCTCGACACAAGAGCTCGCGAGGAAGGCGCCGCCGAGGGTGGTGGTCGTGGCTGAAGCGGGCGTGGCCGAGCGCGCCATTGCGACGGCGCTGGTGGCGGACCTTCAGGAGGGCGCCGGGCGGTGTGCAGGTCTGCGCCCTGCTCGGCATCGCGGCCGTGCTGTTTCTGGCGGTCAACTGGGTCTATCAGGTCGTACACAAACCGACCGAGCTGCTGTTTCCGGTCAGCGGAACCCTTTACAAGTCGCCGCCGGAGACCTGGCGTGAGTATTCCTCTCTATTCGAGAAGTACTCCACCGACATCATGACACCAGAGCTACTGGCTGCCTTGGCTCAGGTCGAAGGGTCCGGTAATCCAATCGTCCGTACTTACTGGCGCTGGTCCTGGGTGCCTCACCCCTTCGAGGTGTACCGTCCTGCGTCGAGCGCCGTTGGGATGTATCAGCTTACGGACGGGACGTTCGCGCAGGCGAAGCGCTATTGCATCCACGACCACCACGTTGCTGAGGATGGCCCTTGGGACGATTGGCACTCGTGCTGGTTCAACAGCCTCTACATGCGCGTCATCCCCAGTAACGCGATCGAGATGACTTCCGCTTACCTCGACAAGGCCGTGACCCAGGTTCTCGTGGCCCATCACGTGCGGTTCGCAACGCTGCAGCAGAAGCAGGACCTTGCATCGGTCATCCACCTCTGCGGCGCGGGCGCGGGTGACCTATATGCGCACAGAGGTCTCAGGCTGACTGCAGGGCAGAAGTGCGGCGATCACGAGGCGCGTGTGTACGTCGGACGAGTGGACGCCATGAAGCGGCTGTTCACCCGGCTGGCTGCCGGTAGTTAAGGCATACGCTGCTGGTCGGATATCGAACGTTCGATCTGGCAACTCTACGACAGGGACGGCTTCCGACAGGCAAATGACCCGGGCCGGAAGCCCCGCTTTTCAACGACTTAGGACAGGAGTAAGCTCCCAGAGCCCGGTAGCGCACGTCCTTCAAGAATTCGAATCAATGGATGGCTCCGCGGTGGACGAACCGCAGATCAGGGGACGGGCGGTCGCCGGATCAAACAATCCAGACCAACTCAGAGTGGGGCTCAGACCAATGAATATCCATAAGATCGTCGGCATCATCGGCCTTCTGATTGCCATCGTGGCCGCATTCGTGAAGATTCCGTACGCGATGGAGCTGATGGCGATCGCCGGCGTCATCGTCGCCTTCAACATCGCAGCCGAAGACA
>DATAXF010000010.1:0-29244 GCA_036273095.1 Steroidobacteraceae bacterium | reverse complement strand
GGCTTCCAGGGCATCGAGCACCATCAGTCGAGCGACAATCGCGGCCCCGACGACTTCATGACGAACCCCAAGGACCAGCTCGCCGCCGGTGATCTGCTGACGCACGAGTTCTCGCATTCCTGGAACGGCAAGTACCGCCGGCCCGAGGATCTCACGACGCTCAACTTCCAGATCGCGGAGCGGACCGACCTCCTCTGGGTCTACGAGGGGATGAATCAATACCTCGGCGACCTCCTGTCCTTCCGCACCGGGATCAGGAAGCCCGGCGATTACCCGGAGTATCTGGCGGCTCTCTACGCCGGCTTCGCCAGCGAGCCCGGCCGCAACACCGAGCCGCTGATCGACACCACGACGGCTGCGCCCTATCTCTACCAGGCGGCCGGCTCATACTCGAGCATCCGCCGCACCGCCGGGGACTTCTACGGCGAGGGCGAGCTCTTCTGGCTGGATGTCGATACCCTCATCCGCGAGAAGACTCACGGCGAGAAGTCGCTCGATACCTTCCTGCATCTTTACAGCGCCCCGGCGGTGACGGGGCCCATCACCAAGACTTACACCCGTGCCGACATCGAGCAGCTGCTGAACGAAGTAGCGCCGAACGACTGGCATGCCTTCATTCAGAAGCGCGTGTATGAGGTGGCGCCCGTGCCGCCGACCGCCGAGCTGGCACGCTCGGGCTGGAAGCTGGTCTACACCGACAAGCCGAACAGGTTCATGGCGGCTGGCGATGAGCTGCGCCACCTGAATGATCAGTGGTACACCTATGGAGTCCGGATCAACAAGGATGCCACCGTGACGGACGTGCGCGAAGGCTCACCGGCATGGGACGCCGGCATGGCGCCGGGCATGAAGGTCGCCGCCGTCGACGGCCAGGAGTACACGGACGATACGCTGAAGTATCTATTGAAGCAGGCAGTGCATTCCAGCGAACCGACCGCATTCCTCGTGGAGCAGGACGGCTGGTACCGCACGCTGAGCGTCAATTATCACGGTGGACCGAAGTATCCGCACCTCGTGCGCATCACCGGCACGCCTGACATGCTGGCGAAGATCATGGCGCCGCGCGCCGGCTCCTAAGCAAACCGGCGCGAGATCACAATCCGGAATTCCGTCCGCCGCAATCGGCCCCCCTCCGGGGGCCGATTTCCTTCCTCAGGCCCGCGCTAACCGCCGCCCAGCGTGTACTCGACAGTGGCGTAAATGTAGCGGCCGTAGGGATTGCCGTAAGCCAGATCGTAACCACCGACGAAGTTATTGGTGGTGGATGCGTAATTAGCGTACGGCGGATTGTGGTCGAAGAGATTCTTCACACCGAGAGTGAAGTCGAAGTTACGCAGTCCCTTATAGGAGCCCTGCATGTCGATCGTGTCATACGCCGAGACGTAACGCGATACGTCGGTGATCGTTGATGGACCATCGAGGTAGGGCTCCTGGTAGTTCTGCGTCATCGATACCTCCCATGAGGGCGCGGAATACCCCAAAGTGAGGCTGTGACGCCACCGGACGACGACTCCGCCACCCTCGGCGACCTGCGAGTCTCCCTGATTGATCTGGCTGATCCAGGTGCCGTCGAACTGCTGCGCGTTGAACGTGTAGTAATACGAGCCGTTGCCGCGCAGCAGGAAGTATCCCGGGCCCACCGGAATATCGTAATCCAGGTTGATGTCCAGACCGCTGACATACTGCTTGAAGAGATTGGAGTTGGTCTGGCTGATGAAGACGATGTTACCCGACGAATCGCGCTGGACGTAGCTGGCGAATTCCTTCGCCGTCTGCGCATTCTCCAGAATGACGTTATAGGGAAGGCCGCCCGGCGTGATTGCATTGCGCAGGTAGATCCAGTACGAGTCCACGTCGAGGGTCAGGTTCCGCACCGGCTTCAGCACGAAGCCCAGCGAGTAGTTGACCGACTTCTCGGGCTTCAGATGAGGGTTGCCGCCCGTAAGAGTCGAAAACTGGAAGCTGCAGGCGGAATTGTTCGGATTGAACGTCGGGCACTGGATGGGATCGCGCGTCCCGTTCGATGTGACGCTGGTGACCTGCGGTGCATAGAGATCCGTCAGCGACGGTGCGCGGAAGCCGGTCCCCGCCGCGCCGCGCAGCAGCAGCCAGCGCAGCGCCTGCCAATGCAGCGTCAACTGCGGATTGCCTGTGTTGCCGACCTGCTGGTAGTGATCCCAGCGCGCGGCCAGATCCGCCCCCAATGAGTGGGTGATGTTGCCGCTGAACTCGACGTAGGCGGCTTCCGCCGTCCGCGAGGCGGATTCCGCCAGCTCGTTGCCGCCCAGACCGCCGATATCGCCCGTTATGAGCTCGGCCGAGGGCGAAAAAGTGTAGGTCTCACGGCGCAGCGAGCCGCCGATCGCCATACGCAACGGGCCCGCCGGAAGCTGCGCGATCTCGCGGCTGGCGGTGCCATCGAGGCTGGTGAGCGACGTTCTCGTCGAATAGTCCTCGGCGTCAAAATTGGTTGCCATGGCTGCGGCTGCCGCGGACGCATCCGTGGTGGGGCCGAAGGGATTGATGGCTCCGGAGTCGAGAAGCGGCATGATTTTCGAGTAGAGCGGCCATCCGCTCTGCAGATTGTCGTAGACGGCGACGCCGCTGAAGAGCAGCGAGCCGTCGTAATGCCACCCGGCGGCATCGCCCTTGATGCCGCCCACCACGCGCGTCGTATCGCCCGTGTCCTCCGTCTGCCGGAGGCCGGTCGAGAAGCCGCGGTAGATGAGATTGAGCGGCTGCCCGGCCAACCCGTTGGCGGCCGCCCAGGCTTTCGGATAGTAGGGGCTGCTGGGCGGCAGCAGGAAGGCTCCCTCTCCCGCCGTCACGCCCGTGTATCCGGGATACTGAGTGGCCAGCAGGTTTGCCAGATACGCGATGTACGGGTCGCCGGGGGTCATCGGATTCTGGTACGAGAGCGGCACCGGCTGCTCCCACTGCGTCGTCTCGTTCTGCGAGTACAACACGTTGCCGTAGAGCTGGCTCGAGTCCGTCAACTTGAAGCCGCCGTTGAGGTAGACGCTGTACCTCCTCTGCAGGGGCTCCAGCGCATCGGACTTCGAGTTGTCGAAGCGGCATGTCCCAGGGTAATTCGCGTCATTGAGGGAGTACGGCCCGCAGTCGGGGGCCATCGGATTGCCTTTGCCTCCCGACGGCAGCACTACGTTTGCGGGAAAGGCGAACGACGAGGTCACGTCGTTGCCGTATCCGGGGCTGTAGCGGGTGGCAAAGTCGCGCGAGTCACCCATGAGGGGCGACGAGTGGTTGAACATCAGGCCGATACCGATGTTGTAGCGGTCGCTCTCGAGCGAGCCGATGCCGCCATAGATCGATACGGTTTCCTGCGTGCCGCCTCCGGCCTGCGTCGGCGTTCCCACCGTGGCGCTCGCATCCAGCCCCTGGAAGTCCTGTTTGAGGATGAAGTTGACAACTCCCGCGATCGCGTCGCTGCCGTATACCGCCGAAGCGCCGTCTTTCAGGATCTGGACGTTCTGGATCGCCGCCACGGGAATGGCGCCGATATCGACCGAGTCGTCAACCGAGGTGCCACCGTAAAGCGTCGAGCGCAATCCGTTGACGAGCACGAGCGTACGGTCGCTTCCAAGTCCGTGCAGCGAAACCGTCGCGATCCCGCCCGTCGTATAGCCCGTTCCCTGAGCGGGCTGCGTCGAGCCCACGCTGTCGACGGCGCTGACCTCTTGCATGAGCTCCGGGACGCTCACCGCGCCGGTGCGCGCGATATCATCCGCGTTCAAAATCTGCACGGGGAGCGCTTGCTGCGCATTCCCTCCGCTGATGGAGGTTCCGGTCACCACCACCTCACTCAGGGTGGGGGCGGTTCCGGCCGCGGATTGATTGGTGCTCGCATTGGCGGAACCGACAGTCTGCGACTGCGGATCCGCCGGTGGTGCGCCGGCGGCAATCGCTGGCAACGCACCGACCAGGACGATAGCGCTCACAGTCGGGATCACGCCCGCGGTACGCGCCGTGATGCCGTGGAAACTCCGCAGATCGATACTCATGTTGCCCCCACGTGCGGCTCTGGCCGTCTTTAGATGCCAACTGTCGCGACTGTACCACGCGGCAGTGTTTGGGAGCGGTCACCCCTGCGACCCTTTTCGTCGCTCCGTTCTCACTGCTCACCGCAATCGGCGCATGTTCGAGCACCGTGCCACCCGTTGCGAGTTTCCATCCTGCGGCGCGATGCGCAGCCGCTACACTAAGCGCATGCATAGTCATTACCGGTGGCTGAGACTCCTCGCGGGGATTGCCGCGCTCGTGGTCGCGCTCACAGCCGCGCGGGCGCAGCAGCGCGCGCTGCTCGGCGCCGGACTGCCGGCGGTCTCGCTTGGCGGCCCTTGTCTGAGCTCCGGCAAGGCCTTCCTACGGGCGAGCATCCGCGGCGCGGTCCGACTCGATGTCAACCTGCACGGAGCGGCGTTGGCGTGCGAGGGCGGCCCGCGGTTCGATGGCAGCGGCATCCGGATGGGCTTTGAGGGGCGGGTTGGGCCAGGGCAGCGGCGCATGCGCATCGTGTTCGGAATCGACGGTGCCAAGGAGGGTCGCGCCGGACGGGAGCTGCCGACAAATCTGACCGTGATCTTCGAGGGCGAGAAGCTGCTCTTTGCGACACAGGGAGACGGCAACTGCACTGTTGACCGGCTGACGCAGGCGCGCATCCTCACCCATGGACATGCCGGTCACGCTTACCGCATAGTCGCGCACGGCTTCTGCATCGCGCCCGCCAATGACCTTGGCGGCCATCGGCGCATCCTGGTGACGACCTTCGATTTCGCCGGGCGCGCGGACTTCAATACCGGATGAGAGACGAGGATATCGGCTCGTGACAAGTCACTCGCGTCCCCTGCACCTGCCACTGCTCCGGCTGGCCTTCTTCCTGGCCCTCGCCTGTGCCTTCGGCCCCATCTGTCTGGCGCAGTCCGCGCCGATAGAAAGCCTGACGCATTTTCCGCGCGCCACACTCGAGATCACGGCGCACGGCCAGCGCAACCGCTTCGCAATCTGGATCGCCGATACCCCGGCGCGCCAGGAGCAGGGGCTGATGTTCGTACGCGATCTGCCACGGGCCCAGGGGATGCTCTTTCCAGAGGCCGCGCCGCAAGTGGCGAACTTCTGGATGAAGAACACCTACATCCCGCTCGACATGGTGTTCGTCGGCACGGACGGAAAGATCGCCAAGATAATTGCCAACGCACATCCGTTCTCGCTGGATGTGCTGTCGTCCGACGTCCCCGTGATCGCCGTGCTGGAAATCCGCGGCGGAGAAGCACGCGAGCTGGAGCTCGGCATCGGCGATCGGGTGAGCTGGAAAGCTCGCTGATAGCGCTCTGATTCCCGCCAGACGTTGCCCAAGGGCAACGCACGTTCCCCGAACCGCTCGCCGGCCGGGGGTCTTTCCTCCTTGATGCGCCGTTTCAGGCTGTCCCAACTTTGGGACGCGGGGCCTTTTCGTTGCTTTTTTACCAAAAAAGTATCTACTTTTTGTAACGCACTGCTAGAATCCATTCATGCAAATCCGTCTTGGCCTCGAGCCTGGGCGTGATGGGGCACACAACCAACAGAGCCAGCTACTCCTCAGGGAGACGGCGGCCAAGCATAGAGGCGGATTGCAAGCCGCCCGACAGAGGAGACTTTGATGAGAACGAACCGTGAACTGTCACTCGCCATCAAACGTGCTCTCGCAACAGGCACCCTAGCGTTATGCGGTGCCGGAGCCGTGGCGGCGTATGCTGCGCAGCCAACTCCCACCGCGACGGCGACGACCACCCAAACGACCGCCAAGCGGGCGACGGCTGTGAAGGCGAAGCGGGCGAAGGCCGCCACTGCGAAATCGCCCATCCTGCTTGCGCAGGCGACTGCTCCGCAGACTACCGTTGCGCCGCCATTGACCGCGCAAAACCAGGGAGCCGCCCAGCAGGAGCTGCAAACCGTCGTGGTGACGGGCTCGCTGATCGGGCGGTTGGATTTCCAGACGCCCAATCCCGTACAGGTTCTCTCCGCGAAAGAGCTGACCGAGACGGGTTTCACCAACATCACCGACGTGCTGAAGAACATCAGCTCGAACGGTCAGGGGACCCTCGGCACATCCTTCAGCTTTGCCTTCGCCGGCGGCGCCTCCGGCATCGCTCTGCACGGCCTCACCGTCGGCGATACCCTGGTCATGATCGATGGCGAGCGGTCCGTTCCCTACCCGCTCTTTGATGACAACGAGCGCGACTTCGTCGACGTCAGCGCCTTCCCGATGTACGCGGTGGAGAACATTCAGGTCCTCTCGAGCGGCGGCTCCTCCCTCTATGGCGGCGACGCCATCGCCGGCGTGGTGAACGTCATCCTGAGAAACACGTTTCAGGGCTTCAAGGCCACGGCCGACTATGGCGAGTCGGACCGCGCCGACGCCAGCATGGAGCACTTCGCGTTCATCGGCGGCCACGGCGACCTCGATGCCGACGGCTACAACTGGTATGTCTCGGGAGAATTCCGGCATCAGGACGACGTGCTCGCCGCCAATCGCCCCGGGGCGTTCACCGACCTCAACGAAGGGCCCTATGGCGGATTCAATCTGACGCCGGGCGGCCCTGCCGGTACCGGCCCGGGACAGAATCCGTTCTACCCGTCGGGCGCATACGGCGAAGTCCCCTTCACCAGAACCGGAATCATCGTCAATCCGGCCGCGCCCAGCATGGCGAATCCCAACGTGGGCACCAACGGCCTGCCCGGGCTCACTTACCTGCCGGGGTGCAGCGCGACGGCTCAGGCGGCGGGCATCTGCACGATCCCGAACCCGGGAGCCCAGCTGCAGCCGCCCAGCACCCAGGTCGACCTGCTCGGCAAGTTCCACCTGCGCCTGAGTCAGAACTGGATGTTCGGCCTGGAGGCGTCCTTCTTCACCAGCAGAACGGAACAGGTCAGCCCCATAGGCGGCGCGTTCTCGAGCAACACCGGGTTCTATCCGAACGGATACCAGAACGTCTCGGTGGGTCCCGGTATTCCGCCTCACAACGTGCCCTCGAGCCCGTCGCCCGTGACGCTGCCGGCGGACTATCCGGGCAATCCGTACGGCGCTCCCGCTCAGTTCGAATACACCTTCCCGGAGCTCGGGATGCCTCAGAGCGATTTCGAGTCCGACACCGAGCGGCTGCTGGCTTCGCTCGAAGGCGATGTGGCGGGCTGGCACGTCAAGGCCACCGGCGGCGCGGAATTCGCCAGACTGATCGAGACGGGCTACGGCACCATCAATCAAGGGGATCTGCAGACGGCGCTGAACAACGGCTACATCCTCGGCAGCTCCGGCACGCTGGCCCAACAGCTGTTCGCTCAGCCGCTGGAACACACGCCAACCAGCCAGCTCGATCTGTTCAACATCAATGCCACGCACAACGCGGGTCATCTCTGGGCGGGGCCGATCAAGGCGGCCCTCGGCTTCGAGTGGTACAAGGAAGCGCATGACGATCGCGCGTCGCTGGCGTGCCAGAATGGCCTGGTGAATTGCGATCCGACCTTCGCGCTCGGCACGGAGAAGGACACCAGTCCTTACGGGGAATTGGACATCCCGGTCGTCAAGCAGCTCGAGCTCGATAACACCGTCCGCTATGACCATTTCAATGAGTTCGGCGGCTCCGTCTCCGGCGACATCGCGGCCCTGATCAAGCCGTTCGTCGACACCCCGCTGGAGAAGCTGGTGAGCTTCCGCGCCAACTGGGGCCGGTCCTTCCGGCCGCCGACCGCCGCCGAAGGCATCAGCTCCGGTGAGCTGTTCGGCGCCGGGTCCGCGAGCGACCCCGTGCTGTGCCCCAATCCCGGCACCGCCAACGCGCGCGGCAACTTCCCGTCGCAATGCTCGTTCTTCCCGGTCTTCCTCCAGGTCTCGAACCCGAAACTGAGCAGCGTCCATTCGACGAACTGGGGGGCGGGTATCGTCCTGACACCGGTCAGCCAGATCAGCCTGTCGGCCGATTACTACAACATCAGGGTCGAAAACGACATCATCACGAACCCCAATACCACGAGCGTGCGCAATCCGTTCACGCAATCGCTGCCGTACTGCCCGCCGACAAATCCGACGCCGACCTGCAGCCAAACGCAGCTCCAGACCACGACGACGCCAACAGGGACGATCTTCGAGCTGCTCGACAGTTACATCAATGCCGGCAATACCAATACCTCGGGCATCGAGTTCGACCTGGACGCCCACTACGATGCGGGCCGGTATGGCCTCTTCAGCGGCCAGCTGCACTGGACACACCTGCTGACCTATCAGGAGATCATAGCCGGGACGACCTTCGACCTCGCCGGCACCCACGGTCCGTCGGAGGTCTCGGGCGATACGGGAAACCCGAAGGATCGGGCCACGGCGCAGATCAGTTGGACCAAGGGCCAGATGACGCTCTCGAGCAGCGTGTACTACACGGGCTCGTACAGCCTCACCAGCCCCGACATCGGCGTCGACACCTGCAACGACGGCCTGGGATTCGACGGCCTGTTCCCGGGTTTCGTAGCGGGCTCGACACCGTCGAAGTTCTGCTCGGTGGGCCACTTCATCAGCACCAACTTCTATGCGGCATACCAGATAAACGCGATCCTGCAGGTACACGCCTCGGTGGATAACGCCTTCAACACGACGCCACCGCTGGACTTCCAGACCTATGGCACCGGGACATTGTTCTATCCGTACAATGCCGCCTTCTCGCAGGCGGGTGCGCTGGGCCGGTTCTGGACGATCGGCGCGACGATGGAGTTCTGATTGCGCGGCTTCGCAGGGATTCCTTTTCATCGGCCCCTTCGGGGGCCGATTTTTTTTGCGACGGGATGAGCGCCCCTTCGGCAGCGGTTCTCGAGGCACTCGGGAGCGGGCGGGCGGAAGCGGCGCTGGCTCTGGTGAGCGAATGGCTGCGCGATCATCCGGCGGATGCGCAATCCCTGCTTCAGAAAGCCGAATGCCTGCTGGCCCTGGGCCGGCGCCAACCGGCAATCGAGGCCGCACGGGCGGCGGCAGCGGCGGCGCAGGACCTGCCCGCGACGCTCGATGCGATCGGCATGTTCCTGGTGGTGCGCGCGACAGACTACGCCCGGGCGCTCGAGGTTTACGATCGCGCCATCCACTGCTCGCCCGCGGATCGCGCGCTGCTGCACAAGCGGGCCTGGGTTCACCTCTATCTCGGGCACTTCGATCGCGCCCGCGCGGATTTCGAGGCCATACTCGCGACCTGGCCTGGCGACGCGGATGCCCTCAAATGGCTCGCCGATCTGCGCCGCCAGACCCGCGAAAGCAACCACATCGCGGCGATGCAAGCGGCGCTCGCGGCCGCCGCGCCGGATTCCGTTCAGGCTGCGACGCTGCACTTTGCCCTGGCCAAATCGTACGAAGACCTTGACGAGCATGCCAACAGCTGGCGGCACCTGAGCGCGGGCAATCGCCTCGAGCGGGCGCGCTTGCAATACGACCCGGCGCGCGATCGCGCCTTCATCGAGCGCATTATCGGCGGATTTCCGCAACTCGAGCCGCCCGCGAGCGACAGCAGCGGCGAGTCGCCCATCTTCATCGTCGGGCTGCCGCGCAGCGGCACGACCCTGGTCGAGCGCATCATCGGACAACACTCGCAGGTGCATGCCGCCGGCGAGCTGCCGGCACTACTGGAGGCAATCCGCGTCGCCGCGCAGCGCGACGCGAGCAGACCGGGCACCTGGCTCGAGCTCGCCGACACGCTGCCGCGGCTCGACGCCGCTCTCATCGCCCGCGAATACCTTGCCCGGACGCGGACCCTGCGCGGCGAGCGCGCCCGCTTCATCGACAAACAGCCCATCAACTTCTACTACTGCCCGCTCATCCTGCGCGCCTTCCCGAAGGGAAGGATCGTGCATCTGACTCGCCACCCCATGGCCGCCTGCTATTCCATCTACAAGGGCCGCTTCCAGGAAGGAGGCCTCCCGTTTGCCTATGACCTGTCCGAGATCGGCGAATTCTATCTGGGCTACCGCCGGATGTTGGCCCACTGGCACCACGTGCTGCCCGGGCGCATCCTCGATGTCGCCTACGAGGACGTCGTCGCCGCACTCGAGCCCACGGCCCGCCGGGTCCTCGATTACCTGGGCCTGCCCTTCGAGCCTCAATGTCTGGAGTTCGAGCGCAATCCGGCGCCGAGCACCACATCCAGCGTCGTGCAGGTCCGCCGCGGGCTGTATGACAGCTCGGTGAGCCAGTGGCGGCACTATGCCGAGTACCTGGCCCCACTGGCGGCGCAGCTCGCTGCCGGAGGGGTCGAGATCGGGGAGTTGAGCCGCACGAGGCATTGCAAAGAGCTATGATGCAGCCCAAGGGCGGGATTCCTCATGAAGGGCATATCCAAGCTCCTGTTGCTGATGCCGCTGCTGCCCGCGCTCGCGATGGCCGCGGCGCCGGATCCCTCCAGGCTTGCGACGACATCGAGCGGAGCGGACGGAGGCAAACCGCTGTTCTCTGCGCCGACCCGATTCGACCGCGTCGGGCGGATCATTTCGCCGGTGATGATCGACGGCAAGGGTCCGTTCCGCTTCCTGGTCGACACGGGCGCCGACGGCTCGATGATCTCGGCGCGGTTGGCTCACGAGCTCGGCCTGACTCCCTTCCAGGGTGGCGGCGAGCACGTCGAGGGCACGACCGGCAACGAGGACATGCCCTGGGTGACCCTCGCGCAGTTGCGCGTCGGCAGGATCATCAAATCGAACCTCCGCGTGCCGATCAGCGCAAGTCCTGTCCTGGGAGGGCTCGACGGCATCCTGGGCGTGGCGGGATTAGGGCCCGTGCAGATCACAGTAGACTTTGGCCGCCAGAGGGTGACGATCAGCCCCTCGCGCGGCAGGATATGGGGCTGGGGGTATCTCAACATCGCCGCGCGGCGGACGCCTGGCGGGCTGTTGATGATCCCGACGCGCGTCGGGAATGTCGTTGTCGACGCGGTGATCGACACCGGCGCCGAGGAGACTCTCGGAAACAGCGCACTCCGCGCCGCGCTGTTGCAATCCGCAGCCGAGCAGGCCGCGAAGGCCCGGATCTACGGCGTCACCAAGAACGTCGCCGACGGCGGCCTCGTGTCCTCACCGACTATTTATCTGGGACCGGCCGCGATCCGTAACCTCAGCATCGTGTATGCGGACGTTCCCATCTTCAGGATCTGGCATCTCGACTCCCGTCCCGCTCTGATCATCGGTATGAACGTGCTCGGCACCGTCGATGAAATGATCCTGGACTATGCGGACGCCCGCGTTTATCTGCGGCCGCCCTCGCGGTCCTCGCCGGATATTCACGAGCAGGACATCTATTCGCCGAGCATCATCAAGCACTGGTGAGCGGATGAGCCCGAGGCCCATTTTTTGGAACTCACGCTTGTCGCCAGGCGCGACATTACGTTGCATGCCAGCCACGCAGGTACCCCGGACTACGTAGCTTAGGCGCCACGGAAGGAGCCAGAAGGGCGCTGCCGGCCCCAAAGACCCCTACTTTCTCCCCGTCCGCGGGCGTGCCTGGCAGACAAGTTCGTTGTTTTTTTGCCAAAGGGGTATCGCCTTTTGGAGACGCGCTGCTAAGATCCCATCCACACAGATCCGGTCTGGGGCTCGGGCCCGACCGTAAGTACCCACAACTTCAGCGAGACCGGCTTTGCCTCCGCCGTGAGGCCCCGGTCAAATTTAGAGGCAGGCGAGAAAGCCGCCCACAAGGAGATTTTGATGAGACCGAACCGTGAACTGGCACTGGCCATCAAGCGCGCCCTTGCAACCGGCACGATCGCGCTCTGCGGCGCAGGCGCAGTAGCCGCCTATGCCCAGCCGGCCGCCACCGCGCAGCCGAGCACCACACAGGTGAGCGCTGCCAAGGCGGCAGCCAAGACCACCACTGCCAAGGCGACTTCGGCGAAGGCGCCCATTCTGCTTGCGCAGGCGACCCAGACGACCGCAGCGCCGCTCGCCGCCCCGGCTGAACCCGCCACGCTGCAGACTGTCGTGGTCACCGGAACCCTGATCGCGAGGCCGCAGGCGGAGACCGCCGAGGCCATCACGATCGTCAAGGGGGACATGCTCAAGAACCAGGGCATCGTGAACGTCGAGCAGGCGCTGAACACGCTCACCAACAACGTTCCGACCGTCAACATCTCCTCCACCGTGGGATCGTTCTCCGGAGGCGGCACTTACGCCAACCTGCGCGGCCTGGGCGATGGCCGCACGCTGGTTCTCCTCGATGGTCAGCGCCTGGCCAACAATGCCAACGACGGCAACGCGGTCGACCTGAGCGGCATCCCGTTCTCCGCGATCGACAACATCCAGGTGCTGCGCGAAGGCGCCTCGGCGGAGTACGGCTCCGATGCCATCTCGGGTGTCATCAACTTCATCACCAAGAAGAATTATCAGGGCGCCGAAGTCGAGGCCAATTTCGATGAGCCGCAGGAACAGGGCGGCAGCTCCGGCTACGGCAATTTCACCCTTGGACACGGCGACCTGGTGAGCGACGGCTATAACGTCATGCTCACGGGCAGCTACACCGAGCAACAGCAGCTGCGGGCGGCGCAGCGGTCGTTCACCGCCGCGGGCTATTATCCGGCGCTGGGCGTCTCGCAGACGAACGATCCGGGCACATGGCCCGCGACCATCGTCGACAACAACAACAATTACTACCAGCCCGGCTATCCGGCCTGCGCGGGCAACAACTATCTGACCACGAGCCTGGGCAACTGCGCATACAGGTATTCCGCCGCGACGGATCTGCTGCCGAAGTCGAGCGCGGGATCCGGCCTGCTCAGCATCACCAAGGCACTGCCCGCCAACAATCAGCTGCAGCTGCAGTATCTGTATACCCGCTCCATGGTGAACGGCTGGTCCGGTCCCATGTTCTACGAGTTCGGGATGACGCCCCAGGCCGACCCGACCTATTTCCCGAAGTCGGGAGCCGGGCTGACCTGCGAGTTCAATGGCACCACGGGCGGCCCGTGCGGACCGATCGATCTGACCGATCCCATCACCGCGGTTTGGACCGATCCCGCCAACAACCGCTACGGCGGCGACCTCAATACCGAGCAAAGGGCTCTGTTGTCGTTCTCCGGCGACAACGCCGACTGGGACTACAAGCTGAACCTCAACTACAGCCAGAACAAGAGCGACCAGCGTAATACCGGCGGCATTCCCGATGAGGCGGTGCTCGCGCCCGGCGGCACCCTCAGCAATCTGATCAACCCGTTCGGCCCGCAGAGCGCGGCCGGCCAGGCTTTGATCAACTCATCGTACCTGCAGGGCACCTACGCCAACGGCGAGATGAAGCGCTGGAGCTTCGATGGCAACGCCACGCACCCGCTGGGTGACGCGTTCAATTCCGGCACTCCGGCGACCGTGGCGCTCGGCTTCAGCATCGAAGGCGACAACTTCTCTTACGCCACCACGCCGTACAACGACCTGACCCACGCCGCGACCGGATTCACGGACACTTCGATCGAAGGCTCCCGCACGGCACAGGCTCTCTTCATAGAGCTCGACATACCGATGGCCAAGAACCTCGATTTCGACGTATCCGATCGCGAGGACCGATACAGTGATTTCGGCAGGACCAACAACGGCAAGGTGACGCTGCGCTATTCGCCGTTCAAGTTCCTCACTTTCCGGGGCGCCGCATCCACCGGCTTCCGGGCACCGACACTCTACGATCTGTATTCTCCAAACAACATCGAGGCTTCGACCGGCGGCTCCATGGGCGTCGGAAATCCATTCTGCAACCCGCCGCAGTCGAGTGGAACCTGGACTACGGCGACCTGCAGCACGCAGGGACTGGGGGTGTTCGGCGGCAACGCCCACCTGACGCCTGAGACGTCGCAGAACTTCGACTTCGGCGCCATCTTCGAGCCGATCCCGAACATGGGCGTCACGCTGGACTACTACCGGATCCTGCTCAAGAACACCATTGGAGCCATTCCGGCCGAGGCCATCTACGGCAATCCGACCGCGTTCGCGAACGAGATCACGCTGAACAACCAGGGGACGCTGACTCCGTCGATCGCAGAGGCCGCGGACTGCACTCCTTATACGCTCGCGACATGCGGCTACATCACGCTGACCGACGAGAACACGGGCCAGGTCACGACCGACGGGTTCGATCTGAGCGTGCAGTATCTGCAGCACACCGCGCTTGGAACCTTCCGCGAGGACCTGGAAGGAACCTCGGTCACGCAGTTCCGGCTGCAGGAGTACACCGGCGGTCCCACGCTCAATCTGGTGGGCTGGTTCAACCAGGGTAACCAGCCGGCGTTCCGCTGGGAGCATGAGCTCAGGCTCGACTGGACGAGCCCGGGCACTCAGTGGGGCGGTGGACTCAGCGACCGCTTCTACTCCTCGTACATCGACGAGTATCCGGATGGCAACGGCAATCAGCGGACGGTGGGCAGCCAGTCGATCTGGGATGCCTACGCTTCCGTCAAGCCGCTGCCCGGCATGACCGTATTGTTCGGCATTCAGAATCTGCTCAACACGGACCCGCCGTTCAGCAATGCAGGGACGGCCAACTTTGCGGCGGGATACGACCCCATCTTCTCGAATCCGATCGGGCGGGACTTCTACCTCAACGTGACGTACAAGTTCTTCTAAATCGCTCAGAGAAGGTCGAATTCAAGCCCCGCCTCGCGCGGGGCTTTTTTTTGGGTGAATGCTTCTGCCGTGGCATACTCGGGCCGCGCAAGAATAATGTCGGTGGAGGAATGTTCAGTGAAGCGTCTTCTCCCCCTGTTGTCCGTCCTTTGTTGCCTTCCGTATGTATCCGCCGCCGCCGGCTATGACACGTTCTGCCGCTCGGCCGGCGAGGAGGCCGCGGATCTGGCGGCGCATCGGGTTACATCGCAGGCCCTGGTAGATGACTACCGGGCACGGATTGCGGCGCTCAACGGCGAGGTCCATGCCGTCATCGGCTTGAACCCGCAGGCGATGTCCGCGGCGCGCGCCGCGGATGCGCGCCGGGCGGCGGGCAAAGCGCGCGGCCCCATGGACGGGCTTCCGATCCTGGTCAAGGACAACATCGGTATTGCCGGTCTGCCGACCACGGCGGGCTCGCTCGCCCTTGCAAGCAACGTCCGCGGCAGCAGCGCCACGGTCGTGCGCAATGTGGCCGCCGCCGGTGCCGTGATCCTGGGTCGGACCAACCTGTCGGAATGGGCCAATATCCGCTCGGAGCACTCCACCAGCGGCTGGAGCGCGGTGGGCGGGCTCACCCGCAATCCCTACATGCTGGATCGAACCGCGTGCGGGTCCAGCTCCGGGTCCGCGGCCGCGGTTGCAGCCGGCATGGCGGCTGCAGCCATCGGTACGGAGACCGACGGCTCCATCAGCTGCCCCTCGTCCATGAACGGACTGGTGGGACTGAAGCCGACGGTGGGACTCGTCTCCCGCGCCGGAATAGTGCCCATCAGTCACACTCAGGATACGGCAGGACCCATTGCCCGCACGGTGCGCGACGCGGCGATCCTCCTGACGGCGATGGCCGGGACCGATCCCGCCGATCCGGCCACGGCGGACGCGAATGCGCATCGCATCGACTACACCCGTGCCCTCGATCCGCATGCGCTCGCGGGAGTTCGCCTGGGTGTGGCGCGGTTTCTCCTCAAAGGCTTCACCCCCGAGACCCTCGGCGTATTCAAGCGCGCGCTCGCAGTACTCAAGGCGCAGGGCGCGACTCTGGTGGATGTCGATGATTACGCCATGCAGAAGCTCGGCGGGAACGAGAATCTCGTCCTGCTCACCGAGCTCAAGGCGGACCTCAACTCCTATCTCGCCGGCTCGCCGCCGGCGGTGCAATCCCGAACGCTGGCGCAGCTGATCGCCTTCGACGATGCGCATCCGCAGGAGATGACGTGGTTCGGGCAGGGATTTTTCATCAAGTCTGAGGCCACGAAAGGCCTGCAGGACCCGGCGTACATCAAGGCGCGCGCCGCGAATCTGCGGCTCGCAGGCCCGGACGGGATCGATCGCCTGTTGCGGGAGCATCGGGTCGTCGCGCTGATCTCGCCCACCCAGAGCCCCGCGTACGTGATCGATCTGGTGAACGGTGATTCCGGAGGCGCCGGCGACAGCAGCCTGCCGGCGGTCGCCGCCTATCCGTACATCACCGTGCCGATGGGCGAGGTCCATGGTCTGCCGGTAGGACTCTCCTTCATCGGGCCGAAGTGGTCCGAGGCGCGGCTGTTGGGGCTCGCCTATGGTTACGAGCAGGCGAGCCACGCCGCTCGGCGCCCGACCTTTGCGGCAGACGCTCTGCAGCCGGGGATCGCGAAGTCGTGTAGGTGACGGCGGAACGGTCATGCAAGGCGCTGCGACATCGGGACTGCGGGCGATACTGACAGGCGGCCTGGTGGCGGGCACGATCGACATCGGGGCCGCCGCACTCATCAACCGGGCGAGCCCGGTGCTGATCGTCCACTACATCGCCACCGGAGTCATGGGCAAAGCCGCGCTGTCGGCCGGGACTCCGGCGGCATATCTCGGCTTGCTGTTGCAATGGGCGATGTCAGTCGTGATCGCCGTAGTCTACTGGTTCGTGACCGCGAGGATGCCGCGGCTGCGTCAGCGGTGGTGGCTCGGCGGCCTCGTTGCGGGGGTCGTGATTTTTCTGGTCATGAATTTCATCGTCATGCCGTTCTCGGCCGCGCCGGTCACCCTGCACCAGGTGATTGGCCGCATCCGGCCGGCAAAGACAGCCGAGGATCTGCTGGCGATGTTGGTGTTCGGCCTGATAGTCGCGTCCTCCGCCCGCTATCTCGCGGATGCACGGGGCTCTCGAACGCAGCGCCTCGATGGGAGGGCCGGATGAGCCGTGGGTTCTCAGTCCGGCTATCGCTGACTGCCGTCGCTGTCGCGAGCATCGCCGTCATACTGCTTCAATCGTTGGGCGTGTGGTCCGGCGGGGTGCTACCGTTCGATGTCGTACAGCAATCGAACGGCCTTTACGTGGTGCACCGTGACAACAACTTTCCACTGCCATCCTCATTCATCGATGGGGATGTTGTAGCGCCGAGGGAGATGACTTCCGCCGCGCGGGCGGCAACCTTTTACGGTGTCAGTGTTCAGGTCGGCACGCAGGTCGGCATCGCCGTGGTCCGCGGCGGTCGCGTCGTGCACATCTCCGTCACAGCACAGCCCGCTCTACCTCTCAGACGTGACCTCCTGGGCCGCCTCATCACTGCATTCCTGAACACCCCGTTCCTGGCGGCGCTGGCCCTGCTGACGCTTTGGCGCGGGCGGGACCGCGTGGCCGCGGGGCTTTGCGCATTGGCGCTCTACGGGCTGACCGCCAGCGCGCTGCTCAGCCTGGGCAACGTTTTGTCCGCACCGCTCGTGACCGGCTGGCTCGTCCTGATCGCCGTCGAGGCGCAGTACTTCTTCGCGCTTCCCGGACTGTACGTGATGGCCGAGGGACTCGCCGGCGCGGGCATGTCGGCTCGAACCCGGCTCCTGGCGCGAGTCCTTGTCGCGTGCCTCGGTATCGCGGCGTTGGTTCTCGACGTGACTCGCGAGGTTTCCGCCACGTCCTACGGAATCCCGCTTAGCCCCGCAGTCTCCGCAGCCGTCCAGGCCCTGACGCTGACGTTGATCGCGATTCCGGTGGTGATGCTGTTCGCGGGTTACCGCCGGGCACCGCATGAAAGCCGGCTGCGGATCCGCTGGGTGCTCTGGAGCACCGCTTTCCTGCTGGCATGCGCCCTGGCCGTCTTTGCGCTCGAGCCGGTGCAGAGCCGCTATCCGTATCTTTTCGAATTTGTCTATACGGCTCGGCTTCTCTGCATGGGCGGCTACCTCTACGCGGCGATTCGAACGCGGCTGGTCGACGTTTCCTTCGTCGTCAACCGCGCTCTCGTGTATGCGGCGATCACCGCCCTCCTCTTCGGCGTCTTCTCGGTGCTCGAGCTGGGGCTGCACGAGTTCGCGGTGAGTGACAAGCTGAGTTGGGCGCTGCAGGCGATCGTCGCGCTGCTGCTGGCGATGGCGCTGAGTCCGTTGCATCGCCGCCTCGACCACTGGGTCGAGCGGTTTTTCTTCCGCAAGCAGCGTCTCGCAATCGCGACCCTGAGGAACTTCGCGGCCGAATGCGCCTTCATCGAGCAGCAGAGCCGGCTGCTCGCGACGGCGGTCGAACGCTTCCAGCGACATTGCGATGCGGTGGCCATCTATGAGCGCGCACTCGCCGGCTATCAGCTCCGGGGCTCGAGCGGGCGCGCCTGGCCGGAAGCCGTCGATGTCGATGATCCCGCTTTCGTCTCGCTGCGGGCCCGGCGGCAGGAGCTCGACCTTCACGGGCTCGACAGCGGGATGGGGTTCGACGGCCTCGTATTTCCCATGATTGTCGGCGAAATGTTGAGCGGCGCGGTCGTATGCCGTCCCCGCGCCGGAGAGCAGTTCGCCCCGGACGTGCGCGCGGCTCTCGCCGAAGCCGCCCACAATTTAGGGGCTTCGCTCTACATCCTGCGCTATCGTGAGCAGGCCCGGCTGGTCGCCGACATCGCCACGGGACGCATCGACGAGACGGACGCGCGCCAACGGGCGATCGCGATGCTGGAAGGAACCGCCTAGCCTGCCGTCACTTCCAGGGCCAGGGCTTCAGCGCATAGTTTTCGGGCGGAACGTCGCCGGCCAGGTAGCTTACGAAGTAGTCCCACCGCCGCCGCGTGATATAGGGCGTCGCGTAGAGGTAGCCGTGGCGGGCGTTGGGAATGGTGATCATGTCGAAATTCCTGTTCGCCTTGATCAGAGCCTGCACCACGAGGAGCGTGCTCTCCGGCGGCACGTTGTCATCCAGGGTGCCGTAAGTGAGCATCAGATGACCCTGAAGCTGCGGCGCCAGCAGCTGGTTGGCCTGGTTGTCGTAGTTTGTCTTGCCGTCTTTCTGGCCGTCTTTCTGGCCGTCCTTCTGACTCACCAGCAGTCCCTGGTACATCTCGCCCCAGGGATTTTCGTAGTTGCGGTTGTCATGGTTGCCGCTCTCGGCCCAGCCAACCTTGAAGAAGTCGGGATAGCGGAACATGGCGTCGGCCGTGGCGTTGCCGCCGCCCGAATGTCCCCACATGCCGACGCGGGTGAGGTCGATCCATGAGTACCTGGCGCCCAGCTCCTTCAGCGCCGCGACCTGGTCGGGCAGGGTGTTGTCGCCCATGTTGCCGTACCAGAGCCGCTGAAAGCTGGCCGAGCGATACGGAGTGCCCATGCCGTCGATTGCAACCACGATGAAGCCGAGCTCGGCCAGGGACTGGTCATCGTAGTGCGAAGGCTCGAAATCGAAATCGAATACGGAGCCGATCTGCGGCCCGGGGTAGACGTAATCGATGATCGGATAGTGCTTGTGTGGATCGAAGTTCGTCGGCTTGAAGAGCAGCCCGTAAAGGTCGGTCTCGTGATCACGTGCTTTGACGACGATCTGCTCCGGCGGCCGCCACCCCATCGCTTTTAGACGGGAGATGTCCGCGGTAGCCACGCGCGCGTGAACGCGGCCGTTGCTCGCCTTGCGTAACGTCGCAACCGGGGGCTGAGTCGGGGTAGAGCAGCTGTCGACGAAGTATCCGCCGTGCGGCGCCATGCTGATGGTGTGATCGCACGGCTCCGGCGTCAGCAGCGTGGCGCCGCGGCCGTCCAGGTTGGTTTTCCAGAGCTGCTCATAGTACGGATTGAGGCCGGGCGTACGGCCCACGGCCCGGAACCATACGGTTCGCTTTTTGGGATCGACATGAACAACCTCCGTGACGTCACCAGAGCCCGTGGTGATGGGGTGCTCCAGTTTGCCGGTCTTGAGGTTGTAGAGATAGAGATTGCCCCAGTTGGTGCTCTCGCTGTACCAGATCGCCTCGCCCGAGGCGGGGAGGTAACGCCAGCTCACGGAATCGATGCCGCTGCGATAGTAAGTCGTGACGCTGTCTTCGAACGCAGTCCTGACTGCGCCCGTATGTGCGTCAGCAATCCGGAACACTTCGTGCCTGCGGTCGCGCGAGGTGGTCACGAGCGCCAGGGTTTTGCCGTCGGGCGCCCACTGGGCGTCATCCCAATGGCCGTCAGACTTGCAGCTGATGTCATCGCAGAGGCTCGAGAGCCGCTGCTGTGGCGGCAGCTGCAGCCGTATCACCTGACGAGCGGCCACGGCGACGATCACCGGCTCTATCATGAACACCTGCTTGTCCCCGGGCACCGGATATTTCCATTGCTCGAGCGCGGGATGTCCCAGCCGCGTGCTCACCAGATCCATGTCTCCCACGTGCCGCTGGTCCTGCTGGTAAGTGGCGATCTCGGTCGAGTCCGGCGACCAGTTGAGCACCGGGCGGTCGGAGTGCAGCCAGCCCGCATTGTCGGTGGCATAGCCGAAATCCTTGCTGCCATCGGAGGTGAGCTGAGTCTCCTTGCCGGTGGCCTTATCGCGCACCCACAGGTTCCAGTCGCGGATGAAAGCCTCGAGCTTGCCGTTGGGCGAGGCAAGGCCGGGCTCTTTGCCACCCTTCGCCACCTTCGCCTTGTCGTCGCAGTGCCCGGCGCCGGTGAGGTCGCAGACGTAGTGCTTGTCGTCGCGGGTGATCTCGTACCGGCCGTCGCTATCGACGGTTACGGCGCTGATGGAGAGTTTGGTGGCCGCGACCGGCTTGCCGACGGCGTCGCTCAGCGCGGCGGCGAGCTTCTCCTGATCGAACATCGGACTGACTCGGCCGGTCGCCGCCATCATCAGCTGGTAGTGATCGCCGGCTGAGTCGTGGTCGACGTACCAGAAGCGCCGGTCATCGAGCCAGTGCACGCTCTGGACGGCATGATCCACGAGCGGCTCGGTGTCGTAGGGCATGAAGCGCTCCGCCTGCGCGTAGTCCTGTGCGGTCAGGTGGCGGCCCTGGGCCAGGGCGGTCCCGGCGCAGAGCAGCGTCAGCAAACCGAGCAGCGCACTTCTGCCCCGAGAACCAGCCGGATCTATGACGGACATGCAGCATCCCCCTGTTGCGCCCGCGGTGGGAGCGCTTGAGCCGAGCGTGCGAGCCTACGCCCGGCGGGCAGAATTGGGAACTCCGCCCTGCCGCCCCAACCCGTCCCCTCATCGAGAGCGTCAGCCGCGAAAGCAGCGCTCGAAACGGCCGTTCACCCGGCGCGCATACCAACCTGTTGTCAGCGGGCGCTCGATCTTCGGCCCTTCGAGGCGGATTTGGGGCAGTATGGCGCGCGGCAACCGCCGCCCTCTCTTGCGATCAGCCAACTCGAATACACGGCGATACAGGGCAGTCGTGCCGAAACTCGCCGTGGTGCCCTGCTGGAGCGCGGCTCGAATGTCGGCATCGCTCAGATCCAATCGCCCCGCCATTGCAAGCAGCAAACGCTGGGTGCTGCCGGCGCCCTGGACGTGCGGATCGTGGGCGAGCAGCGCGCCGTCCGCGGTCAGCGGCTTGCCGGCGATGATGCTCGCCGCCTGCTGGAAAGCGGCATTGCGGCTTGCGTACTGGCCCGCGTTGTAGTCGGCGAATCGGTAGAGATAGCGATCATAGGGGGCCTGGTAATCGAGCAGATGCGCGATGCCGAAGTAAATGCTGGCGCGGCGCGTGAAGAGCTCGTCGCCGAGGTCGCCCCCGGAGGTGTGATAGGGATACGGCTTCACGCTCTCGAACTGCCGGGCGAAGGCGACATTGACCTGCATGGGACCGCGCGTGCGGATGGGATTCCAGCTTGCGAACAGCCTCCGTCCGAGCGGGACGCGGCCGGTGAAGTCCTCGTACGCGTCACTCAGCTGCTTCTCGGTGCGGGCGGCTCTGATTCGCTCGCGATAAGTCCGGCCGTCTGTGGATTTCAGGTCGAGAGCTGCGTGCACCAGCGGGAGCGGCAAGCCTGCGCGCGATGCGCGCTCATCAATGGTGCGCAACGCCAGATTGCCGAGGCCGGGTATGACCGGATCGACCCGGAAGCCTGACTCCTGCTCGATGACCGCCGCGACCGCACAGGCGTTCTCCCGCGTGGGTGGCAGGCCAAGCCTGGCGAAGCTCATGGCGATATCGGCGGTCCAGCCGGACCGATCGGAGACAGCGGCAGGCAGAGCGCCGTCGATGACTGCCCGGGTGTCCACCGGATGGGACCCCTTGCGACCAAACCTCGATCCCGGATTTGCGCAGCTGACGAGCTGCAGTACCGACAGGACGCAGACGATGAGCCGGCAGGCGCCCAAGCCGCGCCGCGGGCTGCAAGCCAACCAGGATCCCGCCATCCGGGCTAGCGCTCGCGCAGCTGGTGACTGTCCTCGGCCCGCAGATCGAGACCGTAGACCCGCCGCAGGTCAGCGATCCTCTCGAGCGTAGCCGGCTTGAAAGGCAGCTTGTTGTCCAGGGCATGGAGCGCGATCCCTTCGAGGAGATCGCCGAGGGAGAGATCGAGGTATTCGGCCAATCCCTTCAGCACCTTGAGCAGCCGCTTTTCCAGGCGCACGCCTGTTTGGACGCGCTCGACGATGCGGGAGGGTTCCGGGAGTTTGGCCTTGGGTGACGGCATGATCTTTTTCCGCTGCGAGAGCTGAAGAGCATCGCACAGTTTGCGGTTGAACTTTTCACTTGGTATATTGGTACATATGTACCACCTGTCTCGACTCCCGTCATACAGTTTCGCGCTTAGTGCCTGTTTTTGGAGCCCGATCGCCATGTCCAATACTCCCGCGACGCAGGTTCGCACCTTCCGGCTCGACGCGCCCGTCGCGCGGGTGTTTCCGCTCTTCACCGCGCTCGGCGAAAGAGCCTGGGCGCAAGGCTGGGAACCGGCGCTGCTCAGCGGACGAGAAGAGCGCGGCTCGGTATTTCGTACGGTTCACGGCGGCCGCGAGACCAACTGGATCGTCGTGGAGTACCTCCCCTCGGAAGGGCGCGTGAGCTACGCCCGTCTGGCTGAGGGCTCGAACATGGGTTTGGTCGATGTCCAGTGCAGCGCCGCACCGTCAGGTGGCACTGAGGTCAGCGTGCGCTACACGCTGACCGGACTGAATGCGCAGGGAGAGGCGTTCGTAGGCGAATTTCTGGCGCCGCAACATTACAGCCGTATGATCGAAGAGTGGCGCGAGGCAACCAGCAAAGCGCTGGCCGTCCGCTAGCTCGCAGCGAGGCTCGTGGGAACGCCCGGCGCCCGCTTGCGTTCATTTCCATAACAGGATATATATCATGTTATGGACATCTCACCGCCAGACATCGTGCGAGAGCTGGGGCATTTGACGCTGGGGAGTAGGTTGAAGCGCCTCGGCGAGCGCCTGCAAGCCCAGACGCAGGTTCTGCTGGCTGAGGCGGGCATAACCATTCCGGCCTCACACTGCCCGGTACTGGCCGCACTGGACCGGCTGGGCGCACTGAGCGTGGGCGAGCTGGCCCAGGTGGTGGGCGTCAGTCAGCCGGGAATATCGCGCATGCTCGAGAACCTGCAGTCCGACGGACTCGTCACATCGCAACGGCTCGAGGGCGACCGGCGACTGCGGCCCATCGTGCTGACGAAAGCCGGCCGTCAACTCATCGCGCGCTCAAAAGAGCGCGCGTGGCCCCGGGTCGAGGCCGCGGTTGCCGAGGCATGTGCGGGTGCAACGGGCCCTTTGCTCGCACAATTGTCCGCGCTGGAGGAGGCACTCGAGGCCGCGCCGCTACACGTTCGCGCCACGCGCACCCCGGCAGGAGGCCGAAAATATGCTTGATCGACCGGTATGGGCAGCCCTCAGCACCGCACACCTCGGCTTGTCCGTGGGCGATGCACTAGCGCGGAGGTACCTGACCGAAGTCAACCTGTTCGCATCCGCGTGCGACGACAGCACCGCGGCGCTCGCCGCGCTGACGGATCTGGTACGGCCCGGAGAGCGAATTTTCCTGGCACAGGTCCCCGACATCGTCGTGCCGAGCGGCCTCGTGCTGATGAAGGCGGCCACGGGTGTCCAAATGGTCGCGGCCCGAGGCATCCGCGCCCCGGAGCTGGACGCCGACATCGTGGAGCTCAGCGACGCGGACGCGCCGGAAATGTTGGCTTTGGCAACACTCACGGAGCCGGGGCCGTTCCTGGCGCGCACACACACGATGGGAACGTTTCGGGGCATTCGGATCGGCGGGCGGCTCGCCGCCATGGCCGGAGAGCGCTTCAGGTTTCCGGGCCATACGGAAGTGAGCGGCGTCTGTACCCACCCTGACTTCCGCGGCCGGGGGCTTGCACGCCGACTTTCCGCCGCGGTGGCTGCTGGCATCGAGTCGCGCGGGGAGCGTCCGTTCCTCCATGCCTGGAAGACGAACCGGGTCGCGATATCGCTGTACGAATCGCTCGGTTTCGCGATTCGCGCCGAGGTCCATATCAACGTTCTCGAGCGTCCACTTCACGGCGTGCCGGCATAGGGCGCGGCACCGCGGCTTTCCCTCAAGGAGACGACAGTCTCACCGGAACACCGTGCGGCGTCCGACGGTACGCCTCCTCCCATGCGTCCTTGCGCGAAAGTAACTCGCCCTGCCCTATCACACCCTTGCCGACGAGCAGGCCTTGCAACGCCGAGAGCCAGCAGTCGAAATAGGCCGCCTCCGTCGCCTGCGCGGAGACGCCGGGCGCAAGTTGCAGCTCACGACCGAGCGCATGAGTCCACTCAGACCATGTGAAACAGCCCTGTCCGGACGCGAGCATCGCAACCGCGAAAGCTCGCGCCTGCCAGGGCTCCGCGAACGCGGGGTAGGACTGGGTGGCACCAGACGCTTCATCAGGCAGATTCAAGGTAATCCTCCCAGAGATCGACATAAACGGAGTCCTGCGGTGCCGCAGCCGCACCCCACAGCTCTTGCGCCTCGAATCTGACGGAGTACACGTGCTGCGGACTTTCACCCAGAAAGTGCGCATTCGTATCGGGGAACACGAATACACCATGCACGCGATCGACAATGCCCGTCTTCCCGCGCACGTACCGGGGTAGCCGGGTATGTCCCGTCGGATTGAGATTGCGCGCGCGGACGCTCTGACCGGCCCGGAAACACGCCTGACGGCTGGATTCGCGGGATGCGGGAGACCCGCCGGCAATGTACGCGGGCACCTCGTCCGCCGGCAGCGCGGCTGTCAGCTTTTCCGTGCCGGTAATGGACTTGCCGGTTGCAAGCTCTTCGGCGCCGAGGAAGACGTGTCGGACCAGGAGCTGCGAAAGCCCGTCCAGCCATCGCTCGTAATAGCTCATCCGCAGTTGCTCGGCGGCTGGAATCAACTCGCGCTGATGTCGCTGGGCATCGATGTTCCACTTGCCGAATCTGCTCATCGCACGCGCCAGCGCAAACACTCGAGCCTCCCAACGGTGATGGAACACGGGCTCGTTTTGCTCCGGCAGGACGGGGCCCATGCCGTGCATGCCACCCATGTCATGAACGCCATTCACCGGGCGTCCCCGGCCGGTAATGTCTGGACGAGCGCGACGCCAATCATCGTATCGCGCGTGATCAGCGACGCGAGTTGCTCCTCTGTCATCCCCTCCGTATCGGCCGGTTGTCCCGGCACGACGAGGTAACGCAGCTCGGCGGTGCTGTCCCACACTCGAACCTCGGTTTCCGCCGGAAGCTCGAGACCGAATTCCCGCAGTACGCCACGCGGATCGATCACCGCCCTGGATCGGTAAGCGGCGGACTTGTACCAGACCGGCGGCAAGCCGAGGAGCGGGTACGGGTAACAGGAGCAGAGGGTACAGACGACGAGATTGTGCACAGCCTCGGTGTTCTCGACCGCAACCAAGTGCTCGCCCTGCAGGCCGCCGAAGCCGAGCTCGCCGATCGCGGCGGTGGCATCGGCCAACAGGCGCGCCTTGTAGCCCGGGTCCTTCCATGCTCTGGCCACCACCTTGGCTCCGTTGTGCGGCCCGATCCGATGCTCATAGGCCTCGATGAGCGCATCGAGCGCCTGCGGGTCGACGAGCCCCTTCTCGACGAGAAGCGATTCCAGAGCCAGGACGCGCAAGGCCGGGTCCGACGGCATACGATGCTCATCGTGGCTGTCGTGCTCGTCGTCAGTGTCTTTCATGTCTCTCTCCGTCCGCTCGCACGTCACAAATGACGTCAGATAACTGACGCGGCCTTCACGCGCAGAATCATACAGCGACAGCATCCAACTCGCATCTCGAAAAGGAGGCCAATTTGCGCAATTTCTCTGGCTTCACTTTGACCGGATAGCCTGTTGAGATGCGCCACAGCGCGAGAATGCGCGTAGAATCTCCCAGGGGACGGCAATGGCGGCGGCGATGGCAGAGACGACGGAAGTTCGACTAACTCGGCTTGAGTCGGATGTGGCGCACATCCGGTCCGATGTGACCGATCTGAAAATTGACATGCGTGAGATGCGCAAGGACATTGGTGCGCTGCGCGATGAGTTTCGCAAGGAGTTCGGCGAGTTACACAAGGCAATTATTCGCGGAGATCTCATGACACGCATCTGGATGCTGCTCATGTGCGCCGCGATGCTGGGCGTCGTGGCGCGCGGAATGCACTGGCTATGACCGCACCCGAAGCGATCGAAGTCCGCATCGCACGCATCGAGTCGGATACGGCCTACGTCACGACCAGTCCGGCTCACTCCTCCTCGGCCCTCGGCCGGTACGCGTGCACCAGCTCCTGCTGACGCCTTACGGGCACAGGGTCGTAATGACTCAGCTCCATTGAGTACGTGCCCTGGCCACCGGTCAGCGCTTTGAGCCGCGTCTGATACTCGGTGATCTCCGCGAGCGGCACCAGCGCGGAGACGGTGGCGAGCTTGCCCGGGAGCGCGTTATTGCCGTTGATGCGGGCGCGCTTCGTGGCCAGATCGCCGGTGATGTCGCCGATGGAGCTTGCGGGCGCGGTGATCTCCAGATGCACGACGGGCTCCAGGACGATGGGGTTGGCCTTGTGAATCGCGTCGAGGAAAGCCTTGCGTCCGGCCGAGACGAAGGCGACTTCCTTCGAGTCGACGGCATGGTGTTTGCCGTCGTAGACGGTGACACGGATATCCTGCAGGGGATAGCCCGCCAGCGCGCCCTCCGTGAGCACCTGCCGCACACCCTTCTCCACGGCCGGGATGAATTGACCCGGAATGGATCCGCCTACCACGTCGTCAACGAACTCGAAGCCGGCGCCGCGCTGCAGCGCCTCGATGCGCAGATAGACTTCGCCGAACTGGCCGGCGCCGCCGGTCTGTTTCTTGTGGCGGGAGTGACCTTCCGCGGGGCGGGTCACGGTCTCCCGATATGGGATGCTGGGAGGATGCGTCTTCACATGTACGCCGTAGCGCTGACCCATCCGTTCCAACAGGGTCCGCAGATGCAGTTCCCCGGTCCCGTAGAGGACGGTCTCGTTTACCGCGGCATGATGCTCGATGCGGATGCAGGGGTCTTCGGCCGTCAGCTTATGAAGGGTGTCCGCGAGGCGCTGCTCGTCGCCGCGGCGCTCCGGCTCTATGGCCAACCCCAACATCGGCGGCGGGAACGCTACGGGCTCGAGATGGTACTGGTCCTCGTCGTGGGAGTCATGCAGTACCGCGTCGAGATGTAACTCCTCCACCTTTGCGATGGCACAGATGTCACCGGGAATCGCCTCGGGAATCTCGACGGTGTCCTTGCCCAGAAGCTGATATAGATGTGCAACCTTGAATGGTTTGCGTGCATCGCCCACGAATAGCTGGGCGCCTGGGCGCACGGTGCCTTGATGCACGCGTAGAACACCCATTTTGCCAACGTAAGGGTCGATCGTAATTTTGAATACGTGTGCCACGACGTGCCTGCCGGGCTCAGGTGAAACCGTGACCCGTTGAGCGCGCTCGCCTGATCCCTTGAGGAACGGCGGGGGGTTACCTTCGCCCGGATTCGGCATGAGTCGTGTGAAGACCCGGAGCAAGTCCGGGATGCCGGTCCCCGTCTCGGCCGAAGCGAAGCACACCGGAACGAGATGGCCCTCGCGCAGGGCCTGCTCAAAAGGGTCGTGGAGCTGCTCCGGCGAGATCTCCTCGCCCTGCTCGAGATACACGGCCATGAGCTGTTCGTCGAGCTCGATCACCTGGTCCACGATCTGAGTATGCGCAGTCTCCACCGAAGAGAAGTCAGCCGCCGCGCCATGCGGCTGAAAGAAGCAGTCGACCACGGCTTCACCACCCTGCGCAGGCAGGTTGAGCGGCAGACATTCGGAGCCGAAGGTCTCGCGAATTTGCGCCAGCACTTCGGCGGCCCTGGCGTCGCGGCTGTCGATCTTGTTGATGACGACGAGCCGGCAGAGCCTGCGCTCGCGCGCAAAGTCCATCAAACGCCGAGTGATGGCATCGGGCCCGGACGCCGCGCTGACGACGATCACGACCGCCTCGACTGCCTCCAACACAGAGAGCGTGCGGCCGAACAGATCCGGATATCCGGGAGTGTCGAGAAGGTGTATGCGCGCGGCACCGCAGTCGAAGCTCAGGACTGCGGGCTCGAGGGAATGCCGCAGCTCCCGCTCCTGCGGATCGAAGTCCGACACGGTGTTGCCGCGCGCCAGGCTTCCCTTCGCCCGGATGGCGCCCGCCTGCAGCAGCAGGCTCTCCGCCAGCAATGTCTTGCCCGCGCCGGCCGCTCCGACCAGCGCGATATTTCGGATGCCCGAGGTCGTATGCCCCATGAGTCGCTCCCCCGGCAAAGAGTCGCCGCGGTAAGCGGCGGCATCGGAGAACCGAGAGCGTACTCCCCGCGGTGGCCGATTTGCAGTCGGCACGCTAAATGCTTGGAAACCGGGTCACCGTGGACCGCCCATGAGCGCACCCAAGCCCCACATCAAGCCCAAAGCCGATCCCTGGCGGCAGCAGATGCAACCCCAGCACCGCGACGTGCCGCCGTATACTCAATGGGACCCACCGGTGTTCGGCCAGCGCGATGACGACGCGGAGCGAAAGCCGGCCGGCCAGGTCCTGTTCCATGAGGACGATTGCCTACGATAGGTGCACCATGACGGAGTCCCCCAAATTCCCCCAGGCACCCGACGGCCGAGCGGCAGCCCCGCTATCTGCCGATGAAACGCGGAAACAGAAAATCCAGGACCAGTTGGACGAGGCGTTGGCCGACAGCTTCCCCGCCAGCGACCCGATCTCCATAGTCACGTCACACGAAGAAGAAGATTGGGGTTAGCCCGAGAGCACATAAGGAAGCGCACCGCGCCGGCCCCGAAGGGGCGAGGCCCAGGATGGGCCGAGCAGTCCCGGGCGCACTTTGCGCCAATAAACTAGGGCGCGGTCAGCTCCAGCGCCAGACCAGCCTGATTGGTG
>DATAXF010000009.1:0-7727 GCA_036273095.1 Steroidobacteraceae bacterium | reverse complement strand
CGATTTCTTTGCGCGCGCCTTCGACGAGGAAGTTGCCGCCTGGGCGGCGCAATGCGGTCCGAGCGATGCAATCGAGACCGACGGCGAGCTGATGGTGGAGGAAATCGCGCTCGAGACCGCGCACGCATTGCGCGCCGGCGGCCCGTGGGGGCAGGCCTTCCCGGAGCCCTGCTTCGACGGTGTGTTCGCGATCCGCACCGCCCGCGTGGTCGGTGACCGGCACCTCAAGATGTGGCTGGAATTTCCGCGGAGCGGGCGCTCCTTCGATGCGATCGCCTTCAATCACATCGAGGAAGCGGCGACCTTCACGCTCCCCGAGGGCTCTGTGCAGCTGGTCTACCGCCTGGACGTCAACGAATTCCAGGGCGAGCGGCGGCTGCAGCTCCTCGTCGACCACGTGCTGCCGAGTCCCCCGGCGGCCTAGGGCAGTCCCTCGTAGATTTGCCGCAGCGGCAAGGCGAGATCGATGGATTGCAGCTCGAGAGGCTGCTCGAGCGACGCGAGGATCACCGGCGCCCAGTCATCTGTCCTGCGGTACAGGGTGACGAGTGGGGATTTCTGCGAGATCAGCACGATTTCCTCGATGGAAGGCAGCTCGCGGTAGATAAATACCTTTTCCCTGCGGTCGATGCGCTCTGTCGAGCGTGACATGACTTCCATGACGAGGCGGTGCTCATCGATGAAGCGTTCTTTCTCGTCTCGCGCCTGCCCGCCGGCAACCAGAATGTCAGGGTAGTAGAAATAGTCCTCGCCGCGTGCGCGGATGTGGACTCGCGTACTCTGGATGTAAGGCCGGCACGGCGTGCCCCGCAGATGTCCGTGCAGCGAGGCGAAGACATTGCCCGCGATTATCTTGTGCGGCTGCAGCGTCTCGGACATGGCGTAGATCTGACCGGCCACGTACTCGTGCCGGTCGTCGCTGCTTTCCTCGAGCGCGAGATATTCCTCGACGGTGAACGTCTCCTGACTGGCAGCCCCTCTGCCGTACTGAGGGGCCGTCTCCGCGACGCGCCAGCTGTCGTCCAGCGACTCTGTCAGCCAGGCGAGCAGTTCCCGTTGTTCCGGCTCGCGGAGCCGTCTGATGAGATTCGTGACTTCGCCGAACGTGTTCATGGAAAGTGCTTCCTACCGAGTGGATGTTGCGTGCAGTGTAAGTCGGAAGCGATGGAGTTGGAATCGAGAAAGGTGGGAGATTTTGGCTGTAACACCGAGTTAATACGCGTTTTGCGAACATTCTCGCCGTACGTGGTCATTAACGCCAACATCGACGTAAAACTCCAACATATAGGTCGGATGTTTTCGCGCACGTGACAGTCATACGCTAAGCGTCACTGCCCGCGACGGTCATGGCGGTCGGTGTGGGAATGACGCTTGCCGCGGACGGCGTGAACGGCGTCGCAGTGTCGGGCGCGGCGCTCCGCTAAGGTTCGGCCATCGCGGGTCCGCGGTACACACAACGAGCGCCAGGGGCCCTTATGACGCGAGCGTTTTCAATCGGCGCGGCGCTTTTGACGCTGGCCTGTATGGCCGTGCCGGCGGCCTCTCGGGCGTCCCCGGATTTTGCGGTGGCGGTGCGCGCCGGTACACCGGGCGTCGGGCTGGACCTCGATCAACGGGCATACGTACGCGAGTTCGCAGCTCGGCTCCTTGACCGGTCAGCTCCTAGCTTGAAGCGCCGGATCCGGGCTCCTGCCCGGCCCCGGCTCCGCCACCTGCGGCGGCGGGGCACATCCTGTGCCTGGGCTGCGGTGGAAATTCCCCGCCTGGGCGTTTAGCATGCCGAGCTCCCCGAAGTCCTGCTTCACCCTTCACGGCAGCGCAATATGGAAGTCAACCAGCTCAAGCGACAGCTCAAAGACCTAGGCGAGCGCACCGCTTCGCTACGGGGGTTTCTTTGAATACGATCGCAAAAAAGAGCGCCTCGAAGAGGTAGCGCGCGAGCTCGAGGACCCTACCGTCTGGTCGCAGCCGGAGCGGGCGCAGGAGCTCGGTAAAGAGCGCGCCCGCTTGAGTGCCGACGTCACGGAGATCGATCGCACGGCCGAGGGCATTTCCGCTGCGGTGGAGCTCCTGGAGCTCGCCGAAGGGGAGGGCGACGAGGCCACCGCCCGAGACATCGAGCGGGATGCGCAACGGCTCGAAGGGGAGGTGCGCCGTCTCGAGCTGAAGCGGATGTTCCGCGGCGAGATGGACTCGCACGGCGCCTTCCTCGATATTCAGGCGGGTGCCGGCGGCACCGAGGCGCAGGACTGGGCGCAGATGCTCCTGCGCATGTACCTGCGCTGGGGCGCCGCGCACGGTTTCGCCTGCGAGGTGATCGACTCCAGTCCCGGGGAGGTGGCGGGCGTGAAGAGCGCTACGGTCGAATTCAAAGGCGACTATGCATACGGGTGGCTGCGGACCGAGACCGGCGTCCACCGTCTGGTCCGCAAGTCGCCATTCGACTCCGGCAACAGGCGCCATACTTCTTTCGCGTCGGTGTTTGTATCGCCGGAGATCGACGATGACATCGAGATCGACATCAACCCCGCCGACCTCAAGACCGACGTCTACCGCTCTTCGGGCGCGGGCGGGCAGCACGTCAACAAAACGGAGTCGGCCGTGCGCATCACGCACATGCCCACGGGTATCGTGGTGGCGTGCCAGAACGAGCGCAGCCAGCACAAGAACCGCTCGACGGCCATGAAGATGCTGAAGGCGAAGCTGTACGAGCTCGAGGTGAACAAGCGCAACGCCGCCGCCCGGGTGCTCGAGGACTCGAAATCGGATGTGAGCTGGGGCAACCAGATCCGCTCCTACGTCCTCGACCAGTCCCGCATCAAGGACCTGAGGACCGGTGTGGAGGTGGGCAATACCACCGCCGTGCTCGACGGCGATCTCGATCAATTCCTGGAGGCCTCGCTCAAGGCGGGCGTGTAACCGGCAATGACAGACAAACAAAGAGACGGCGGCTCCGGCGATGGCGGCAACAGCGGCGACGAGAACAAGCTGATCGCGGAGCGCCGCGGCAAGCTCGCGGCCCTGCGTGCGCGCGGCCCCGCTTTTCCGAACGACTTCAGGCGCACCGCGCTCGCTGGAGAGCTGCAGAGTGCTTTCGGTGAGCGCGATCGCGAATGGCTCGAGGCCAATCCGACCCGGGTCAGCGTCGGCGGCCGCATGATGCTCAAGCGCGGCCAGGGCAAGATCAGCTTCGCCAACATCGCCGACCGTACCGGGCAGATCCAGCTCTTTCTGCAGAGGGATGCGGTCGGTGAGGGCGCCTACGCGGACTTCAAGACCTGGGATGCCGGCGACATCGTCGCCGCAACGGGACTCCTTTTCCGCACCAATGCCGGTGAGCTCTCCGTGCGGGTCGAGAGCCTGCGCATGCTCGTCAAGTCGCTGCGCCCGTTACCCGACAAGTGGCATGGGCTCGCCGATGTCGAGACGCGCTATCGCCGGCGTTATGTCGACCTCATCGTCAACGAGACCAGCCGCAACGTCTTTCGTACCCGGGCGCGGATAGTCAGGTACCTGCGTGATTTCCTCGACTCGCTCGACTTTCTCGAGGTCGAGACTCCGATGATGCAAACCATCCCGGGTGGGGCGGTCGCACGTCCCTTCGTGACACATCACAATGCGCTCGACCTCGACATGTATCTGCGCATCGCGCCGGAGCTTTATCTGAAGCGCCTGGTCGCGGGCGGATTCGAGCGCGTTTACGAGATCAACCGCAACTTCCGCAACGAGGGGCTATCGACCCAGCACAACCCGGAATTCACCATGCTGGAGCTCTACCTCGCGTACTCCGATTATCGCGATCTGATGGATTGGATCGAGAAGGCGCTCCGCGGGCTCGCCGACACGATCCACGGCTCGCAGCGGCTGACCTATCAGGGGCGCGAGTACGATCTCTCCCAGCCCTTCCGCCGGGTCACGGTGGAGCAGGCGATTCTCGAGAACAATCCGGATTTCGACCCGCTGTCGCTGCGCGACCCGACCTACCTGCGCAAGTTCTGCGAGCGGCTCGGCATTCCGGTGCAGGCGCACGACGGCCCCGGGAAGCTGCAGATCGAGATCTTCGAGAAGACCGCCGAGCACACTTTGATCGACCCGACGTTCGTGCATGCCTATCCGGCGGAGGTTTCGCCGCTGTCCCGCGCCAATGATGCGGACCCCTTTCTCACCGATCGATTCGAGTTCTTCCTCGCCGGACGGGAGCTTGCCAACGGCTTCTCCGAGCTCAACGATGCGGAGGATCAGGCGGCGCGCTTCCACGCGCAGGTCGCGCGCAAGGACCGGGGCGATGAGGAGGCAATGTTCTACGACGCCGACTATGTGCGCGCGCTGGAGTACGGCATGCCGCCCACCGCCGGCCTCGGCGTCGGAATCGACCGGCTGGTGATGTTCCTCACTGACTCGCCGTCCATTCGCGACGTCATTCTTTTCCCGCATATGCGGCCCGAATGAATCGATCGGCAGGCGCTCCGATAGGCGTCTTTGATTCGGGAGTCGGCGGCCTCACAGTGCTCAAGGCACTCGTGACGCAGCTGCCGCGCGAGCGGTTCGTCTATCTAGGCGACACTGCTCGGCTGCCCTACGGCACCAAGAGCCCGGAAACGGTGGAGCGCTACGCGCTGCAAGCGGCGGAGGCATTGGCCGGGTACGGTGTGAAGTGCCTGGTAATCGCCTGCAACACCGCTTCCGCGGTAGGTCTTGCCGCCGTCAGCGAGCGCATCCGCGATGTCCCCGTCATCGGAGTAATTGAGCCTGGCGCGGAGGCGGCCTGCGTCGCTTCCCGCACCGGTCATATCGCGGTCTTAGCCACCGAGGGCACGGTGCGCGGTGGTGCATACCAGGATGCGATCGTTCGTCGCCGGAGCGATGCGCGCGTGAGCGCAGTGCCGGCACAGTTGTTCGTGGCGCTTGCCGAGGAAGGGCTCTGCCGCGGACCGATTGCCGAGAGCGTGACACGTCACTATCTGGAGCCGCTTTTCAACGCCCCGGCGGGAGTCTCCCGTCCCGATACACTCGTGTTGGGTTGCACACACTTCCCGATGCTTGCGGACGCCATCCGCGCCGTCGCCGGCCCCGACGTTGGCATCGTCGACTCGGCTGAGACGACAGCGCGCTACGTGCGGCAGACGCTCGAGGCACAAAATCTCGCGTCTCGAGACGGGGAGGGGAGCTTGCGGCTGCTCGCCACAGATGCGGCGGACCGGTTTGCAAGGATCGGCGGCCGTTTTCTCGCGCGCCCCATCCGCCCGCACGAAGTCGAGCTCATAGACTTATAGGAGCGCTGGATCCGGGCATCCTGCCCGGCCCAGCGCGCGTTGAGCAAAAAAGCGTGGTTTTTTGCTCAACGTCCGCCACCTGCGGCGGCGGGGCACATCCATGTGTCCTGCTCAACCGGGAATGGTGTACGGCAGGTCGAGCTGGTCGATGTCGTGCGGCAGCCCGTGCGTGAGCGGCAGCTCCGAGGAGGCAGGTCGCCGCGGTCCCGCGGGTGAGTTCGCGAAAGGCGCCCAGAACGCACCGGTCGCGGAGAGATCCGAGGACACGGCGGCGTGCAGAGCCGCACCCGTGGCGGGCGCGCCCACGTTGGAACGGGTAAGTGCTGCGGCGCCGGGCTGCGACGGCCGCACGCCCAGCGGAGCACTGACGCGTTCCAACATCGCGTCAGGCGGGCCAGCAGCCGAATGCTCCGACTCGCTGGACGGCGGCGCCACGGCCAGGAACTCGCAGCGGCCGTCCACGAGCCGCACGGCCTCCACGACTGTGAAAGAGCGTCCATCTGCCAGCTCGCCGCTGTCGCCGGGCTTCAGGTCCAGCGGGCCGCGCGAGCGGAACCGCTGCAGCCGGCGCTTGACGCGGCCGCGGTAATGGGCGCGCGCGATGACCTCCTGTCCCGTGTAACAGCCTTTGTCGAAGGCGATCGCGCCGAGGACATCGAGATTCAACATCTGCGCCACGAATTCTTCGGAGGTCGAACCGTAGACCTGGGGGAGGCCCGAGATGATGTCGAGCTGTCGCCAGGCTTCGCGTCGGACTGGCACGCTGTGCGGCAAGTCATCGCGTGGCTGTCCGGCCGGCGCAATCAACACCCATCTGGCCGGCTGCTCGCCCACGCAAATCACGATCTGCCCGGCGAGACGGCGCTGTTCCCCCGTAACGGTCGGATAATCGGCAAGCGGCGCCGGCTCCGGGTGAGCCAGGCCGCACGCGACCAGTCCCGTGACACGCCAGCTCGGCGACTCGTCGGTCAAACTGACTTTGGCGCGCAGCACGTACTTCGACAGACGGGCGGCGACGGATGCGGCCAACTCGCGCGGCACCAGTGCGAGAAAATCATTTGTTGCCAGCTGCACGATCCGCAGCAGCGCGATCGTGCGGCCCTGCGGGTTGTGCAGGCCGCCGAGGGCCGAGCGCTCCGCGCTCACGCGGCCGAGGTCGTTCGACAGTTGGCCTTGTAGAAAGCGAGCCGCATCGGCTCCCGTGACGCGCACTGCGCCGAGATCGTCCAGCTCGACACTCTGCAGATGGCCGCCGCTCATTTAGCGTCTTCTCCAAGCCGAGGGACGGCGATTACCATGGCCGCCATGGTGCAATTCTGGCACACTTGTAACGTATGCAGATGAGTCCAGAGAAGAACTCCTCGCCGCCGCCTTCCGTTCCGCCTTCCCAGAGCCATTCTGGCGCAATACCGGCCGCAGCTGTGGATGATGTGGCGCCACCCGTGCGCCCGCGCGAAATCGGCGGCCCCTCGGGCCTCGAGCCGACGCGCTTCGGTGACTGGGAGCGCAAAGGGCGCTGCATCGACTTCTAGCCGCCGCCTATGACTGAACGACCGCTGTCGCCGCACCTGTCCGTGTACAGGATGTCGCGCTACACACTGCTCACTTCCATCCTGAACCGCGCCACCGGGCTCGTGCTCTCCGCGGGGCTGATCCTGCTCGTCTACTGGCTGGTCGCCATCGCGAGCGGGCCGGCCGCCTACCGCGACGCGCGCAGCGTGCTCTCGCTCGGCGTGCTCAAGGCGATCTACGTCATTCTGCTCGCGGCTTTCTCCTACCATCTCTTCGCCGGCATCCGCCACCTCGTCTGGGATACCGGGCGCGGCCTCGAGCGCGCGCAGGCGAAGCGCAGCGCCGCGCTGGTTGTGATCTGCAGCATCGTGCTCTTCGTGGCACTGGCCTGGTGGGCGCTGCACGCCGGAGCGCCGGCGCCATGAACCTGCGCAGCCCGCTCGCCACCGTTCTCGGTCAAGGCTCCGCCAAGGAAGGGGTACACCACTGGTGGTTGCAGCGCCTCACCTCGGTGGCCCTGGTGCCGCTGGGCGTCTGGTTCGTCGTTTCGCTGCTGTCCCTCCATTCCTTCGACCGCGCCACGGTCAGCGCCTGGATCGGGCAGCTCTGGACGGCGGTTTTCCTCATTCTCCTCGTGCTCACCGCCGCCTGGCACTCGCAGCTCGGCGTGCGGGTGGTGGTGGAGGACTACGTGCACGGCCACGGCGCCAAGGCAATCACGCTGACGCTGGTCACCTTCTTTCATGTGGTGGTCGCGGTGGCCGGCGTGCTCGCGATCCTGAAGGTGGCGTTGGGGGGCGCCGCATGAGACTTCCTGTGTCAACCCCCGGGTTAGACGGTAACCGAGAGGAGCTGTTTGGCGCCGCGATGCTTGGACGGGTCATAGGGGGCGCGGTCATACCAGACGCGCCAGAGGACTCGTACCCAAGCGCGGGCGAGGAT
>DATAXF010000008.1:0-75321 GCA_036273095.1 Steroidobacteraceae bacterium | reverse complement strand
GGGCGCGGAGCGGCGCTCGATGGTGATGACCGAGGACGAGAAGCGCATGACGGCCTATCACGAGTCCGGCCATGCGATCGTCGGCATGACGGTGCCGGAGCACGACCCGGTCTACAAGGTGACGATCATTCCGCGCGGCCGGGCACTCGGGGTGACGCAGTTCCTGCCGGAGCAGGACCGCTACAGCATGTCGAAGCGGCGGTTGGAGAGCGCGATCGCGACGCTCTTCGGCGGGCGCATCGCGGAGGAGCTGATCTTCGGGCCGGAGTCGGTGACGACGGGCGCCTCGAACGACATCGAGCGCGCGACGGAGCTGGCGCGCAACATGGTCACCAAGTGGGGACTGTCGGACAAGCTCGGGCCGCTCACATACTCGGAGGAGACCGGCGAGGTGTTCCTCGGGCGCAGCGTGACGCAGCACAAGCAGGTGTCGGATGTCACGGCACACGCCATCGATGAAGAGGTGCGTAGCGTCATTGAGGCCAACTTTCAGCGGGCGCGGCAGATCCTGACCAGCTCGCTGGAAAAGCTGCATGCGATGGCGGATGCGCTCATGAGGTACGAGACCATCGATGAGGAGCAGCTGAAGGACATCATGGCGGGGAGGCCGCCCAAGCCGCCGGCGGGGTGGGATGAGACGCTGTCCAACCGGCCGCCGCGCGCGCCTTCCGAGGGGCCGGCTGCGCCGGCAACTGGTTCGACCGCGATTGGGCCGCCTGCCGGGCAGCACTAAGCCTATTGGCGCAAATCGCTCCCGGCGATTTGCGCGGCCAGCCGTCGACAGGATTTGACCTCGCGGCCCACGGAGCGGCCCTGGGCCGCTTACTGACTTGCTTTCGCACGCCGCCAGCTCCTATGCCGCAGTGAAATCGAGCGTGGCCAAGTCGCATTCGGTGCTTTATTGCAGAGAGCGGGTGCTCGGGCTCGAGCGGCCGGTCGTCATGGGAGTGCTGAACGTCACTCCGGACTCGTTCTCCGATGGGGGACGATTCGTTCGGCTGGAGGAGGCGGTCGATCGCGGCTTGCAGATGGCGGAGGAGGGGGCTGCCATCATCGACGTCGGCGGGGAGTCGACGCGGCCGGGTGCGCGGCCCGTGGACCTGGACCAGGAGCTGCTTCGGGTCGTACCAGTCATTGCACGCTTGCGCTCGCGAACGCAGGCCATTCTTTCGGTCGATACCAGCAAGCCTGAAGTGATGATCGCCGCGGCGGCCGCGGGCGCGGGGATGATCAATGACGTGCGCGCTCTACGCGAGCGGGGCGCGCTACAGGCGGCGGAGATGTCGGGGTGCGCGGTCTGCCTGATGCATATGCTCGGCGAGCCGCGCACCATGCAGGACTCGCCCAGCTACCAGGATGTCGTGGCAGAGGTTCGGGGGTTTCTTGCGGAACGGGTGGCGGCCTGCGTCACCGCCGGAATTCCCGCCGAGCGAATCGCCCTCGACCCGGGCTTTGGCTTCGGCAAGACTGTCGCGCACAATCTGCAGCTGCTGCGCCGCCTGGGCGAGCTGTCGGTGCAGGGATTGCCGATCCTGGCCGGGTTGTCGCGCAAGTCGATGGTGGGCACGCTGACGGGCCGACCGCCGGACGAGCGGGTCCCGGGCAGCGTGGTGCTCGCGGTGATTGCGGCGATGAATGGCGCGCGTATCCTCCGCGTTCACGATGTGGCTGCAACCGTGGATGCACTGAAGGTAGTGAGTGCCGTGCAGGACGGCGAGGTCGCGCCGAGCGCGAACATGTGACGCGATGTAATACGAGGAGCCCTCTTTGACCCGAAAGTACTTTGGCACCGACGGAGTGCGCGGCTTGGTGGGCGAGCACCCGATGACGGTCGACTTCGCGCTCAATCTGGCGAGCGCTGCCGGCCGCGTGCTCGTACCCGACGGCGGCACCGTCCTCATTGGCAAGGACACCCGCCTTTCCGGCTACATGTTCGAGTCCGCCCTGGAAGCAGGCTTCGTCGCATCCGGCGTCAATGTGATGCTCATCGGGCCGCTGCCGACGCCCGGCATCGCCTACATGACGACGCATTTCAACTGCGACTTCGGGGTCGTCATCAGTGCCTCGCACAACCGTTATGACGACAACGGCATCAAGTTCTTCGACCGCAGCGGCGCCAAGCTTTCCGACGAGCTCGAAGAGCGCATCGAGGCGGAGCTGGCGCAACCCATCATCACCCGCGCCTCCCGCAGCCTCGGCCGTGCCAGCCGCGTCGACCGCTCGCGCATCCAATACCAGGAGTTCTGCGCCTCGACCCTGCCCAAGGACATCGACCTCGGCGGGATGAAGATCGTCGTCGACTGCGCCAACGGCGCCGCCTACAAGGTTGGCCCCCGCGTGCTCGCCGATCTCGGCGCCGAGATCGTTCCCATCGGCTGCTCGCCCAACGGCCGCAACATCAACGACGGTTGCGGCTCGACTTCTCCCGAGCTGCTGCAGCTGACCGTCCCGGGCGTGCGCGCTCATGTGGGCGTGGCACTCGACGGCGATGGCGATCGGCTGGTGATGGTCGACCACCTAGGCCGCATCCTCGACGGCGATCAGCTTCTCTACATCATCGCGCAGGCCCGCAACGGCAACGGCTCGTTGCGCGGTCCCGTGGTCGGCACGGTGATGAGCAACCTCGGCCTCGAGGTGGCGCTGCGCGAGGACGGTATCGAATTCCAACGCGCGCAGGTCGGTGACCGCTACGTGCTCAGCCTGCTGCGCGAGACCGGCGGCATCCTGGGCGGGGAGACATCCGGCCACATCGTCTGCCTGGACAAGACGACGACCGGTGATGGCATCGTGAGCGCGCTGCAGGTTTTGGCCGTCATGAAGCAGACCGGCCGCTCCCTCGCCGAGCTCGCTTCCGGCATGCGGAAGTTCCCGCAGGTGCTCCTCAATGTGAAGGTCGCGGCCCGCTTCGATCCGTCCAAGGTTCCCGCGGTATGCGAGGCCGTGCAACGCATCGAGAAGCGCATGAACGGCGAGGGTAGGGTGGTCCTGCGCCCGTCCGGCACCGAGCCCGTCATCCGCGTGATGGTGGAAGGCCGAGACGAGAGCGCGACCCGAGCCGCAGCCACCGAGCTGGCCGACGTAGTCCGCTCGGCAGCAGACTAGTTCGAACGAGTCACTGAGCGGGCCAATTGCACAACAAGGGCTCGGTGGCTATCATCGCGCCCCCGCTAGAGGCCCCCCAATGCGCCGCCCCATCGTCGCCGGTAACTGGAAAATGCACGGGACGCGCAGCGACAACGCGCGTCTCATCGAAGAGATCACCTCCCGCTATCCCGCCGATCCGGCAGCGGAGTGCGTCGTCTGCCCGCCGTACGTGTATCTGCAGGAGGTCGGTCGCCAGCTGCGCGACTCGGCGATCCTCCTCGGCGCGCAGGATGTCTGTGCCGACCCGCACGGTGCTTTCACCGGCGAGGTCTCGGCCGCGATGCTCAAGGACGTCGGTTGCCAGTACGTCATCGTCGGGCACTCCGAGCGGCGGCAGCTCTACCACGAGAGCGATCAGCTCGTCGCCCGCAAGTTCGCCGGCGCTCACGCCAAGGCGCTGGTGCCGATCCTCTGCGTTGGCGAGCAGCTCGCCGACCGCGAGAGCGGCCACACCCGCGAGGTGGTGGCGCGCCAGCTCGATGCCGTTCTCGAGCTTTGTGGAGCGCAGACGTTGAAGAGCGCCGTGGTCGCGTACGAGCCGGTCTGGGCGATCGGCACCGGCCGCAACGCCGCGCCGGAGCAGGCGCAGGAGGTGCACGCCTTCATCCGCGCCCGCATTGCCGCCCGGGATGCTACAATTGCGGGAGGCACCCGTATCCTCTACGGCGGCAGCGTCAAGGCGAGCAATGCAGCGGAGCTCTTTGCCATGCCGGACGTCGATGGCGGCCTGATCGGCGGCGCTTCGCTCAAAGCGGATGAATTCCTGGCGATCCTGGCTGCCGCGGGACCGCGATAGGTTCTTATGTTGCACGCATTTCTAGTAGTCGTTCAGATCATCTCAGCGCTCTGCATCCTCGTTCTCGTGATGCTGCAGCGCGGCAAGGGCGCGGAGGCCGGCGCCGGTTTCGGCGCGGGCGCCTCGGGCACCGTGTTCGGCGCGCGCGGCGCCAGCACGGCGCTGTCGCGGGCAACGGCGATCTTCGCCGCGATCTTCATGATCAACAGCCTGGTGCTGACATACCTGAGCACGCGCCCGCAGGAGCAGACGAAGACGATTCTGGATATCGCCGGCCAGACGCCGGCGCCGGCGCCGGCGCCTGTCGCGGCGCCCCGGCCCAGCTCGACACCGCCGAGCGCGCCTCACGGCGCGCCGCCGCAGCCGCAGAAGTGATCCCTTTGCCGACGTGGTGGAATTGGTAGACACACTAGCTTGAGGGGCTAGCGCCGCAAGGTGTGGGAGTTCGAATCTCCCCGTCGGCACCAATAAGGTATCGAGCGCTGCTAGAATGGACGGCTTCCAGCGGGAGCACGCAGCGACAAGATTCGCGCGTCCCGTTGTGGCAGCTTTTGTTTCGAGCGAGACGCATGCTGACCAATTATCTGCCGATACTGATCTTCCTCGTCATCGCGACGGGCCTCGCGCTTCTGCTGCTCGTACTCGGCACCGGTATCGGACGGTTGTTCTCCCGCAATCCGCACGACCGCGACAAGCTCGCCCCCTACGAGTGCGGCTTCGATGCCTTCGAGGACAGCCGCATGAAGTTCGACGTGCGCTACTACCTCGTCGCCATCCTCTTCATCGTGTTCGACCTCGAGATCGCCTTCCTATTCCCGTGGGCGGTGGCGCTCGGCAAGATCGGCGTCGGGGGTCTCATCGCGATGGGCGTGTTTCTCGCCATCCTCGTCGTCGGATTCATCTACGAGTGGAAGAAAGGGGCGCTGGAGTGGGACTAGATCCAGAGGGCGCGGAGGGCTTCGCGCAGCGCGGCTTCCTCACCACCCAGGTCGACAATCTCCTCAACTGGGCGCGCACCGGCTCGCTCTGGCCGATGACCTTCGGTCTGGCCTGTTGCGCGGTCGAGATGATGCACGCCGGCGCGTCGCGCTATGACCTCGACCGCTTCGGCGTGGTGTTTCGTCCGAGCCCGCGCCAGTCGGATGTGATGATCGTCGCGGGGACTCTGGTCAACAAGATGGCGCCGGCCCTGCGCAAGGTGTACGACCAGATGGCGGAGCCGCGTTGGGTGATCTCCATGGGATCGTGCGCCAACGGCGGCGGCTACTATCACTATTCATACTCGGTGGTGCGCGGCTGCGACCGGATCGTGCCCGTGGACGTCTATGTGCCCGGCTGCCCGCCGACGGCCGAGGCGCTGGTGTACGGCATCATCCAGCTGCAGAAGAAGATCGCCCGCACCAGCACGATCGCCAGGTAAGCACATGGCAGAACCGACCCCCCCGCCTGGCGAGAAAGCAGCGGACGGCGCCGACCCGGTTGCGTCCGAGCTCTCTCGCCGCATCGAAGCGCAGCTGCAGGACGCGGTGCACCGCCTGCCCTCGCTGCCCGGCGAACTGTCGTATGAGGTGAAGCCGGAGGCGCTCCTCGCGGCCTGCCGTACCCTGCGGGATGCGCCGGGCCTGAAGTTCGAGATGCTGATGGACCTCGCGGGTGTCGACTATCTGCATTACGGACGTGACGAGTGGCAGACCGAGAGCGCGACGCGCTCGGGCTTCAGCCGCGGCAGGGTGGCGCGCGCCACGGCGCCCGATCCGGCGATGGCGGGCCGCTTCGCCGTCGTCTACCACTTGCTCTCGATCACGCGCAACAGGCGCCTGCGGCTGCGGGTGAAATGCCCCGACACGCAGGAGCCGACGATCGATTCCGTGAACGACATCTGGGCGAGCGCCAACTGGTTCGAGCGCGAGGCGTTCGACCTTTTCGGCATCCTCTTTCGCGGCCATCCGGACCTGCGCCGCCTGCTCACCGATTACGGCTTCATCGGACATCCGTTCCGCAAGGATTTCCCGCTCATCGGCAATGTCGAGGTGCAGTACGACCCGGAGAGGAAGCGGGTCGTCTATCAGCCCGTGAGCATCGTGCCGCGCGTGCTCGTGCCGAAAGTGATCCGTCACGATCACCGCTACGAGGCGGCGCTCAGAGATCCGGAGGCACCCCGCTGATGGCCGCGAACCCGATGGCCCCGATGAGCGAGATCCGCAACTACACGATGAACTTCGGGCCGCAGCATCCGGCCGCTCACGGCGTGCTGCGCCTGGTGCTGGAGATGGACGGCGAGGTCATCCAGAAAGCCGATCCGCACATCGGTCTGCTGCACCGGGCGACCGAGAAGCTCGCGGAGTCGAAGCCCTTCAACCAGTCGATCGGCTACATGGACCGGCTGGACTACGTCTCCATGATGTGCAACGAGCATGCTTACGTGCTCGCGATCGAGCGGCTGCTCGGCATCACGCCTCCGGAGCGTGCGCAGTACATACGCGTGATGTTCGATGAGATCACGCGCGTCCTGAATCACCTGATGTGGCTCGGCTCGCACGCGCTCGACATCGGCGCGATGACGGTATTCCTCCTCTGCTTCAAGGAGCGCGAGGAGTTGATGGACGTCTATGAGGCGGTCTCCGGCACGCGGATGCACGCCACGTATTACAGGCCGGGGGGCGTCTATCGCGACCTGCCGGATGTGATGCCGAAGTACCAGGCGTCGAAGTGGCGCTCGCAGAAGGACGTCGACCGCCTCAACGAGGCGCGCTCCGGCAGCATGCTCGATTTCATCGAGGCATTCACCCGGCGCTTCCCGGCAGCCATCAGCGATTACGAGACGCTGCTCACCGACAATCGCATCTGGAAGCAGCGCACCGTCAACATCGGGGTCGTGACGCCGGAGCGGGCGATGCAGCTCGGGTTCTCCGGTCCCATGCTGCGCGGCTCCGGCATCGTGTGGGATCTGCGCAAGAAGCAGCCATACGAGGTCTACGACCGCATGGACTTCGACATCCCCGTGGGTGTCAACGGCGACTGCTACGACCGTTATCTGGTGCGCATCGAGGAGCTGCGCCAGTCGACCCGCATCATCCGCCAGTGCATCGACTGGCTGCGCAAGAATCCCGGTCCGGTGATGATCGATGACCGCAAGGTTCGGCCGCCGAGCCGCGAGCATATGAAGGAAGACATGGAGTCCCTCATCCACCACTTCAAATTCTTCACCGAGGGCTACGACGTGCCCGAGGGAGAGACCTACGCCGCGGTGGAGGCGCCCAAGGGCGAATTCGGCATCTATCTGGTGTCCGACGGCGCCAACAAGCCGTACCGGCTGAAGTGCCGCGCGCCGGGTTTCCCGCATCTCGCCGCGCTCGAGGAGATGATCTGCGGCCACATGCTGGCGGACGTGGTTGCGGTGATCGGCACACAGGACATCGTCTTCGGGGAAATCGACCGTTGAGCAACCAGACCCAGACTCAGGACGCCGGCTCGCGCGCCGCCGCCACGACACCCCTCTCCGAGCACACCCGGCACGAGATCGACCACTGGGTTGCCAAGTTTCCGCCCGGGCGGCAACGCTCCGCGTGCATCGCGGCGCTGCGCGCCGCCCAGGAGCAGAACGACGGCCATCTCACCTCGGAGCTGATGGACGCGGTGGCGGCGTATCTGAAACTGCCGCCGATCCAGGTCTACGAGGTGGCGAGCTTCTACTCGATGTTCGAGATTCATCCCTGCGGCCGGCATCACGTCAGCATCTGCACCAACATCTCGTGCATGCTGAACGGCGGCGAGGAACTGGTGGCGCACGCCGAGCGCAGGCTCGGCATCAAGCTCAACGAGAGCACGGCCGATGGGCGCATCTTCCTCAAGCGCGAGGAGGAGTGTCTCGCCGCCTGCACCGGTGCGCCGATGATGATGGTCGATCACGTCTTTCACGAGCATCTCACGCCGGAGAAGCTCGACAAGATCCTGGATGAGCTGAAGTAGCGCCATGCCGATCAGCCCCGACAAGATGAATCTCGTGGTGTTCGAGCCGTTGCAGCTCGAGCGCTCCTGGGAGCTCGCAACCTACCGCCGCATCGGCGGCTACGAGGCGTGGGAGAAGATCCTCGGCGAAAAGCCGCCGCGCGAGCAGATCATCGATGCCGTGAAGGCATCGGGCCTGCGCGGCCGTGGCGGCGCCGGCTTCCCCACGGGCACCAAGTGGAGCTTCATGCCGCGCAATTCGCCGGTGCAGAAGTACCTGGTCTGCAACTCCGACGAAAGCGAGCCCGGCACCTGCCACGACCGCGACATCCTGCGCTACAACCCGCATGCCCTCATCGAGGGCCTCGCGATCGGCGGCTATGGCACCAACTCCACCGTCGCCTACAACTACATCCGCGGCGAGTTCCTCGGCGAGCCGGTGCCGCGCTTCGAGGCGGCGCTCAAGGAAGCCTACGACGCCGGCCTCCTCGGCAAGAACATCCGCGGCACCGGGATCGATTTCGACATCCACACCTTCGTCGGCGCCGGCGCCTACATCTGCGGCGAGGAGACCGCGCTCCTCGACTCGCTCGAGGGCAAGCCGGGCAAGCCGCGCTTCAAGCCGCCGTTCCCGGCCAACTTCGGCCTCTACGGCCAGCCGACGACGATCAACAACACGCAGAGCTTCGCCTCGGTTCCCACCATCCTGAGGAAAGGGCCGCAGTGGTTCGCCGCGCTCGGGCCCGCGAATTCGGGCGGCACCGTGGTTTTCTCCGTGTCGGGCCATGTGCAGAAGGCCGGCAACTTCGAGGTGCCGCTCGGCGTCGCGTTCAAGGACCTGCTCGAGCTCGCGGGCGGGGTTCGCGACGGGCGGAACCTGAAGGCGGTGATCCCGGGCGGCTCATCCGTGCCCGTGGTGCCGGGCGAGGTGATGCTCAAGACCAACATGGACTATGACTCGCTGCGCGCGGCGGGCTCGGCGATCGGCTCGGCGGCCGTCATCGTCATGGACGAGACCACCTGCATGGTGCGCGTGCTGGAGCGCATCTCGCGCTTCTACATGTCGGAATCGTGCGGCCAGTGCACCCCCTGCCGCGAGGGCACGGGCTGGATGAACCGGCTGCTCAAGCGTGTGCTCGCGGGCCAGGCGCGGCGCGAGGAGCTGTCGCTCCTGCTCGACGTCGCCAACCACATCGAGGGCCACACCATCTGCGCGCTCGGCGATGCGGCGGCGTGGCCGGTGCAGAGCTTCCTCAAGCACTACCGGCACGAGTTCGAGTACATGATCGATCACGGCGGCCGCAGCATCGTCGAGGAGCAACCGGGAGCGCGGGCGGCATAACATGGCTGAAGAATTCGTCAACGTCGAGATCAACGGCAAGCCGTTCAAAGCGCGCAAGGGCGAGATGATCATCCGCGCCACCGACGCGCACGGCGCCTACGTGCCGCGCTTCTGCTGGCACGAGAAGCTTGCCGTCGCGGCCAACTGCCGCATGTGCCTGGTGGAGGTGGCGAAGGCGCCGAAGCCCATGCCGGCGTGCGCCACACCGGTCGCCGAGGGCATGAAGATCTTCACCGACTCGCCGCGGGCCATCGCCGCGCAACGCGCGACCATGGAGTTCCTGCTGATCAACCACCCGCTCGACTGCCCGATCTGCGACCAGGGGGGCGAGTGCGAGCTGCAGGACCTGGCGGTCGGTTTCGGCCGCGACATTTCCCGCTTCAGCGAGCGCAAGCGCTCGGTGCAGGACGAGAACCTGGGCCCTCTCATCGCCACCGACATGACGCGCTGCATCCATTGCACGCGCTGCATCCGCTTCACGGAGGAGATCGCGGGCATGCAGGAGCTCGGCATGATCGGCCGTGGCGAGCACATGAAGGTGCGCACCTACATCGAGAGCACCGTGCACCACGAGCTCTCGGGCAACGTGATCGATCTCTGCCCGGTCGGCGCGCTCGTCTCCAAGCCCTACCGCTTCACCGCCCGCGCCTGGGAGATGATGTCGGTGCCGCTCGTCTCGCCGCACGACGGTACGGGCAGCAACCTCTTCGGGCACGTGCTGCGCGGCCGGCTCATGCGCGTGGTGCCGCGCGAGAACGAGGCGATCAACGAGGTCTGGATCGCCGACCGCGACCGCTTCAGCTACGAGGGCGTCTACAGCGAAGAGCGGCTGGAGCGCCCGATGATCCGCAAAGGCGGCGCCGATGATGGCGCCGGCGGCGGTCAATGGGTCGAGACCGACTGGGAGACGGCGTTGGCCAAGGCGGCCGAAGGATTGCGAGGCAGCGGCGCCGAGCTCGGCGTGCTCGCGAGCCCCTCGGGAACGCTCGAGGAGCTCTATCTCGCCGGACGCATCGCCCGCGACCTCGGCAGTAGCAACATCGACTCGCGGCTGCGGCAACACGATTTCCGTGACCAGGCCGCGGACCCTCTCTATCCCAACCTCGGACTGCGCATCGCGGACATCGATTCCCTGCATGGACTGCTGATCGTCGGTGCGAACCTGCGCCGCGAGGCGCCGATCCTGGCGCACCGCGTGCGCAAGGCGGCGCGCGGCGGCGCCAAGGTGGCGCTGCTGAATCCCGCCGTTTTCAACTACCACTTTCCGGTGGCGGCCTATGTGGAGTCGGCGCCCGCGGCTCAGGTGTCGGATCTCGCCGCCATCCTGCGCGCCGCCGCGGAAGGCGCGGGCGCGTCGGTTCCGCCACACCTGTCGCAGGTGGTCAGCGGCGCCGAAGTCGGTGATCGACATCGCGCCGCCGCCGCGGCGCTCGTGTCGGGTGAGAAGCGTGCTGTGTGGCTGGGCGCCCTGGCGCTTCGGCATCCGCGCTTCGCCGACCTGAGGGCGCTCGCCGCCGCCCTGGCGCAGGTCACGGGTGCCTCCCTCGGCGTGCTCGCGGAAGGTGCGAATGCGGCTGGGGCGCATCTCGCCGGCGCGGTGCCGCATCGTGAGGCTGGCGGGAAGGCCGTGAGCGCCCCGGGCCTCACGGCGGCCGACATGTTGGCGCGGCCGCTCAAGTCCTATCTCCTCGTCGGCGGCGTCGAGCCGTGGCTCGATTCGCCCGGCAGCGATGCCGCGCGCACGCTGGGACAGGCCGAGCTGGTCGTGGCCATCACGCCATTCGCGAGCGAGACCCTGCGCAAGGTCGCCCATGTCCTGCTTCCGGCGGGGACCTTCGCGGAGACTTCCGGGACCTACGTCAACCTCGAAGGGGTCTGGCAGAGTCAGACCGGGGCGGCCGCTCCCGTCGGGGAATCCCGTCCCGGCTGGAAGATCCTGCGCGTGCTCGGGAATCTCCTCGGCCTGCTCGGTTTCGACTATCAGTCTTCGGAGGACGTCCGCGAGGAGTTGGCGATGCGCGTCGGTGCAGCCACCGCGTATTCGGCCCCGGCTTACTCGGGCGGCCACACGGTCGGGCAGCAGGGCGACGCTCAGTCCCCGCAGGGCGTCGTCGACATCCCGATGTACCAGATCGATGCGCTGGTGCGCCGGGCTCCGTCCCTGCAACGAACCTGGGAAGGTCGCACGTCGGCTGTGACTTACTGAGAAGCCCATGAGAGCGAATTCCAGCAATCAAGCGGGCGGGAGCCGCCTTCCGCCCGCGGGATCGACAAGGTCACGTACATGCTCGGTCAAAGCGCCGCAGGCGTCTTTGACCCAGTGAACTCATAATGCTTCAAAAACTCATCACTGCCTGGGCGTCGCTCCCGGGCATCGCCCGGACGACGGTCTGGATCCTGATCATCACGGTCGTGCTCATCCTCTGCGTCGCGTTCCTGACGCTGTGGGAGCGCAAGGTCATCGGCTGGATGCAACTGCGCCGCGGGCCGAACCGTGTGCGGCTCCTCGGCCTCTTTCCGGGGCTCGGGCAGCCGTTCGCTGACGTTTTCAAGCTGCTGACCAAGGAAGTGGTCATCCCGACGAACGCCAACAAGTTCCTCTTCCGCGTGGCGCCGATGATCGCCCTCATTCCGGCGTTCGCCGCCTGGGCGGTGATTCCGCTCTCGCCCGAGCTCGTCGTCTCCAAGGCGAATGCCGGGCTGCTCTACCTGCTCGCGCTCACCTCGATGGGCGTCTACGGCGTCATCATCGCCGGCTGGGCCGCCAACTCGAAGTATGCGTTTCTCGGAGCGCTGCGCTCGGCCGCGCAGATGGTGGCATACGAGATCGCCATGGGCTTCGCGCTGGTGGGCGTGCTCATGGCCTCCGGCAGCATGAACCTGGGTGACATCGTGCGCGCCCAGGAGGGCGGCCTGCTGTCGCAGAACTGGTTCTGGCTGTTCCCGCTCCTCATCGTCTATTTCATCTCGGGAGTCGCCGAGACCAACCGCGCGCCGTTCGACGTGGCGGAAGGCGAGTCGGAGATCGTCGCGGGCTTCCACGTCGAGTACTCGGGCATTGCCTTCGCGCTCTTCTTCCTTGCCGAGTACGCCAACATGATCCTCATCGCGGCGCTGACGGCGGTATTCTTCTTCGGCGGCTGGCTCTCGCCCTGGCAGGGGTGGCCCGGCATCGGGCAGACGATCCTCGGCCAGCCGAGCTTCTTCTGGCTGGGACTGAAGATCTTCGTCTTCCTGTTCGTGTTCCTGTGGCTGCGGGCCACCTTCCCGCGCTACCGCTACGATCAGATCATGCGGCTCGGCTGGAAGGCGCTGATTCCCGTGACACTGGTATGGATCGGAGTGGAGATGGTGCTCGCGGCCTACCACGTCGGGCCGTGGGCGCGGCCCTGGTTCCACTGAAGGAGGCGAGTGCGATGGCGAATCCACTGAAGACATTCCTCATGCCGGAGCTCATCAAGGGACTCTCGGTGACGGCGCGCACCCTCTTCTCGCGCAAGTACACGCTCAACTACCCGGAAGAGAAGACGCCGCAATCGCCGCGCTTCCGCGGCCTGCACGCGCTGCGCCGGTACGGCAACGGCCAGGAGCGCTGTATCGCCTGCAAGCTTTGCGAGGCCGTCTGCCCGGCTGTGTGCATCACGATCGACTCGGATGTGTCGCCGGACGGCACCCGGCGCACCACCCGCTACGACATCGATCTCTTCAAGTGCATCTACTGCGGCTTCTGCGAAGAGGCCTGTCCGGTGGATGCCATCGTGCTCACCCGCATCCACGAATACCACATGGAGCATCGCGGCGAGAACATCATGAGCAAGGACAAGCTGCTCGCTGTCGGGGACCGCTACGAATCCATGATCGCCGCCGACAAGGGGGCGGATGCGCCGTACCGCTGAAGGCGCGCAAGGCGTAAACCATGCTAGTCCAGATACTGTTCTACATTTTCGGCACGCTGCTCGTCGCCGCCGCGCTCGGGCTCATCACCGCGCGCAATCCGGTGTACTCGGCGCTCTTCCTGGTGCTCTGCTTCTTCAACTCCGCGGCCATCTGGCTGCTCACCGGGGCGGAGTTCCTGGCGCTCGTGCTGGTGCTCGTTTACGTCGGCGCGGTAATGGTGCTGTTCCTCTTCGTGGTGATGATGCTCGACATCGACCTCGCGGAGCTGCGCCGCGGCTTCACCCGCTTCGCCTGGCTCGGCTGGCTGACGGCCGGCGCGGTGATCGCCGAGATCGCCTGGGTCGTGTGGTCGCATCACGTCAACGGGCTGCAGGTCACCAAGGGCACCATTCCTGAGGCCGTCGGCTACAGCAATACGCGCGCGCTCGGCGAAGTGCTCTACACGCGCTTCGCCTATCCGTTCGAGCTTGCCGCGGTGGTGCTGCTGGTGGCGATCGTGGCGGCCATCGCGCTCACCATGCGTCACCGGCCGGGCTTCAAGGTGCAGGACATCTCGCGCCAGGTATCGGTGCGCGCCGCCGACCGCATTCGCATCGTGAAGGTCGAGGCGGAGAAGCAGACATGATCACGCACGCCATCACTTTGGCCGATCTCCTCACCCTCTCCGGGATACTGTTCGCGCTTTCCGTGGCCGGCATCTTCCTCAACCGCAAGAACGTGATCCTGCTGCTCATGTGCATAGAGCTGCTGCTGCTGGCCGCCAATTTCAACTTCATCGCATTCTCGCGGGTCTTGGGCGACATCAACGGTCAGGTGTTCGTGTTCTTCGTGCTCACCGTGGCGGCGGCGGAGTCGGCGATCGGACTGGCGATCGTCGTGGTGCTGTTCCGCGAGCGGCGCAGCATCAACGTCGAAGACATGAACACCCTGCGAGGCTAGCGCGAATGAATCCGCATCTGCTGATCCTCATCCCTCTGCTGCCGCTCATCGCCGCCGCGATCGCGGGCATCGGCGGGCGCGTCATCGGACGTGTGGGGGCGCACACCATCACGATCCTCAGCGTCGCCGTCTCGTGCGCGCTGTCGATATACGTGCTCAAGCAACTGTATGCGGACGGGGTGCCCACATTCGATGGGTCCGTCTACACGTGGCTCGTGAGCGACGGAGTGCACATCGACGTCGGATTCCTGATCGACCGCTTGAGCGCGCTGATGATGGCGGTGGTGACGTTCGTCTCGCTTTGCGTGCACGTCTACACCATCGGGTACATGAAGGATGACCCCGGGTACACCCGCTTCTTCAGCTACATCTCGCTCTTCACCTTCTCGATGCTCATGCTCGTGATGTCCAACAACTTCATGCAGCTGTTCTTCGGCTGGGAAGCGGTGGGCATGGTGTCGTACCTCCTGATCGGCTTCTGGTACACGCGGCCGAGCGCCATCTTCGCCGGCCTGAAGGCGTTCATCGCCAACCGGGTGGGAGACTTCGGCTTCGTGATCGGCATTGCCGCGGTCTTTGCCTTCACCCACTCGCTGTCCTATGGCGCCGCGTTCGCCGCCGCACCGGCGCTCGCGCATCAGGTCATTCCGATCACTTCGGCGAGCGGCGTCAACGCGCTCACTCTCATCTGCATCTTCCTGTTCGTCGGGGCGATGGGTAAGTCGGCACAGGTGCCGCTGCATGTGTGGCTGCCCGACTCGATGGAAGGCCCGACGCCCATCTCCGCTCTCATCCATGCCGCGACCATGGTGACCGCTGGCATTTTCATGGTGGCGCGCATGTCGCCGCTCTTCGAGTATTCGAACACGGCGCTCTCGTTCGTGCTCGTCATCGGGGCGACGACGGCCTTCTTCATGGGACTGATCGGCGTCGTCCAATTCGATATCAAGCGCGTGATCGCATACTCGACGATCTCCCAGCTCGGCTACATGACGGTCGCGCTCGGCGTATCGGCCTACAGCGCGGCGATCTTCCACCTGATGACACACGCCTTCTTCAAGGCGCTGCTGTTCCTCGCCGCCGGCTCGGTGATCATCGGCATGCACCACGAGCAGGACATGCGCAAGATGGGCGGTCTCGGCAAGTACATGCCGATCACGGCCGTCACCTGCTGGATCGGCGGCCTCGCGCTGGTCGCGACGCCGTTCTTTTCCGGCTACTACTCGAAGGATTCGATCATCGAGGCGGTGGGCGCTTCTCACCGTTGGGGTGCGACGTACGCTTACTGGTGCGTGCTGCTCGGCGCATTCGTCACCTCGCTCTACACCTTCCGGCTGCTCTTCATGACCTTCCATGGCGAGGAGCGCTTCCGCCACGTCGAGCCGGAGCATGGCCATCACGCCGTCGAGCCGCACGAGAGCCCCTGGGTAGTGACCGTGCCGCTCATCGCGCTCGCCATACCGTCGGTGCTGATCGGCTACCTCACGGTGGGGCAGGTGCTCTTCGGCAGCTATTTCGGCAGCTCGATCTTCGTGCTGCCCGCCAACAACATCATCGGCGAGATGGCACGGGAATTTCACGGTCCGGCAGCGTTCGGTCTTCGCGGCTTCATCGGCGCGCCGTTCTGGCTGACCGTGGCGGGATTCCTGACAGCCTGGGTGTGCTTCCGCCGTCCGGCCCTCGCGGAGCAGGCTGCCCGCAGCCTGGCCTGGCTGCGTGCGCTGCTGCTGCAGAAGTATTACTTCGACTGGCTGTATGAGAACGTCGTGGCGGCCTTCACGCGCGGCCTCGGCTTCGGCCTGTGGAAGGTCGGCGACCAGGGCCTGATAGACGGGGCGCTGGTCAACGGCTCGGCCGAGACCATCGGCTGGTTCGGTGGCATCCTGCGCCGGGTGCAGAGCGGCTACCTCTACTCGTACGCCTTCTGGATCATGATCGGTCTGGCGGCGCTGCTCGGCTGGTTCCTCGCCCGCTGAAGCGCGAAAGCACAAGAATGCACGCACATCTGTTATCCGTCCTGATCTGGCTGCCCATCGGCGCCGGCATCGCGGTGCTTCTGCTCGGCGATCGCTACATCGCCGCCGGACGCTGGCTGGCGCTCGCCGCCTCGGTTGCGACGCTCGTCGTGTCGTTGCTGATGCTCGCGGCTTTCAGCACTCAGACCGCGGCCTACCAGTTCGTGGAGACCACGGCGTGGATTCCGCGCTTCAACGCCTTCTACGCCCTCGGGGTCGACGGTATCTCGCTGCCGCTCGTGGTGCTCACAGCGGTGATGACCGTCCCGGTGGTGATCGCCGGATGGACGGTGATCAAGGTCCGTGTGGCGCAATATTTCGCCGCCTTCCTCATCATGGAGGGGCTGATGATCGGGGTGTTCTCCGCCACCGATGCGTTGCTCTTCTACTTCTTCTGGGAAGCGATGCTGATTCCGATGTTCCTCATCATCGGCATCTGGGGTGGGCCGCGGCGCGTCTACGCCACCATCAAGTTCTTCCTCTACACGTTCCTCGGCTCCGTGTTCATGCTGGTGGCCCTCATCTACATGTATGTGAAGGTCGGCAACTACGCGATCGCGAGCTTCCAGGCGCTGCCGCTCACGCTCGTCGAGCAGCGCTGGATCTTCTTCGCATTCCTGCTCGCTTTCGCCGTGAAGGTGCCCATGTGGCCGGTGCACACGTGGTTGCCCGACGCGCACGTCGAAGCGCCGACAGGAGGCTCGGTGATCCTGGCGGCCATCATGCTCAAGATGGGCGGGTACGGCTTCCTGCGCTTCAGCCTGCCCATCACGCCCGATGCCTGCCGTGAGCTCAACATGCTCATCATCACGCTGTCGCTGATCGCCGTGATTTACATCGGCCTGGTTGCCATCGTCCAGGCGGACATGAAGAAGCTGATCGCGTACTCCTCGATCGCGCACATGGGCTTCGTGACGCTTGGCGCGTTCGTGGTCTATGAGATCGTCCGCGCTACCGGACAGACGCAGGGGGCGGGGATGGGCATGGACGGGGCCATGGTGCAGATGGTGTCCCACGGTCTCATCTCCGGTGCGCTCTTCCTGTGTGTTGGGGTCCTCTACGATCGCGTACACAGTCGCGAGATCTCCGCCTACGGCGGCGTGGTGAACACCATGCCGATCTTCGCGTCTTTCATGGTGATGTTCGCGCTCGCCAACGCCGGGCTCCCCGGCACCTCGGGTTTCGTCGGGGAGTTCCTGGTCATCCTCGCGACGTTCAAGGCAAGCTTCTGGTACTCGACGCTCGCGGCGGTGACCCTGATCCTCGGGGCCTCCTACACGCTCTGGATGGTCAAGCGCGTGGTGTTCGGGCCGGTGGCGAACGATCACGTGGCGCAGCTCACCGACCTCAACGGCCGGGAATTCCTCATCCTCGGGACGCTTGCCGTACTGGTGCTGGTGGTCGGTATCTGGCCGGCGCCGCTCCTCAGGATCATGGAGCCTTCGATTCATCACCTGGTCATCCAGGCGGTCGCCAGCAAGATCCCGCTGTGATCTGCCCCTAGGACACTCACGAATGACGTACTGGCACAGCATCAGTCCCGCGATCCCGGAGATCTACCTCGGCTGCGCGATCTGCGTGGTCTTGCTCTTCGAGGTGTTCGTGGGCCTCAAGCGTCCGGGCGCGACTTCGACGCTCACGCTCATCATCCTCGCGGTAGGGGCAGCGCTCACACTGCGGTACAGCAACGTGAGTCAGCACACGGTGCTGTTCGACGGCAATTACGTCGTCGATCCGCTCGCCTTCGTGCTTAAAATCGCCGGGTTCCTCTTCGCCGCCATGGCGCTCATCTACTCGCGGCTGTATCTCGAGAACCGCAATATCCTGCGCGGCGAATACGACGTTCTCAGCCTCACCGCGCTGCTCGGCATCTTCGTGCTGATCTCTGCCAACAGCCTGATCACGGTCTATATGGGCGTGGAGCTGCTGGCTCTCTCGCTGTACGCGATGGTGGCGTTCGATCGGGAGTCGGGCGTTGCGGCCGAGGCGGCCATGAAGTACTTCGTACTGAGCGCGCTCGCTTCCGGCACGCTGCTCTACGGTATGTCGATCGTCTATGGGCTCACCGGGACGCTCGACCTCGAGGCGATCGCGATCCAGCTGCACTCGCCCACGAGTCTGGGGGTGATCCTCGGACTTGCGTTCATCGTGGTGGCCGTCGCTTTCAAGCTCGGCACGGTGCCCTTCCACATGTGGCTGCCCGATGTCTACGAGGGCGCGCCCACCAGCGTGACGATGTTCATCGGCACGGTACCGAAGATCGCATATTTCGCGCTCACGCTGCGCCTCCTCGCCCACGGGCTCGCCGGTACCTCGGCCGACTGGACGCTGATGCTGACTCCGCTGGCGGTGCTGACCCTGATCGTCGGCAACGTGTTGGCGATCGTGCAGTCGAACATCAAACGGCTGCTCGCGTATTCGACCATCGGCAACGTGGGCTTCATCGTGCTCGGCTTCGTCGCCGGCACTCCGAACGGCTATACGGCGGCACTCTATTACACGCTGGTGTACGTGCTCATGGTGGGCGGCTCCTTCGGCGTGGTCCTGCTCATGAGCCGCAAGGGCTTCGAAGCCGACAAGCTGGATCACTTCAAGGGCCTCTATCAGCGCGATCCGCTGCTCGCACTCGTCATGCTGGGTCTCATGTTCTCGACGGCCGGGGTGCCGCCGTTCGTCGGCTTCTGGGCGAAGCTCAGGATCTTCCAGGTGCTGTGGGAGACGAACCACCTCTGGTTGGTGGTGATCGCCGCGGCCATGTCGGTCGTTGGCGCTTTCTACTACCTGCGCATCGTCAAGCTGATGTACTTCGATGCGCCGCCGGAGAATCTGCCGGCCACCCTGCGGCCGCACGGCGCGCGGTTGGCGCTCGGCCTCAATGCGGCGGCCGTGCTTCTGCTCGGCATTCTGCCGGGCCCGCTGCTCGACCTTTGCGGGCGCCTGATCCACTAGTTTGAAGCGCTGGATCCGGGCTCCTGCCCGGCCCAGCGCTGCTTTGGGTAAAAAGCGTGGTTTTTGCCCAAAGCGCCGCCACCTGCGGCGGCGGGGCACGTCCGTGTGCCGGAATTAGAACAGCGGATCCGGCGCTCCGCGCCGCTCAAGTACCCGGTGGCCGCGACGGCTCGCCGCGACTAGTCTTGTGGCATGACGCCCGCCGCCGATGTAGCAGCGCGATCTGACAGTGACCGTTTGATCGGGGAGCTTGCGAGCCCCCTCGGCTCGCTCGGTGTCGAGGTTGCCGACATCGCCGGCCATCTCGAGGACCTCGCCCTGCGTGTCTCGGGCCAGGCCGCGCAATTCGAGGAGTTGCACCAGGCGACCGAGAGCATGGTCGCGGGCAACCGTGAGATCGACCGCGCCGCGCGTGAGGCTCAGCGCGCCGCCTCCACGGCTGGCGGGGAGATTTCGGAGTCGCGCACTCTCATCGGCAGCGCGGTCGAGCACATCGGGCGGTTGACGGCCTCCGTGGGGCGCATCCAGCAACGGCTGGGCTCTTTCGCTCCCGTCCTGCAGCAAATCACCGCCGTGTCCACGGCCATCGAGGGCATCGCCAAGCAGACGCGGCTCCTCTCGCTCAACGCCGGCATCGAGGCGGCGCGGGCCGGCGAGGCGGGGCGTGGATTCGCGGTGGTGGCCGCCGAGGTCAAGACGCTGGCGGAGGAGACGCGCGCGGCCACGGAGCGGATCACGGCCACCGTGCGCTCGCTCGCGGAGCAGATAGATGGCTTGATCGCCGAGGGCGGCGCGGCCGACAAACATGCCGCCGAGGCCGGCCACGGCGCGGGGCAGGTGCAGGGTGTGATCGTGCGTGCACACGGCGCTTTCGGCACCGTGAGCCGCGAGATAGATTCGATTGCGCGCTCGGCTGCGGGCAATCACGAGGCCTGCAACGTCACTCTCGCCGAGCTCGGCGGCCTCGCCGAAGGAGTGCAGCTCTCCTCCACGAGCCTCACCCACGCCGACAAGCGGGTGGAGGGACTTCTCGGCCTCAGCGAGGGACTGATGGAGCTCATCGCGGCGAGCGGCGTCGAGACTTCCGATACGCCCATGATCCGCATGGGTGTGGACACCGCGAAGCGGATCAGCGAGCTGTTCGAGCAGGCTATCGCGCGCGGCGAAATCAACGAAGCGCAGCTCTTCGACGAGCGCTACCGTGAGATCCCGGGCAGCAACCCCAAGCAGTACCTCACCGACTACGTGCAGTTCACGGATCGCGTGCTGCCCCCTATCCAGGACCCGTTGCAGCGTGCGGACGCGCGCATCGTCTTCTGCGTGGCCTGGTCGAGGGGCGGGTATCTGCCGACGCACAATCCCAATTACCGTCAGCCCCAGGGCCGGGATCCGGTCTGGAACGCGGCGCACTCTCGCAACCGCCGCCTCTTCAAGGACCGCGCGGTGCAGAAGGTGGCGCGCAACACCAAGCCGTTCCTGCTACAGACCTATCGCCGCGACATGGGAGGCGGCAACTTCGTGCTGATGAAGGACCTGTCCTCGCCGATCTGGGTGCGCAGCCGGCACTGGGGTGCCTTCCGCATCGGCTACCGTCACATCTGACTCAGTCGGCGCCGAGCACGGTGCCGCTGGATTCCCCGAAGCCGATTCGCGCGCATCCGGGCCGCTCGCACCATCCCCGGATGATCACGCGGTCGCCGTCCTCCAGGAACGTGCGCGTCTCGCCGCTCGCGAGCGGGATCGCGCGCTTGCCGCCGTCGCTGAGCTCGAGAAGCGATCCGGCCTGATCAGGCGTGGGACCCGACTGGGTGCCGCTGCCGAGGAGGTCTCCGGGCTCGAGGTTGCAGCCGTTCACGGTGTGATGCGCCACCATCTGCGCGACCGACCAGTAGCTGTGTTGGAAGTTGGTTCGAGCCAGGGACTGCGGCGCCGCCCCCGCGGCGCGCATGGCGGCCGTCTCGAGGGCGACCTCGAGATGCAGGTCGAGCGCGCCGGAGGCACGCAGCTGCGCGCTGTCGAGATAGGGCAGGGGCTGCGGATCCTCGGCCGGCCGGCTCCACGGTAGCCGGTACGGCGCGAGCGCTTCCAGGGTCACCACCCAGGGGGAGATCGTGGAGGCGAAGCTCTTGGCGAGGAAGGGCCCGAGCGGCTGATATTCCCAGGCCTGCAGGTCGCGCGCCGACCAGTCGTTGAGGAGACAGAGGCCGAACACGTGCTCCTCGGCCTGCGCCATCGGGATCGGCGAGCCGAGTTGGTTTCCAGCCCCGATGAGCACGCCAACCTCGAGCTCGAAGTCGAGGCGCGCGCTCGGCGAGAGCTGCGGCTGCCCGGCGCCGCGCGGCATCACCTGGCCGCGTGGACGCCGCACCTGCTGGCCGGAAACGCCGAGCGAGGAGGCGCGCCCGTGGTAGGCGATGGGCACCCACTTGTAGTTGGGCAGCAGCGGCTGGTCGGGCCGGAAGAGCCGGCCCACCGCGGTGGCGTGGTGAATGGAGGCGTAGAAATCGGTGTAGTTGCCGATTCTTGCCGGCAGCGTGAATTCCGCCCCGCTCTGCGGAATGAGCGCGGTGGCGAGCTCCGCCGCGCGCGTCGAGCCCTCGCGCAGACACTCCGACAGGCCGCGGCGCAGCGCCACCCGCGCGCCCTTTCCGAGCGCCATCAGGCGCTGCAGCGCGGGCTCCGCGCAGGCCGCGAGCGCCTCGGCTGCGAGCCCTTCGAAGGGACTCAACATGTCGAGCGCGCCGAGATCGAGCACGCTGTCGCCGATCGCGGCTCCGCAACGGAAGTTCTCGCCGCTCCCGGCGCGCCGGAAGACGGCGAGCGGCAGGTTCTGGATGGGGAAATCGCAGCCCGGGAGGTTGGCGGAGCCCACCCAGCTGCGCAGCTTCGAATCGTGAGTCGAGTCGAGCGCGGCACTCATTCGCGGACGTCCGGGTTGAAGCGTCTCGTCAGGCCGCTCCAGCAGCGCGCGTAGTCGGGTTGCAGCTGCGGCAGCTCCAGTGCGCGGCGCGTGGGGCGGATCACGGTACGTGTCTCGAACATGAAGGCCATCGTATCGCTGATGCGCTGCGGCCGGGTGGTGTCGGCGCGCAGCGCGCGCTCGAAGGTCTCGGCGTCGGGGCCGTGGCCGGTCATGCAGTTGTGGAGCGATGCGCCACCGGGCTCGAAGCCGCCGGCCTTGGCGTCATAGACGCCGTGGATCAGCCCCATGCACTCGCTCGCGACGTTGCGATGAAACCAGGGCGGCCGGAAGGTGTCTTCCATCGCAAGCCAGCGCGGCGGGAAGATCACGAAGTCCACCGTGTCCACGCCTGGTGTGTCGCTGACGGACTGCAGCACGAGGAAGATCGAAGGGTCCGGATGATCGTAGCTCACGGAGCCGATCGCGTTGAAACGGCGCAGGTCGTACTTGCACGGCGCATTGTTGCCGTGCCAGGCGACGACATCGAGCGGTGAGTGATCGAGTGCCGCTGTCCAAAGCTCCCCACCGAGCTTCGCCACGAGCTCCATATCCCCGTCGCGGTCCTCATATGACGCCACCGGCGTCTGGAAATCGCGCGGATTGGCGAGGCCGTTCGAGCCGATGGGACCCAAGTCCGGCAGTCGCAGCGGCGCCCCGAAGCTCTCGCAAATGTAGCCGCGGGCCTCACCGTCCGGGAGCTCCACCCTGAAACGCAGCCCCCGTGGAATGAGCAGCACCTCCTGCGGTGCGGCCTCCAGGATCCCGAGCTCGGTCGCAACGCGCAGCCGCCCGAGCTGGGGCACGATGAGAAGCTCGCCGTCGGCATCGTAGAAGAAGCGGTCGCGCATGGAGCGGTTGGCGAGGTACCAGTGAATGCCGCAGCCCGCGTGAGCATCCGGCGCGCCGGTGCCGCCCAGAGTCAGCAGGCCATCGACGAAATCGGCTGGCTCCCGGGGAATGGGCGGTGGGCTCCAGCGAAGCGGATTCGGCGTGACGGCGAGCGTCCCGAAGTGGCTCACGAGGCCCGCGTGCGGCAGAGGTTGGAAGGGACGCGCCAACATCGCGGCCGGTCGGATGCGATAGAGCCAGCTGCGCCGATTGGCCGACCGCGGCGCGGTGAAAGCGGTGCCCGAGAATTGCTCCGCATAAAGGCCGTAAGGGCAGCGCTGCGGTGAGTTGCGGCCCTCGGGCAGGGCGCCGGGCAGCGCCTCGGTGGCGAAATGGTTGCCGAATCCCGGCAGGTATATCAGCGGCGCCGCCTGCGCGCCGCCGTCAGCAATCGCGGTGCTCATCGCTCGCTCACTCCCGGTATGCTTGTTGAAGCGCTGGATCCGGGCTCCTGCCCGGACCAGCGCGCCGCGGGCAAAAAGCGTGGTTTTTGCCCGCGGCTCCGCCACCTGCGGCGGCGGGGCACGTCCTTGTGCCTGAGTATCGATGGACGGTCACATACACATCATGACACAATTAGTTGCGTTCGCAACTATTTCGAGGGTGACGGAATGAGCGTCCGGGCGCCCAACGAGCTCGGGCTCGAGCTCGCGGGCTTCGTACCGTATCGCCTCAACCGCCTCGCGGTCGGGGTCAGCAATCATCTCTCCGACATCTACCGGGAGCGCTTCGGCCTCGATGTCCCGGAATGGCGCGTCATGGCCACGGTCGGCACGCAGCATGGCTGCACGGCCCAGCACATCGCGGCCAGCACCCGGATGCACAAGACGCGAGTGAGCCGCGCCATAGCTCATCTGGAGGAGCGTGATCTCATCGAGAGAGTCTCGAGCGCCGCCGACCGGCGGGAGCGGGAGGTGCGTCTCACCAAGGCGGGGCGGCGCATGTACGCGGACCTGGTGCCGCTCGTTCTCGAGCGTGAGCGGCAGCTGCTCGCGTGCCTCACGAAGGAGCAGCTGCGAGGATTCCTGGCGGGCATGGAGGCTCTCGAAAGCTTCCTGGGGCTGCAGGATTAGGTGATGGCGAATCCTTCCGCACAGCAGTCTGGCCCGACAGTGGTGGCGCGCTCGGCGCTACTCACGCTGACGGCCGCTCCCTCGGACCACGCTCTGCGTCTCCAGGTCTCGCGCATCCCGGACCACCGGCTGATCGCCGGTCCGGGGAGCGTCACGGTGACCCTTGATGGTCACAGCGTGCCGGTCACGGCGCAAGCCGATGGTTCCTATCTCATCTCGACGAGCGCTCAAAGTGGAGGCGCCCATTCCCTCGGCGTCATCGTCTCCCACGATGGCATTCGCGAGCTCCTCACCGGCAGCGTGACCGTGCCGCAGCGGCGCAGCGCACTCGATGTGCTCCAGGGCCACGGCATGTTTGCCTGGTGGGTGCTCAACATCGCCGTGGTGCTGATCGCGGTCATCGTCATCTCCCGCCGCAGGGGCTGAAGACACGAAAGGCAGGGCCGCCTCGAGGCGGCCCCGCAGACCCGTCGGCGCGAAGGCTACGGGCCGATCTGAGCGCTGATACGATCCTCATCGGCATTGAGCTTCGCCTGCTCGCGCGCGGTGATGTGGCCGCCGTGCATCGCAGCCATGCGCTCCTCGTGCGCACGGATGCGCTGGTCGGCAGCGTGCAGGCGGGCAGCCCGCTCAGGCCTCATCTGGCCCATCCTGACCTTCTCATCGATGCGCATGTCCTGTTTGGCGAGACGGCCGTTGACCTCCGCGCGCAGCGGGTGCCGAGCCGCCCAGGCGCTCTGGGCGATGGCCGGGGCGGTGAGGCAGCTCAGCGACACCGCGGCGGCCGCGGCGGTGAGAACGGAACGATACGATTTCGACATGAGGGGAGCTCCAGTTATTGACCGATGCGACGGCTGACGCGGTTCTCTTGCCTGTTGAGCCGGGCATCCTCGTGCCGGCTGAGATGGCTGTCGTGCCTTGCAACCATGCGCCGCTTGCGCCCGATTTGCGGGCTTTCGTGCGTTAACAACGTCGCAGGAACAGGCCGGGTTACCATCATTACCGAAAGTTAACCCGTGCAAGCGTGAGCCACGCGCCACGAAGTGTCGTGGCTCGGCGACGCCCCGGGTGTGTACGATAGTGCGATGCTTCACACCGACGCCCGATCTCAATCGCGCCGCGGCCTGAGCGGTCAGGAAGCCGCGCAGCGGCTGCGGGTCGAGGGCCCGAACGCGCTGCCCGAGCTCGAGCGCCGCACGGCGCTGCGCATCATCCTGGAGGTGGTGCGCGAGCCGATGTTCGCGCTGCTGCTCGGCGCCGGCGTGTTGTATCTGTTCATCGGCAGCCGCGGCGAGGCGATCGTGCTGTTCGCGTTCGCCTGTTTCTCGGTGGCGATCGCGATCATCCAGGAGGGCAGGAGCGAGCGCGTGCTCGAGGCGCTGCGGGACCTGACGAGCCCGCGGGCGCTCGTCATCCGCGACGGCGAGCAGATTCGCATCCCCGGCAGGGAAGTCGTGCGCGGCGATCTGCTGGTGCTCGCCGAGGGCGATCGTGTTCCCGCGGATGCGCTGTTGATTTCCGGAGACGACGTGCAGGCGGACGAGAGCCTGCTCACGGGAGAGTCCGTCCCGGTGCGCAAGCGCCCCGCGCCGGAGGAAGCCGCAGCCGCGCAATCTTCGCCCGCCGAGGCCGCACCGGGCGGCGATGACCTTCCTCTGGTCTTCTCGGGCACGCTGATCGTCACGGGCGGCGGTCTGGCGGTCGTCACCGCGACGGGACTGCGCAGTGAGATCGGCAAGATCGGCCATGCCGTCACCCGCATCACACCGGAGCCGCCGCGCCTGCAGGCCCAGACGCGTGGCTTCGTGACGGGCTTCGCCATCGTCGGCTTGTCGTTGAGCGCGCTCGCCGTGCTGCTTTACGGACTGCTGCGGGGGGCGTGGCTGCAGGGCCTGCTCGGTGGCATCGCGCTCGGGATGTCGATGCTGCCCGAAGAGTTTCCCCTGGTCCTCACGGTGTTCATGGTGATGGGAGCCTGGCGGCTGTCGCGCTCACACGTGTTGACGCGGCGGCCCGCCGCCATCGAGACAGTGGGCGCCGCGACCGTGCTCTGCACCGACAAGACGGGGACGCTGACGCGTAATCTCATGTCGGTCGAATGGCTCGAGCGGGACGCGCAATGTGCGGAGGCGGTGACTGGATCCGGAGAATCGCGCGCGCTGCACCCGCGGCTGCAGGAGTTACTCGCCACCGCCGTGTTGGCGAGCCGCCCCGAAGCGGTGGATCCGATGGACCGGGCGCTGGTGCGGCTGGCGGCCGACGTTGGCGGCGGCGCTGCTGGAGCGGAGCTGGTCCGCGGATATCCGTGGCTGCCGGAGCTGCCCGCGCTCGTGCAGGTCTGGCGTCTGCCGGGCGGCGCCGCGGCAGCCGCTGCCAAGGGCGCACCCGAGGCCATTGCCACGCTCTGTCGCCTCGATGCCGCCGCCCTGCAGACGATGCGTGCCAGAGTCGAAGAGCTGGCGCGTCGGGGGATGCGGGTGCTCGCAGTCGCTTCGGCTCAGCTCGTATCCGCGCCGCCCGAGCGCGCCCTCGATCTGCCCCTTCAACTTGACGGCCTGATCGGTTTCGTGGATCCGTTGCGCGCGGGTATCCCGGAAGCCGTGCGCGAATGCCGCTCCGCGGGGATTCGTGTAGTCATGATCACCGGCGATCATCCTGAGACCGCGCGTGCGATCGCGGCCCAGGCCGGCATCGAGCATGAGGGGGTCATGACCGGGCCGGAGCTGGCGCGGCTGGACGAGCCCTCGCTCCTCGAGCGCGTCGCGCAGGTGTCGGTCTTCGCGCGCATCACTCCGCAACAGAAGCTGCGCATCGTCGCCGCCCTCAAAGCGCGCGGCGAGGTGGTCGCCATGACGGGGGACGGTGTGAACGATGCACCGGCGCTCAGGTCGGCGCACATCGGCATCGCCATGGGTCAGCGCGGCACCGACGTTGCGCGCGAAGCCTCCGCGCTCGTGCTGCTCGACGATGATTTCAACTCCATCGTACGCGCGGTGCGGCTCGGGCGCCGCATCTACGACAACCTGGTGAAGGCGGTGAGCTACATTCTCGCGATCCATCTGCCGATCGCGGGCCTGGCGCTGGTCCCGATCGCAATGGGCCGGCCGCTGGTGCTGACCCCGATGCTGATCGCGATCCTCGAGCTCATCATCGATCCGCTGTGCTCGGTCGTGCTCGAGGCGGAGCGCGACGAGCGCGACGTCATGACCCGGCCGCCGCGCGATCCCGAGGGCAAGCTGCTGTCGCGGCCGCTGCTCGTGGGCGGCTTCCTGCAGGGAGCGCTTGCAACCCTGGTGGTGTGCGGCGTATTCCTCTACGCCTCCCTTCACGGCCTGCCCTCCGAGACGGTGCGCTCGATGGGCTTCCTCACCCTGGTGGGCGCCAACTACGCCCTGATCTTCGCCAATCGCAGCTTCAGCGCCTCGCCGCTCGCGGGTCTGGCGCGGCCGAATCCCTCGCTCTGGATCAGCGTGACGGCCGCGGCAGGCGCCCTGGTGGCGATGCTCCTCATTCCGGCCGTGGCCGGGTTCCTGCACCTGGGTCCGCTGCGGGCCCATCAGGTGCTCCTCTGCATCGCGGCCGCGGTGGTCCTGCTTGGCGCTCTGCAAGGGGTGAAGCTGCTGGTACGGCGGCGGCCCCGCCAGGCCTCAGCCACCGCTTTGTGACCCGGTTCTCAGGGCCAGTGTGACCCATAGGGCTCCCGGGTCAGCGTGCCTTCAGGTGGTGCGTTGTAGGGTATGGTAACGGTCGGAACGGTCCGACCGGTCAAAAGACAGGCGTGAAATCCATGATACGAATCAGGAATGGCATTGGCGGCGCGGTGGCACTGGCGGCTTCGCTTCTCTTGGCGGTTACGCCGGCGCTGGGACAGGATCACGGCGGCTACCACGGGGGCGGCCACGGGGGAGGAGGCCACGTGGGAGGAGGGCATTTCGCCGGTCATGCCTTCGCGGCGCCTCATGGCCACTACGCCGTGCCGCAGCACTGGTCGGGCATGCACCCGCACTGGGGCGGCGGGCCACGCGTAGGCGGCGGCGGCTGGGTGCGCCCGTGGGGATCGCACTGGGTGCCTCATACGTGGGGCGGCGGCTACTGGCGCGGCGGCTTCTGGCCCCACGTCTATCTGGGCTGGGACTTCCCGTGGTTCCTGGGAGTGCTGCCCGTGGGCTACTCCACCTACTGGTGGGGCGGCGTGCCGTATTACTACACTCAGGGTGTGTATTACGCCTGGAATCCTGATTACGACTCGTACGTAGTGACCGACCCGCCGCCGGTCACGGGTGGCGTGGAGGACGGAGCCGCGGCTCCACCGCCCGCCGGACAGCCGGAGGAGGGAGCACCGGGACCGGGCGCCGCTCCGGGGCAAGGCGCGATGAGCCTCTACGTCTATCCGAAGAACGGCCAGAGCGAGCAGCAGACGGCGAACGATCGCTACCAGTGTCACGAGTGGGCCGTCAGCCAGACCGGGTACGATCCGACCAATGCAGCCAACAGCTCGCAGGCGGCCACGGCCACGCCTGATAGCTACAAGCGCGCCGTGACGGCTTGCCTCGATGCGCGCGGCTACAGCGTGCAATAACGGCAACGATAGCCGGAGACAATAACCGGAGTCGCAGCAGTCGCAGCTGGCGTAGGACGTGATAGCGTGGGGACCATCCGGTCCCCACGCTGAGATCACAGCCATGCCGCAGCCTGCGCAACCTGTATTCCTCTTCGACGTCGACAACACGCTGCTCGACAACGACGCCGTACAGGCTGACCTGAGCGCGCACCTGGAGAGGGAGTTCGGCCGCGCGCAACGGGACCGTTACTGGACCATCTTCGAGACGCTCCGCGCCGAGCTCGGCTACGCGGATTATCTCGGCGCGCTGCAGCGCTACCGCCTGGAGAATCTGGACGAGCCGCAGCTGCTGCTGATGTCGTCTTTCCTGATCGACTACCCGTTCGCGAATCGGCTGTACCCGGATGCGTTGCGAGTGTTGGGGCACTGCCGCCGCTTCGGGCCGACCGTCATCCTTTCGGATGGAGATGTGGTCTTTCAGCCCCTCAAGATCCGCCGCTCCGGCCTTTGGGATGCGGTCGAAGGACGGGTGCTCATCTACCTGCACAAGGAGCGGATGCTCGACTCCGTGAAGCGGCGGTACCCTGCATCCCGTTACGTGATGGTGGATGACAAGCTGCGCATCCTCACGGCGATGAAGGGCGCATGGGGCGCGTCCCTCACCACCATCTTCCCGCGGCAGGGTCACTATGCCAACGACCCGAAGGAGAGTGCCGCCTACCCCGCAGCCGATGTCGCGGTGGAGCGGATCGGCGACCTGCTCGAGTGGCGGCCTTAGTCGGGCTCCGCCGCGAGAAAGACGAGCGAGCATTCTGCGCGCTCGAGCAGCACCGAAGCGACGTCACCGAAATTGAGCGGATCGCCCGGCCGCGGGCTGACTCCCATGACCAACACGTCGTGCCGGCCTGCGCCGATCTCACGGAGTATCGCGGCGTCGGGATCGCGATGGCTGCGCACGGCGGATCGCACATTCACCGAGTAAGCGCGCGCGAGTTGCACGATCTCATCGGTAATGGGGTTGTTGGACAGCTCCTCTTCGACATCGTCCTGTCTGCCCAACAGCGCGCCGAAGCGGCGGTGCAGCGGCCGCCGCGCGGCGCCGCGTCCGGCAATGTGCAGCGCCGTCACCGAGCCGCGCGAGCCTTGCGCCAGAGCGACCGCAAGCTCCGCGCCGCGGCGTGAGACGCTCGTTCCCGACACCGGTACAAGGATGTTGAGCGGCGCCCGCAGCTTGCCCGAGCGGTGCTCCCGACGCGCGAGCACCACTGCGAAGGGTCCCGAGAACTGCGCCGCGGTCTGCGCGATCGCGCGGTGAAACATGGCGCCGCGGGCGGAGGCCTCCCGCCCGATGAGGAGCAGCCCGTAACCCTTGCGGTTCTCGGAGCGGATCGCATCGCCGCCGGGCTGCGGCTCCTCGATCCTGAGCGTCAGATCGAGACGCTCCGAGCCGCCGTTCTCCGCGCCTCCCGATTCGGCTGCCTCGCGGATGACGGCCGTCGTGTGCTCCGCCGCCGCGCCCTCGGCGGCCCTACGCTCAAAATGCAGGGCCGTGGCCGGAATCTGCCGCACTCCGGCGATGAGGCCCGCGAGGCGCGAGGCGAGCTGGCCGCTCGGACTCGCGTCCGCAGCGAGGAGCAGGCGCTCGACGCCCGAGAGGAAGCCCCGTTCCTCCAGCGCCTCGCGCTCGAGGCGTGCGGCCTCCTCGGCCCGCATTGGCAGACGCTTCAGCGCCCAGCGCAGCATCGGGGGCATGGCGAGCGTCGTCACCAGAGCCATGACCACGATGGCGGTGAAATAGCTCTCATCGATGAGGCCCACGGAGAGCCCGATGGAGGCGATGATCACCTCCGTCGAGCCGCGGGCGTTCATGCCGCACCCCACGGCGAGCGATTCCGCGCCCGTGAGGCCGGCGAGACGGCCGCCGAGGAACGCCCCGGAGAACTTGCCGACGCTCGCCAGGACGATGAGGCCCGCCGTGAGCACGAGCATGTTGGCGTGGCCAAGGGCGGCGACGTTGGTGGCGAGGCCGGCCGTCCCGAAGAACACCGGCATGAACAGCGCCACGATGAGGCCGCGCAGCTGCTCCTCGATGTGACGTGTCAGGATGGGCGATTCGCCGATCAGAACGCCTGCGACGAAGGCGCCGAGCACGGCTTGGACGCCGATTGCGTCCGTCGCCAGCGCCATCGCGCCCATGATCACCAGGATGACGGTGATCACCGGGAGCTCGCTCACGAAGTGATCGTTGGTCCAGCGGATCACGTGGAAAACGAGCCGGCGTCCCACGGTAACGCTGAACGCAAGAAATGCGAGTGTGCCGAGGACGCTACGCGCCACGCCGCCGAGATCGATGCTGCCGTGTTGCGCGAGCCCGAGGAGCACGGACACGGATATCCACCCGATCGCATCGTCCATGATGGCGGCGGCCAGGATGATCTGGCCTACCATGCGCCGGATGAAACCGAGCTCCCGCACCAGGGCGGCGACGATCTTCACCGACGACACCGCGAGCGCGGTACCGATGAAAAGCGCGAGCAGGAGCCGCTCGTCCGGCTTGAGGAGCATCGAGGCCGGCAGCAGCTCGATCGCCAGCACGCCCAGGACGAAGGGCAGGGCGATGCCGGCCAGCGACACGCTGAGGGCAGCGCGTCCGCAGTTGCGCATGACCGAGAGATCCGTCTCCATGCCGGTAAGCAGAAGCAGGAGCAGGACTCCGACCTGCGCGACCGCATCCAGCATCGCCCGTTGCGCCGGGGCGTGGGGAAAGAGTGCGAGCTCGGACGCGGGCGACAGGAAGCCGAGCACCGATGGGCCGAGCACGACGCCCGCCAGGAGCTGTCCCATGATCGGCGGCTGGCCCCAGCGCGACAGCAGCTCCCCCAGCAGCCGGCCGACGACCAGGAGCACCACGATCTGCGACAGGAAGACGGCGGCCGATGCGCCCAAGTCCGAAGGATGCAAGCCGGTCACCCAGGTAACGTTTCCCCGTCACAGTCTAGCCGGCCCCCTATCACACGCCATGCCATAATTTGGGCCTATGCTGCCGGCCGAGCTCCTTTCCGCGCCCGCGAGCGCCGTGGGGTCCCCGGCGCAGCGGTATGCAGGCGCGACCATTCTCATCTGCCGCCCGAATACCCGCCTCGGCAACACCCTGCTGATGACGCCCCTAGTCGAGGAGATCGAGGCCACGCTGCCGTCGGCGCGGGTGGAGATCCTGACGGCATGCCCGGTGGCGCCGGAGGTGTTCCGGGAATTTCCTTCGGTGAAGCGCGTGCACAGGCTGCCCTTTCGCGGCCTACGCCATCCGCTGCAGCATCTGCTGACGCTCCTGCGCGTGGGCCGGGTGCGTTACGACATCCTGGTCGATCCCTCTCCCAGGTCCTGGACTGCGCGCTTTCTCACCAGGCGTCTCCCGGCACAGCTCAAGCTCGGCTTTTCCCGTGCGGGGAAAACCGATGGTGTCGATGTCAGCGTTCCCTTCGTGGGCGCGCCGGTGCACATGGGGGACTACCCCGTATATCTGCTGCGACGCGGCATCCTGGGGCTCGATGACGAGGCCGCGCGCGCGGAAACACCGAAGCTCAGCATCCGCCTGACCGATGCCGAGCGTCTCGCTGGCAGGGAGGAGATCAAGCGCGTTCTCGGCACGGACGGCTCAGGTCCCGTGGTGGCCGTCGCGGCTCACGCAACGGGCGCGAAGCAGTTCAGCATCGACTGGTGGCGTCGCATGATTGCGAGCCTCCACCCCCGGTTGCCGTCCGCGCGAGTCATCGAAATCCGGCCGCCGAACGGCGTGGCGGCGCTGCCGGAGCTGCCTGCGTACTACTCCCGCCGCGTGCGTCAGGTGGCTGCGGTGCTCGAGGCCGCGGATTGTTTCGTCTGCGCCGACTCCGGCCTCATGCATCTTGGTGCGGCTACTGATGCAACGACCGTGGGACTCTTCAAGGTGACGGATCCGCGGCTTTACATGCCTCGCCGGGGCGCGAGCTGCGCGATCACCGCGAGCGACGGTGCGCCGGAGCTGGTCGCCGAGCGGGTCGCGCAGCTGCTGTCACGCCAGGATTTCCAACCGGGCGCAAAGCAGTGAGACACGGTCCGCGCTCGGCCCCACCAGGATCTCGACCGCGCCCGGCTCGAGCGCGGGCTCGAGATCGGGGCCGAGCGAGCGCAGCTCGGCGACGGGCAGATACAGAATCAGTGTGCCGCGCGCGCCCGGGTCCAGGGTGATCTTGCCGACGCCCTGCAGCTCGAGGAGCGGGGGCGCGACACGAGACTTCAGGCGATGCGTGAAGAGAAACACGGTCTCCTCCGCCCTGCGCTCGCCCCGATTCTCGACCTCGATCCGCACCTCCACCGTGACCGACGCGTTGGCCGCTTGTGGCGTCACGCGCAGGTTACTCATGCTGAAGCTGCCGTAGGTCATCCCGTGTCCGAAGGGAAAGAGCGGCGCGTTGGATTCGTCGATGTATCGGCTGCAGAAGGGACCGGTCGGATCGGTGGGACGGCCGCTGCTGCGCTCACCGAAGTAAAGCGGTATCTGTCCTACCGCGCGCGGCCAGGTGATCGGTGTGCGTCCGCTCGGCGAGGTGCGACCCGTCAGCACGTCGGCGAGCGCGTGGCCGGCCTCGCAGCCGGGGAACCAGGCGGCGAGCAGCGCGTTCGCCCGCTCCGCGAGCCAGGGAACGATGAGCGGCCGTCCGCAGAAGAGGACCGCGGTGACGGGGATCGCCTTTGCGGCGGCACGCTGCAACACCGCCTCCGCCAACTGCCGCTGGCGGCCGGGAAGTCCCGGATGCGCGCGCGATGCCGCCTCGCCGCTCATCGTCGCCGCCTCGCCCAGGCAGAGCACCACGGCCTCGGCGCTGTCGCAGAGCGCCAGTGCGGCCGCGATGCCGCTCTCGTCATCTCCCGCGATGTCGACACCGCTGGCGTGGAGGATTGCGCTTTGCGGCAGTGCCGCGCGCATCCCGGCGAGCACGCCGACCTGGCTCTCGGGCTCCGCCGCGCACCACCACGGCCCGCGCATCTCCGCGGGCGCATCGGCCAGAGGTCCGATGAGCGCCAGGCGCCGCAGGTTGCCGGCAAGCGGCAGCGCCTGTCCGCGGTTGCTCAGCAGCACCATGGAGCGGGCCGCGATCTCTCGGGCGATCCGGCGCCGCTCCGTGAGGACCGCGGCGCTTTCCGCGGTGGCGCCGCGCCGATAGGGATCCTCGAACAGGCCGAGGCGCGCCTTGAGCACCAACACCCGGCGCACCGACTCGTCGATCTGCGCCTGGCTGACGAGACCGCGCTCGAGCGCCAGCGGCAACCCCTGCAGATATGCCCCCGAAACCATGTCGATGTCGACGCCCGCCTTGAGCGCGAGGGTCGCCGCCTCGACGAAGTCCGCGGCGATGCCGTGTTGGATCAGCTCCGCGATGGCGTTGTAATCGCTGACCAGGACGCCGTCGAAGCCGAGCTCCCGCCGCAGGCGACCGCGCAGCATACCGGCATGGGCGGTCATCGGAATGCCGGCGAGGTCGGTGAAGGCGGGCATCACGGCTACGACGCCCGAGCTGATGGCGGCCGCGAAGGAGGGCTCGTGGACCTCGCGAAGGGCCCGGTCGGAGACGTCCACCGAGGCGTACTCGCGGCCGGCCGTCACCGCTCCATAGGCGCAGTAGTGCTTGGCCACGGCCGCGATCGACTCCGCGGCAGCCAGGTCGGTGCCCTGGAAGCCGCGTACCTTGGCTTCGGCCAGCCGCCGGCCGACCCACGGTGACTCCCCCGGGCCCTCCACGGTGCGCCCCCAGCGCGGCTCACGGGACACATCGAGCATGGGTGCGAAGGTCATGTTGATGCCGTCCGCGGCCGCCTCCCGGGCGGCTTCCCGCGCCGTCCGAGTCCAGGCCTCAGGGTCGAATAGCGCCACTTCCGCCAGGGGCGCCGGGAAGAGCGTGCGGTGGCCATGGATGACGTCGAGGCCGATGAGCAGCGGAACACCGAGGCGGGATTCCTCGACTGCGATACGCTGCATGTCGCGGGCGGCGCTCGCCCCGATAAGATTGAGCAGGTTGCCGATCCTGCCGGCGCGGATATCGCCGGTGGAGTGGCCGGTGATCACCGGTCCGGTCACGGTGTGGCTGGCGGCCATCATGGTGAGCTGACCCAGCTTCTCGGTCAGGGTCATCCGGCCGATGAGCGCCTCGATGCGTGATGTGTCTTGCGGTTTCATGACGAGCACGATGATAGATCGCCCAGACGACAGCAGCGACAGTCACCCTCCGGAGACGGAGGCCGAGCACTCGGGGCTCGTGTCGCAGCTGGGCATGATAGTCGGGGCGCTGCTCGCCTCGCCGGCCGCCCGCTCGCTGGTTGTGCTCATGGCGGGGGTATTCGCGGTGATCGTCGCCACCGCCTACGGGCAGGTGTGGCTCAACAGATGGAACCAGCCGTTCTACGATGCGCTGACGCGGCGGGATTTCAGGGACTTTCTCGTCCAGCTCGGGGTGTTCTTCATCATCGCGGGCTTTCTCCTCGTCCTCAACGTCGCACAGCGCTGGCTGGTCGAGACGTTGAAGGTGAAGCTGCGTGAGGGGCTGACCGGGGACCTCATCCGTGACTGGATGAGTCCGCGGCGCGCTTTCTGGCTGGCCAATGCGGGGCCGATGGGGGTCAATCCCGACCAGCGCATGCACGATGATGCGCGCCATCTGTGCGAGCTGTCCGGGGACCTCGGCAGCGGCCTCATCCAGGCATCGGTGACGCTCGTAGCCTTCATCGGCGTCCTCTGGGTCCTTTCCCGCGGCTTCGCGCTCACCATCGCCGGGCACGAATTTGCAGTGCCCGGCTATATGGTGTGGGCCGCGATCATCTATGCGGCATTCGGCTCGTTGCTCTCCTACTGGGTGGGCGGCAGTCTCATTGGGCGCAACGCCGAGCGGTACGCGCGCGAGGGGGATTTGCGCTTCGCGCTGGTGCGGGTGAACGAGCATCTGGATGGCATTACTCTCGCCGCCGGGGAGGAGGGTGAGCGGCGGCGGCTCGAGACCAGCCTCCAGGGAGTGCTCCGGGCCACCCAGCGCCTGGTCACGGGGCTGACCAATCTCACCTGGATCACCGCGGGTTTCGGCTGGGTGCTGCTGGTGGCGCCGCTTCTGGTGGCGGCGCCGCTTTACTTCTCGGGCCGGCTCTCGTTCGGCGGCCTGATGCAGGCCGCTGCGGCCTTCACCACGGCGCAGGCCTCGCTGCGCTGGTTCGTCGACAACTTCCCCAATATCGCCGACTGGCGGGCAACGCTCCTTCGGGTAGCCAACTTCCGCCGCGCCGTCGTCACCACCGATGTCAAACACGAGGTCGAGAGCCATATCACTTACGCGGAGGGCATCGCCGGCCGGATCGTCATCGAAGGTCTCGAGGTGTCATCCGCCGCCGGCCGTGACATGTTGCGCGAGAGGATGGTGGAGGTGCGCACCGGGGAGCGGCTGCTCATCGTGGGCGAGCCCGGAACCAACAAGTCGCTGTTGTTCCGGGCGCTCGCGGGCCTCTGGCCGCTCGGCACCGGGCGGGTCGTCATGCCCGCCGGCGAGCAGATTCTCTACTTCCCGCGCGGCACACCCTACCTGCCTCAGGGGTCGCTGCGCGAAGTGCTCGCCTATCCGCTCAAGCCCGAGGGGTTCGAGGCGGACGACTGTGCACAGGCGTTGCGCCGGCTCGGGATCGAGCGGCTGGTGCCGCTTCTCGACGTCTCGCGGCGTTGGGATCGCGAGCTGAGCGAGGACGAGCAGCTCGCACTCGCCTTCGCCCGGGTGTTGCTGCAGGCGCCGGCGTGGGTGCTCATCGAGGATGTGTTCGGCTCGCTCGACGGCGACACCCTCGAGCGTGTCATCGAGGTCTTCGGTGACGAGCTCGCGCGCACCGGCGTGGTTCATATCGGCGGCGCGCAGGCGCGCGATCCGCTCTTCGCCCGCGTGGTCCATCTGGTCAAGTGTCCCGTGGGACGCGCCGCGGATCCGCCGGAGGCGCGCGGCAAGGCTTCCCAGCTGCGTGAAGGAAGGAGTTGAGTCCGTGTCCGATACCGCCCGATTCGAGGAAATGAGCCCCGCCCGGCTCGCCACGTTGAGCGATGACGAGCTGCTCGAGCGTGTGCAGCGGCAGACCTTCCGGTTCTTCTGGGAGGCGGGGCACCCCGTGAGCGGGCTGGTGCCCGACCGGCGACCCGCGGGCAAGGGACAGAGCAGCGACCTCGTCACCACCGGCGGCTCGGGCTTCGCGCTCATGGTGCTCGTGGTCGCGGTCGAGCGCGGTTGGATCACGCGGGAGCAGGGGCTGGAGCGGCTGGGCGCCATGCTGGATGTCCTCGTCCGTGCAACCTGCTATCACGGCGCGCTGCCGCATTTCCTCGACGGCCGCACTGGAGTCACGCTTCCTTTCTCGCGCAAGGACGACGGCGGTGATCTCGTGGAGACGTCTTTCCTCTGCATGGGATTGCTCACGGCCCGGCAGTACTTCGGCCGCGACACTGCGGCGGAAGCGCGGGCGCGGAACATGATTTCGTGGCTGTGGGAGGAGGTCGAGTGGGATTGGTACGCGCGCGGAACCCGCGGCGTGCTCTACTGGCACTGGAGTCCCAACAACGGCTGGGCCATCGAGCAGGAGATCCGCGGCTGGAACGAATGCCTGGTCACCTACGTGCTCGCCGCCGGTGCGCCGCGTTATCCCATCGACAGCCACGTCTATCATCGCGGCTTCGCCAGCGGACGGGATTTCCTCAATGGCAGAAGCTGGGGCGGCATCGAGCTGCCGCTCGGGCCGGCTTTCGGCGGCCCGCTCTTCTTCGCGCATTACTCGTTCTGTGGCCTCGATCCGCACGGCCTCGAGGACCGCTACGCGAGCTATTGGGAGCAGAACCTGCGGCACGTGCGCATCAATCACGCGCACTGCGTGGCCAACCCCAACCATCATCGCGGTTACGGCGAGCACTGTTGGGGATTGACGGCGAGCGACGATCCCGATGGCTACGGGGTGCATGCGCCCGACAACGACAACGGCACCATCGCGCCGACGGCGGCGCTCGCCAGCTTTCCCTATGCGCCGGTCGAGGCGATGAAGGCGCTGCGCCATTTTCTCGGCACGTTCGGCGAGAAGGTCTGGCGGCGTCACGGGTTCGTCGACGCCTTCTGTCCGCAGCGCGACTGGTACGCGGACACGCACCTCGCCATCGACCAGGGCCCGATCATCCTCATGATCGAAAATTTCCGCAGCGGGCTTCTCTGGAAGCTTTTCATGAGCGCGCCGGAGGTGCGGACGGGGCTGCGCCGGCTGGGCTTCTCGAGCCCGCATCTGCCGCGGTGAGGACGACAGCAGTGGAGACTCTCCCAACGTGGATCGAGCGGCAGTGGACCTACGCCGCGGGACAGATGTTACGCAGTATCTCACCGCTCGGCATCGTCAAGACCCGGCCCGGGTTCGATCAGACCATCCGCCCGCTGCCGGGCGCGGTGGTCGCCTCGCCCGTTCCGGCCTCGTACGATCCCGACCCGGACTACTTCTTTCACTGGTATCGCGATTCGGCGATCGTGATCGATGCCTTGCGGCTGCTCTATGTCGAGGGACCGGCGGGTGACGGCGATGAGGCGCCGCGGCTCTTCGGCGAGTTCGTGCGCTTCAGCGCCACGCTCGCGCGGCTCGATGGACGCACGCTCGCGGCCGCCGCCGCGGAATGGCGCTCGCGCGTGGCGGCCGATTTCCAGCAGTTTCTGCGCCCGGACTCCGAGCTGCAGCGTGTTCACGGGGAGGCGATTGCCGCGGAGACGCGCGTCAACGCCGACGGCACACTCGATATTTCCAACTGGGGGCGGCCGCAGAACGACGGCCCCGCGTTGCGCGCGCTCACGGTGTTGCGCTGGTTGCGCGGCGCCTCGCTCGACGGCGGCCTGAGGGCGACCTGCGAGGAGCTGGTGCGCCGTGATCTGCGCTTCACGCGCGCCCATTGGCAGGAGCCGTGCTACGACATCTGGGAGGAGGAGCGGGGGCTGCATTATTTCACCCTGCGCGTCAGCGCGCAGGCGCTCGATGACGGTGCCGATTGGCTCGACGCGAGAGGGGAGCAGGCGGAGGCCGGAGGCTGTCGGGAGGAGAGCCAGGCCATTCGTGACACGCTGGACGGCTATTGGCTGGCGGACCGCGGCTACTTCCGCTCGCGGGTACTCGACTCGGGCGCACCGTCGGCGAAGGAACTCGATATCGCCGTCATCCTCGCGGCGCTGCAGGCGTCCGATGACAGCGCCACCCACTCGGTACGCGATCCGCGGATTCAGGCGACGCTCGGCGCGCTCGACAGCGTGTTCGAGGCGGACTATCCCATCAACCATGGGCGGCCGGCATCGCGCGGGCCGGCACTTGGGCGGTATCGCGCCGACCGCTATTATTCGGGCGGCGCCTACTACTTCTCGACATTGGCAGCCGCCGAGCTCTGCTTTCGCGCCGCCCGGGGTGACGGCGGACGCGAGGCGCTGCTCGCGCGGGGCGACCGGTACCTCGAGACGGTTCGTGCCTTCACCCCCGAAAGCGGCGACATGTCAGAGCAGTTCGATCAGCGCACCGGCGAGCAGACTTCGGCCAAGCACCTCGCGTGGAGCTACGCGGCCTTCATTTCCTGCGCCGCGGCGCGGGGCGCGGCAGTGGGGCAGGACGGCCCAGCCGGCCTCCAGGGTCGGACGCCGTAGGGCCTGTAACATGCGTACGGCGCTCGGCATCGTCCTCCTGCTCGTGCTGCTGCCGCGCCTCGCGGCGGCGCAGAGTCTCGAGTTCCGCGCGCCAAGCTCGGTCGATGATCCGGCGACAGCGACCGTGATGCGCGATCTGGCGTCGCGAATCATCCCCGGCTACCGCAACGACAGCCGCGAGCAGTACCTCGGCAACATGTCGGTCCTGCAGCTCGTCGCCGGCAACTTCGATGAGGCCTACTCGGCGCGGCTCGATCTGCAGCAGGCGCGCGGCGGCACACCCCACCGGCCGCCGGCGGATCCCGCATCGGTCTACGATCTCTACGTGCACGCGAGGTCGCTGCAGGCACAGTACCGGCTGGCCTTCCCACAGGCGTTCGATCTCGCGTTCTGGGAGACCATTCCGATCTTCAACAACCTCGACGGCTATCGGGTCGAATCGTGGCTCGAGGCGCCCCCTGCCGCGTACGCCGCGGCGCTGCAAGCGAGCTTCGACGGGCTGCGCGGCCATGAACGGATCGATGAGCCCGAGGCGATCACGCTCATCTGGCAGTATGTCGCCTTCGAGGCCTACCGCAGCTTCGGCCCGATTGTTCCCGGGCTCATCTCGCTCGATGAGGACCGGCGCTACAACATCCAGGACGACGTCGCGATCGCCACTCCGGGCCACGGCAAGGTGCTCGCGCTGCTGGTGCGGCCGCGCAGCTCGACCGGAATGCTGACGACCCTGCTGCAATATCGCATCGCCCCCGGCGGCTACGATGAAGCGCTCCAGGCGGCGGCGCATGGCTTCGCGAGCCTGGTGGCTTTCACACCCGCCGTACGCGCCGGGCGCCACGCCTGGCAGGTGATTCCGTTCGAGGGCGAGGGGGAGCGCGCCCGCGCGGTGATCGACTGGATCGCCAAGCAGCCGTGGAGCGATGCTCAGGTCGGCATGTATGGGGACGGCTACAGCGGTTTCGTCGCCTGGGCGGTGGCGAAGCGACTGCCGCCGCAGCTGAAGGGAATCGCGACTTCCGATGCGATGGCGCCCGGTGTCAACTTTCCGATGGATGGCGGCATCGGGCTCAACGCCGCCTACTGTTGGTTGCAAGGCGTCGAATCGGAGCGCGACCAGGGCGACACCGCGCCTGATGGCGGACCGGCCTCGATTCCGCAGGCCGCCGCCGCCGTGAGCCAGGGAGGCGGTACCAGCCCGAGCGGCGCGAATGCGGCCGGCGCGCCAGGGCCCGGTGCCGCGCCGGCGGCGGCGACCGGAAGCCCGGACTGGTGCGATGCGCTGAATGCGAAGTGGTATGCGAGCGGCAAGCCTTTCCGCGACCTGCCGCGGCTCGCGGGGCAGCCGAGCACGATCTTCCAGCGCTGGCTGGCACATCCCGCCTATGACGATTACTGGCGGCGGCTGGTGCCTTCGCCGCAGGAGTTTGCGCACGTCGACATCCCGATCCTGTCCCTGACCGGCTATTACAGTGGCGGCGAGGCCGGGACGCTCTTCTACTTCCAGCAACACTACGCGCACGACCCGCAGGCGGCACAGATACTGCTCGCGGGTCCCTACGACGAGGCCGAGATGCGGGATGGAAGCGCGCAGGCGCTGGTGCGCGACTACCGCACCGATCCTGCGGCGGTCATCTACCTGCGAGGCATCGAGCTGCAGTGGTTCGAGTACCTGTTCCTCAACGGCCCGAAGCCGGCGCTGCTGTCGGACCGTGTCAACTTCGAGGTGATGGGAGCCAATGCCTGGCAGCACACGGCTACGCTGGATCAACTCGCCAACGATCGTGTGCGGCTCTACCTCGCCGCCGAGCCGCGCGCCGGCTCCGGGAGCCTGACTCCGCGCGAGCCGACCAGCCGCGCGGCCGTCAACATCACGGCCAACCTCGGCCGCCGCGAGCACGACGGCGAGTCCCCGCCACCGAGCCTCATGACGGCGAGTGTGCCGGTGGAGAACGGCTTCGCCTTCGTGAGCGGACCGCTGCCCGGGGGTCTCGATATCGGCGGCACCTTCTCCGGGCGGCTGCTGCTGCGCACCAACAGGCACGACCTGGACCTCACCATCTCGCTCTACGAGCTGTTGCCGGACGGTAATTACTTTCATCTGTTCGCGCCCGCGGAGGAGTTTCGCGCCAGCTATCTGCGTGACCCGGGCGCGCGCCGGCTGCTTGCGCCCGGCGCGGCCGAGTCGCTGACGTTCACCAGCCGGCGGGTCACGGCCGTGCGCGTCGAGTCGGGCGCCCGCCTGGTGATGGTGTTGCGTGTCAGTAAGCGTCCCGACAGGGAGATCAACTACGGGTCGGGCAGGGCAGTGAGCGGCGAGTCGAGCGCGGCGGGACGCGTGCCGGTGAAGCTGAGCCTGCTGCGCGGCAGCTACCTCGATCTGCCGATCACCGAACAGGCGGAACCGCAGCGTCCTGCTGCCGGCCGCTGACAGGGAACCTTCTCTGACAGGGAACTCCGCCGCCCGGCGGGGCGTTGGCTTTCCACAGGTGAAGTCGCGGCCTCAAGGGCCGAGGAGAAGCTTATGATGACTGTGGGAAAGGGGCGGCTGTTCACAGCCTCCCTCATGGCGGTGGCGCTCGCCGGTTGCGCTACGACACGACACGGCGGCCTCGATTATTCCGCGGAGCGGTTGGATACCAACGCGCAGGCGTTTGAGCAGAACGCGGCCGAGGCACCTCGTGGGTATGACGAGAATTCGTCCTACACCGAGGATGCGCGGGACTTCGCGGATCGGGCGCACGAGTTCCACCGCACCGTCGAAGACCCGGACGCCGCCAAGGCCGACGTAAAGGCGTCTTTCGATGACCTCTCGCGCAGCTACCATGCGCTTCGCGATGACGTGCAGCACTCGGACAGCGACTATGCCAGGCACGACCTGGCGCCCGTGACGCAAGCGTATCTCGACGTCGAGGATGATATGGGCGGCGCGCCACCGAGCCGCTACTCCGATGCGGATGACGACCGCGACTGAGCGACCGCCGGTGCGCTAAAATAGGGGAATGTCCCCCGAGCGCCCCGACGTCATTCGAGTCATCGATTCGCACACTGCCGGCGAGCCGACGCGGCTCGTCATCGAGGGGGGGCCGGAGCTCGGCGACGGCCCGCTCGAGGAGCGCCTGAGGCGCTTCCGGGCGGAGTACGATCACTATCGCCGCGCGATCGTCAATGAGCCGCGAGGCTCCGACACGGTGGTGGGCGCACTGCTCTGCCGTCCGCACCGGCCGGACTGTCAGGCCGGCGTGATTTTCTTCAACAACGTCGGCTATCTCGGGATGTGCGGGCACGGCACCATCGGCCTGGTCGCCTCGCTCGCGGCCGTCGGCCGCTGCCAGCCGGGACCGATCCGCATCGACACGCCGGTCGGCCCCGTCGATGCGCGACTGTACGATGACGGCCGGGTCGATGTGATCAACGTCAGGAGCTTCCGCAAGGTGCGGCACGCGGCCGTCTCGCTCCCCGGCGCCGGCCCCGGAGTGGACCAGATCCGCGGTGATGTCGCCTGGGGCGGCAACTGGTTTTTCCTCGCGGAGGCGCCGGCGGTCACGATCGCTCTCGCCAACCTCGAGGGTCTGACGAGCGTGGCCACGCGCCTGCGCCGCGCCGTCAACGAGCAGGGCTTCCCCGAGGTCGACCACGTGGAGCTCTTCGGGCCCCCGTCGGGCGCGGGCGCGAGCAGCCGCAACTTCGTGCTCTGCCCGGGTGGGGCCTACGACCGCTCACCGTGCGGCACCGGGACCAGCGCCAAGCTGGCTTGCCTGGCGGCCGACGGCAAGCTGGACGAAGGGGTGCCGTGGGTGCAGGAGAGCCTGATCGGCAGCACCTTCACCGCACGCTTTCGCTGGCACGACCGCGCCAAGGGAGAGATCGTGCCGACCATCACGGGCAGCGCGCACGTCACGGCCGAGTCTGCCCTGCGCCTCGATCCCAAGGATCCCTTCTGCTGGGGAATCGTGCCCGGCTGATGCGCGCGCTCATCATTCCCGTCACACCGTTCCAACAGAATTGCTCGCTCATCTGGGACGAGGACAGCAGGCGGGGCGCGGTGGTCGACCCCGGGGGCGAGATCGAACGCGTGCTCGCCGAAGCCGACCAGCGTGAGGTGACGCTCGAAAAGATCCTCCTCACGCACGCGCATGTCGATCATTGCGCCGCCACCGCGGATCTCGCGCGCGTGCGAGGGCTGCCGGTCGAGGGCCCGCAGCGCGAGGATCAGTTCTGGATCGAGGCCCTGCCGCAGGCCGCCGCGCAGTACGGATTTCCGCCGGCGCAGTCGTTCGAGCCCGACCGGTGGCTCGAGCAGGGTGATCGGGTCACGGTGGGCGGACAGACACTCGAGGTGCTGCACTGCCCGGGACACACTCCCGGGCATGTGGTGTTCTTTCATCCGGGGCAGCGCTGCGCCTGGGTGGGCGATGTGCTGTTCGCAGGCTCGATAGGCCGCACGGATTTTCCACGCGGCAATCACGAAGCGCTGATCAGGTCGATCCGCGAGCGCCTGTTTCCGCTCGGCGATGACGTGCGGTTCGTGCCCGGGCACGGGCCCATGTCGACCTTCGGGGCGGAGCGCAGAACCAACCCCTTCGTCGCGGACCGGCTGTTCGCAAAGAGTTGAGGTCAAACTCCATGAACGGCGCGCAGCTCCTGGTGGCGGCTCTCGAGAGCGAGGGCGTGAAGCAGATCTTCGGTGTTCCCGGAGAGGAGAATCTCGATGTCGTCGAAGCGCTGCGCCGCTCGAGCATCGAGTTGGTGCTGACACGCCACGAGCAGGCGGCGGCGTTCATGGCGGCGACCCACGGGCGTTTGACCGGGGAACCCGGCGTGTGCCTGACGACGCTCGGCCCGGGAGCGTTGAATCTGACGACCGGCGCCGCGTACGCGCTGCTCGGCGCCATGCCGATGGTCATGATCACGGGGCAGAAGGGTGTCCTGTCCCGTAAACAGGCGCGATTCCAAATCGTCGACATCGTCTCGACGATGACGCCGCTCACGAAGATGGCGCATCGCATCATCGGCACGGCGACCATTCCCTCGATGGTGCGCGAGGCATTCCGGGTCGCGCGCCAGGAGCGCCCGGGGCCGGTGCACCTCGAGCTGCCGGAGGATGTTGCCGCGGAGGCGGCACCCGATGTCCGGCTGGTGCCGCCGCACCCGACAAGCCTGCCGGTCGCCGATCCCCTGGCGCTCGAGCAGGCGGCGGAGCTCATCCGCAAAGCGCAGTACCCGTTGGTGATGCTCGGGGCGGCGGCGAGCCGGCCCCGCCTTGCGGATGCCCTCTCGGATTTCGTCAGGCGCGTGCAGATCCCGTTCTTCAACACCCAGATGGGCAAGGGCTCGGTGGCGGGCGGCTCCGGGCTCTACATGGGCACGGCGGCGCTATCCGCGCGTGACTACGTTCATCAGGCCATCGATCGCGCCGACCTCATCGTCTCGATTGGCCACGACACGGTGGAGAAGCCTCCGTTCCTGATGGGGCCCGGTGGGCCCACCGTCCTGCACGTCGGATATCTGCCGGCGACGGTCGAGGAGGTGTACTTCCCGCACGCGGAGCTCATAGGCGACATCGGACCGAGCCTCGCGCTTCTTGCGGATCGGCTGGAAGGAAAGCTCCCCCGTGCCGGCGCGCTGCTGCCGCTGCGTGAGCACATTCTGGAGCGCATCGGGGAGCGTGCCACGGAAAGCCGTTATCCGCTGACACCGCAGCGGATCGTGCGCGATGTGCGCCACGCAATGCCGGAGGACGGCATCGTGTGCCTGGATAACGGCATGTACAAGATCTGGTTCGCGCGCAATTACCGCACACGCGTCGCCAACACGCTCCTCCTCGACAACGCGCTGGCGACGATGGGGGCGGGGCTTCCGTCGGCGATGATGGCGTCGATGCTTCATCCGGACCGGCGTGTGCTCGCGGTCTGCGGCGACGGCGGCTTCATGATGAGCTCGCAGGAGCTGGAGACGGCCGTGCGCCTCGGCCTGAATCTCGTGGTCCTCATCCTGCAGGACAACGCCTACGGCATGATCCGCTGGAAGCAGGCGGCGGATGGATTCGCCGACTACGGCATGACGTTCGGCAACCCCGACTTCGTCACCTACGCCAAGGCTTACGGGATGAAAGGAACCCGCGTCGAGAGCGCCGACGGCCTCGCGCCGGCGCTCGAGGCGGCCTTCGCGGCCGGCGGCATGCAGCTCGTGGCCGTGCCCATCGACTACTCGGAGAACATGCGCGTGCTGGTCGAGGAGCTGGCGAGCGTTCGCGAGTGACTATTCCTTCGATTTGAGGCTGGCGTCGTTCGCCTCGATGAAGGCCTTGATCTCGTCGGCCATGGCGATGAGCCGCAGCCACTGCTCCTTGTAGAGGGTTACCGGGAAGCGGCCCATCCCGTATACCGACAGCGCGCCTTTCTCGCTGACTTTCATCGCGAGCTTGCCGCGGCCGGCTTTCTTCAGGCGCTCGTTCTCGGCTCGAAGCCGCTCGAGCTCCGATTGCATGTCTTCAGTCACGAAGGCTCCCGCGCCGTGAGCAGCGCATAAGGGGAAAATTGGGGGTGCCTGAGCGCGTGTCGCGGGACGATGATAGTCGTCACCAACGCGAACTGGCCTGCCAGGCTCGCGTGGCTGACACCGTCGGTGAACACCATCCAGGCGGAGTAGGGCGGAAAGCGGATTTCCTCGTAGCCGCGCGTATCCTGTTTGAAGTCGTCGCTGTCCTTCATGTAGTTGTGCAGCCGGCGCATGGTGCGATCATACGGACTCGAGTCCAGGGTATGCGCCAGCGGGTTGAGCCGGGCGAGGCCGTGAATTGCCGCACTGAAGGCGTGATCGGCCAGGCCTTTGTCGACCCGCAGCTTGAGATTTCCCGAGCCATCGAGCAGGCCGGCGGCGGCTCCGTGCCGCTCGAGCACTTCCTGCAGGCTCCCTTTGCTCGCCCAGAGGCGGTCCTCGCGGTCGTTCACATTCACGAAGAAGCGAAAGATGCGATCACCGTTCGTGGCGCCGTAGGCGCCTGCGTCGACGTGTACGAGCTCATTGCTCGCATGAGCCTTGAGGTTGCGGCCCCGCTCCTGGATCGGGCGAAAGCTGCACGTTCCAACCCGGCAGACGCCGCGCCACTGAGGCATGATCCCGTACAGGAACCCGGCTACATCGTCGAGGTGTCGCTTCAGGACCTCGGAAGTGCGCTTGCGCAGCGTATCGTCAGCCTCGAGCCCGGTGACGCGCGCCCCTTCCGGGTGGTAGCTGATGTTCTTCAGCTTCAGGCGCGAGGGCAGCTCGGTGCGCAGGTACTCCAGGGTCTGCGGGTCCGGCAGGGGGATCGGGCTCTTGGGGAAATAGACGATGTGATTCGACTCGAGCGCGTGCGCGATCCGCTCGGAGACATCGGCCGCGGCCGGATCGATCTGCGACACCACGCTCATGAGGGCTTACTATAGCTCGGGCGAGCCCTGAGCGTCTGCAGCCGATAAACTATGCGCATGGGGCAAACCAATCGTAGCGGCCTTTCGGCCTGCATCATCACCTACAACGAGGCCGACCGCATCGAGGCTTGCGTGCGCTCGGTCAGCTTCTGCGATGAGGTGATCGTCGTGGACTCCCACTCGACCGATGCGACACGGGACCTGGCGGCCGCGCTGGGGGCGCGCGTCATCGAGCGCGACTGGCCGGGCTACCGCTCGCAGAAGCAGTTCGCGGTGGACTCCGCCCGCCACGACTGGGTGCTCTGCCTCGATGCCGACGAGCGGGTGACCGATGCGCTGCGGCAGGAGGTCGAGCGGCTGCGCGCAGGCGGCTTCGAGGGGTACGCGGGCTGGTCGGTGCCACGCATCACGGAATATTTCGGCCGCTTCCTGCGCCACGGGAACGCCTATCCGGACCGCCTGATCCGGCTCTTCGACCGCCGCCGCGGCGGCTGGATCGGCCGCGAGATCCACGAGAACACCCGCGTCGAGGGCCGGGTGGGGCGGCTGCACGGACATCTCGAGCATTACTCCTACCGCAGCCTCGCGGACCATCACAACAAGATGCAGCGCTACGCGGAGCTCATGGGTCAGGCGCTATATGCCGCCGGCAAGCGGTGCGGCTTCGGCAAGGTGCTCTTCAATCCGCAGTGGCGGTTCTTCCGCGGCTATGTGCTCAGGCTCGGGTTTCTCGACGGCTGGCGGGGGCTGGTGTTCGCGCTGGTCGAATCGAATTACGTCCGCCGCAAATATCTGCATCTCTACATACGCTGCCGCGGGCTCGTTTAAGCCACCTGCGGCGGCGGGGCACATCCATGTGCCTGTCAGCAGCTCAGGTCGTTTCGGCGAATGCCTTGAGCTTGCCGAGGGCGATCTCCCACTGCTGGCCGATCACCTCCAGGGTCCGCCTCGCCTCCTCGATCCGCGCCGGCTCGAGCTGCCACAGCCGCTCGCGCCCGGCCTTCATGTCGCGCGTCACGCCTGCATCCGACAGCACCTGAAGGTGCTTCGTGACCGCCTGACGGCTGATGTTGGTGTTTGCGGTGAGCTGCGAGCTGGAGAGCGCTCCTCCCGCGCAGAGCACGGCGACGAGCTTCAGCCGGGTGGGATCGCCGAGCGCCGCAAAGACACGCGCCAGAGCCGGGCTCGACTGCGCGCTGGCGGGCTTAGCGGGCGACATGGCGCGCGATATTGTCCATCTGGGCGCTCCAGCCGCGGCCGTTCATTCGAAACGCCTCCAGGCGGCGCTCCGGCGGCACTTTGTCGAAGCCGGACTCCACCAATGTCAGCAAGGTCGCATCGCCAGGCGCATCCGTCAGCGTGAACGTCACGAGTGTCGGCTCTTCCTTCGTGTAGTCCACCTTGGGATCGATCGCATAGGGATGCCAGCGGTACGAAAGCAGATTCGGCGGCTCGATCCGCTCGATCCTGACTTCCCAGATGACGTGCTCGTAGCCCGCGATCGTGAGTGGTCCGCGGATGAGCCGGCCGGGAGAAAAGGTCTGACCCTCGAGGTTGACGCCGAACCAGGCGCCAAATTCCCCGGCATTGGCAATGGCGCGCCAGACGCGCTCGCGTGGAGCTTTGACGACGACGCTGCGCTCGATGCAATCGGTATCGGAAGCGGGGCTCATTTGTGCTGTCCTGTGCCTAATGCAACCCATTGGTTGCGTATTTCCATTATGAGCCTTTTGCGTCAAAACGCAACCATTCAGTTGCGTGAGGCCTCCCGCCGCATGCCCACAGCCAGCCATGGCACGCCGCGATAGGAGTCCGCGACGACCCAACCGGCGGCAGTGAGGGCCCAGGAGATTGCGAACTCGCTGCGCTGGCCGGCGGTCATCAGTCCCTCCGCCATGAGGGGCACCCAGACCAGCAGCGTGAGCAGTCCCATCTGCAGGGCCGAGAGCGCGGCTGCCAGCCGTGCATACACGCCGATGATCATGGCCACGCCCGCCGCGAGATAAGCGGCGCCGGTGAAGTAGGCCAACGCGACATGTCCCGGCAGCCAGTTGGGAATGAGCGGCGCGGTCAGGTTGAGATAGACGAAGTGCGAGAAGCCGAAGGCGATCATCGCCAGGGCGTAGAGGATGGTCGCGAGGCGTACGCCCCTGTCCCCGGTGGCGAAGCCGAGTTGCCGCCTGTCCCAGGAGTCGGCGAACCAGGCATAGAGCACCCAGGCGCCGGCAACCAACACCGCGGTCTCACCCCAATTCTGATAGCTGCCCTCCACCAAGGGCGCATGCACGATGAGGGGTAGCCTGAACATCAGCATCCACAGCAGGAGGTAGGCGAACAACACGCGGCTGGTGGTGCCAGCGCTGCGCCGAAAGATGAGGCCAGTTCCACATATCAGAGAGACCGCTGCGCAGAGATAGACGAGCCCTTCGCGTGTGGGGAAATTCTGCGGCACCACATCCCATATCGGCGCGAAATCGCCGCGAACGAGGCCGAAAATTCCAAAGGCGATCAATGTCGCCGCAAAGAGCAGGTGACCGACGCTCGCGATGCGCATCGCTTCGTCCCTCGGGTGGGTTGTTCAAGGCAGGGTGCGCATTCTAAGCGGCTGGCGGTCATTCTTGTCACTCCCGCATTGATCGCTGGAGCGCTGCGAACGGGGTTAAGCTAGGACAGCACTATGCCGATGTCGAATTTCCTATCCTCGGTTCGTCCAGAAGCAAGAGCCCGTCGCGCCGCGTGGCGTGGGGACGATCGACCTTTCAGTCGTGGAGGATGCCAAGTGATCACGATTTCCGCTTTCAGATGGGTTCCGGACGTTGCGAAAGGGCAGGTGCGCGACCTGCGCGCCCGCTGGGCGCTCGAGGAGGCCGGCCTGCCGTACGAGACGCGACTGCTGCAGCAGGGCGACCAGGACAAGCCCGAGTATCGGGCGCTGCAGCCCTTCGGGCAGGTGCCCATTCTGATGGACGGGGACCTCGTACTCTTCGAGTCCGGAGCCATCGTGCTGCACATCGGCGAGCGTAGCGAAACGCTTCTGCCGAGGGAGGCGGGCGCGCGCGCCCGCGCGATACAGTGGGTCATCGCGGCGCTCAACTCGGTCGAGCCCTTCGTGATGAACGTCGCGCTGATAGACTTCATTTACGCGAACGAGGAGTGGGCGAAGCTGCGCCGGCCGAGTGCCGTGGAGTTCGTTCTGCGGCGGCTGGCCGCACTCTCCAAGTCCCTCGGCGACAAGCCTTTCCTCGACGGCGAGCAGTTCACGGCCGGCGATCTCGTGATGTCGACGGTGCTTCGGATCCTGAAGAATACGGACATCGTTTCCCGCGACGCGCGCCTCGCCGCTTACGTCGAGCGGTGCACGGCACGGCCTGCCTTCAGGCGCGCGCTCGATGCCCAGCTCGGGGACTTCGAAAAGGCCGCCTGAGCTAATTCAGTGTGAGGCTGTCGCGTACCGCGGGGCTCTTCAACAGGCTGTTCGCCGCGTCGATCAGCGAATCGGACAGCACCTGCTGGTAGTTGTCGAGATGGTAGGAGCGGCCGAAGGTTTGGTTGGTGCCCCACACGGTGCCGTGCCATAGCGCCTTGCCGCTGCGGTCGGAGACGGTGACGTCGAGTACGACGCTGCCGTCGTAGTCGCTGCCCTCCCTGACAAAGAACTTGCGCACGTCGCCCGAGATCACCCGATCGGCATCCGCGCCGCCGGAGTATCCGGCCTGCGCGAACAGCTGCTGCAGGTGCTGCGTGACGAATGGCCCGACCGGATCGGCGGTGGTCACCTGCCTGGTGGGGGTGTGCTCGACGTTTTCCCCCACGAGCGCCGGATCGGCGGCTGTGTCGCTGAAGGCCTCGAACCGGACCGTCGCCGGCGCGCCGTGACTTTGCGTGACACCCAAGGCGAGTGTATTGGTTGGCGTCCACGCCAAGGGCTTGTTCAGCAGCGGCGTCTCCTGCGCGCATCCGCCCGCCACGATCGATGCCACGGAGAAGGTGAGCAGGGCGGCCCGTCTGGCCGCAGATCGCAACTTTGACACGTGCATTCCCCGGAGAAATCGCGACGCTATGGCTGGTAGGTTAGCAGGTTGGAGCGCTTTCTTCCCGTCGGTCAGGTTTGGAGCACGAGGAGATTCACCGCAGTTGCATTGCGGACGGCCTGAAGGGGAATTCTGTCATCGAACGTCACCAATCGGCCCTGGTGCTGCACGGCGAGGCCGAGCAGGTACACGTCGGTGACCTGCCGCGGGCCATGGATTCTCGTTGCGTCGAACACAGAGTCGAGCAGACTCGGCGCATCGGGCCAGAGCTCGTGGATGCGCTCTGCGCATGCCTCCGCCAGTCGCTCGACGACAGCTTGAACCGGCTTGAAATTGGGATACGACGGAGTGGACATGATGCGCACGCACCCGTTCTGGGTGAGCGGACAGGATGCCCAACCTTCTTTGGCATGCGCTGCAAACCAGTTCATCGCCGGCCCGTGCGAGACATGGTCAGGATCGAATAGCGCGATCAGTACGTTGATATCAAGCAGAGCGCGCACTGGTCCGTCTGCCTGTGTCAGTAGGCATCGTCCTCACGAAGCTTGTCGAGAAGTGCGTTGGTTATCACGTTGCCGCCGGGGGCGAACGGCCGCAGACCGTAGACCGCCTTCGGCTCTCTTGCCGCCACGTCTCGCGGGGTCGTCAGCGCTCGCCGCGCGAGCTCTGAAATCACCTGGCCCACCGTCTTCTTCTCATAGCGCGCCCGCTCCCTGGCCGCTTGGAGCACATCGTCCGCGATATCCAGGGTGGTGCGCATTCATCAGATGCTATAGCATCACGCATCAGGGATCAAGGAGGGGCTGCCACACCCCTTGACTATCTGAAAACGTATCGTAAGATATATCTATGAACACCACACGGAGAGCACTAATGCACCGACACTTTCATAATCACGACCGGCACGAGCACTTTCAGGACGACCACGCGCACTTCATGGGTCGCCGGCATGGCCATCGAGGCTTTGGCCACTTCTCGGGCGGCTTCATGGACGGCATGGGCATGGGCGGACGCGCGTTCCGCGCCGGCCGCCGACTGGCTTCCGGCGACCTGCAGCTGGTGCTGCTCGCGTTGCTCGCCGAGCGCGCGAGCCACGGCTACGAACTGATCAAGGCGCTGGAAGAGCGCTCGGACGGCTTCTACAGCCCCAGTCCCGGCATGGTTTACCCGGCGCTCACCTGGCTCGAGGAGATGGGTTATGCGAGCGTCACTGCCGAAGGTGTCAAGAAGCTCTACAGCATCACTGATGCAGGACGCGCGTATCTCGTCGAGAACCAGGACGCAGCCGATGCGATGCTGAGCCAGCTCGAGCACGTTGGTCGCAAGATGGGCCGTTTGCGCGAGGCGCTGGGCGGCATCGAGGAGGACGAGGATACCGACTGGCGCGAGCTCGCCACCGTGCGTCGCGAGCTGAAGCGTGCGCTGCGTGAGAAGCGTCGCAGCTCCCCCGAGGAGAAGGGCCGCGTCATTGCGATATTGATGCAGGCGCTGGAGCAGATCCGCGGGGGGCGTTGATGGCCCTCAAAGCTCCCTGGGGTTGAGCGGCTTCAGCTCTCCCAGCACTGTCGGGATCAGTTCCGAAACGGTGGGATGGATGTGAACTGCTCTCTGTAGCACCGTATAGGGGGCACGCGCGTACATAACGTCGAGAATGCCATGGATGGCTTCGTCCCCTCCAGGTCCGAGAATCGAGGCTCCCAGGATCTGTTTGGTCGCGGCATCGACCAGAATCTTCATGAAACCCGCAGTCTCGCCTTTTTCAACCGCCCGTCCGACCTTGGTCATTGGCCGTGTGCCTATCAGCGCGCGTGTGCCGGAATCTCGAACGGCTTTTTCGGTCAGGCCGGCGCGGCCAAGCGGAGGATCGGTATAAAGCGCGTATGCCGTGATCCTGTCGCTTACCCGCCGCGGATCATGATCGAGCAAATTGGCCGCGACGATCTCGAAATCGTTGTAGGAAGTGTGTGTAAACGCGCCTTTGCCGTTGCAGTCGCCCAGCGCCCAGACCCCCGTTACATTGGTGCGCAGCTGATCGTCGACCCGCAGATAGCCGCGCTCGTCGGTTTGTATGCCGGCGCGCTCGAGGCCGAGGTCATCCGTATTCGCTCGACGGCCCACGGCGAGCAGTATGTGCGAACCCACCGTGCTTGACGGGTCTTCCTGGCAATCGACCGCGACGGCAACCTCGGCGCCATGCCGCTGCAGCCGGATGCACTCCGCGTTCAGCCGGATACGTATTCCTTCCTGCTCGAGAAACTCCTTGATGGAAGCGGAGACATCTTCATCCTCGTGGGAAACGAGGCGTGGTGCCTTCTCCACGATCGTGACCGCACTGCCGAAACGGCGAAAGATCTGCGCGAACTCCAAACCGACATAGCTGCCGCCAACGATGATGAGGTGCGACGGTAAAGTATTCAGTCCCAGCAAGCCGACATTGGTCAGGAAGGGGACGGCGTCCACGCCGGGAAAATCCGGAACGGTCGCCCGCCCACCCACGTTGAGAAAGATCTCGTCCGCGGAGATGGTCTCTTGTCCGATACGCATCCCGTGCGCGGATTCGAAGCGCGCGTGTCCGTCGAAGACAGTGCAGTTCACCATCTCCCGCAGCCAGGTCTCGACGCTGGTGCGGGAGGCGGCGGATACGCGGTCCTTGCGCGCCATCACCGCCTTCATGTCGACGGAGACATCCCGCGTGACTATGCCGTATTCGGCGGCCTGAGCCGCTTTTCGGGCGACATAGGCGCTTGCCACCAGTGTCTTGGTGGGAATGCATCCGGTGTTGACGCAGGTGCCGCCGAAGAGCTTGCGCTCGACGATCGCAACCTTGCGGCCCGACTGAGTAAGCCGCCCGGCAAGCGCAGGCCCGGCTTGACCGGCGCCGACGATGATGGAATCAAAATTCCTCGGCATGCGTGACGATCAGGATGCCGCCGTGGCTCCCAGCTGTTGCAGCATGCCCAGCTCATCCGAGCTTCCCCAGCGCTCGATCATTTTCCCGTCCCTGAACTTCGAGATCTGCACTCCGCGGATCTTCATCTTCCTGCCCGTCGGGGCAACTCCCAGGTAGGACCCTTTCTGCGTCCCGCTCATGGTGTAGGCGATTGCTATGGACTCTTCGTCTGCGACCAGGCTTTCCAGCGCTACGCTCAAATCGGGGAATGCGTCGCGTAGTGCCGTGAAAAATGCGCGATAGCCTTCAGGCCCCGGTACCTGGCCGCGTGCCGGATCGTGCTCGACATTTTCGAGGGATACCGACTCCTTGAAGAGATCAAAACTGCCGGTATTCACCGCCTCCGCGAACTTCGTCAGGATTGCGAGATTGACTTGCTTGCTCATGTGTTGCGAATCTCCTCAGCCGGGCGTGCGCTATCGCCCCTCACCTCATCAAACCAGATATCGGAAGCGCCATCCATTGCACCATGGTATTGGGCGCGTCCGCCATATGCATCAAGGACTTGTTGGCGGTCGCGGTCGGCGCTGGCCTCTGGGCTGACTGGCATCGAGGAGTGTATGCGACAGGGATTGGCGAGACGCGCTGGATCAGCCTGGCAGATGGCACGACGATCGAGCTCAACGCGCAGTCCCGCATCCGCGTGCGGCTCACCCGCAGGGAGCGCGAAGTCGATCTTCTCCAGGGCCAGGCCCTATTCAAGGTGAGCAGGAATCCCGCGCGCCCATTTGTCGTACATAGCGGGCCTGCCCAGATCACCGATCTCGGCACGGAATTCGACGTGTACCGCCGGCATACCGATACGGTCGTAACGGTCATAGAGGGTAGGGTGGCCGTGCGCTCGGGGTTGGCCCCGAATCCCGTAACTTCGCTTCCGCCGCCGCAGGTGATCACGGCAGGGGAGCAGGCGGATTTGATGCCGCAGGCTTCCCCGCGGCCCATTCATGCCGATGTTGCCGTGGCAACGGCATGGACGCGGCAGCAGCTGGTGTTCAGCTCCGCGCCGCTGAGTGAGGTGGTGGAGCAATACAACCTCTATCACGTGAGCGGCGAGTTTTCCGCTACCGACAGCGCGGCGCTTGTCGCATTCCTCAGGGCGCAGCCTCTCGGCGTCGCGCTTGCGGAATTCGCGCGGACGCGGGACTTGCAGCTGATTTATCACTCGGAAGTCGTAGGAGACCGGCGGACAAAGGGGGCGGTCGGCGATTTCACGCCCGAGCAAGAGCTCGAGCAGCTGCTGCGGGGAACCGGGCTGACCTACCGCTATCTCAGCGACATGGCGGTCACCATCGTTCCGATCGCCTCGAGCGGCGGAGCCGCGCAGAGCAGGCGGCCTGCGGGCATCGACCGATCTGCAGATGTCGGCGATCCTCGCTACGGCGCGCAGTCTCGATTAGTCCGACCGGAGTCGAGCTCGTAGTCAATAGGGGCACCTGAACGCGCCAAGCGCGAGCGGGCGGGTGCCCCCAACGGGCGGACGGACTGGGGTTTCGCGAGTATCATCGCCTGGTCGATGGAGCTTCTGAGGAGTTTCCAGTGACGAGGCAGATCATCCGAACGTCGGACGCGCCCGTTTCCCCGCTGTTCAGCCAGGCAGTCAAGGCCGGCCCCACCATATATGTGTCGGGCATCGTAGGCTTCGATCCGAAGACCAACCAGCCGGCTGGCGCGACGATCCAGGAGCAAACCCGTCAGGCGCTCGTCAACTGCGACAGGATTTTGCGCGCTGCGGGCGCAACCCTCGAGAATGTCGTCGAGGTCCAGGTACTGTTGGCCAGGTCGAGTGACTTCGCTGGCTTGAATGAAGAGTACGCGAAGTTCTTTCCGACCGATCCACCGGCACGTGCTGTCGCCAGGCTCGGCGTAGAGCTTGCGAATGTCCTGGTGTCGATAAAGATGACCGCAGTCCTCCAGGACCAGCCGCAAGCCTGAAGCGCCGCCGGCGGCGAGGACACTCAAATGACCACAGACGACGAAGTATTCATCCCCTACCTGATACTGGTCAGGTTCGACAAGGACCGTGGTGACTTGAAGAACCGCCTGGCGGAGTCTGTGCCGGTCCTCAAGGAAGTGCTGGCGGACATGGGCAAGGTGCAATTCGTGGAGATGTCGTACGACGGTTCGATGGTGGCCTTTCTGGTTGCGGCAAACCCGAGATTCGAGAATGTGCTGCAGGTGCAATCGCACTTGCAGTCACCACGGTCGGGCAGATCCTCCGCGCTGTTACCCCACGATAAAACCCTCGTCGTCACGCTCGAGACAGGCACGGCGTCACGTATGGAACGCACGACGAGTTGGCTTCGGGAATTCGACCTTCTCGTGGAGTGAGGCCTTGAGAAGCAATCCGTTCGAGCGGGTAGGCCAATCCGGCGGTCCAAGGCCGCCGCGTTCGCGGTCGCGCGGACCACGGACGCTGATGCTTACGATCGTTGTGGTGGTCGTCGTGGCCTACCTCTGTTCCACCACCATATCGTACTACGTCGACTCCCTCTGGTTCGGCGCGCTCGGCTATGCGTCGGTGTTCTGGATGCGGCTCGACCTGCGAATCGCGGTTTTCTGTGCTTTCGCCGTCGTCACGTTCATCGTGCTCTACGGGGCGTACTGGACGCTTCGGCCCCAGCATTTCGGCGAGCTGCCGGGAGCGACAATCCTGGTCAACCGGCAGCGCGTGGACCTGCCGATCGGGCCACTGGTGAATCTGGGGGCGCTCGTAGTATTCGTTGTGATCGCGGCCCAGGCCGGCGCGACTCTGTCCGGGAGCTGGACGACTCTGGTGCTCTGGCGGTACGCCCCGCACACCACCACGCTCGATCCCATTTTCGGCAGGTCCTTGGGCTTTTACCTTTTCCAGCTTCCTGCGTGGGAGCTGCTCGCGGGATGGCTCACGATGCTCGCGGCGATAGTTTGCGCCGTCGCGGCCCTGTTCGTCGGCTTCACGGCCGGGGCGCTCGCGCTTACCCGCCAGCGCATCGTGGCCAACCCGACACGGTCCTGGCGAGGGCTTGCGATCGCAGTCGCCGCACTCCTGCTCACCGTCATGGTGCAGGTGTACTTCGGGCGGTTCGACCTGGTGTTCGGCGATCACACGATCTTCTCGGGAGTCGACTACACCCAGGCCCACATCACGCTCGCCGGCCTGCTCGTGGTGTGTGGGGCGCTGCTTGTGGGCGCCGCCATCGCCCTGACGGCCGCCGTGCGTGCGCCGCGGCTGATATGGATCGTCGGCTCGGTGGTTCCGGCAGTCGTGTGCTACATCGCCGTACAGCTCGTGGCGTGGTACGTCAGCACCCTGATCGTCAGGCCGAATCAGCTCAACCGTGAGCGGCCCTACATTGCGTACAACATCGAGCTCACCCGCCGGGCTTACGACCTGGATCGGATCCAGGTCCATCCGTTCCCGGCCGATGCCGGAATCGTGGCCGTCGATCCGTCGCAGAATCAAACGACGCTCGACAACATCCGCCTGTGGGACTGGCGGGCGCTGCAGGATACGTTGCGCCAGATCCAGGAGATCCGCACGTACTACGACTTCCCCGAAATCGACATCGATCGGTACTGGGTAGGAGGTCACCTGCGCGAGATGATGCTCGCGGCGCGCGAGCTCAACGTGCAGAAGCTGCCGGTGAGCAGCCAGACCTGGATCAACGAGAAGCTCATCTATACCCACGGCTACGGCGTCGCGATGACTTCCGTCAACGGCTTCACGCCGGAGGGCCTGCCGGATCTCGTTCTGCAGAACATGCCGGTCGAGAGCTCCCTCCCGGGCCTCAGGATCACCCAGCCGCAGATCTACTTCGGCCAGCTCACCGACACCGACGTCTACGTGAGGACCCGCCAGAGAGAGTTCAACTACCCGCAGGGCGAGCAGAACAATCTGGCTTCTTTTCAGGGCGACGGCGGCATCCCGCTCGGCGGGCTGCTACGTCGTACGCTCATTGCTTACGACCGGGGCGATATCGCCAAGCTCCCCTTCAGCGACGACGTGACCGACGACAGCCGCCTGCTCATGCGCCGCAATATCCTCGTGCGGGCGCATGAGCTCGCGCCGTTCCTCACGTTCGACCCCGATCCCTACATCGTCGTGGCGAGCGACGGCAAGCTCTACTGGATCATCGACGCCTATACAACCTCGGACACCTATCCCTATTCGCGGCGCTATCTGCTCGGCGATCAGTCGTTCAACTACATCCGCAACAGCGTGAAGATCGTCATCGACGCCCACTCGGGTGCGACGACGTTCTACGTGTTCGACTCGAAGGACCCCGTTCTCGGGGCGTACCGCAATCTGTTCCCGGCGCTGTTCCGGGACGAGTCGGCCATGCCGGCGGATTTGCGCGCGCACGTGCGGTACCCTGAGTTGCTGCTCACCGCTCAGGCCGAGGTCTACGCGCTGTATCACATGACCGATCCGGAAGTATTCTACAACCGCGAAGATCTCTGGCAGGTCGCGACGGAGGTCCGTACTCAGGAGGAGGGCCCGCAGGACGTGGAAGCGAATTACGTGCTCATGACGCTGCCCGGGGAGCAGGCGCCGGAATTCATCGACATCCTGCCTTTCACTCCTGCCAACCGCAACAATCTCATCGGGTGGATCGGTGGCCGCAGCGACGGCGTGCACTACGGTGAGGCGGTGGTGTATGACTTTCCGAAGTCGAAGCTGGTCGACGGTCCCTTGCAGGTCGAGGCGCGCATCGATCAGAACGCTTCGATCTCGGGCCAGCTGACGCTCTGGAACCAGCAAGGCTCGCACGTGCGCCGAGGCAGCCTCATCGTCATTCCGGTCGGCAAGGCGCTGTTGTACGCCGAGCCGATCTATCTGCAAGCGGCCAACAGCCCGATGCCGGAGCTGCGCCTGGTGGTGCTCGCGCTGCAGAACCGGCTTGCGTACGGTCCGACGTACGAGACGGCTATGGCAGCGCTGTTCCAGGGGGCGCCGTCGACGTTGAGCGTACAAGAGGGCGCGGCGGGCTCGGCGGCGGCCCCCGCCCAGGTCACTGCGGGGCGTGTCGAGGCGCAGCAGGGTCCCAAGGCCGGATTGAATGCCCTGATCGATGCGGCCGCGCAGGATTTCGCGGATTACCAGCAACTCACGGCGGCGGGCAAGCTCGCGGAGGCCGGGAAGAAGCTCGAGGCGCTCAAGCGCACGCTCGCGCAGCTCCAGAGCGAGTCTGGGCAGTCCGGCGGCCGTTGACACTTTCGCCCTCTCCCCGAGAGCCCGACCAAGCCAACAGTCTCATTCGTCTGGAGATCGGTACGTTGAAATCGATTTCTGCAATTGCTCTTGCGTTCTGCATCGGGTTGCCGGGCGGCGCGTTGGCAGGCACGTATTGGTATTGCCAGTTCACGCCGAAGAACAATCAAAAGCTTACTTATTTCAGCGATGCGTTTGGACCGGTGGTCAATAGCGGCGTTGGCGGCAACACCACCGGCAGGAGGATGACGCGCGCGATGAAAGCCTACATGGCGGAGAAATATTCCGGAATGGACGGCTTCCCCGGATGCGCGTATTTCGACAGTGTCGACAAGGCGAAAGCGGACATCAAGCGGAACGAAGGCCTCGCCATAAAAAATGGCGGGAAATTCATCGCCATCGGTTGGCGCTATACGGGGTCGTAGGGCGAGCCCGCGCTGCAGAGGCCTAAGGCGGATCGGAGCTTGTTCCGTGCTGTGCCTTTCGCGTTGATGCGTTCGGCGGCCCTTTCAGCTCGATGACGTTTCCGTCGGGGTCTTCAATGTAAAGGGAAGGCCCCTCTCCTTCGGCGCCGAAGTTGACCGTAGCAGGACCACTTGGTTGCACATTGTGCTCCGCGAGGTGGCGACGTATGACTGTCTCATCGAACGGCTCGACGCGTACGCACAAATGGTCCAGGTTTCTGGCGCCAGCAGCCGGTGCGGCGCCGCCCTTCTTGCCGAGAGGGCCTTCGATAGACACGAGATCGATCATCGATGCACCTGTCTGAATATGAATGAGCCCGAGGTCATCCCGCCGCCTTGCCACCTTGCATCCAAGGACTCTCAGGTAAAAATTCACTGAGGTTTCGAGATCGCGAACCCGAAGAACGAGATGGTCGAGGCGCTGAGCTTCAAATGGGATCATGTGACGTAGCCCTCCCACGAAACCACAAAAGAGCCGGATGGGGCAGAGAGACACCGAGCTTACTTGCCGTTGACCACCTTTCCAAGAGACCTGCCTATTGGATTGACCCTGAAGCGGACGCGGCCGTCGGCCATGAGTATATATGTTCATCGTGATGTGGTGGTTCACCTCGAAATCGCGCCCGCGGTTGGCGCCCTCCGGTCTCTTCCTGTTGCTTTACGGCACCTTCCGCTTCCTCATCGAGTTGGTCCGCGTGCCCGATCTGCAGATCGGCTATCTCGCGTAGGGTTGGCTCACCATGGGCCAGGTGCTGTCGCTGCCCATGCTCCTCATCGGCGGCGCGCTGCTGACTTACGCCTACAGCGCTCGCGTGCCTTCCGGCAACGTTGCCGCAGGGTCAGCCAAGTTGCTGGCCGACCATCCGACCGATGTCAGCGAAAACGCTGGTCAACCGGGCGGCCGAGGGTGATCCGCCCTGGGTGTAGGCGCAGATCACTATGGGCACTTCCGGCTTGGGCCATGTCACGGCGATGTCGCCGGACGCGTCTTTACCGTTGTTGCCCGTCTTGTCGGCGATCGTCCAAGTCTTGGGAATACCACCACGCAAGCGATCGTCTCCCGTCTTGCAGTCCACCATCCATCTGGTGAGGCGTTCGCGCGAACCCGGCGACAGAACTCTTCCTACCAAAAGGCGGCGCAGGTTACCTGCCATCGCTGCGGGGGTGGTCGTGTCATGCGGGTCGCCCGGGGGCGAGCGGTTCAGAATCGGCTCGTTGTGGTCCAGGCGCGTGACGGCATCGCCGATCGAGCGCCAGAAGGCCGTGAGCGCGGCCGGTCCGCCGACCCTCGCCAGCAATAGGTTTGCGCAGGTGTTATCACTGTACTCAACCGCCGCTTCGCACATGTCGGCCACCGACATGGCTCCCTTGGCCAGGTTTTTCCTGGCCATGGGCGCATACCAGTCGGGCACGTCCTGAGGCCCGTAGGAAATCATTTGGTTCAGCTGGTCCTGGCCATGATCGGCGCGCGCGAGGATCATTGCGGCTAGCGAGGCTTTGAACGTGCTGCACATCACGAAGCGCTCGTTCGCGCGCCAAGAGATCCTTACACCTGTCGTCAGATTTTCCGCGTAGAGCCCAATTCGCCCGCCGCTATCACGCTCATAGGCCACTAATGCGCGCGGCGCCTCCCGGGAGAGCGCCGACCACGCGATCAGACCCGGTATTGCGGAAAAGAGGGCGCGTCGATTCAACATCATGAGAAAGTTCTTCGTTGTCGCCGCCATTCGCGATCTGCCAAGGAGTGACGAAGCGGTTCGCCGGGAATATGCAGAAACGAAGTTCGCCCTCTCCAGGCAATATCGGCACGGACCGCGAGGCCTATACTGAAGCGAAGCCGGTTGGCAGAGAATTAGCCCGGAACATCACCGGGTGCGCCGTCAAAGCGGGCGCGCGCGGCACGGATATCGGAATAACGACGGTCGGCCCAATCGATGAGGTTCGCCATCGGTTCCAGCAGGGATTGGCCTAGCGGGGCCAGACGATATTCGACACTCGGCGGCTTGGTTGGAAAGACATGACGGGTGATCAGCCCGTCGCGTTCCAAATCGCGCAGGGTCTGGGTGAGCATGCGCTTGGAAATGTCGCGGATTGCGCGGCGAAGCTCGCTGAAGCGCTGTGGTCGCGTCGCGAGGGTCATGATCATGAGCATGCTCCATTTGTCGCCGATGCGGTCGAGCACGTCGCGCACCGGGCAGTGTACGGGGTCAACTGACTGGGCATCTTCCGATTGATATCGGCTGAATCGCTCGATCGCGCTCAATGCGGTGCTCATACGGGTTCCTCGAGTCTCTCCTGGTAACAAAAAACTGCCTCCTTACGGCGCAGGACCTAGGTCTATATATTAGACCTGCTCTCAATCATAGACCATATGGGACCAGGAGAAAACGCATGCATTTGGTGATGGGAATTACAGGAAAAGTTGGTGGCGCGACGGCAACGCATCTGCTGGCGCAAGGCAAGAAGGTACGCGCGCTGGTCCGCAACCGCGCAAAGGCGGCAAGCTGGACGGACAAGGGCGTCGAACTAGTCGACGGCGACTGGAACGATGCGGCTGCCATCGGGCGGGCGCTCGAGGGTGTCGACGGCGCGTTTGTCATGCTGCCGGCCGTCTGGACCCCCTCGCCGGATTTCAAGGAAGCCAAGAGCGTCATTGCGAACTATGTCGAGGCGCTTACCAAAGCGCGGACGGCGCGGGTCGTCGCCCTCTCGTCGATGGGCGCGAACAGAACCAGCGGGCTAGGGATGATCACGGCCCTGTCGCTTCTGGAGCGGGGCTTTTGCGACCTGACATTGCCGATCGCATATGTGAGAGCCGGCGGGTTTTTCGAAAACTTCCTTTACGGCCTGCATGTCGCCCGGGGCGGCGCGCTACCCGTCTACTACAACCCGACAAATCGGAAATCGACCATGGTCGCGACAAGCGATATCGGCGCCGAGGTGGCAGCGCTTCTGAGCGGGCCGGCGTGGTCAGGGCATCGGGTCATCGAACTCGGCTCGATGGTGAGCGCGGATGAAGTCGCTGCGCAATTGGGTGAAGTCATGAAGCTCGACGTCAAAGCCTTTGCCATCCCGCGGGCCGGGTGGGCGGCAGCATTCGAGCAGTTCGGCATTCCGAAGGGCCAGACCGGACCAGCCGAAGCAATGTTCGAGGCCGTCAATGCGGGATGGATGGACCTCGGGGTCGAGCGTACGGAGCACGTCGTGGGCACGACGTCTCCCCGCGATGTTTTCTCGGCGGCTCGGAAGGCCGCCACGGCATAGGTCCGCGGATCAGCGGCACCCGACGCACGTCGCGATTCTGGCGGAGAGTTTGAGATGGCTCGGTCGATGTGAATTGCGGGCCAACACTGAGTAGGATGGAGTTAACCATGAAGATTCTTGTTTTGGGTACAACGGGCGGAGCGGGACGGCCGCTCTCATCGGACAAGGCTCGACAAATGTCCAAGATTTCCTGGCGCGAGATCTCGGCCTTGGCACTTGCCGCTTTCTTCGTCATTGGCTCGCTCACCAACATCTTTGCCCCGACATCGATCTACGATGAATATCTGCGGTGGGGATACCCGCACTGGTTCCATTTCGTAACCGGATCGCTGGAACTCACGACCGCCGTTTTGCTGGCGCGGACACAGACGCGGCTGTGGGGCTCGGCGCTCGGCTGCACCGTGATGTTGGCGGCGCTCGCGACCGTAACGCTCCACGGCGAATACGGGCACGGAGTGGCGCCGCTTGTCGCCGCGGCAGTATCGATACTCGTCGGCTGGATCGCCTGGCGGAAGCGGCTTTCCAGCTCGGAATGACTTACGTGCGGTTTCGATCAGATCGGGAAGTGTCCGGGGAGCGTCTCGATGGTAATCCAGCGCAGCTCGGTGAACTGATCGATGCCCGCGGCGCCCCCAAAGCGACCGTACCCTGATGCGCCGACACCACCAAATGGCATCTGAGCCTCGTCATGAACCGTCGGGCCATTGATATGGCACATGCCGGAGCGGAGCTGACGTGCGACCCGCAATCCACGTGCGGTATCACCGGTAAAGACGGCTGCCGAGAGCCCATACTCGCTGTCGTTGGCCAGTCGGATGGCTTCGGCCTCGTCGGCGGCACGTATTATGGCGACGATCGGCCCGAAACTCTCGTCGCGGTACAGCTTCATCTTTGGAGTAACCCCGTCGACTACCGTCGCTGGCATCACTACGCCTGAGGCCTTGCCACCGACCAAGACGCGAGCGCCGTTGGAGACTGCATCGTCGATGAGGCCGTTGACGTGCTCGACTGTACGCCCGTCCGCGACGGCGCCGAGTGCCGTCTTCCCCTCCCGAGGATCCCCGCTCTTCAGCGAGCGCGCCTTCTCCACAAATCGACGCGTGAATTCTTCTGCTATGCCGGCAACCGGAATGATCCTCTCCGTGGACATGCAGATCTGCCCCTGGTTCATGAAGGCTCCGAACGCGGCCGCTTTCACTGCCTCATCGAGATTGGCGTCCTCGAGGACTATGAACGGCGCCTTGCCCCCGAGCTCGAGCAGACAGGGCTTGAGGTTTTCCGCGCAGCGCCTGGCGATGATTCGGCCTACGGCGGTCGATCCGGTGAAGTTGACCCGGCGTACGGCCGGATGGTCAATCAGTGCGCCGACGACCTCACCGGCATCTTCAGGGTCATTAGTGACCAGATTGACGACCCCTTCAGGGAAGCCCGCGCTGGCGAACGCCTCGACGATGAGCTGGTGGGTGCGGGGACTGAGCTCAGAGGCCTTGAGGATGACCGAGTTGCCGCAGGCGAGGGGGGTGACGATGGCGCGAACGCCAAGAATGATCGGCGCATTCCAGGGCGCGATTCCCAATACCACGCCGACCGGCTCCCGAACCGACATCGCAAGACAGCCCGGCTTATCGGAGGGAATGACTTCGCCTCCGATGCGAGTGGTGAGCGCCGCGGCCTCTCGCGTCATGCTGCCGGCAAGCATCAAATTGAACATGGCCCAACCGGCGGTCGCTCCGAGCTCATCGGTCATTGCCTGTACGAACTGATCGCGGCGCTGCTCGAGCGCCTCGGCGGCTTTGTTGAGCACAGCGCGACGGGCGTTGGGTCCCATATCCGCCCAAGCCCGAAATCCGGCGGCCGCTCGGTCGGCAACCGCGCGGGCATCGGAGGTCGTCATTGCGGCGGCGCTGCTCACCGTTTGACCGGTAATCGGACTGATACGCTCAAAGCGCATGAAATTCCCCTCGAAGCATGTTCACGCGGCCGTGATCAACGACGGGGCTCCCAGCGCCAGCCCGCCGACCAGCCCAGCTGTCGCTCGGCCTTCTCGCTCGACACCGCGCCATCGCTCTCGGCGATGTTGTACACGCCTGGCTCGCCCGTTGCGACGGCAAGGGCTGCGGCTCGAGCGGCCGCATCAACGTGCAGCGGGGCGCGGCCGGACGGCGCATCAGAACCCGTACCCGCTCCATACAGGCGCCCGTAGCGCAGCACCAGCCCTTCGAGCGGCGCTTCCAGTACTTGGCGCTCGAGGCTGGCGACGCCGCGGGCGGAGATGCCGGCACGGCCGTCGGCGTCGATTGCGAGCGCGTCCTTCTCGCCATGGGGCTCTGGCCCGTCCACATAGACGAAGGCAATGCTCTGCGCAACGAGGCGCCGAACGCCGGCGACGACCGCGGCCGCCACGAGATTGCGCGTTCCTTCGTCGCGGATGCGTGCATTGCGCCGCGTTGCCTCTTCCATCCGGCTCGGATCGAGGCCAGGCGGTAGATCGGTGAGCTGATGCACGACGACATCGGCCCGGGCGTCGGCGATGGCGCGCTGCACGGCAAGCGCGTCGAAGACGTCCGCCACGACCGGCGAGGCGCCGAGCTCCATCAGCAGCGCGCTCTTTGCTGCCGACCGGCTCATCCCGACCACTCGACAGCCGTTGGCAACAAGGATTGGCACCAGTCGGCGCCCGATCGCCCCGGAGGCGCCGGCCAGGAAGACTGTTTGTGACATGGCGTTTTCCATTCGGAAGCCGACGGGAATGGGGCGACAACTACCGCTCTAACCCCACGATCGCGGTTCGCCCTTCCAATTGCGGATAGCCAGATTCGTAGCGAGAACGCCAAAAAAGAACCCGAGCTGGAGCATGGGGTGCTCTTGCCGGTGCCCGCGTATCCATAGGCCGACAGCGATTACGGCGGCGAGCGTGACCAGGTCAAATACCCACCCTTCCGAAGTAATTGGGGCTCTAAAACCGAAGCCGAACTGCGGGGTGGAGAACCAGTATCGAGGTGTATCGCTCATTCGATCGCGAGTCACGACTTCATGCCCGTACTCCGGTCGCGCCGAGCGTGACGAGAAGCTCGTCCAGTTGTCCGAACAACTCGCCCATCCCATCTGCGGCTCCGGTCCCGGCAGCGTCGAGAGCATCCTTCGAGGGATAAAGCTCGCACATGACCAGCGGCGTCCTGCCACCTCTTTCCTCAAAGGTCACCGTGGTGACGGGCCCACCGTCACCACCTTCGTCATTGGTCCAGACAAGCCGCGAGTGCGGCGTCACTTCGATGTATTTGCCGAAGAATTCCATACCTTGGCCGAACACCAAACGGTACCCACCTCCGACACGGACATCCATTTCGCAGGAAAGCAGGGACATGCCCATACACTTCGACCCCCACCACCGCTTGAACAGGTCGGGCGTGGTCCACGCTTCGAATACGATACGCGCTGGAGCGTCGAAGGTTCGCGTGACGACCAGCTCACGCTCTGATTTCCGCTCCACAGTCGTGGGGTTCTTCATGGGCTTGGGCTCACTCTCTTTTCTTGCGTCCATCGACTTTCTCCCGCTGTTTCAAGTCCGCGATGACCCTGTCCAAGTCGTCGAAGCGTGCGGCCGAGAGCCAACTATAGCGGGATTTCCACAGAGGGGTAGTGCTCGGCGTAGGTCTCGCCATTGCAGCCGTAGTACGTGACGGTGCGCTGATTCAGATCCACCTCGTAGCGGACAACTCCGGCGCGCCAGGAAGCGTCAAGAAATTGGGGAAAGGTGCTCTCTCCGGCTTGGTCCGTGCGTAAGACCGTAATTAGCGCCGTCTGATCGAATTGCGGCACGTCGGCAGCGCCCGTTAGCAGAGGTGTACCCTGCATTACCACTGCGCCCGCATCTGTCAGGTACAAGCTCTCACAGGCAGGCAGGAACCAGACGTTCCGAGTCACGCCTGCGCGCCTCAGGGTCTCGGCCAGATAAGGGAATCCTCCCACCTTCGGGCGAATCGCGAGGGCCCGCTGTTGTGCGGCCTGCACGTTTGCTATCGCTTTGGTAAGGATCGGCAAAGCGCGTGTAGCCTTCCCGGTCAAGGTCAAGAATTGGACACGGTTGTCGATTGGGCTTGTTGTGCGGGAGATCAGGTTCTTGGACTCGAGCTTATCGAGGATCTTTGAAACGGCTCCCCGGGTCATACCCATCCGTACAGCAAGTCTGGCTGATGTCGGATCGGTCCAGGTTGCGATCTGGTTCAACGCATCCCACTCTGCAACCGAAATGTGGCGCTGCTGCAGCGCTCGAGCGAAAGCACCGGAGACCTCATTGGAAACGAGTCGCGGCCAATAGCCATGATGGGTCTCGAGGCTCGAGGTCGGGTGGTCGTACCCAGCTAGCCCGGCGCGCGATTAAGCGGGAACGTACGTCAGCCGAATCAAGTCATCGGCGATTAAGTCGCTGGCCACCAGGTGGAGCGGCGGCCGGGGTCCGGTGAAGAATGGCTTGCCGCCACCCAGCACGACGGGTCGGAGGTATAGTCGATACTCATCGATCAGTGCGGCCTCGGTCAGGCCGTGCGCCAGGTCTGGTCCGCCAACGTGAATCTCGCCGGCCAATTCAGCCTTCAGCCTGCGTATCACTTTCTCGAAATCATCCGCCACAATCGTGACGTTGGGGCCGACTGACTTGAGGGAATGCGACACCACCCACTTCGGCTGGCTCCGCCACGCCGCCGCGAACTCGCGGTCCTCCGCGTCCCAATCGGGAAGATCTTCGTCCCAATAACGCATGATCTCGTACATGCGGCGACCGTAGATGAGACCCGTCAGGCCACGCACGAGCTCGATGAAGTGACGGTAGGCCGCGGGTGCCGGCGGTCCCAGCTTCATATGGTCGACGTAGCCATCGAGGGACTGGCTCAAGCCGTAGACAAGTTTCGCCATGGCGCAAATTTCCCCGCGAGATTTTCAGAATCCAGGTGACCCAAGGTCAGTGCAGGCGGACTGGCAGTGGCCGGTGCCGCATCGTGAGATTTGCGGCGGCCGCCGTTACAGGTGCTCGACAGCCGTCGCAGACATTTGCTAGCTACGTGGATTGGACCAGCTCGGCGACAACCGCTGCGAACTTGTCGAAGATCTGAGCGAAGCCCGCGGCTGCGCCTTCCTGCTCTTCCTTGGAGGCGGTGGGATCGTTGCGCGTGTAGGTCAGTTTGGTCTGGCCATTACCGCAGTCTTCGAAGAGGATTTCATCGATGTTGCCTTCACGGTCCTCGTCGGGGAAGCCGTAATGGGCTGGGCTGACGCGATTGCCGTCCGCGTCGGCGAAATAAAAAAGCCAGACTATTTTTGTGAGGGGGATGATCTCGCGGAATTCACCGCCGTTGTAGAAGACTTTACCGTCTGGGGCGTGCATCGAATAGGTGAAGCGGCCGCCAACGCGCAGATCGATGCGGCACACGGGCGAGGTGAAGTCCTTGGGTCCCCACCATTTCATGATGTACTCGGGGGTTGTCCAGGCCTTCCATACGAGCTTGCGTGGGGCGTCGAAGATGCGGCTGAATGACTGCGCTCCAGCTTCATTGGTTGCTTGATTCGCCATGGGCTTTGTCCTCGTTTTTCATTTCTTGCAGGACTGCATCGAGTCTGTCGAACCGCTTCTCCCAGAGCCGCTGGAAATCGAGCGCCCAGTCGGCGACGGCTTTGATCGACGTGGGGCGTAGAGAGCAGATGCTCTCTCGCCCGCGTCTTTGCTTCATCACGATCTTTGCGCGCACCAGGCAGGCTACATGCTTGGAGATCATCTGCTGCGAGAGCGAGAAAGGCTCGGTGAGCTCGTGAATGGAAGCCGGTCCAAGGGTCAGCTTGATGACCATGGCGCGGCGGATTGGGTCAGCAAGTGCGGAGAAGGTTGAGTCGAGCATATTCACAACTAAATGGTAGTGAATAAAGATAACGATGTCAAGGATTGCGTCGCACTACGATTCGCGTCAGAGGTCGCCCGTCAGGCTAAGCAGGCGGCGGCAGCTCGGCGAGTAACTTCTCCATTCGGTAGTTCTTGAATTCCTCGCCTCGGAACTCCACGAGCTGAGCGGTCAGAACTGTAAACCCACGCCTTTCAAAGAAGGGCCGTGCAGTGATGCTTGCCTCCGTAAAAAGTCTCACAAGGCTCTCGCGGCGAGCTGCGGTCTCGAGGCAGGTGAGCAGCGCGGAGGCAATACCGCGGCCTTCGTGTTCCGGATGCACGTACATATGGTCGAGGTGCCCCGAGGGCTCCAAATCACTAAAGCCAACGACTAAGGCGCCTACCACAGCGACCCAGATGAGACGGTCGCCCACGGCAGACCAGGCATTAGCGCGATCCACATCGGACCAGGCTTCTACTTGCGCAGGACTGTAGTCCCTGATCGCGCTTTCTCGAATGGCACGTACAAAAACATTGATGAGAGCATCCCGATCCTCGGGCCGGTACGCTCTGACGAGGACCGCTGTCACGCTGCCGGGACCACATTGCCGTAAAGCGTCCTCGCGACACGGAACTGCTCGGAGACCGTGCTGGTGGCGGTCATCTCGGCCCTCCCGGCCCTCCCGGCCAATTCTCCCCCACACGCAGGGTCAGACTTTGAGCGGCTGTACCGACCGGCCCGCGGATGTCGCTCAGGACGGACAGCGTCTCTCCGAGTCCGGTTGGCCCGAAGTTGACACGGGTATCGAAGCCGACCCATCCGGCCTCGGGCTGACGAAAGAAATGCACCGTGAGATCCACGTTGGCGAAGAACACGCTGCCGGGGGGTTCGCGAGCGACCAGCCCATTGGCGGTGTCGACCAGCTTCAGGAAACCCGCAACGGGCGGATCGGTTTCTCCCTCCACCAGCGGATAGCGCGTGCGTATCCAACTCCGTCCGCGGCCCGGACGGGCATCAGCCTCCTGGCGCGCCTCCAGCGAGCCAATGAAGCCACCGCCCCAGACCGACGAAAACGCTTGTGCGGGCATGGCATCGGGCGGCGGGAGCGGCGTCCATTCGGTGCCTTGCACTTGCGTAGTGTCCGTACTAGCGAGGCGCCAGATACGTGCGCGGATGCTCGTCCGATTGCCATGCCGCATGCTGGCTTCGATCAGTTCGATGGAGCCGCCTGGCCGTACCACCTGCACATCGACGGTGAGTTCACCCGAATGAATGACGCCCAGCACGTCGATGGACACGCGGGACACCAGTTTGTCGCTGGGCAAGCGGCGTTCCATCTCAGCCAATACGAGACCGGAGGCAGGCGCCAGATGTTGTTCACCGGGTCGCCAGGCACCTTGGGAATGCAAGGTGGAGACGAACCTGTCTTCGCCAAGGCGTACATAGAACGCGTCGGGGTACGCCTCGCCCGCATAGCCGAGGTGGAGATTTGTGGAAACAGCCATCCCCTCAGTTTACCGCGTCCGGCGGTGTGAGAGGTCCTACCCGGGCCTTGCGGATGTAGGTCATATTGGAATTCGACCTCGATTCAGGCAGTGTATCCGTGATTATAGTCCGGATGGCAAATAGCAGGGCGAGGCGTCCGCGCAGGTCCATAGCATCCCGCGGGGCCCGAGCTCCTATGCCATGAAAATAATCTGGACTAAACGAAACATGAGCAAGTCACCTTCCCGCGCCATGTCGCGACCGCGAAGGTTTCGGTCATCGGAAGAACTTCGCGCGTGGCTTGCGAAGGAGCACACGCGAGCCACCGGTCTACTTCTGCGGATTTACAGGAAGGATTCAGGTGTTGCATCAGTCACGTATGCCGAAGCGCTTGATCAGGTGCTGTGTTTCGGTTGGATCGATGGGCAAAAGCTGCCGTTCGACGCAAAATCCTGGATCCAGAAATTCACCCCGCGAAGGTCCAAAAGCGGCTGGTCCAGGAAAAATATTGCGCATGTGGATCGGCTCATCCAGGCGAGCCAGATGACGCCTGCTGGTCTCGAGGAAGTAGAGGCGGCCAGAGCCGATGGACGCTGGGCTGCTGCGTACGACTCTCCGGCCAACGCAACGGTGCCTCCCGAGTTCGTCAAAGGACTCGCTCGTAACATTAAGGCAATGCGGTTCTTCTCGACGCTCAATAGGGCCAATCTGTACGCGATTGCCTACCGGTTGCAAACAGCAAAGCGCCCAGAGACAAGGACCAGACGAATAAAGTCAATCATCGCGATGCTTGCGCGCGGCGAGAAATTTCATTGACGGCGGTCGGAGGGCGCCTTCACCAGACTGGTCCGTAGCATGCCGCCGGGCCTCAGGTGGCGCTTTGTTTGACGTGTTCCCAGACCTTGGAGATTACGACGGAGCCTTCACCCACCGCTGATGCCACCCGTTTTACCGACCCCGCCCGCACGTCACCGACAGCAAAAATGCCAGGATAGGAAGTCGCAAACGGCGAACCCGGTGGGCCGAGAGCGGTGACGACGAAGCCTTTGTCGTCGAGCTTCACCAGACCCGATAGCCATTCGGTGTTTGGCGCGGCACCAACCATGATGAACAGCGCCCGCGCCGCAACTTTCTGCGACTGCCCGGTCTCAGTGTCGCGGATGGTGACGCTTTCGAGGTGCTCGCCTCCTTCCAGTGCCGTAACCTCGGAGTTGTACTCGATCGTGATTCCCGGGTCAGCCTCGAGGCGGCTGGTAAGATAGCTCGACATCGAAGCGGCAAGCGAGGCCCCCCGCACCAGCACACGGACGCGCCGCGCATAGCGGCATAGGAACATCGCAGCTTGGCCGGCAGAATTACCGCCGCCGATGATGACGGCTTCGGTGTCCCTACAATATCGTGCTTCCATCTCGGTGGCGGAATAGTACACGCCCGCGCCTTCGAAATCGGCCAGCCGCTCCAGGGGCAGTCGCCGATACTGCACCCCGCTCGCGACTACGATTGCACCGGCACGGACCCGCTGGCCATTCTCGAAGGTGGCGCAGAAGGTGCCGTTCTCTTGCGCTTCCAGCGCCGTGACTCGGCGCGGTATCGCAAATCGGGTGCCGAACTTCATGGCCTGCACCTCGCCACGCCACAAGAGGTCCGCGCCGGAAATGCCGGTTGGGAAGCCCATGTAGTTCTCGATTCGGCTCGACGTTCCCGCCTGGCCTCCCAAGGCAACGTCCTCAACGACCAGCGCGCATAGACCCTCGGCGCCAGCGTAAACGGCTGCTGCTACGCCGGCGGGCCCGCCACCGACGATGAGCACATCGAAATGCTCGTCGCCGCTGAAGTCGATGTTGAGCCCGAGAAGTCGCGCTATCTTATCCGGCGTGGCATCCGTGATGGGTATCTTGCTGCCGAAGATAACGGCAGGAGCGCTGGCATCGATTGCGCAGCTCTTGGCCGATGCCTCGGCTTCCGGGCTGTGCAGGGGCACCGATGCATACGGCAACCGATTGCGGCTCGCGAACTCGGCGATGCGACGCACGTTGCGATCAGCCTCCTCACCAATGAGGTAGAGCCCGCTGCGGCGATCCTCGAGCTGCCGGCGTCGTCGGGCCGCAAACACCGTGATGACGATGTCCGACATCTCGGGGATCTGCGACATGAGGGTAAGGAAGGTCTCGCGGGGTACTTCGATCACTCGAGTATCGACCACAGTGCGCAGCGGTAAGGAGGCGGTACCGCCGTACAGCAGGCTGATCTCCCCCATAAACTGAGCTGGTCCAATGGTCGAGGGATAATGGCGCTCGCCAGTGAACGGATTGACCACTTCAATCTCGCCTTCCTCGACGTACACGAAGCGGTTCGCCTTTTGGCCAGGTTTGGCCATGATTGTGCCCCTGGGATACGTCACTACCTTCCCCGCCGCCCGCAGCGCCTCAACATGCGAGCGGGAAAGTGGGGTCCGTATCATCTGGCGGAGATCTTCGCCTATCGTCTCCACGCTGGCTCCTTAGGTTGGATTACTGCGGATGTCACGTGACAGGAATGATCCGTTATTCGATGTGATCGAACGGACCGGGGCGCTGTAGACTCGGGGCATACTACCACCAGTAGTCATCGCCGAAGGACATTAGGGCGACCGCGCTTCAGAGCAGCCCGCAAGCGCCGCGTTGTGTATTTCAATGACGGTTCGGGTCGTAGCTTTACGCCAGTGTATTTCGGGGACGACAAGGGCGCAGCGTACGGCATTGCGATCGGCGATCTTGACGGGGATGGCTGGCCCGACATCGCGCTTGCCCGATCGGGCGCTCCAAATGTTGCTTACTTCAGCTCTGGTGTACGTCAATGTAAGGAATCAAAGTGAATATGAAGGATAACTGTCCATGAAAGCATTTTGGCGGCAAGCGGGCCAGGAGCGGTCATTGCGGCGCCGCTTTGGAAGTGGTAGCGTTTTTGTGTGAACCTGGAATCTGAGCGCGTCATCGACCTGCACATGGCGAGGCTACTGGATGTCTTGAAGGGGAGCCCCTGTATCATGCGAGCTTTGATGCCGCTGAATACCGAAAATTACTCGAATACGAGGGTTTTGCTGTGATCGCCGCCGTAGCGGAAGACGAAACCTGCGCCGGCCGGACAGTTTGGCTCGCGCGCCTCGGTTAGCCGCTTCCAGCCCGCTGCCATGGTGACCTTGGCTGTCGCGCTGTCGAGGGAACGGCAGATTGCGGACGGGTCGCCTCGCGCCGATCAGTGATCGTCTGGACAGGAGGCGGCAACAATGATCCACTACAAATCGTCCCCGAAAACGTCCAACCAGTCAGGGAGATTCCTCATGGCCGTCCGCCGCTTTTGTTCCCGGCTCGCAAGCTGTATGCGCCTGGGGCTCGGATTACTCGCGCTGCTGGAGATGTCCATCGGACCCGCGATCGCGACAGCGGCGGCCCCGAGCCGGTCGGTCTCGAGCGGCGCATTGTCGTACGCCGACAACCACACGGCCACTCCGATCAAGCACGTCATCGTAATCATCGGCGAGAATCGGAGCTTCGATCACGTCTTCGCGACCTTCATGCCTTGGAAGCCCGGCGTGACGGTCCGTAACCTGCTCTCCGAGGGCATCATCGCCCTGGATGCACGCAGGAACGCGATTCCAGGCCCGAACTTCGAGAAGGCCCGCCAGCTCGCCGCCACGGACATGGGTGCGGGCGATCCGTTCCTGCTGAGCCCGCCGAAGGCGCAGTTCCCGAAGGGGCATCTGCCCGCACCGCTCGTGGGCGGCCCCACGGTTTCCTACATTCCCAACAGGTGCGCCTCAGGCACGCCGATCGACCGGTGCGCGGCAAGTCTGAAGCTCGCGCAGCAATCCGAGAGCGGCTTGCCGCGGCCTTACTACCACGAGTTGCTCACGGGGGGTACGGGGCAGGTCGCGGGATCACCGGATCAGCGCATCACTGACGTGAACTCGCTGCCGGCCGGTCCTTATCAGCTGACCAACGGCTCGGCCTTCGTTTACGACGACTACTCCCAAAGCCCAGTGCACCGCTTCTACCAGATGTGGCAGGAACTGAACTGCAGCCTCTCGCAGTCCAGGCCGGATAATCCCTCGGGGTGCAACGGACAGCTCTTCTCCTGGGTCGAGGTAGCCACCGGTCCAGGCACGGATGACGTCACCCAACCGCCTGCCTGCGACCCGAAGAATCCGACTCCGCACTGCTTCAGCACGAACTACCGGCCTGGCGCGAAGACGACCGGCGAGGGCGCTACCGCGCTGGGATTCTACAACGTACAGAAGGGTGACGTGCCGTACTTCACGAGCCTGGCAGACGGGTCCGCGATGAGCGACAACTTCCATCAGTCCGTCATTGGCGGCACAGGCGTGAATCACATCATGTTCGGCCACGGCGACATGATCTGGTTCAGCGGACCGAGCGGTAAGCCGGCGGTACCTCCGAACGGTGTGCAGGTCTATTCGGGCACGCCGGATGCCGGCATCGTTCACGAAATCGAGAATCCCAATCCGGCACCCGGCACGAACAACTGGTACACCGCGGATGGATACGGCGTTTCCCACAACGCGGGCTCGGCTCCGCCCTATAGGAACTCACCGGTTCATGGTGGTGGTTCCTACACCGAGTGCTCCAATCCCGATCAGCCCGGCGTGCAGCCGATCCTCGACTATCTCGCGCACCTGCCGCGGCCGATCAATCCGCATTGCCAGCCGGGCCATTACTATCTCGTCAATAACTACAACCCCGGCTATTTCGGTAACGGCCAGAACGCCTACACCGACCACAATCCCGCTAACACACCGTTCACCATTCCGCCGTCATCGACGCCAAGCATCGGTGACGACATGAACAAGCACGGGGTGTCCTGGAAATACTACGGAGATCAATGGAACAACTACGTCAACGATCCATACCAGCGCAACTTCGGCACCCCCGGGCCCAAAGCAGACGAGTACTGCAATATCTGCAATCCCTTCCAGTACGACACGTCGATCATGTCGCACCCGGAGGAGGTCGCGGCGCATATCCAGGACTCCGTGAACCTGTACTCCGACATCAAGAACGGTACGCTGCCGGCCGTGTCTATCGTGAAGCCGAGCGGCTACACCGACGGCCACCCGCAGTCATCCAAGCTCGAGCTGTTCGAAGGGTTCGTGCAGAAGATCGTGAACCAGGTCCAAGGGTCGCCTTACGCGAAGAACACCGCCATCTTCATCACCTTCGATGAGGGTGGCGGCTACTACGATTCGGGTTACGTGCAGCCGCTCGATTTCTTCGGCGACGGGACGCGCGTCCCGCTGCTGGTGGTATCCCGGTACGCGAAGCGTGGGTACATCTCACACGTGTACACGGATCATGTCTCGATCCTCAAGTTCATCGAGCGAAACTGGCATTTGCCGCCGGTGTCGCGCCGCAGTCGCGACAATTTCCCGAATCCCGTG
>DATAXF010000007.1:0-6651 GCA_036273095.1 Steroidobacteraceae bacterium | reverse complement strand
GGCTTCATCGACGGCTATTTCGCGCGCCTCAACCCGCGCAAGCTCGGGCTCGGGCTCCTGGCCTATGTGGAGGTCTCACTCGACCGCACCACGCCGGAGGCATTCGAGCACTTCAAGGAAGTGGTGCGGGCCCACGACGAGATCATGGAGTGCCACATGGTCGCCGGCGGCTTCGACTATCTCCTCAAGGTGCGCGTCAAAGACATGGAGACTTACCGCACCCTGCTCGGCGATACGATCGCGTCGGTACGAGGCGTGCAGCAGACGCACACCTATTTCGTCATGGAGGAAGTGAAATCAACTCACGCGATCGTGATGCCGGAGATCTAGCGAGCACGAAACCCTGACAGAGCATTCGCATGGTACGTGTATGCGAACGTGCGAGCTGACGCCGTGTATAACGAAACAAACGACGGCAAAACTCGACGAAACTTTATGATTTGTGCAGTTTTGTGACTTCTCCGGCGGCGTTGCTCGTGCTCTAATATTGCGCGTCGATGACATGCGCTATGGAGGCCAAGGCACGCGTGCAAGAGAGGAGTTTTCGATGGATGAAGATGTCACGGGGCTCGAGCCGCGTGTAGCCAGAATCGAGGGCGAAGTCGTCCAGATCAACTCCCGCCTTGCAGACGTCGAGGTCGATCTGCGCGACCTGCGGAAGTCGATGGATCAGAAGAGGCGCTGAGCACGCGCCGATTCACCGTCTGGGTCACCGTGATCTCATCGGCCGCGACCATCGCGGCAGCCGTTCTGGCGATCATTTTCGGCAGTCCGCACGGACACTGACCGCGCGAGTCGCATGTCGCGCCTCGCCCCGAACCGGCCGCTACTTCAGGCCGCGAGAATTCAGGAATCGGGCGATCTTCTCGAGTCCCGCCTGCGCACAGACCGGGTCCTTTCCCTCGAGGGCTCCGGACACGCTGACTGCGCCGGCGATCCTGCCTGCCGCATTCTTCAGAGGCAGGCCGCCGCCCGCGACTATGAGGTTTTCATCGGTCATGCCGGGAGGTAGGCCTATGGGCTTGCCCAAAAGCTTGGGTATCGGCTTGCCGGGTGGATAGCCGAGCGAGGCGCCATAATCCGCTGAGCTCATGCCGGTGACGATTGCCGTATACGCTTTACGCCTTCCGGTATCTGCCGTGCTGCCGCGCGCACCGTCCGCACGAAGAACCAGTTTGATCTGACGATAGGAATTCATGTACGTCGCGGTAACCGGATAGCCGAGCGACTTGCAGGTGGCGAGCGCCGTTTCCGCCCACTCCATTGCGACCGCGAGCGGCAGCTCATCCGCCGGCGGCGGCCGTAGGCGATCCGGAATCTTGCCGGGCGGTTCCGCGGCTCCCGTCGTGCAGGCGAGGCCGACCGATACCAGCCACGGGAGTGTGTGGCGCATTTTCATTCAGTCAGAGCTCGGCGATCAGCGCGCGCGCTCTGTCGAGATCCACCTCTCCATCCGCGTGTCCGGCGTCAAGCGCGAACAGAATTCTCTCCTGCTCACTGCCGCGCCGCAGCGCCTCCGCATAGGCGATCTCCGGATGAAACATCACCATGGAGTAGCGTGGGATGAAGCGGTCCGGGAAGCGGCGCTCGAGCTCCATCGCCAGGACTTTGCGGCGAAGGTAGGCGGGATCACGCACCGTGTCGCGCATTTCGATGTAGTTCTCGAGCGCCATCTGCGCGATGGCGGCTGTGTCGGCAAGGCGGGAGCGCTCGAAATCCGCGAACAGCGTGTCCCAACTGTCGTGCCGGTCGAGCAGCTCGTCGAGGACGAGACAGTCTTCGAAGGCCGCATTCATTCCCTGGCCGTGAAAGGGGACGATGGCGTGGGCGGCATCCCCGAGGAGGAGTAACTGGCCGCCGATATGCCAGGGGCGGCAGTGGACGGTACCGAGCTGGCCCTGCGCGTGACCCGTAAACTCCTCGATGAGATGCGGCATGAGTTGAAGCGCGTCGGGGAATTGCGCGCGAAATAGAGCGATGATGCGATCGGGGCCTGTAAGCGTGTCGAAGCTGTCAGTGCCGCTGCGCGCCAGGAAGAGTGTGGCCGTGAAGCTGCCGTCGCCGTTCGGCAGGGCGATGAGCATGAAGCCGCCTCGCGGCCAAATGTGGAGCGCGTGAGGCTCCATCGCATGGCGTCCGTTCGCCGCGGCCGGGATGGTCAACTCCTTGTAGTCGTGATCGAGCCAGTCCTCCCGCACACTGACGAGGCCTGCGCGGGCGAGACTCGAGCGCACGGACGATCCGGCGCCGTCGGTAGCGAAGGTCGGTGCAATCTGTACATTGCACTCCCTGCTCGTGTCCTCATTGCGGAAGCGCAGCGTGCCTGCCTCCGGCAGGGCTGCGAGACAGGTCTGCCGGAATCTGAGACGCACGCCCGGATGCCGCGCCGCCTCTTCGATCAGGACGCGGTTGAGGTCGCCGCGGCTGACGGAGTAGATGACCTCCTCCTGCCGCTGACCGTAGGGTTGCAGCTGCGCCTCGCCGGAGATCGGATGAATCATTCTGCCGCGCATCGGGATCATGAGCGGCCGGATGCGATCCATCATGCCGGCTCGCTCGAGCGCGGCGATGCCGCGCGCCGCGAGCGCGAGGTTGATGGAGCGTCCGCGCTCGCTCGCGGCAGCTCGTGGGTCGGGCCTGCGCTCGTAGACCTCGACCGCGAATCCGCGGCGCGCCAGCAGCACCGCGAGGAGGGCGCCCGCGAGACCGGCACCGACGATGTTGACCGATTGCCCGGCGCCGGGATTCACGGCTGCTGGCGCAGGGCCTGGGCGAGCGCTTCCGCGCCTCGCAAGACGTCCGCGAAGCTGTTGTAGAGCGGGATGGGAGCGAGGCGAATGGTATCGGGCTCTCGCCAGTCGCCGATGACACCGAGCGCAGTCAAGTCATTGAACACGCGCTGGCCGCGCCCCTGTGGCCCGGAAACCCGGACGGAAAGCTGGCAACCGCGCGACTCAACGGTGCGCGGCGTGATGAGCTCAACGTCCGGCGCCAGGCGGTCGATGAGATATTCCAGATAGCCGGTGAGCGCCACGGATTTCTGCCGCAACCTTTGCAGGCCCGCCTCTTCGAACAGGCTGAGTGAGGCTATGAGGGGGGCGGCCGAGAGGATTGGCGGATTGCTGATCTGCCACCCCGCGGCGCCGGCAGCGGCGTGGAACTCGGGCCCCATGCGAAATCGCGTAGCGGCCTCGTGCCCCCACCACCCGGCAAGGTGAGGACGGTCGTGCCGCTCGTGGACGAAGCAGCCGCCGATGGCCCCCGGACCGGCGTTGAGGTATTTGTAGCTGCACCAGACGGCGAAGTCTGCGTCGATATCGTGCAGCGCGTGCGATACGTTTCCGATGGAGTGGGCGAGATCGAAACCAACCACGCATCCGGCACGATGTGCCGCCTGCGCGATTCTGTCGAGGTCGAATGCCTGACCGGTCCTGTACTGCACGCCGGGCCACAGGACGAGTGCCACCTCGGCGCCGTGCTCTTCCAGGTAGGCCTCGATCGCCTCTTCCGGGATCGTGTCCGTGCCCGCGGGCGGCGTCATCTCTACAAGAGCGTCCCGTGGGTCGAGTCGCCACCAGGCAATCTGGGACGCTACGGCGTGTCGATCGGAGGAGAAGGCGCCAGCCTCGATGAGAATGCGGCGTCTCGCGCCCGTTGGGCGATAGAACGCGGCCAGCAATAGATGCAGGTTGATCGTGAGCGAGTTCATCGCCACGACCTCGGTGCCGCGAGCACCCGTGAGGCTCGCAAGACCGTCACGCAGGTTCTCGTGATAAGGAATCCACGGCCGCCGGGCGTGCTCGTGCCCGAGAACGGCGAGCCGCGCCCAATCGTCCAACTCCTCGAGGACCAGCCCACGCGCGGCCAGCGGCATCAGCCCGAGCGAGTGCCCGCAGAGGTATACCAACGGCTCGCCCTGAGCATCGCGAGGCAGCGCAAACCGGTCACGAAAGGCGCGCAGCGGGTCCGCCTCGTCGAGACGGCGGGCGAACTCGAGTGTCGGCTCGTAATTCAAGAGGCGGCCACCGTATAAAGCAGCGGTCGACTGGGGACGGCGTCGCCGTTGATCGCCGGCACCTGGACCTCGAGGAGGTACGGTCCGTCGACCGCCTCGTCGGCAGCGTACGCCAATTCGGTGATGGTGCATTTCGAGCGTGCCGCGCGGGGCAGGGCTGTCTCTCCGGCCGGAAGGCCGAAGAAGAGGCGGTGAGCAGTCAGCCGTCCTTCGTCATGCGCACGGTCGATGGAGGGAAGATCCACCACGAGGTGCTCGATGCCGCGCTCCACCACGTATTGCGCCGCCTCGCGCGTCAGGTAGGGCGGTGTGACGTCGGTGTAATCGCGCGTGCGCTTGGCTGGCTCGTTCGGGAGAGTTCGGATGACCAACGCACACGGCTTGAATGGCAGCTCCGCCGGCCATGCTACCTGCAGCGCCGCGCGCGTCACCACGCTATCGTCCGCATGCGGGGCAGGATCAGAGCTCTCTGGTGTCTGATCCGACGGCACAGGCCGAACGGAAATGAGCAGGGCGGTCAGCAGACCGCGCGGAACGATGCGCTGGGCATACAGCGGCTCTTGTGTCAGATGGCCGGCGCACTCGGTGTGAGTGCCGTTGCAGTGGGGGATCAGCGTGATGGATTCGCAGTTGCAGCTCGCGCCGCGGGCCACCGACCCGGGGAAGCCCGGAACCGAATAGGGCCGCGAGCCGGCGCGCGGCGCACCGAAATGGCGCACCTGAGGCCCGTGGAAGTCGAGCTCCACACTCAGGTCGAACGGCCGCGAGAGGTCGATCCGAACCTCGCGTCCGTCCACCTGCAACAGCGCATTCAACCCGGGCGCTCCAGCACCGTGCCGCAGCGCGAGCAGGTGCGCTGGTCCCGGCTGGCATGGAAGCGCTCGAATACCGGTGGCAGCTGCTTCTCGATGTCGGTCAGCTCGATGAATTCCTCGTGCAGCAGGTTGCCGCAGCGCTCGCAGTACCACTGGAAGCCATCGCGCTCGCCCGGCCTGCGCCGTCTCTCGACGACGAGACCCACCGTGTTGGCGGGCCGCCGCGGGGAATGCGGCACGTCCGGTGGAAGCAGCAGGACCTCTCCCTGGCGTATCGGCACGTCCACCGCGCGGCCGTCCTGCATGGTCTTCAGCACGATGTCGCCCTCGAGCTGATAGAAGAACTCCTGTCCCGGATCGACATGATAATCCTGCCGGGAGTTGGGGCCGCCGATCACCATGATGATGAAGTCGCCGTCCTCGAACACCCGTTTGTTGCCGACCGGAGGCTTGAGGACGTGCCGGTGTTGCTCGATCCACTGATGAAGGTTGAACGCGTGCAGGGGCGCCATGCCGGCCTCCTCATTCGTCGGGCGATTGATATCCGGCGCACGACACCGAAATCGGCGCGTGGCTGCCGCCCCGGCTGCCGTCGAGATCGAACGCGGTGAGCGCGCCACCCCATACGCAACCGGAGTCGAGCCCGATGACATCGTCGCGCACGACGAGACCGAGCGCCGACCAGTGACCGAAGACGACGCGATTGCCGCGCGTGCTGCGCCTCTCGACGTCGAACCACGGAAGCCACCCCGAGCTGGCTGGCGGAGGCTTGCCCTTGAGACGCAAGTTGATACGTCCTTCGCTCGTGCAGACGCGCATGCGCGTTAGCACGTTGATGGCGAAGCGCAGGCGGTCGCTACCCGCGAGATCCGCGCGCCACCGATCCGGCTCATCGCCGTACATGTGATCGAAGAGATGACGCGGATCGTTGCGCAGTGCGAATTCGACCTCGCGCGCCAGTCCCAGCGTCGTTTCGACCGTCCATTGCGGTACGACGCCGGCGTGGACCAGCAGGTCTCCCGCCTCGAAATAAGCCAGCTGGCGGGTCGACAGCCATTCGAGCAAGGCGTCGCGGTCGGGGGCATGCAGGATTTCATCCAGGGTATCGGAGCGGCGCGCGCTCTGGGCGCCGCAGGCGACGGCGAGCAGGTGCAGGTCATGGTTCCCGAGAACGACGACGGCATTGTCACCGAGCGCGCGCACGAACCGCAGCGCCTCGAGCGATTGCGGTCCCCGATTTACCAGGTCGCCGACGAGCCACAGCCGGTCGCGATCGGCGGAGAAGCCTATCCGGGTGAGGAGCGCCTGCAGCTCATCGCAGCAGCCCTGGATGTCGCCGATGGCATAGCGGCTCACTGCAGGATTCCGGGTATCGCGAGCCGGAAGGGCGCGATCGGCGCATCGAAGTGCCGGCCCTCGGCGTCCACCATCTGGTAGCTGCCTTCCATCGTGCCCACCGGGGTCTCGAGGACGGCACCGCTCGAGTAACGAAAGCCCTGCCCCGGCTCGAGGTGCGGCTGCTCGCCGACGACGCCCTCGCCCCGGACCTCCTTCACTCTGCCGTTCGCGTCGGTGATGATCCAGTGCCGCGTCAGCAGCTTGGCTGCCCGCTGACCCTCGTTGCGGATGGTGATGGTGTACGAGAAGACATATCTCTGCTCGCTCGGGCTCGACTGCTCGTCGAGGTAGCTGGTGCTGACCTCGACGCGTATCTTGTGCGACTCCTGGCTCATGCGGCCGATTTTACCCGGGCGCGGCTTTGCCGACCCGCACCGCCAGTACGTCGCAGGGCGCGGCATGCAGGACGGTGTCCTCGGTGAA
>DATAXF010000006.1:0-7704 GCA_036273095.1 Steroidobacteraceae bacterium | reverse complement strand
TGCAGGCAGGCGACATCGGGCGACTCCCGGCCGAGCCATTCGAGGAGCGCCGGCAGGCGGCTGCCGATGCCATTGACATTGAAGGTTGCAATTTTCATAAATGTTCGAAAAAAAGGCCTGCACCGGCATTGACCCGGTGCCAGAGGCGGATATTATCGAGCTCATATCGGCGGCTCAGACGGGCACGCGCCGCCCGGACTCCACATCACGCGTCCGGGTGCAGCGCCGCGATCCGCCTCCAGTCTTTATACAGTTTTTTGCGGGCGCCGCCGGCGAGACCCACCCTTTCGACAGGGACTCGCACCGGCGAATGGAAACGTGCGCCCGCTGTTCCAGCAACCAGAGGCCGACCAGTCATGCGACATCAGCGTCCCCGCTACGCCCCTGCGGGGCTTCGGGGGACAGGTCCCCGACACCTTGCCCCGGGGAAGCAGGGGCTTTACGACCCGTGGTTCGAGCATGAGGCCTGCGGCGTGGGCTTTGTCGTCGACGTCAAGGGCCGCAAGTCGCACCGTATCCTGGAGCAGGCCATTCAGGTGCTGCGCAATCTCGACCATCGGGGCGCGTGCGGCTGCGAGGCGAATACCGGCGATGGCGCGGGCGTCCTCATCCAGATGCCGCATGCCTATTTCCAGCATGTGGCGAAAAAGGACCGCCTCTTCTCGCTCCCCGGTCCCGGGGAGTACGCGAGCGGGCTCGTATTCTTCCCCCGCAACCCGACGCGGCGGCGGCGTCTGGTCGAGGTCTTCGAGCACATCATCCAGTCCGAAGGGCAGGTCGTACTCGGCTGGCGCACGGTGCCGGTGAACAACGGCTCTCTCGGGGAGACGGCGCGCGCCAGCGAGCCGTTCATCCGCCAGGTATTCATCGGGCGCGGCCCGGGCGTGCGCGATGAAGCGGAATTCGAGCGCAAGCTCTACATCATCAGGAAGCGCGCCTACAGCGAGATCCGCACGTCGACCATCGACGGCGCCGAGTACTGGTACCTGTGCAGCCTTTCGCACAAGACCTTCGTCTACAAGGGGATGCTGCTCACCGAGCAGCTCACCAGGTACTTCACCGATCTCGAGCACCCGGCGATGGAGACTGCGCTGGCGCTGGTCCATTCCCGCTTCAGCACCAACACGTTCCCGAGCTGGGACCGGGCGCACCCGTACCGTTATCTCGCCCACAACGGCGAGATCAATACTCTGCGCGGCAACTACAACTGGATGAAGGCGCGGGAAGCGCTGTTCGCGTCGGATCTGTTCGGCGAGGACACCCCGAAGATCCTGCCGGTGGTCAACCCGAACGGCAGCGACTCGGCGATGCTCGACAATACGCTGGAGCTCCTGGTACTCGCCGGGCGCTCGCTGCCGCACGCCATGATGATGTTGATCCCGGAGCCGTGGTCGAACCACGACGGCATGGACGCGGATCTCAAGGCGTTCTACCAATATCACTCCAGCCTCATGGAGCCCTGGGACGGGCCGGCCTCGATTGCCTTCACCGACGGCAAGCGTATCGGCGCGGTGCTGGACAGGAATGGATTGCGGCCCTCCCGCTACTACGTGACCAAGGACGACCTCGTCATCATGGCGTCCGAGGCCGGCGTGCTCGATGTGCCGCCGCAGGATGTGGTGCGCAAAGGACGGCTACAGCCGGGGCGGATGTTCCTGGTCGACACCGAGCAGGGCCGCATCATCGGCGACGAGGAGATCAAGCACACCGTCGCGATCGAGCATCCGTATCGCGTATGGCTGGATGAGCATCTCGTGCACTTGAAGGATCTTCCCACCGCGGCGGAGCTGCCGCCGACGGATCCCGACACCTTGCGCGCGCGACAGATCGCATTCGGCTATACCTTCGAGGACCAGCGCACGCTCCTCGAGCCGATGGCGAGGAACGGCGTCGAGGCGGTGGGCTCGATGGGGAACGACACGCCGCTCGCGGCGCTCTCGGCGCGCCCCCGCCTCCTCTACGACTACTTCAAGCAACTCTTCGCACAGGTCACCAACCCGCCGATCGACTGCATCCGCGAGGAGCTCATCACCGCCTCGGAGGTGTGGCTCGGGTCGGAAGGCAACCTGCTGCGGCCGCAGCCCGCCGACTGCCGGCGGCTCGAGCTCAAGGGTCCGATCCTCACCAACGAGGAGTTCGCCAAGGTGCGCCGGCTCGCCCTGCCGGGGCTCAAGATCGGCACGCTTTCCATCCTCTTCCGCGCCACCCGCGGCGAGAAGGGGCTCACCAAGTCCGTGGAGGAGCTCTGCCTCGCGGCGCGGCGCCTCATCGAGGACGAGGAAGTCAACATCCTGATCCTGAGCGACCGCGGCATCAGCCGCGAGTTCGCCGCAATCCCGGCGCTGCTCGCGGTGAGCGCGCTGCATCACTATCTGATTCGCCAGGGGCTGCGCACGCGCGTCAGCCTCGTCCTCGAGACGGGCGAGGCGCGCGAAGTGCATCACTTCGCCCTCCTCATCGGCTTCGGCTGCTCGGTCGTCAACCCCTACCTGGCGTTCGAGACGCTCGACAGCATGATCCACGAGGGGCTGGTGACCAATGTCGACGCCAAGCTCGCCTGCAAGAACTTCGTCAAGGCTGCGACCAAGGGCGTCATCAAGGTGATGTCGAAAATGGGCATCTCCGCCATCCAGAGCTATCACGGCGCGCAGGTGTTCGAGGCCGTGGGCCTGCGCCAGGACGTCATCGATCAGTACTTCACCTGGACGTCCTCGCGCATCGGTGGCATCGGCATGGAGACCATCGCGCAGGAGGTGCTGATGCGTCACCGGGCCGCATTCCCGGCGCGCGCGAGCAAGGAGCACGCGCTCGAGACGGGCGGCATGTACCAGTGGCGGGCCGAAGGCGAATATCATCTGTTCAACCCGGAGTCGATCCATCGCCTGCAGAAGGCCGTGCGCACGGGCAGCTATCCCACGTACAAGTCGTACGCGAAGCTGATCGACGAGCAGTCGAAGACGCTCGCGACGCTGCGGGGGCTACTGGAGTTCGCCCCATCGGAGCCCGTGCCGCTGGAGGAGGTCGAGTCGGTCGACAGCATCGTCAGGCGCTTCAAGACCGGTGCCATGTCGTATGGCTCCATCAGCAGCGAGGCGCACGAGACGCTCGCCATCGCCATGAACCGCATCGGCGGCAAGAGCAACACCGGCGAGGGGGGCGAGGATCCCGAGCGCTATCAGCCGCTGCCGAACGGCGACTCGAAGAACAGCGCCATCAAGCAGGTGGCCTCGGGCCGCTTCGGCGTCACCAGTCAGTACCTGGTGAACGCGCGTGAGCTGCAGATCAAGATGGCCCAGGGCGCGAAGCCCGGCGAGGGCGGCCAGCTGCCGGGCACGAAGGTGTATCCCTGGATCGCCAAGACGCGACACACGACGGCGGGAGTCGGCCTCATCTCCCCTCCCCCGCATCATGACATCTACTCCATCGAGGATCTGGCAGAGCTGATCCATGACCTGAAGAATGCGAACCGCGATGCCCGCATCAGCGTCAAGCTGGTATCGGAGGTCGGCGTCGGCACGATCGCCGCAGGCGTTGCCAAGGCGCACGCGGACGTCGTATTGATCAGCGGGCATGACGGCGGAACCGGCGCCTCACCGCAAACTTCGATCGCGCACGCGGGCCTGCCGTGGGAGCTTGGGGTCGCGGAAACGCATCAGACTCTGGTTCTCAACAACCTCCGCAGCCGCATCGCCGTGGAGGCGGACGGTCAGTTGAAGACCGGCCGCGACGTCGTCATTGCGGCCCTCCTCGGAGCGGAGGAATTCGGGTTCGCGACGGCGCCGCTGGTAGCGGTCGGCTGCATCATGATGCGCGTCTGCCATCTCAACACCTGTCCGGCGGGTGTCGCGACCCAAGATCCGCGACTGCGGGAGAAGTTCACCGGCAAGCCGGAGCACGTGATCAACTTCATGCGCTTCATCGCACAGGACATGCGCGAGATCATGGCGCAGCTCGGCTTCCATACCGTGGAAGAGATGATCGGACGGGTCGATCGGCTGAGCCCGAGGAAAGCCGTGGATCACTGGAAGGCCAAGGGCTTCGACTTCAGCAACATCCTCTACCAGCCGGATGTCGGCGCCGAGGTCGGCCGCTTCCGCCAGATCGAGCAGGATCACGGCCTGGAGAAGTCCCTGGACGTGACGACGCTGCTCGCGATCTGCCGCCCGGCCATCGAGCGCGGCGAGCCGGTCCGCGCCGAGCTGCCGATCCGCAACGTCAACCGGGTCGTCGGCACCATCACCGGCAGCGAGATCACACGCAAGTACGGCCCGGCGGGCTTACCGCATGACACCATTCGGATCGGCTTCAAGGGCTCGGCCGGACAGAGCTTTGGGGCATTCATGCCCCGCGGCATGACGTTCGTACTCGAAGGCGACGCCAATGACCACCTCGGCAAGGGCCTCTCCGGCGGTAGGATCGTGGTCTATCCGCCGGCGGGCTCGCCGTTCGCGCCGGAGGAAAACATCATCGTCGGTAACGTCGGGCTCTACGGCGCGACCAGCGGCGAGGCCTACATCTGCGGCATGGCGGGTGAGCGCTTTGCAGTGCGTAACAGCGGCGCCGATGCGGTCGTGGAGGCAGTTGGCGACCATGGCTGCGAGTACATGACGGGCGGCCGCGTGGTGGTGCTCGGCCCGGCCGGGCGCAACTTCGGCGCCGGCATGTCGGGCGGGATCGCCTACGTGCTCGACGAGGCCGGCGATTTCGCGCCCCGGGTGAACCCACAGATGGTGGGCATCGAGCGCGTGGAGGATCCGGAGGAGATCGCGCGCATGCGCGGGATGATCGAGCGCCATCGGGATCTCACCGGAAGCGAGCGAGCGCGCTACGTGCTCGAGAGCTGGGAGCGGCTGCTCCCGAAGTTCGTCGCCGTGGTGCCCAAGGACTTCAAGCGCGCCGTCGCCTCGCTCAAGCGGGCGCACGCGCAGGGCCTGACCGGCGATGAGGCCATCATGGTGGCCTTCGAAGAGAACGCGCGCGACCTCGCGCGCGTCGGCGGAAATTGACGAGACGCGAACACCGTGGGCAAGCCAACTGGTTTCATCGAATATCTGCGCGAGCTCCCCGTGGACCGCACGCCCGTCGAGCGCGTGCGCGACTGGAAGGAGTTCCATCATCACATGGACGAGAAGCGCCTGCGCAACCAGGCCGCCCGCTGCATGGATTGCGGTGTGCCGTTCTGCCACACGGGCAGGCTGATCTCGGGCATGGCCTCGGGCTGCCCGGTGAACAACCTCATCCCGGAATGGAATGACCTGGTCTACCGCGGACTCTGGCGCGAAGCGCTCGAGCGGCTGCACAAGACCAACAACTTCCCCGAGTTCACCGGCCGCGTGTGTCCGGCGCCGTGCGAGGGCTCGTGCGTGCTCGGCATCAACGCCCCGCCCGTGACCATCAAGAGCGTCGAGAACGCAATCGTCGACAAGGGATGGGAGCAGGGCTGGATCGCGCCCGAGCCGCCCGCCGCGCGCTCGGGCAAGCGGGTGGCGGTCATCGGCTCCGGTCCGGCGGGTCTTGCCGCGGCCGCGCAGTTGAATCGTGCCGGCCATCTGGTGACGGTGCTCGAGCGCGAGGACCGTCCCGGGGGACTGCTGATGTATGGCATCCCAAACATGAAGCTCGACAAGAAGGATGTCGTGCTGCGGCGCATCGAGCTGCTGCAGCAGGAAGGCGTCAAGTTCGTATGCAATGCCAACGTCGGCGAGAATGTCGAGCCTATGCTCCTCCTCAAGGACTTCGACGCCATTGTCGTATGCACTGGCGCCACGCAGGCGCGGGACCTGACTGTCGAGAACCGCAAGCTCCGGGGCGTGCACTTCGCCATGGACTACCTGACGGCAAGCACCAAGGCGCTGCTCAACGGCGGTCCGGATCACACCCCTCTCCACGCACGTGACAAACACGTCGTCGTGGTGGGTGGCGGCGATACCGGTACCGACTGCGTTGCCACCGCCATGCGCCAGGGCTGCAAGAGCCTGACGCAGATCGAAATAATGGCGCGGCCCCCGATGGACCGCGCGGCCGACAATCCGTGGCCGGAGTGGCCCAAGGTCTACAAGCTGGACTATGGGCAGGAAGAGGCGGCCACGAAATTCGGCTCGGACCCGCGCGTGTACGTCACGACGGTCAAGCGCTTGAACGGCGATGCCGAAGGGGGCGTGCGCTCCCTCAGCACGATCGAGGTAGCCTGGCAACAGGACGCCGGCGGCCGCTTCGCGCCCGTCGACGTGGCAGGCAGCCAGCGCGAGATTCCAGCGGATCTGGTGCTCCTGGCGATGGGCTTCACCGGACCGGAGCAGCCGCTGCTTGCCGAGCTCGGCGTGCATACCGACGCCCGCTCGAACATACAGGCCGAGCACGGCGTCTACGCGACCAACGTCAAGGGCGTCTTCGCCGCGGGCGACTGCCGCCGCGGACAGAGCCTGGTGGTATGGGCGATCAACGAAGGCCGGGGCGCCGCAAGGGAATGCGACCGCTACCTGATGGGCAACACAGATCTGCCTTAATTGGCGGAAATCGTCGAGACGATTTCCGCGAGACCCTACACGATTACCGCGGGCCAGGGAGCGGCCCTGGCCCGCTATGCAGTAGAAAAGGTAAATGAACGCTATATCTTCGCAGGAAGAGTTGCCGCTCGAGCCGGCGCGCGAGCGCGAGCCGTCGGCGCGCCTGCGTGAGATTCCCTACAATTACACGTCCTTCTCCGATCGCGAGATCGCGATCCGACTGCTCGGAGCGCGGCACTGGGCACTGATCGAGGAGTTGCGCAGCGAGCGGCGTACCGGCCGCTCTGCGCGCATGCTCTACGAGGTCCTGGGCGACATCTGGGTGGTGCGACGCAATCCCTACCTTCAGGAGGACCTGCTCGAGAACGCGCGCCGGCGACGCCTCCTGGTGGAGGCGCTGCACCACCGGCTGACCGAGATCGACCGCCGCCGCGACCCCGGTGACCGTCAGCGTTACGAGCGCGTCGGGGAACTTCTGACAGCGGCGCGGGAAGCGGTACGTAGTTTTGAGGGCGACTTCGATACTTGGGCGGCGCTGCGTCGCAGGGCGACGCGTGTGCTCGGACGCCGTACCCGGAAGGACAACATCCGCTTCGATGCGTACGCTCGCGTCTCCCACGTCACCGACGCGACCGACTGGCGCGTCGAGTATCCCTTCGTGGTGCTGATGCCGGACACGGAAGCGGAGATCCCAGACCTCGTACGCGGCTGCATCGAGCTCGGGCTCACCATCATTCCGCGGGGCGGCGGTACCGGCTACACCGGCGGCGCCATTCCCCTGACACCCCTCTCGGCTGTGATCAACACCGAGAAGCTCGAGCGCCTGGGAACGATCGAGAGCCTGGGGCTGCCCGGGCTGGCGGAGCCCGTGCCTACGATCTTCTCCGAGGCCGGCGTCGTAACGCGCCGCGTGGCCGCTGCAGCGGAGAAGAACGGTCTGGTCTTCGCCGTCGATCCCACATCCGCCGATGCATCCTGCATCGGCGGCAACATCGCGATGAATGCCGGCGGCAAAAAGGCTGTCCTTTGGGGCACGGCCGTCGACAATCTGGCGTGGTGGCGCATGGTCGATTGCGAGGGCAACTGGCTGGAGGTCAGCCGGGTCGCCCACAACCGGGGCAAGATCCACGACGTCGAGACCGCGGAGTTCGAGCTGGTATGGAAGGACGGCCGGCAGCCGCCCGATGCGGCAGCGACG
>DATAXF010000005.1:0-10120 GCA_036273095.1 Steroidobacteraceae bacterium | reverse complement strand
CCACGATGCCGACCGTGCCGCCTTCCGGCCGGGGCTCGATGCCATGATAAATCGCGTTCTCGAGCAGCGGCTGCAGCAGCAGCCCTGGGACACGCGCGTCCGCCGGCAATCTCTCGACATCCCACTGCACGCGCAGCCGTGGACCGAGGCGCAGCTCCTCGATGCGCTGATAGGTGTGCGCCACCTCGAGCTCCTCCGCGAGCGTGATGGTCTGGCGCTGATCGCTCAAGGAGGCGCGGAAGAGGTCGGCGAGATCCTGCACCGCCTGCTCGGCGAGCACCGGATCGGAGCGGGTGAGCGAGGCGATCGTGTTCATGCTGTTGAAGAGGAAATGCGGGCGGATGCGCGCCTGCAGCGCATGCACCTGCGCGGCAGCGCGCATCTCAATGTTACGCCGCCACTGATGCGTGACGTAGAAGTACCGCAGCGCGACCGCGATGATCAAGAAGCCGATGGCCACGTTGCGCAGCACGAACGGCGGCAGAGCCGCCGGAAAGAACGCGGCCGCGCCGGCGCCGATGGCGAGCTGGCTGCGGCCGATGAGATATGCGGCGGCCGAGATGGCGGCAATGGTGGCCGTGAGCAATACCAGCACGGCCGCCGAGCCGCGGGCGACGGTCAACCGCTCCAGCGACCTGCGGGTCCAGCACAGAAGCGCCGCGCATATCAGCCCCACCCACAGCAGGAACAGCGAGGTGCGCGCGAGATCCGCCCAGAAGTCGCGCGCCGCGCCATGCATGCCGCCCTGGCGCGCGAGCGCGAGCAGGATGGCGGTCAGCTCGACGATGAGCACGATCGCGAGCGCCGCGCGTGAGGTACAGAAATCGGGGAGGTAGAAAGACTCCGCGCCGCTGCGCAGCGCCTGCCGTACGATCGCGCTTCGGGTCAGGCGGATGGAGCGCGTCCTCGTGAGGGCTCGAAGAGCTCCGCTTTGAGGCGGAACGCGGAGGAAATGTCCTCGTCGCCGTAGCCGCGCGAGATGAGCTCGGCGTACTCGCTCAGCATCCGCTCCACTACCGGCAGCGCAACGCCGAAACGCGCCGCCATGTCACGGCAGATTGTCAGGTCCTTGACGTGCAGGCGCACCCGAAACCCCGCCGGGTAGCTGCCGCGAGCCATGTTGGGTGCACGGTGCACGAAGTACCAGCTGGAGCCGGCGCCCTTGCCGAGGGTCTCGATCAGCGTATCCAGGGGCAGCCCCTGGGCGCGCGCGAATGCCATCGCCTCGGAGACGGTCTCGATGATACCGGCGCACATGATCTGGTTGGTTGCCTTCGCCGCCTGGCCGCTGCCGGTAGGGCCAAAATGGGCGACGGTCCGGCCCATGGCGGCAAGCACCGGTCTGGCGCGCTCGAAAGCCTCATTGGTGCCGCCAACCATGACGGCCAGCGTTCCCTCGCGCGCCCCTTCGACCCCGCCGCTCACCGGACTGTCCAGAAACTCCACGCCCTGCTTGCCCAGGAGGTCGGCGGCCTTGCGCGCCGTGTCCGCCGCGATGGTCGAGCAGTCGATCACCAGGCTACCGGAGGCCAACTTCGGAGCGAGCGCGCCCACCACATCCAGCACATCACTGTCCGCCGAGACGCAGAGCACGACTGCATCGACCGCGGCCGCCAGTTCCGCGAGCGTTGCAGGCGCCGCGACGCCGAGCTCGCCAGCCAGCGAGCGCGCCTTCTCCGCCGTGCGGTTCCAGACGGCGCTGAGCAGGCCGGCGCGATGTAGATTTCGGGCCATGTGAGTGCCCATGGCCCCGAGTCCCACAAAGCCGACTTTGTTCATGTGTGCAGTGCGAAAGCAAATGATTGAGCGGCCCGAGGCCGCCCTTGGGGCGCCACTATAGTGTGAGAGCGGCCGTTTCGGAACGGATCAGCTAGCTGCCGCTGCCGCAGTCGGCATCCATGGCCTGGCGGGCCTTGAGCCGCAGGGCGTCGGCATCCGCATCCGAGAGGTATGTGCGCTGACCGCTCTTGTCGGTCGTAAAGATGCGGCGCGACTCGATCAGCTTCTGGTAGTCCTGCTTGTCCTGCGTGCACCGGGAGGCACGAGCCTTGGCCTCGTCGTCCTGCACGGCCTGGGCCTCCTGCTGCTGCTTGAGAGCGCCGGAGGCGGCGGTGCTCTGTTTCTGGATGCCTTGCATGGCGCCAGAGTTCACCGGCCGGTGGCCGGCATCGGTGGTGACGAGCTTGGCGCCGGGCACCCACTGGTCGGTGTAGTGCACCTGGCCGTGTGCGTCGGTCCATTCATAGACGGTGTCGGCGCGCGCAGCGCCGGCCGCGCCCAGAAGGACGGCCATCGAAGTGGCCAGCAGCAGGACGGTGGATCGTGACATGACCTTACTCCCCGGAGCACCCCCATTCTCCACCCTTGGGGGTGCCCGGACCTTTGAACTCGGTCACACAAGGGAGATTACATGTCGTAGGCACGCTCGCCGTGGACGGCAATGTCCAGGCCCTCGCGCTCTTCGTCCTCGCCAACGCGCAGGCCGATGGTCCACTTGACCAACTGGAAGCCGATAGCGGCGACGATGGCGGTCCATACGATCACGATGGCTACCGCTTTGGCCTGAATGATGAATTGGGCCCAGATGCCGGGATAGGCGCTGCCACCGGGTCCGCCGAGCGCGGGATCGTTGAAGATACCGGTGGTCAGTGCGCCGAAGATGCCCCCGAGCGCGTGTACGCCAAACACATCCAGCGCATCATCGGTGCGGATCATTTTCTTGAGGCCGGTGACACCCCAGAAGCACAGCGGGCCGACGCCGGCGCCGATCACGAACGCGCCCGGGATGCCGACGTTGCCGGCCGCAGGCGTGATGGCGACCAGACCCGCCACGGCACCGGAGGCTGCGCCCAGCATGGAGGGCTTGCCCTTCACGATCCATTCCGTGCCCATCCAGGTGAGCACCGCCAGGGCGGTGGCGAGATAGGTGTTCATGAAGGCGAGGCCCGCGACGCCATTGGCCTCTAGAGCGGAGCCGGCGTTGAACCCGAACCATCCGAACCACAGCAGCGAGGCGCCGATCATGGTCATGGTGAGGCTGTGGGGCGGCATGGGCTCCTTGCCCAGGCCGATGCGCTTGCCGAGGATGACGGCGCCGACCAGGCCGGCGACACCGGCGTTGATGTGCACCACGGTACCACCCGCGAAATCGAGCGCGCCCCAGTTCGCCAACAGGCCGCCCACGGGATGGTCGGCGGGGTTGGTGTCGAGGCCCGGCACGTACCACACCATGTGTGCCACCGGGCAGTAGCAGAAGGTGAACCAGAACGCCAGGAACAGCAGGATGGCGGAGAATTTCACCCGCTCGACCAGCGAGCCGAGAATCAGGCAGCAGGTGATGGCGGCGAAGGTCGCCTGGAAGCCGACGTACACCAGCTCATTCAGCACCACGCCCTTGTCGAAGGTGCCGATGTTGGAGAATGCCCCGGTCGCCGGATTGAAGGTGCCTGACAGAAACAGCCGGCTCAGGCCGCCGATGAACTCGTTGCCCGCGGTGAAGGCCAATGAGTAGCCGTAGATGCACCACAGGACGGTGATGAGCGAGAAGCCCACGAATACCTGCATCAGCACCGAGAGCATGTTCTTGGTGCGGACCAGGCCGCCGTAGAACAGACCCAACGCCGGAACTGACATCAGCAGCACCAGGGCCGTGGAGGTCAGCATCCAGGCCATGTCTCCCTTGTCGGGTGTCGGCGGCGCCGCGCCGGCCGCCCAGGCCAACGTCGGTACGAAGGTCGCGAGGGCTGCGACGCCCGTCATTCGACGGATCGCTTTGAAGAGGATCGGTGCGGTGCGCATGTAGTCTCCCGGGCGGTTCTCGAGTCTTTGAGCGCGTTTCGCGGCGATCGGGCCACAAATGGCGGCTGCCCGACCGGTCCTCGCGCGCGTAAGCTGCTGAAATGGGCAGACAGGGTGCAGAATCCATGCCATCGCCATTTGCCTGTAATATCCAAAGCTTGCGCGGCAACAGGCCCGCGCGCGCACTCTTTTGGTGCTGCGTGTCGCAGCCCTCGCCCCATCGAGGGGCGTCGCCCTTGGAGGTAACAGATGATGGACAACTTCCGGATCGATGAGATCGCCCGCCGGCTGCTCGACGGCGTTCCGCCGGCGCTGCGCACGATGCAGAAGGACCTCGAAACCAACTTCCGCGCCGTGCTGCGCTCGAGCTTGGGCAAGCTCGACCTGGTGACGCGGGACGAGTTCGACACGCAGACCCGTGTGCTGGAGCGTACGCGTGCCCGACTGGCGGAGCTCGAGGCGCGTCTGCTGGCGCTGGAAGGCGCGTCGGCTCCCGGAGCGGACCCGCACCCGAACTGACAGCTCGTCGGGCCGTCTCTTGCTCACGGATGAACCATGCCGCCGCCGGTTGTCGCCACCCTGTCCTGCCGGGCGCAGGTGGGTCTCGAAGCGCCGCTGGTGCACGTCGAGGTCGCAGTAACGAGCGGGCTGCCTGCTTTCCACCTGGTCGGGCTGCCCGCCACCGTCGTGCGGGAGAGTCGCGACCGTGTGCAGGCGGCGCTGCTCTCCAGCGGCTTCGAGTATCCCGCCGGCCGGATCGTGGTGAATCTCGCGCCCGCGGAGATCCCGAAGGAGGGCGGCCGGTTCGAGCTGCCCATCGCTCTCGGCATTCTGATTGCCTCCGGGCAGCTTCGTCTGACGTGGCACGGCCGTACGCCGCCGTGTGAGCTCTACGGCGAGCTGGGACTCGGAGGAGAAATCAAATCCGTGCGCGGCATCCTGCTCGCGGCCGCGCACGCGAGCCGCGACGGGCACGAGCTGATCGTCCCCGCCGCCAATGCCGATGAGGCCCTCATCGCCGCAACCACACCCGTCCGGGCAGCATCACATTTGACCGAGGTCTGCCAACACCTGTCCGGTGAAACGCCACTGCCGCTGCACGCGCCAACGCGGCCCGCGCAGGCCGCGCCGCACTTGGGCGCGGAGCCGGACCTCATCGATGTCAGAGGACAGTTCCAGGCCAAGCGGGCTCTGCTCATCGCCGCCGCCGGCTCTCACAGTCTCCTCATGATCGGCCCGCCGGGCTGCGGCAAGAGCATGTTGGCGCAACGGCTGCCGGGCCTCCTGCCGCCGCTTGCGGCGGGTGAAGCGCTGGATTGCGCCGCGATCGCCTCGGTCAGCTCTCCCGGTTTCAACATGAGCGGCTTCGCCCGCCGGCCGTTCCGCTCGCCGCATCACACAGCCTCGGCGGTGTCCCTGGTCGGCGGCGGCTCGCATGCACGCCCCGGTGAAATCAGCCTCGCGCACCATGGGGTGCTCTTTCTCGATGAGCTGCCGGAGTTCGATCGCCAGGTCCTCGAGGCGCTGCGGGAGCCGCTGGAGGCCGGCATCGTGAGAGTCGCCCGCGCCGCGGCGCACGCCGACTATCCGGCGGAGTTCCAACTGATCGCGGCGATGAACCCCTGCCCCTGCGGTCATCTTGGGGATCCGGCCGGAAACTGCCGTTGCACGCCGGCTCAGACGCAGCGCTATCGTGCCCGCATCTCCGGCCCTCTCCTCGACCGGCTCGATATGCACGTGCAGGTCCCGCGGGTCGAGGTCGGCGATTTCGAGGATGGTGTCGGCAGAGGCGACCCGAGCGCCGCTCTCGCGGCGCGGGTAGCCACCGTCCGGGCATTGCAGCTCGTGCGACAAGGCCGTTGCAACGCACGGCTGACCGATGCCCAGGTGGATCGCTACTGCAACCTGCAGCCGCGCGCCCGTACGTTGCTCGACCGCACGATGAGGCAATTGCGCTTCTCCGGCCGCACGCGCCAGCGCATCCTCAAGCTGGCCCGCACGATCGCGGATCTCGACTCCAGGGAGGCCATCGCCGACATCGACGTCGGCGAGGCGGTGATGCTGCGCTGCCTCGACCGGCAGCGGGTTACTTCTTCTTGCCGCTGACCATCGCCGGGCTGACCAGCGAGACCATGTAATTCACGGCCTGCTCCACCATGGCATCCGGTACGTCGGTACGACCGCCCTTGGCGGGCATGGTGCCGGTGTCCCCGGTGAAGCCGTGCAGCGCGTGATCGTAGAGGGTTGGCAGGCCCTTGGAGATGTGGGACGCCCAGGCCGCCTTGTCACCCGCCTTCGGCGCACCAGCGATGCCGGCGCCATGGCAGGCGCTGCAGGTCTGGTCGAAGAGATCCTTGCCGCTGGTCGGCATGGCGAGCCCCGAGGAACCGCCGCCGGCCTGCGCCGTGGCGCCCGCCATCGGCTTGATCGCCAGGGCAGCATTGTTCTGCCCCGCCACTGCCTCCTGCTCGAGAGGCGCGACGCGAGCTGCGACGCTCTTGTAATAGTCCTGCCCGCTCAGCACCGCCTTGTCCTGCGTGGCGGCACCAATTGCACGCGCCGCGACGAAGAAGACGATGGCGAGGGCGACCAGCGCGCCGATCACCAGGCTGAACATGTTGATGAAATGGGTGTCCTGCTTGCTCACCGACGCCTCACACGGGACCTGCGACACGAGGCGCGCAGTATAGCTGTTCGCCTGGCGCCTTCGTAAATGGCGCCAGGCGATACATCCGCGTATTATTTCCGATCCCCACCCGGGCAGCGCGCCCGTAGCTCAGTTGGATAGAGTGGCAGCCTCCGAAGCTGCAGGTCGCTGGTTCGAATCCAGTCGGGCGCGCCATTCCAATAAAATCAAACAGTTAGACGCGACCGCCCCGCGCCTGCGCCGCTTCGACATGCACGCTTTCCGTGCGTGCACCAGCGCGCCACCCTCGTTGAGCTTTCCCAACTTTACGGGTGCGAACCCGAGTTGTTTGGCCAAGGCTTCCACGGGAGCGTTCGCGCCCTCGTCGTCGCTCGATAGAAAGACGACCCGGTGGCCCCCCTCGACGATCGGATCGGTAGCCAGAGTGGCCGCAATCAGGTGATCGTGTCGGCCTCGAGTGCATCCCGCAGCGACTTGGCGACGACCTTGGGTCCAATCGCCAGAGCCTGCGGCGCCAACGCCTCGGGCGGCCGCGCCGGGGTCAGACCTGCGACATGCCACCATCGACGACGAGATCGATGGCCGTCGTGAAGCGACTCTCGTCCGAGGCGAGATAGAGCACCGCAGCCGCGATCTCGTCAGAACGCCCCATGCGTCCCATCGGAACCAGCGAGACGAAGAAGTCCGTCGTCTCTTTGGGGATTGCGGCGAATGCAGCCGTGTCGCCGATCGCTCCCGGACTGATGCTGTTCACCCGGATTTTTCGGTCCTTCAAATCGTTCGCCCAGCTTCGCGCGAACGACCTCACCGCCGCCTTGGCAGCCGCGTACACGCTTGCTCCTGCGTATCCCTTGAGGTGTGCATTCGAGGCGTTGAGAATGATCGAGCTGCCGTCGCGCAGGAGGGGCAGCGCTTTTTGGACGGTGAACAGCGTGCCGCGGACGTTGAGATTGAGCATGTCGTCAACCACCTTCTCCGAGTAAGCCCCGATCGGCGTGGTGACGTCTCCGCCGCCGGCGCTGGCGAAGAGGATGTCGATGTGACCCTTTTCGGATTTCACCTTCTCGTAGAGCCGGTCGAGGTCCGCCAGTTTGGCGGAGTCGGCGCGCACGCCGGTCACGTTCCGACCAATCAGCTTGACTGCCTCATCGAGCGCCTCCTGCCTCCGGCCCGTGATGAAAACGTATGCGCCCTCTTCAACGAACCGCTTTGCGGTCGCCAGCGCCATACCGCTCGAGCCGCCCGTGATGACTGCAACCTTACCGTCCAGCTTTCCCATGATTTTTCACCTCGTCGTCGTGTTGGACAGTGTCCCGGTTCCCATTGGCGCAAGGACGCTGTATCTTTTGGATCACCGATCCATATAAAATGGCTCACTGGTCCAAATAATATGGATCACTGATCCACTTGTCAAGGGAATCCATGAGAGCCGACGCCAGAAAGAATTACAGCCATCTACTTGCCGTCGCCCGTGACGTCGTCGCCGAGGATGGTGCGGATGCCTCTATGCGAGACATCGCCCGCCGGGCCGATGTCGGATTGGCGACACTACTGCGTCATTTCCCGACGCGAGAAGCCTTGTTCGAGGCATTGCTGCGTACGAACCTGGACGCACTGACGGAGAAGGCAGGCAAACTCGAAGCGTCGAAAACACCTGACGAAGCACTTGTGTCCTGGTTTCGCGAAGGGGTGGAATTCGTCCAAAGCTATAGCGGCGTCGTCGCCTTGATGGCGAGCGCGCACGAGCACCCGGAATCCGCGCTTTACGCTACATGCACAGCGGTGCACGCAGCGGGCGCGCGACTGCTGCACCGTGCTCAGCTCGAGGGGACGGCGCGCGCCGATATGGATGGGGCCGACCTGTTCGCCCTGATGTCGGCGCTCGGCTGGCTCGACGGCCAACCTGCATTCGCGCCACGGGTGGACCATCTCTTGCACTTCATTACGAGCGCCATTCTGACGAACCCGTCGAGCAAGAACGTCAAGAAGGCAAGGCGTTGAACCGGATCGGCATCGGATGGTCGATCGTCGCGCGTTGTTCAGTTCTGCTCCGGGCACATGGGCCCGGTCATGCCCCGGCGCGAGCCGAAGCGGCAGGCATATCCTCGGGTGAGCTCCGCGCCGAACAGGAATACCTGCGCGGAGTAGTACACCCATAGCAGCACCACGATGACCGATCCCGCCGCGCCGTACGTCGAGGCGACGGAGCTGCTGCCCAGATACAGCCCGATCGCATACTTGCCCACCGTGAACAGCACCGCCGTGATCAGCGCCCCTGTGGCGACATCCTTCCAGGCGAGCCGCACGCTCGGCAGCACCTTGTACACGGTCGCAAAGAGCAGCACCGCCAGGCCGAAGGAGATCAGCGAGCTCGTCGAGCGCAGGACCACGCCGACGATGAAGATGCCGCGCGACAGCGCCTCGAGCGCCCCCAGCGCCGCGCTGAAGAGCAGGGACGCGAGCAGCAGGAAGCCGAGCGAGAGGATCAGCGCGATCGTCAGCAGCCGGGTCTGCAGGTAATCCCAGTACCAGCGCCGCGTCTGACCGGGCACGCTCCAGATCTCGTCGAGGCCGGCTTTCAGCTCCACCAGAGCTATATCGGCGCTGAACAATAGGGTGACGACACTGATGGTCGTGGCCAGGAGCCCCGCCTCCGGGCGATGCGCCCGCGCCAGCAGCATCTGCACCTCGGCGGCCTCTTTCGCGCCGATCAGGGTGCTGATCTGCTGATGGATCTCGCCCCGCGCGGCACTCTCCCCGAAGAAGAAACCCGCCACCACCACGGCGAGCAGCAGAATCGGCCCCAGTGAGAAGACGGTGTAGAACGCGAGCGCCGCGCCGATGCGGGATGCGCGATGCGCGCTCCAGCCCGTGGCCGCATCCTTGATCAATGCCCAGATCTGCCCGGCGCAACCGCCGAGCCAAGCCGAAATGTTGAGCATACCGGTTGCCGCGCAACCGTCGTGCCGCGGTGCCTAACCCGAGCGCGACCTCGGCTTCTTCTGCGGCTGCCCGAGCGCCAACGCAGCCGACACATGCGCCAGATGGGTCAGTCCCTGGGGAAAGTTCCCCAACATGTGGCCGCGCTTGGGGTCGAATTCCTCGGCGAAGAGACCGAGATCGTTGGCGCAGCGGCACGCCCGCTCGAATGCCTGCCGCGCCTCCGCGAGCCGGTGTTGGTGCGCGAGACACTCGGCCAGCCAGAACGTGCAGGCGACGAACACACCCTCGTCGCCTGGCAGCCCATCGTTGGCGTCGTATCGCCGCACCAGCCCGCCGCGACACAGATCGCTGCGGATCGCCTCGGTCGTGCGGACCATGCGCTCATCGTTCCAGTCCACGAAATCGACGGCGGGCAGCAGCAGCAGCGCCGCATCCAGGTCCTTGCTGCCGTAGCTGCGGACGAAGATACCCCGCTTGCGGTCGTACCCGCGCTTCTCGATCTCGGCGCGCATGCCCTCGCACTCCTGACGCCAGCGGTCGAGCGGCGCCGGCAAGCCGTAGCGTTCGGCGAGGGCGATGCCGCCGGCAAGGGCCGCCCAGCACATGACCTTGGAGTGGACGAAGTGCATCGGCCGCGACCGGACCTCCCAGATGCCGCGATCCGGCAGATGGCGCCGGGCAATCGCCACCTCCACGATGGCGGTGAGAAATCCCCAGTAATTCTCATCCGGC
>DATAXF010000004.1:0-17162 GCA_036273095.1 Steroidobacteraceae bacterium | reverse complement strand
GGACCTTGAAGCGCGGCAGCATCCGATAGAAGTCGTACTGCGGAGCCTGCGCGCCCGCGTGTGCCGACGCGGAATGCGGCGATGAGTCCGAGCCGGAAGTCGCATCGTCGGGACTGTTGGACGAGGTGTCATCGGGCGCCGGCGCGTGCGGAGCGGCCTCCTGCGAATCGGCGCCTGAACGCGCGTGCGCAGGTGCGGCGGCGCGATGGCGCGCGTGTGCGCCCGCGATCAGAAACCCGGCACTGGCGAGCACGGCGCCGACGACGACGCCGAGGCCGAACTCCTTCAGCTTCGCGGCGCTCGAGCCGCGGGAGGACCGCTTGTAATCGCGCGTGGTCAGCCGGGCCATGCTGCGGGACTTGTATGAAGCGCCACCTGCGGCGGCGGGGCACGTCCCTGTGCCTGGCGGCAAACCCTAGCGGGATTTAGCGCGCCTCACATCGATGGGGCGCATGCCGAAATGGCGGCGGAATGCCGTCGTGAAGGAGGTCGGGTGTGCATAGCCGATCGCCTCTCCGGCCTGCTCGACCGAGCGCCCCTGGTCGCGCATCAGCGTGAGCGCATGGCGCATGCGGCAGCGCAGGCTGAAGTCGAAGATCGTCTCGCCGAACACGGCCTTGAAGCCCTTGGTGAGGGTCGACTTCGACATGCCGACCGAGCGGGCGAGGTTGCCGATCGTCGGCGCCGGGGCGAGCTGCCGCATCAGTACGGCTCGCGCCGCATGCAGGCACCGTAGCTCGCGGTCGCTGTACTCCTCCGCAGGCGCTCCCGTCAGTGACGAGAGGGTCGCAACCGCATTGCAGATCAGCTCGAGTGTGAGCGCTTCGGTGTAGACGAGGCCGAGCGGTCCGGTGAGGGAGCTGCTGATGAGCCGCGTCGCCGCCTCGAACGCCTGCGTGGAAAGCGGATACTGGCAGTAGTTGACTTTCTCGCCGATGGCGGCGGCGAATCCCTTCAACCGCTCCGGTATCTCCGCTCCGGAGGGCAGGAAGGTCTGCGCCAGGAACTCCGGCCGCATGCTGACGATGATGAACTGCTCGCGCGCCCGGGGCGCGGTCCACTCGCTGATGTCCAGGCCCTTGGGCTGTGCCCACACCAGAAGCGACGGCCGGTTCCAGCGCACCGGCTCGGTGCGGCTCACCGCCAGCGCCATGTCGCCCGAGATCTTGAAGCTGAACTGCACCAGCCCGTCGCCGGGCACCAGCTCGACCCTCGGGTCCTTGTAGGTGAAGTTGGCCACGATGACGTAGATCTCACCGTGGATGCGCGTGAACTCCCAGTAGCCTTCGCCCTCCTCCGGCGGCAGGCTCACGCGCGCCCCGAACAGGTCCCGCGTCGGGTGGCGCAGGATCCGCTCCACGTGGGGCGTGCGCTCGAGGCTCGCGAAGGCATCCGCGAGCGAATGCCCGGGGCCGGCGAGGATCGCCCGGAACAGCCCCTGATTGCCCGTCCAGCCGCCATCCTTGTCCCCGGGCTTACGGCTTGCCGAGCTCATCGAGTATCACCGCAGCACCTAGACATCGGTTCGCGGAATACTCGCTTTCCACTCCCTTCGGCACAAGACCTCCGAGCCCTCGCGCGCCTCGACCCAGGCCTCGAGCTCGAATGTCCCGCGGGTGGAGGTCATCTCGGCGCGAGTGTCGATTCTCACCTGCCAGGCGCCGCGTCCGAGCTCGGCGCTCTGGATCATCACCGCACGCGCCGAGAGCGGGTCATCCGGCCGAATGGCATAGAGGCGCTCGTAGACGTGGCTCATTTCCATTCCAGGACCCTCGAGGAGCAGCTTCCCCCAGGGGCCGAAGGTACCGCCGTCGATGAAGAGCCGGTGCGTCACCTCCCCGCTCAGCTGATCGAGTGTCACGGAGCGCTCGAGCCGTCCCGCCCGCAGCAGGGTCACGCCCGACGGCGGCGCCGCCTCGGGCGGCGGCAGGGGCGGCACGTGCGCATCGGCAGCCTGCGGTCGCCGCACCGGCAGCTCGAGTGCTGAGGAGCCCGTGAATACGGACAGTCTGACTGTCTCCGGAGACGGCCAGATGACGGGCCAGTACGCCGTCGAGAGAGCCAGCCTCACCCGATGGCCGGCGGGAAACGCATAAGCCGTCCCGGTCATCTGCACGCTGACACGGTAAGTCTCACCCGGCACGACGGCTGACGGATTCTCACGGCTCTCACGCTGCGAGAGATTGAGAAAGCCCCGCGCCACCAGCGTGGCGCGGCCGTCGGCCGCCACATCGATGAGCCTCGCGGTCACCACGGCCGCTGGCCGGTCGACGGCGATCTCGAGTGTGGCGCGCGCATGACCCAACAGCTCGAGGCGCTCCTTCAGAGGCTCGCCATCGAATTGCAGCGAGCCGAAGGCATCGAGAGATTGATCGCCTGGGAGATCGCCGGCCACTGCGAAACTCGCCCAGTCGCCCGAGGCCAGCCCGGTCGACTGGGGCGATGTCACCTCGAGCGCGGCGAGCTCGACGGTGGTTGGATCGGTCTCGAGGCGGCCGGGGCTGAGCGCCAGCTCGTAAGTGGCGACGTGTGGGCTCGGCCAGGCGTCCTCCTCGATCCAACGGCCGGCACGCTCCGGCAGATACGGCACCGGAGGCGCGCTCTCCATCATGTAGAGTCGGATCGGGCGCTCGCGATCGACGCCGTTGTCCTTGCTCTTGAGCCAGCGGTCCCACCAGCGCAGCGACTCCTGCAGGAAGCCCACGGCCGGCTTCGGCTCCGCCTCGTGCGGATAGAGATGCGCCCAGGGACCGACCGTCACTTTGTGCGGCACCGCAAGGTGCTGCGCCAGGCGAAACGGTGTGTCCCGGTACAGGTCCGCCCAACCGCCCCAGAACCAGACCGGACATTGCACGGCGGCATAGTCGAAGCAGACCGAGGCATGCTTCCAGTAATCGTCGAGCCGTTGGTGCTGGAGCCAGATCTCCGGCCAGAAACGCTCGGCCTCCAGCCGCTCGCGCCACATCTCACGCCAGCGCTCGCCCACGATCTGCGGATCCGGCGGCCGCGCATTGAAGAGCTGCATGATGCAGCCCCACCAGAAGTTGTCGTTGAGCAGGGCCCCGCCGGAGTAGTGGATGCACTCCGCGAAGCGATCGTCGGTGCCCATGACTGCGATGATCGCGGCCAGCGCCGGCGGGCGCCGTGCCGCCACCTGCAGCGAGTTGTAGGCACCCCAGGACTTGCCCATCATGCCAACCCGTCCCGAGCACCAGGGCTGGCGGGCTATCCAGGCGATCACCTCCAGCGCATCGTCCTGCTCCAGGGTGAGATATTCATCGTGCAGGATGCCGTCGGAATCGCCCGAGCCGCGCATGTCGACGCGCACGCAGGCATAGCCGCGAGCGGCGAACCAAGGATGCATGCTCTCGTCGCGCCGCCGCGTGAAATCTCGCTTGCGATACGGCAGATACTCGAGAACGGCCGGCACCGGAGCGGTCTCCGCCCCCTCGGGCATCCAGATGCGGGCCGCCAGCCGACAGCCGTCGCTCATCGGTATCCAGACGTTCTCGAGATCGCGGATCATCGCGTCGGGATGGCGAGATGGCGCTCCGCGGCGCCGCAGTACCAATCGGCGAAACGCAGCACCAGCTGCTCGCTGGTCTGCGAGTAAGGTCCCGGCACGTAGGCGCGCGACTCGACGCCGCGCTGGTTGTTCTCCGACAGCGCGCGATCCTGGTCATTGGTTGCGGTCCAGACCTCGCTGAGTCGCGCAAGATCATAGTCGACGCCTTCCACGGCATCCTCGTGGACTATCCACGTGCCCGTAACGGTGGTTTCCAACGGTCCCGTCGGCACCGCCTGGAAGAAGAAGCCGTAGTCGCCCGCCACGTGGTTGAATCCGTTCGGCTGCAACGCCCACCACATAACTCCGACATCGCCGTCGCCGACGCGCCCGAGTGTCTTCGCCACCGCCGGCCGCCCGTCCATGGTATAGGACACGACGCCTTCGGTCAGCGGGTACCGTCCTATCTCGTACCACGGCCCGATGACCGAGCCGCTCTTCAGGCCTCGCGCCTCGCAGCGCGCCTCGTACGTGGCAATCCAATCCGTGGCGCGGCCCGAGACGTCTGGCGCCGTGAAATCGCTGAACGAGCGCATGAGCTCCGGATGCCCGGCGCGGCAGTGGTAGCACTCCCGGGCATTCTCCATGACGAGCTTCCAGTCCGCCCGCTCGATCAGGGTGACGGTATGGGCCACCTTGGCATGGATCAGCTCGTGGGGCTCGAGCATGGGCTCGAGGGCCGCGCGGAAGGGCGCGAAATCCGGCGCATCCTCGCCGAGGCACACGTATATCACCCCGGCGACGGTTTCGACCCGCGCCGGAGCGAGCCGGATCCCCTGGCGCTCGAACCCCGGGTGCATGCGGGGAGACTGCGCCAGGTGTCCCTGCAGATCGTAGGCCCACTGATGGTAGGGGCACACCAGACGGCGGCTGATGTGGCCCGCTGTCTCGCGACAGAGCCGGGCGCCGCGATGGCGACAGGTATTGAAGAACGCCGCGATCTCTCCCCGGTCGTCGCGCAGGACGATCACCGAGGTGCCGACCGCCTCGAAGGTGAGGTAGTCCCCGGGCCGGCGGAGCTGCGAGACCAGCCCGGCCTGCAGCCAGTGGCGCTCGAAGATGGCGTGGCGATCGAACTCGTGCGCCTCCGGATCCAGGTAAAGACCCTGAGGAAGCGAGAACCCCTGCCGCCGCCCGGCGAGCAGCGCCCGTATCTTCTCCGCCATCGACATTGGTCAGCCTCGCTTCGCCTCGCCTGGAGCTCCGGCGCCAGTAAAACATACCCCGCGCCACCTCGGCTGCAGCTTCGCCGCAGAACGCGATTGCTAGGAATTCGGTTTAGTTTAAGCGCTGGATCCGGGCTCCTGCCCGGCCCAGCGCACCGCAGGCAAAAAGCGCGGTTTTTTGCCTGCGGCTCCGCCACCTGCGGCGGCGGGGCACATCCCTGTGCCTGAGGGCAACTACGCCGCAGTGAGCCTTGGACGTTGGCGCCTGACGACCCGCATGAACCACAGACGCAGGCGATCGAGATAGATGTAGACAACGGGGGTGGTGTAGAGCGTCAGGATCTGGCTGATGAAGAGTCCGCCAACGATCGCGATGCCGAGCGGACGCCGCATCTCCGAGCCCTGCCCCGTCATGACGGCGAGAGGCAGGGCACCCAGCATGGCGGCTACGGTCGTCATCATGATGGGGCGGAACCGCAGCATGCAGGCGGCGTGGATCGCCTCCGCCGCGCTCTCCTTGTGCTCGCGCTGCGTCTCGAGCGCCACATCCACCATCATGATGGCGTTCTTCAGCACAATGCCGATCAGGAGGATCACCGCGATGAGGGCGATCAGCGTGAACGGCTCACCGAAGAGCAGCAGCGCGAGCACCGCCCCGATGCCGCTCGACGGCAGCGTCGAGAGGATGGTGATCGGCTGGACGAGACTCTCGTAAAGGACGCCCAGCACGATGTAGACGGCAAGGATCGAGGCGACGACGAGCAGCGGCTCCTCGAGCGCGGTCTGTTGGAATACCTTGGCTGTGCCCGCGAACTCCCCCTGCACCGAGATCGGCACGTGCAGGCCGTCCATGGTCTGATGGATCGCGGTCACGGCCGTGCCGAGAGGCTCGCCCGGCGGCAGGTTGAATGAGAAGGTGGTGGCGACGAACGGCCCCTGGTGGTTCACGGCGAGCGGTGTCAGACCCGGGCCGTAGTAGCTGAAAGCCGAGAGCGGCACCATGGTCTCCTGCGCGGTGCTGAGTGCGGCGCCGGTCGAGACACGGCCGGAGCTGTTCACGAGTTGGTTGAGCTGATAGTTCTGCACGGCACTGGCCACAGTCGAGCCGGCCGTGGCGGCGCCGAAGGTGCCGGCGGCGTCCGCGGTCGATTCGGTGCCGCCCAAGGCGCCTCCCGAGGTGCTGACGTAAACGCTGGCGAGCGTCTCCGGGCTCTGCCAGAAACTCGGAGCGACCTCCATCACGACGTGATACTGGTTCATGTCCTGGTATATCGTCGACACCTGCCGCTGGCCGAAGGCATCGTAGAGCGTGTTGTCGACCTCCGTCATGTCGACGCCGAGACGCGCCACCGTCGCGCGATCGATGTGCAGCTTCACCTCGAGCCCGCTCTCCTGCCGATCGGAGCTGACATCGCGCAGCGCCGCGTTCTTCTTGAGCGCGGCGGTGATCTTCGGCGTCCAGGTATCGAGCGTGCTCAGATTGTCCGACAGCAGGGTGTACTGGTACTGCGCGTTACCCTGGCGGCCGCCGAAGCGGATCATCTGCGCAGACTGGACGAAAACCCGCGCCCCGGGGATGCTCGCGAGCTTGGGCCGCAGGCGCGCGATCACCGCATCGTCGGTCAATCCGCGCACCGAGAAGGGCTTGAGCTGTGAGAACAGGAACCCCTCGTTCGTCGGGCCGCCGCCCGTGAATGCAACCACGTGATCGACCGCCGGGTCGTGCCTGATGATGCTCTCGATGGCGCGCATCTTCTTGAGCATGGCCTGGAAGGAAATGCTCTGGTCGGCGTTCACCATTCCGATGAGAGCGCCCATGCTCTGCTGCGGGAAGAAGCCCTTCGGTGCCACGGCAAACAGGTAGAAATTGAGCACCACCACACCCAGCAGCATGACCGCCACCAGCCGCCGGTGTCGGATGGCATCGTGCAGCGTGCGGCCATAGAAGTCCCGCAATGCGCTGAAGCCGCGCTCGACCGCCTGCAGGAGGCGGCCGAGGTGCTCCGGTGCCCGCAGGATCCGCCCGCAGAGCATCGGCGTCGTGGTGAGGGATACCACGAGCGATAGCACCACGGTCACGGCAAGAGTCGCCGCGAACTCCCGCAACACCCGTCCAACGAGCCCACCCATCAGGAGGATCGGAATGAACAACGCGACCAGTGCACTGCTCATCGCAAGCACCGTGAAGCCGACCTCTTTTGCTCCCTGCAGCGCCGCCTGCGCGCGCGGCATCCCTGCCTCCAGGTGACGGGCGATGTTCTCGATGACGACGATCGCATCATCGACCACGAAGCCGGTCGCCACCGTCAGGGCCATGAGCGAGAGGATATTCAGGCTGAAGCCGAGGAAGTAGATCACCGCCACGGTCCCGGCGAGTGACAGCGGGACCGAAGCGGCCGCGACCAGGGCTGCGCGGGGGTTACGCAGCGTGACCAACACGACGGCCACGATCAGCAGGAAAGCAAACAGCAGCGTGATGTCCACGTCGCGCACGGACGTGCGGATCGAATCCGTGAAGTCGTTGGTGACGACGAGATCGATCCCCGCCGGGATCGAAGCGCGGATCTGCGGCAGCACCGCCTTGATGCGATTGGCCGTATCGATGATGTTCGCGCCAGGCTGTTTGTGAATGATCAACAGCACGGCGGGCCGGCCATCGGCCAGCCCGAGGAGGCGCACGTCCTCGACACCTTCGGTCACGCTCGCCACATCCCCCAGGCGCACCGGAGCGCCGTTGCGGTACGCGACGATCAGCGAGCGGTATTGCTCGGGGGTCGCCGCGGTATCGTTGACGTAGATCTGGTAGCGCCGATTGGACCCGTCAATCGCCCCCTTCGGCGCGTTGGCGTTGGCTGCCGCGATCGCGGCGCGTATGTCCTCGAGGCCGATGCCGTACTTGAAGAGCGCAAGCGGATTCAGGTCGATGCGGACCGCCGGCAGCGAGCTGCCGGCAATCTGGACTTCCCCGACGCCTTCGAGCTCCGAGAGCTTCTGCTGGATGACGGTGGAGGCGGCATCGTAGATCTGACCCATGGGCAGGGTACTGGAGCTGAGCGCGATGACCATGATCGCCGCATCGGCGGGGTTGAAGGTCTGATAGGTCGGACTGCTGCGCAGCGACGCGGGCAGGTCCTGGCGCGCACCCTGGATGGCCGCCTCGACATCGCTCGCGGCGCCGCGAATGTTCCGATTGAGGTCGAAGATGAGGACGATCTGCGAGCTGCCGACGGAGCTCTGCGAGGTCATCTCCTCGACGCCCGCGATCGCGCTCAAGTGACGCTCCAGAGGAGTCGTCACGCTGGTCGCAACGGTATCGGGGCTCGCGCCCGGGAGCTCCGCCTGGACGACGATCGCCGGGGAGTCGATTTCCGGCAGAGGGGCGACGGGCAGCAGGAAGTAGGCGATGATTCCGGCGAGCAGCAGCCCGCAGGAGAGCAGCGTCGTCGCGACCGGCCGGGTGACGAACGGTCGCGAGAGATTCACAGGGCCCCCGTCCAATCCGGCGCTCTGCTTGAGCGCATCCTAATCGGCAGGGTTACGGCCCAAAAAGTTCCGTAGGGGGGGTTGTTTGGCACTGGATCCGGGCTCCTGCCCGGCCCAGCCCAGCGCGCCTCGAGCAAAAAGCGTGGTTTTTGCTCGAGGCTCCGCCACCTTCGGCGGCGGGGTACATCCCTGTACCTGAGGGCTTGTCAGCCTAGTTGGCCTAGGACGTGCTCGGCGGCCGAGACCTTGAACTGGCCCGGCTCTTCGATGTTCACGCTCTTCAGCACGCCGTTGTCGACGACCAGCGCGAACCGCTGGCCGCGCTTGCCCATGCCGAACTTGCTGGCATCCAGCTCCAGGCCGAGCGCCTTGGCGTAGTCGCCGTTGCCGTCTGCGAGCATCATCACCTTGTCGCCGGCGCTCGATGCCTTGCCCCACGCGTTCATTACAAACACGTCGTTGACCGCCATGCAGGCGATGGTGTCGACACCCTTCGCCCGGATCTGATCGGCAAGCTGCACGAAGCCGGGCAGGTGCTTGGCGTCACAGGTGGGCGTGAATGCTCCCGGGACCGAGAACAGCACGACCTTCTTGCCCTTGAACAGGTCATCGGTCGAGACATCCTTCGGCCCTTCCTTGGTCATCACCTTCAGAGTGCCTGAAGGGATGCGGTCACCGGCTTTGATCGCCATGATTCTCTCCTGCCGCTGGTTAACTCAGGCCTGACGGGCGCGCAGACTCCACAGAGTCGCCAGGTGCTGTAAGGTCGGGTCACCCTTGACGGCCTTGAACGACTGCAGAGCGTCGCTCTTGTTGCCTGCCTTGAGCTCCGCGATACCGAGCAGCAGATGCGCCGAGCCGGCGTCCTTCAAGCCACCCTTGGTGATGCCTTGCTTGAGCACCTGGACCGCCTTGTCATACTGCTGATAGCCGAAATACGCGAGCCCGAGGCCGACGTCCTGATTGCCGCTGCTCGCCAGCGCGGCTTGCTGGGCGCTCTTGGCCAAGCCTGCCTGGTCGCGTTTGGACTCCTTCTGAGCGTCCATCAGGAGCCGCTGCGCCTTACCCTTGGTGCGTGCATCGGGGAAGATATTCGCCTGCATGCCCTTCTGGATCACCTGCTCCGCCTCACCCGGGGAGCCCGCCTCGATCGCAAGCTGCGCGAAGTCCGTGTAGTCCTCCGGGCGCTTGAGCACATCGACTTCGTCAGCGAGACGGTAGGTCTCCAACAGATTGCGGTCGCTCTTGACCGTCTTGAACATCGAATAGAGCAGCTGCTGCCAGTACTGCGGCTTCGGGTGATAAATCACCAGCTCCTGCAGCGCACCGTTGGTGCAGGGATCGTCACCGGCCGGGTTCTGCTTCAGGCACCCGCTCAGGAGCAGCTGCAGCGACTGGTCGCTCGGCGCCGCACCACTCTTCTCCTGCGCGGCGATCTGCGACTTCTCGAAGCGCACGACGCCTTTCCAGTCGCCTTTCAGGTAGTAGGCCTGCGCGACCAGGGTCGGCATCTGCGAATCGGCGAAGCCCTTGTCGATCGCCTGCTCGCCGTACTCGATGGCCTTGTCGTAGTTCTTGCCCTGGTAGCTGAGCTGCGCGAGCGCATTGGTCAGCGTCTTGACCTGGTCAGGGGGTGTGAACCCGCTCGTCAGCTCCGCCTCGAACGCCTTCGCCGCCAGCGGGTACTGCTTGGTGCGCACGTACGCGTAGCCCTTCATCTCGTTGATGAGGTACTGCTCGTAGGGGCTCTTCTTCGGCAGCGCGTCGGCCGTGTCGAGATCCTGCAGCGCACCGGTGTAGTCGCTCTTCTTGAGGGCGTCCTGCGCCGCCTTCAGCGGCTTGCCGACCTCGCGGCTGACTGTGGGCGTGGTCTGCTTCGCCGCCGCCACGGCCGGGGTAATCCCAACGAGACCCGCCACCGCGGCGCCAATGGCGATCGCCGCAACCAGATTACCTTTGACCTTCATGACATCATCTCGCATGGGTGATTCACTGATCTCGCGCCGCTATTGGGCGAATTCGGAAGTGTTGACGAACCCGATCTTGGTCATGCGGTTGCGCTGCGCGGCCGCGAGCACCTTGGCGACCACGTCATACTTGGCCATGCCATCCGGGTTCAGGTGGATTTCAGGCTGCGGGTTCTTCGACGACTCGGTGGCGAAATAGCCGTCGACCTGCTGCAGGGTTGCCGGCGTGCCGTTCCAGACGATCGTGCCGTCGAAATCGATCTCGAGGTCGATCACCTCGGGCGGCGTCGGCGGCGGCTGCTGATTCTGATTCTGAGGCAGATCGAGCTTCACCGCGTGCGTCATCACGGGCAGCGTGATGATGAGCGTCACGATCAATACCAGCAGGACGTCGATGAGCGGCGTCGTGTTGACATCGCACATGGGGCCCGAGCTATCGCCCCCAACTTGCATGGACATGCTTCAGGACTCCTCAGTGTAAGGGCGCGCCGTGCGAAAGATCGGGCTCGGTGATGAAAGCCACCTTGACCATTCCGCCGCGCATCAGCTCGTACAGAACGTGGCCGATGTACTTGTAGGCGGCCTGCTGGTCGCCGCGGATGTGGATCTCCGGCTGCGGCACCTTCACGGCCTGCTGCTCGATCATGGTCAGCAGCTGGTTATCGTCCGCGATCTGCTTCTCATTCCAGTAGATGTTGCCCGCCGCGTCCACCGCGATGGTGATGTCCTCCGGCTTGGTCTGCGTCGGAATGTTGTTGGCATTCGGCAGCTTGACCGGCACCGTCTTGGTGATCACGGGAATGGTAATTAGAAAGATGATCAGCAGCACCAGCATGACGTCGACGAGCGGCGTCGTATTGATGTTTGCCATCACGCCCTGGTCGTCGCCCGGGCCTTGAACACTCATCGACATCTTGCCACGCTCCTACGCAGCGGCCGGCTCCGCGCGATGCGCGGAGCCGGCCCTGCAGTACTCTCGTGATTTCGACTCGTCATCTCACTTGCGGACCGCGGCGGCGGGAGCGGCCGCCGGACGGGCGCCACCAGCAACCTCCGGACCCGCAGTCACGCGTGCGCCGCTGACCAGGTACGCGTGCAGGTCGCCCGCGAAGTTGCGCACCGCATCCTGCAGAACCTTGTTGCGGCCGAGCAGCCAGTTGTAGCCCCACACCGCCGGTACCGCCGCAAAGAGGCCGAGTGCCGTCATGATGAGCGCGCCGCCGACCGGGCCTGCCACCTTGTCGATGCTCGCCTGGCCGGCCAGACCGATCGCGATGAGGGCGTTCATGACGCCCCACACCGTGCCGAAGAGGCCGACGAAGGGAGCGGTCGAGCCGATGGTGGCGAGCGAGCCGAGTCCCTTCTGCATGTTGCTGTTCACCTGGTCGACCGAGCGCTGCAGCGACATGGTGACCCACTCGTGCATGTCGATGCGGTCGGTCAGGCGTCCCTCATGGTGCGATACGGCGCGCAGGCCGTCCTCGGCAATAGAGCGGAAGGGATCGCCCTTCTTCAGGCGCTCGACGCCGTCCTTGACGGACGGGGCGGACCAGAACTGCTTCTCAGCAGCACGGGCCGACACCTTCAGTCGGCGTTGATCCCACAGCTTTATGAGGATGGTGTACCACGACACCAGCGACAGAATGAGCAGCAGGACGATGACAGCACGGGTGACGATGTCGCCCGTGCCCCACATACCGGACAAGCCGTATGGGTTGTTGACTGATGCAATAGCGTTGTTACCCATATATTCCTCGAATCACGAAAGCGAAGGCAGAGACATGAGTGAGAGAGTAGGACGGTTCAGAAGGAGTCAGTGAGCTGGAACTTGATCGGAAGCGATACGCACTGCGTGAACGCCTGGCCGTTGCGCGTCGCCGGCCTGAAGTGGCCGGAGGTGGCTTTGGCGTACCGGAGGGCGGCTTCATCGAGACGCGAGCTGCCGGAGCTCCTCTCTATCGCCGGGGTGCCGACGACCCGGCCGCCGCCGCCGATGCAGAGCTTCACGAGCGCGGTGCCCTGCTCGCCCAAGCGGCGGGACGCGTCCGGGTAGTACTGGTCGGTCGACGGGAAGTCATTCTGAATCGCCGACAGCGGGGTGGTGCTCACGGGAGCCGGCGGCGCCGCACGGACCACTCTCTTCACCACGGTGATGGCGTGAGTCTGTGATTCCTGCGGAATCTGGATGTTGACGACCGGCGGCGGCACCTGCACCTGCTGCTGCTGCAATTGCGGCGGCGGCGGCGGCGGCGGCTTCAGCTGCTGCTTGTTCTGCTGCACGATCTGAGTCTGGATGGGAGGCGCAACGAGCTGAATGGCGCGAGTGGCCAGTCCGGTCGCCAGCACCCATGCAATGAATATATGCAGGGCAATGATGGCGAAAAGGACGATCGTGCGGCGTGTAAAGAACTGGGTGTCTTGTACGTAAGCGCTCATGAGTTGCTGGTGAGGCGTCGCTGTTGCAAGTCCACAAATGCCGGATTGAAACGTAAGCGGTGCAAAGTAACCGTCTTTCTATCTACCCGCAAGCGGTCCATCCGGACCCGACCTCGCCGGCGGTGCGGGCCACCGGCTCGTGCATACCTGAGATACGCGTGTGCGTCCTTCCCCGTGCTGACGCGCGCGTATGACTCAATCCCCCTGAGTGATTCAGTGTCGCGCCGTCTTCGAGGCACAAAACCCCGGACACGCGTCGCCTGCATCGGTGGATGCGTAGGCGAACTCTAACCGGTGCTCTGCGACGTGACAACTGCATGACGCTTCGAAGCCTGATGGGAGACAAAGCTAGCGGGCCCTGGCCCGGCCCACCGCAGGTCCGGCTCCGGTCACCGCACCCATGGAAGCGCTGCCGACGAGGCGCGCGTACTTCGCCAGCACCCCGGTGGTGGCGAAAGGCTTGCGCGGCTTCCACGCCGCCCGGCGCCGGCGCAGCTCCGCCGCGGAAATAGTGGCCCGGATCTGCCGCTGGACGGCGTCGATCGTGATCTGGTCGCCGTTGCGCAGCAGTCCGATGGGGCCACCTACCGCCGCTTCCGGCGCAATATGTCCGACCACGAAGCCGTGACTGCCGCCGGAAAAGCGTCCATCGGTGATCAGAGCGACCTTATCCGCCAGGCCGCGGCCGACTATCGCGCCCGTGGGACTCAGCATTTCGCGCATTCCCGGACCGCCGATCGGACCCTCATTGCGGATGACCACGACATCGCCGGCGCGCACGCGCCCGGAAAGAATGGCCGCGGTCGCCTGCTCCTCGCCGTCGAAGACCCGGGCGGTTCCGCTGAAGGTCTCGCCTTCTTTGCCCGAGATCTTGGCCACCGCTCCCTCGGGGGCTACGTTCCCGTACAGAACAACGAGGTGACTATCCTTCCGGAGCGGCAGCGACAGCGGCCGCACGACATCCTGTCCAGCAACATACGTACCTGTTTCGGCGAGATTTTCCGCCAGCGTCCGGCCCGTGACGGTGAGACAGTCGCCCTGCAGCAGGCCGCCGTCGAGCAGCATTTTCATGAGCGGCTGGATGCCCCCGATGGCGACGAGCTCCGACATCAGGTAGCGGCCGCTGGGCTTGAGATCCGCCAGCACCGGCACTCTCCTGCCTATTCGAGTGAAGTCATCGAGATGAAGTTTCACGCCGGCGTCGTACGCGATGGCCAGAAGGTGCAGCACCGCGTTGGTCGAGCCGCCGAGCGCGATGGCCACGGTGATCGCATTCTGGAACGCCTTGCGGGTCAGGATGTCGCGCGGCCGGATGCCTGCCTTCACCAGGGCGACCACGGCCTCACCCGCGCGGCGGCAGTCGGCGCGCTTGTCCTCGCTCACCGCCTCCTGGGCGGAGCTGCCCGGGAGCGAGAGACCGAGTGCCTCGATGGCCGAAGCCATGGTGTTGGCGGTGTACATGCCGCCGCAGCTTCCCGGTCCCGGAATGGCCGTGCGCTCGACTTCGGCGAGCTCCTCGTCGCCGATCCTGCCCGCGGCGCGGGCACCGACCGCCTCGAAGACCGAGACGATGTCGCGCCGCTTGACCCCGGGGCGGATCGTGCCGCCATAAACGAAGACCGCAGGCCGGTTCAGCCGCGCCATGGCCATCGCGCATCCCGGCATGTTCTTGTCGCAGCCGCCGACGGCAACGAACCCGTCGAACCCCTCTGCGCCGACCACCGTCTCGATCGAATCCGCGATGACCTCCCGCGAGACCAGGGAGTAACGCATGCCCGGGGAGCCCATGGCGATGCCGTCGGAAACGGTGATGGTGTTGAAGAGCACGCCCTTGCCGCCCGCGGCATCGGCGCCGGCGATCGCTTCACGCGCCAGCTCGCCGATGTGCATGTTGCAGGGTGTCAAGTTGGCCCACGTCGAGGCGACGCCGATCTGCGGCTTGGCGAAATCCTCATCCTTGAAGCCGACGGCCCGCAGCATAGAGCGCGATGGTGTCTGCTTGATGCCATCGACCACCAGCCGCGAATGCGCGCGCGGATCAACCCGACGGGATTTCGCCATCGTCTCCAGCAACCGTTGCGAGGGGCAGGCTTTCTAGCTTAGCACTGGTAGCGCGCGCGGATGAGCTGAAAAAGGCCGCGCACGCACTGCGCCTCGGCGCCGACCGGCCGCCCCGGCCGCTCTTTGCCGTTCCACGCGTAGAGATCGATATGCAACCAATTGCGGGTCGCGGTGACGAAGCGCTTCAGGAAAAGCGCGGCGATGATGGAGCCGGCGAACGGCGATGCGGCGACATTGCCGAGATCGGCGATCTTGCTGGCGAGCTCCTCGTCGTATCCGGGCCACAAAGGTAGCGGCCAGACCGGATCGCTTTCCTCTTCGCCGCGGCGGCGCAGCGCATCGAGCAGCTCCTCGTTCGGCGAGTAGGCGGCCGGCAGCTCCGGGCCCAGCGCGGTGCGGGCCGCGCCGGTGAGCGTTGCGAGATCGATCAGGAGGTCCGGCCGCTCGACGTCGGCTTCCGCTAGCGCGTCCGCCAGTACGAGGCGTCCCTCGGCGTCCGTGTTGCCGATCTCCACGGTAAGTCCCTTGCGCGAGCGCAATACATCGCCGGGGCGGTACGCCGCGCCGCCGACGCTGTTCTCAACTGCGGGGATGAGCACCCGCAGCTGCACCGGAACGCGGAGCCGCATGATGAGGTCGGCGAGGCCGAGCGCGCACGCGGCGCCGCCCATGTCCTTCTTCATGAGCAGCATTCCGGCCGAGGGCTTGAGGTCGAGACCCCCGCTGTCGAAACACACCCCCTTACCGACCAGGGTCACGCGCGGCGCGTCGCGCTCACCCCAGCGCAGATCGATGAGCCGTGGCGCGCGTACGCTCGCGGCGCCGACGGCCCGCAACATCGGATAGCCCGCCAGCTCCCCGCCCGCGAGCACCTGACAGCGCGCCCCGTGACCAGTCGCCAGATCCATCGCGGCCTCGGCCAGCTCCTCCGGGCCGAGGTCATTGGCGGGCGTGTTGATCAGATCGCGCGCCAGCGCGGTGGCGCGTGCCGCCGCATCGGCGTATTCGAGGTCGGCTCCGGTCGGCGGCGCCAGCACGGCTCGCGGCAGCTCCTGCCCGTCGAGTCGGTAGCGGCTCATGCGATAGCCGCCCATGAGCCATCCCAGGAGGAAGCGGGTCGCGACGGGCGGCGGCAACGGCGTGGCGAGCTGCCATGACTGCGGCGGCAGCCTGTCTGACAATCCCGCGGCGTGCCACAGCGTGAGATCGTGGGCGGACGCCAGGGCGCCGAGGCCGGCTACCGCGCCGGCGATAGCGCCTTCCGCGGACGGCAGGCTGAGGACCCGGTGCCGCTCGGCCTGGAAGCCATTGGAGCGCACCCAGGCGACCACCGGGGCGGGCTGGCTGGCGAGCCAGCTCTCCAGCTCCCCTTCAGTCACGATCCAGAGTGGCCGACTGTCGGCCGGATCGGCACTCAGCAACATCTCTTGGGACACGCGACGAGCATAGCGGAGGCGCCGTCACGTTGACAAAGTCGCCGCGGATGTGCTGACATCAGTCCATCATTCGCCCTTTTTGGCATTCAACCCCCCTACCCCAGGCACCCGGCAGTGGCATTCGAACCAGAGATTGACGTGAGCTGCGCAGCGCTTGAATCGCCGCGCGGCGCGCTGCGTCCTCTGCTGGTACTGCCCAATGGACTGCTGCTCCTTGCGAGCAGCCGGTGCGGGGAACTCGCGCATACCTGAGGAACTCAGGCAGAACGAGAAAAAACACCAAACCCCGCACCGGCAACCGCCGCTGCGGGGTTTCTTTTTGGCTTGGCCTTTTTGATGTCGGGAGAATGATGATGAGGCTCTATTCGCAGAAAGACGTCGACAAGAAAGCGCTGCGCGGTGCGCGCATCGCGGTACTCGGCTACGGCAGCCAGGGCCGCGCGCATGCGCTCAACCTGAAAGACAGCGGCTTCGATGTCATCGTCGGCGTGCGCAAGGCGGGACCAAGCTGGAAGAAGGCGAAAAAGGACGGTCTGGAAGTCGCGGAGCCCGTAGCCGCGGCACGCAGCGCCGACCTCGTGGCGATGCTGGTGCCGGACCTCGCCCAGAAGTCCCTGTACGAGAGCATTGCAGCAGCGCTGAAGCGCGGCGCGACGCTCCTCTTCGCGCACGGCTTCAACATCCACTTCAAGCAGATCAAGCCACGCAAGGACCTGGACGTGGTGCTCATTGCGCCCAAGGGCCCGGGTGACCTGGTGCGGCGGCAATACCAACAGGGCCGCGGCGTGCCCTGCCTCATCGCGGTCGCGCAGGATGCAACGGGCAAGGCAAGCGCCAAGGCGCTCGCGTACGCGCACGGCATCGGCGGCACGCGCGGCGGAGTCCTCGAGACCACCTTCGCCGAGGAGACCGAGACCGACCTCTTCGGCGAGCAGGCGGTGCTCTGCGGCGGGGCCACGGAGCTGGTCGTCAAAGGCTTCGAGACCCTGGTCGAGGCCGGCTATCAGCCCGAGGTGGCCTACTACGAGTGCCTGCACGAGCTGAAGCT
>DATAXF010000003.1:0-14360 GCA_036273095.1 Steroidobacteraceae bacterium | reverse complement strand
GGAGAACGCGACTTGAAGATCATCGTCGCCGGCGCCGGCGCTTTCGGCCAGAAACACCTGGATGCCATCAAGGCGATCGGAGGCATCGAGGTGGACTCTCTCGTCGGGCGTGAGGTCGCGCCCACCCGCGAGGTTGCGAAGAAATACGGCATCGGCCACGCCACGACCTCGCTGACCGAAGCGCTCGCCCGGCCCGGAGTGACGGCGGCCATCCTTGCGACGCCTACGCAACTGCACGCCTCGCAGGCGATGGAATGTCTCGGAGCCGGCAAGCACGTACAGGTCGAGATCCCACTTGCCGACAGTCGGGCCGACGCCGAGGCGGTCGCACGCGCGCAGCGCGAGACCGGTCTGATCTGCATGGTGGGCCACACCCGGCGATTCAATCCCTCTCATCAGTGGGTCCATCGGCGGATCGCCGCGGGTGAGCTCAACATCCAGCAGATGGACGTGCAGACCTATTTCTTCCGCCGCACGAACATGAATGCGCTCGGGCAGCCCCGCTCCTGGACGGACCATCTGCTTTGGCATCATGCGGCGCACACGGTGGATCTGTTCGCATATCAGACCGGAACGCCGATCAGTGTCGCGCATGCCGTGCAAGGACCCGTCCATCCGCAGCTCGGCATCGCGATGGACATGTCGATCCAGATGAAAGCGGCGGCTGGCGCGATCTGCACGCTGTCGCTGTCTTTCAACAACGACGGCCCGTTGGGCACCTTCTTCCGCTATATCTGCGACAACGGCACGTATATCGCGCGGTATGACGATCTCGTCGACGGCAAGGACCGGAAGATCGACGTTTCCGGAGTCGATGTGTCGATGAACGGCATCGAGCTGCAGGACCGCGAGTTCTTCGCTGCGATCCGCGACGGGCGCGAGCCCAATGCCAGCGTCGGCCAGGTGTTGCCCTGTTACCGGGTGCTCGGCGAGCTCGAGCGTCAACTCATTTCACAAGGCTGAGCGAACGTGGCACCAGATGCAGCAAAAGCGGCCCCGGCCGCGGCACCCGCGAGCCCGGAGGCACTGCTGCCGGGGAATGACCCGGCCTATGAATGGCGAATCGTCACCCTGCTCACGATTGGTTTCGGCCTCGTGGGTCTCGACCGTTGGGTGATCTCGGCGCTCTTTCCGGCCATGGCGCGGGATCTCAACCTCAACTACCAGGAGCTCGGGGTCCTCGTGGGCTCGCTCGGGATCGCCTGGGGCCTGTTCTCCATCATCGGGGGCGGCCTGGGCGACCGCTTCGGCCGAAGGCGGGTGTTGGTACCGGCGATCGTCGGCTTCTCGCTGCTCTCCGGGGTTAGCGGCCTGGCGGCCGGGCTCACGAGCCTGCTCGCCATTCGCATCATCATGGGGGTCAACGAAGGCGCCTTTTGTCCGGTGAGCTTTGCCGCTGTCAGCGAGGCATCGCGGCCGACGCGCCGCGGCATGAATCTCGGCATCACCCAGAGCGCATTCCCCCTGTTCGGTCTCGCGCTCGGCCCCCTCATCGCGACCCAACTGCTGCAGTTCACGAGCTGGCGCTGGGCCTTCGTGCTGGTCGGAGTGCCGGGACTGATCGTGGCCGCGTTTCTGGCACGCATCGTCCGCGAGCCGCCGAGTGTCGGTGCGCATGGGCACGAGCATCGCGCGCCGGCCGGGGAACTGTTCAGGCATCGCAACGTGCCTCTCGGGATGCTGGCGCTGCTTTGCGCTATGAGCGGGATTTTCAGCCTGGGCGCGATGGTACCGAGCTATCTCGTCGACTACCTGAAGCTCACCACGGCGCAGATGGGCTTCGTCACTTCCGCGATCGGGTTCGGCGGATTCCTCGGGCAGCTGGCGCTTCCCGCCCTCTCGGACGTGATCGGCCGCAAGCCCGTCGCGCTCGGCGGCTTCGTCTTCGCTACCGGACTGGTCTACGCGTTCGCGCAGGCAACCACGGTCCCCGCGCTCTTCGCTCTGCTGTTCGTGGCTTGCTTCTTTTGTTTTGGCCTCCTGGGGCTCCTCACCGGCGCGATCGCGGCGGAGGCCGCTCCGCGCGGCCTCGTCTCATCCACGACCGGCATCATCGTCGCCTCCGGCGAGATATTCGGTGGCGGCATTGCACCGGTCATCGCCGGTGCCGTGGCGCAACATTTCGGTATCCAGCACACCTTGACGATGGCGCTCATCGGTCTTGCCGTCGGCATCATCGTCTGCCTGTTTTTGCGCGAGACCGCGCCGCGCCTGCTGGCCCGGCGCTCCGGGCAGCCATAGTCAGCTCTGACCGTGATGACCAACACAATCCTTGCCTCGCTCGCGCCGTCCGGCGAGCTGTGCGCGACTATCAATGTCGGCAATCCGATTCTCGCAAGCCGTGATTCCTCCAGCGCTGGCGCGCGCGGCGTCTCGGTCGACATCGCGAATGAGCTTGCAACGCGCCTCGGCGTGGCCGCGAAACTCCTCGTGGTGGACGCCGCCGCCAAAGCCGTCGAAGCCGTCACCGGCGGGCAGGTGGACGTCGGCTTCTTTGCGGTCGATCCCGTCCGTGGCGCCGGGATTGCGTTCACCGCCCCGTACGTGCTCATCGAAGGTTGCTTCCTCGTCCGCCAGAGCGCACCGATCACTGAATACAGTCAGGTGGACACCCCGGGAACGCGCGTCGCGGTGGGCGCAGGAAGCGCCTATGACCTCTTTCTCACCCGCGAGCTCAAGCGCGCCAGCGTATTCCGAGTCCCTACTTCGCCGGCCGTTACCGCTGCATTCCTCGAGCACGGGCTGGAAGTGGCAGCAGGCATCAGACAGCAGCTTCAGGCGGATGCGCTGCGCCACGGCGGCCTGCGCCTGATCGAGAAGCCTTTCATGGTCATCCAGCAGGCGATGGGTGTGGCGCGCGGGCGCGGCGAGGCTGCAGCGGCTTACCTGCGCGGCTTCGTGGATGATCTCAGGTCGTCGGGTTACATCCGAGAGGCGCTGGCGAGGCACGGCATCGAGGGGGCCACGGTGGCATGAAATGCCGCTCGGGGTTGATGTTCACGCGCCTCGAGCGATCGCGACCGGACGCACCTTCTTCACCAATACGTCGCGGAAAGCGTCCGGCGCAGTAATCAGCGCAAAATGCCCCGCGTGTGGTATGACGACGAGCTTCTTGTAAGGCGCCTGTACGACTTCGAAGTAACGTACGGCCTGCGGTGTTGCGGCCATCACATCGCCCTGTCCCTGAATGAGAAAGTAAGCGGTGCCGAGCGTAGCGGCGGTGCGGGGAAGGTCGGCCTGAACCACGTAGGGCCACAGTCGCGGGTGGCTGAACTTCGCGCCCGCCATCACATCGGGCCCCTCCTTGGGGTAGGCCGCCATCAGCGCGGCGGCGCCGGACCGCTGCTCTTTGATGTACGCCAGATCCGAGGGAGCCAGGATGGTCGGCAGGTAATTCCGGTACACGGCGTACTGCTGCTGGTTCGCGGGATCCGGGTCCCCCAGCGCCTGAAGCGCCTTCAATTCCGCGGCAGCGTGATTGCGGCGCGCCTTGTCCAGAATCAACCGATACTGAATGAGGGCGCCCGCACGGAAGTCGGCCATCTGACCGGTGCCCACGTAGGCGGCGAAGAGTTGCGGTGCCTGCTGCACCATGTGCACGGCCACGAGGCTTCCCCAGGAGTGGCCGAGAAGCACGATCTTCTTCTTGCCGAGCGTGCGGCAGAGATACCGCGTGAGCTCCACTCCGTCGTCGGCGATCCGCTGCAGCGTGACGTCGGGCGTGCCCGCGCCGTAGCGTCCGAACGTATGACCTGCGCCGCGCTGATCCCACAGCACCACCGTGAAATATTTCTCCCACGGCTCGAAGTGCGCGGCGTCGGGCCACTGCGGTATGCCGGGGCCGCCATGTACCATCAGCAGCACGGGGTTGGCCGGATTGGCGCCGGCGATGCTGATCCACTGCTCGATGCCGCCGATCCTGACGAAGCGCTGTTGACACAGTGCCTCGCCGGTGCAGGCGGCCTGCATACCGGCGGCGCGCGCCTGCGGCAAACCAACACCAGCGAGAAGGAGGCACGCGGCCGAGGCCAGCGCAAGCAGGCGCGTCATGACGGAATTCCTTGCGAGCGGAGAACTGCGAGGCAAAATATCGGTCGAACGGCGGGAAAGCAAGCGCCACCGAGCCAGGAAAATCTGCTTATACCCGCGACTGTTTTGCAATTGGCCCGGCGGCGGAATGCGGCAGATAATCAGGCGCGACGCGCCATCTTATTGAGTCCGGAGACTGCGTGAAGAAACTTGCGCCGGTCGATGTCGTCATCGTGGGCGGTGGTTGGAGTGGCATGGTGATGGCGCAGCAGATCGCCAGCCGCACGCCGCTGTCTGTGCTGGTGCTGGAGCGGGGCGGACCGTTCCGCGGGCCCGGCTCCTATGCCGAGGAGATGGACGAAGTCGATACCTACATCCGCAAGCGTCATGCGGAGAACCTCGCCGGCGAAACCTACACGACCCGCGCCACGCGCGCGGACCGCGCCAATCCACTGCGGCAGTACGGCGAGCTGCCCTGGATGGGCACCGGCATGGGTGGGTCCGGCGATCACTGGGGGGCGACGTCGCCGCGGCTGATGCCCGAAGCGCTGCGCCTCGCAAGTCATCTGCGGGAGCGTTACGGGGCCTCGAGGCTGCCGCCGGATATCGCCATCCGGGATCTCGGCATCAGTTGGGAGGAAATCGAGCCCTACTACACCCGCACCGAGGCAATGATGGGAACGAGCGGCAAGGCGGGCAACCTCAACGGCAGGAAGATCGAAGGCGGCAACGTCTTCGAGGGACCCCGTTCACACGAGTTTCCAAATCCGCCACACGCCATGCCGTACGGCCCGCTGTTGTTCGCCAGGGCGGCGAAGGAGCTGGGCTACCACCCCTTCCCCATGCCCTCCTCGACATTGAGCCAAAACTATGTGAATCCGGACGGGATCGGCCGCGTCGGCTGCCAGTACTGCGGCCACTGCTCGGGGTTCGGCTGCATGGTGGGCGCCAAGGCCAGTCCAAACTTCACCCTGTTGCCTCTGGCCGCAGGCAGGAAGAACTTCAGTTCGCGTACCCGCTGTCAGGTACGGCGGATCGTGCACCGGGACGGCCATGCCTCGGGCGTTACGTACGTGGACGGCTCCGGTCGGGAATTCATGCAGCCCGCCGCGACGGTCGTCCTGGCGGCCTGGGTCTTCAACAACGCCCGGCTGCTGATGCTGTCAGGAATCGGCGAGCAGTATGACCCGGAGACTCGCCGGGGTACGTTGGGCAGTAACCCGACCTACTCCGTGCACGTCGGCCTGGACTACTTTCTCGACAAGCCTCAGAACGACTTCATGGGCAGCGGCGGCCTCGCCATGGGGATAGGTGATTTCGGCGGCGACCTCGGCGCCGAGGGTGCGGCGCGGGGCGCCTTCCAGGGTGGCCTCATCTTCGCGTATCAACAGGGTGATCCGCCGGTCATTTCCGCTTTCGGCAGGACCCCGCAGGGAGAGGCGCGGCGCAACTGGGGCTCACAGTGGAAGCAGGCGGCCCTCAAATGGAACGATCGCTACGGCACGTTTCTCAACACGGGAAACCATTTCGCCTACCGCCAGAACTACCTCGACCTCGATCCCACCTACACGGACAAGTGGGGTGACCCGCTGCTGCGGGTGACCATGGATTGGACGGACGCGGAAAGGAAGCAGGCCGCCTACATGCTCGAGAAGCAGGTTGGGATTGCCAAGGCAATGGGTGCTCTCGCCATCGATCCCCATCCCAACGCCGCCAGCGGCCGCCCGCCGCTTCAGGTGGACCAACACAGTCATGGCGGAGTCATCATGGGAACCTCGCCGGAAACGAGCGTGGTGAATACCCACCTGCAGCACTGGAGGATGCCGAATCTCTGGGTCGTGGGCGGCTCGGCATTGCCGCAGGGCAATGAGCACCTGACTCTGACCGTGGTGGCGCTCGCCTATCGGGCGGCGGACGCCTTCGTGGACCGCTATGTGAAACATCCGGGGGCGCTGACTTGAAACGCAGAGAATTCATCGAGCTGTCGGCAAGCAGCCTGGGCGGCCTGGTCATCTACAGCCTGACGGGCGTGCCGCGCGTGGTGAGCGCGCAGGCGGGCAAGGTGAAGGTGGCGCTGCGGTTCTTCACAGCACGAGAGGCGAAGGTGGTCGTTGCCGCGTGCGAGCGCATTTTTCCGGCCGACGCGAGCGGGCCCGGCGCGACACAGGCCGGTGCCATGGTGTACATCGATCGCCAGCTCGCAGGTCCCTACGGGACCGACGAGTATCGCTATACGAGACCACCGTTCGTGAAGTCGTTGCCCGGGCACGGCTACCAGGGGAGTGAGAACCCGCAACAGACTTATCGGGCGGGTATTGCGCAACTCGGCGCGGACTTCGTTGCGTTGGATGGCGCGAGGCAGGATGAGCGGCTCGACGCCATCGAGAAAACACACTTCTTCCAGCTGCTGCGGCAGCACACCATCGAGGGGATGTTCTGCGATCCCATGCACGGCGGCAATGCGGGTCTCATCGGCTGGCAGTTGCTCGGCTACCCCGGGCCGCAGATGAGCTACCGCGCCCAGATGGGCAAGTACAACGGCGTGGCCTATCGGCCGCGGCCGCAGAGCCTGAGCCAGATCCTGGGCTATCCCGTGAAACCCTGGGAGGATGAGGCGAAGGGCTGAGCGAAAGCCGCGGGCGAGGCGCTGCGGGAGCGGCTCTCGGGGAGCCGGGTCGCGCTCACCGCCCATTCCTGCGCCATACGCGACCTCTGGCGAATCACTTCCAACAGTCCGGCCTGAGCGCTCGTCGGCCGCCAGTCGCGGCGGGAGATCAGACCCATCGGCCGCACGACCGGGCCGGCGGGATGAGCGATGAGCGTGAACGCCCCCATCTGCAGCTCACTGCGGAAATGGTGCGGCGATACCAGCATCATACGGTTGGTCGCCAGCAGGAAGCCGCGTGCGGAGCTCAGGGAGTTGCATTCGAGCGGGCGCTCCGGCACGGGAACACCGGCAAGCTTGAACAGCGTCTCGAAATCGATCCGCAACGGAGCCCCCTTGCGCGGTGCGATCCACGGATAGCGCAACAGGTCCGCCGCAGTGAGGCGCTTGCGCCGTGCGAGCGGGTGCTCGGCCCGCACTATGATCGCCAGAGGATCATCGAAGAGATGTTCCTGAACCACATCCTGCGGCAGATCCGAGCTGCGCAGGGGGCTCAGCAGGAAATCCGTCTCGCCGATTCGCAGCGATCTGACCAGGTGCTCGTACGTGCCGTTGAGGATCGAGATGCCGTGCTCCGGGCAAGTGAGCGTGAACTCGATGAACGCCTCCGGAATGAGGAACGGGTGCTGCGCCATCGAGCACGCGCCGGCGACCGTCCGGCCCTGCTCCGTGCCGTTCAGCGCGGCGATCTCGGCACGCGCCTGCTCCAGCTCCACGAACGCGACGCCGGCGCGGCGCGCGAGGTATTCGGCACCACTCGTCGGTACGATGCCATAGCTGGTCTTTTCGAACAGCGCGACTCCGAGCAGGCGCTCGAGCTCGCGTGCGGCACGATGAATCGTCGGCTGCGCCATGTCGCTGGAACGCGCCGCCAGAGTGAAGTTGCGATGCTGAGCGATGGCGGTCAAGGCGCGAAGCTGCGCGGTTCGCATGCCATGCACGATGCGTATCAGGCCGTCGGGGTCGCGGCTGTTGCCGCGCAGCTCCACGATGCCTTCATGCAGCGCGCGGAGCGCGCGGCCGACGCGCTCGCGGCAGATCTCCCCCGCGGTGGTCAGTTGCATGCCGGTGCTGCTGCGAGTGAACAGGCGCGCGCCGAAGTGATCCTCGATCTGCGCGATCGCCTGGGTGACGGCGGGCTGTGTCAGGTGTACCGAGCGAGCCGCGGCGCTGATGCTGCCGAGCTGCGCCACCTCACGAAATGCGTGCAGATGCCTGAGATTGAGTTTCATCGCTGCCCCGGGGAGCCGGCGCCGTGATCTTGTGGCGGCAGGCACTATAGCAGTTTCTTATGGGGGGGCGCGAATTTCAATTGGCGTTGGCCGCAACGCGGCGCGGATAATACGACTGGCGGAGCTCGTCACCGAGGCGTTGCAATGCGCCTGTGGCTATCGTCCCGCGAGCGCCATGTGAGTCAACATGCGGAGAGTCCTCATGAAGAGCACCCGGTATTTGCTGATCGCGGCGGCAGCGCTCGTCTTCATCGCTTCGACTGCGCCCGCGCAACAGGCATCGCAGCGGCCCCAGGCGACGGCGCACGCGCATGGATTGCCTTTGGGCCAGGTGAGGCCGATGACCGTCGCACTTGCCAAACAGATCGTCGCCGCCGCCAGGAAGGCGGCCTGTCAGCCGCCGGCCGGCGCTTGCAGCGGTGCCTTCGCGGTGGTTGATGACGCCGGCTCACTCGTCTACTTCGAGATCATCGATGGCGTGCTGGCCGATGGACCCGATCTCGCCATCAGAAAGGCTAAGACCTCGGCCCTTTGGCGCCGTCCCACCGAGACCTTCCTGAATGCGGTCGACAACAAGTCCAACACCTCCTATGCCGGCGGCACGTTTCAGGATATGACGACGTCCCCGGGCGGACTGCCGTTGGTCAAGGACGGCAGAATCGTGGGCGGATTCGGCAGCGCCGCGGTCGGCTCCCGGGGAGCGATCAAGCAGATCAATGACGCCGTGATTGCGACGGCGACCAGGCTCTTCGGCCCGCAGTGATCCCGGAGCGCGCGCTTCGGGAATGAGTCGTGAGATCCCGGACGTTGGTGGCGTTGGCGGCGGTGGTTCTGGCGTCGCGATGGGCGCTGGCCGATTCGCCGCGGCCGACCGGCGCCCGATTGTGGACCAGGGGCGATCTCGAGTCACTGACTGCCACGCTCGAGAGGACCGGGGCTCCCTACACGCGGGTACTCAAAGGGCAGACATACGGTGTCCTGATCCTGCGCCGCACCGCATCTGGAGACCCTGAGCTGCACGTGAAGCTGAACGATTTCTTCATAGTTCTGGGCGGCGAGGGAGAGATCAAAGTCGATGGCAGTGCGAGCGGAGTAAAGACGGTCGCGCCCGACGAGGAGAGGGGCGAGAAGCTGGTCGGCGGCGCTCTGTATCGGGTGAGGCGGGGCGACGTCCTGCTCGTGCCCGCGAATCACTGGCTGCAGGTACTCGTTGCGAAGGGCCAGGTGCTGCAGGCCCTCATCATCAAGACGCGGTAGTGTCGACATAACTCCCGCGCCTCGCCAGGGTCAAATCGCTATAGCTGGAGCTTATGGCGAGGCCTGAATTCCAATTGGCGTCCGCCAATGACCGGCACCGATAATGCCTGCTGTGTAACGCGGAATTCATGATGGGGGCACGCGTGAATGAAAACTCATACTGAGTGCAAGAAGGCCGTCAACGGCATGCGGCTGCTGGGGGCGGTATCCGGCGCGGTGCTGCTGGCGCTGGCAGCGGCGCGCGCCACGGCCGCCGACTCGCCGCAGACCGCCGCATCCGCCGGGCCGCAGCCGAGCTCGGAAGCTCCGGCCCCCATGCTCTCGGAGGTGACGGTAACCGCGCAGCACGTCGCCGAGAATTCGCAGCGGGTGCCGATTCCGATCACGACAGTCACGCCGGCGCAGATGCAGCTGAGCGGCGCGGTGTCGTTCAAGACCCTCTCCGATGCCGTGCCGTCCATCACCACGCCGGGCACGTTCTGGGCCAACTCTTACATCCGCGGTGTCGGAACCGACTCCTCGTCGCCCAACGTGGAGCCCGCCGTCGCTACGTACATCGACGACGTCTACGAGCCTTCGTCGTACGCGTTGGCAGGAATGGCTTTTACTGACGTCAGCCAGATCTCCGTCCTCAAGGGTCCACAGGGCACGCTGTTCGGCCGCAACACGACGGGCGGCGTGATTCAGATTACGACGGATGACCCGCAGCAGCAGTTCGGTGGCCACGCCAGCCTGGGTTTCGGCAATTACGACACGGTGGAGGCGAAGTCATACGTGACCGGCGGGATCACCCACGACCTCGCTGCCGATCTGGGCGTCGTGTATAACATGCAGGGTGAGGGCTGGGGTTACGATGCGCCCTTCCATCGGCGAATCGACTGGCAACATGACATAGCCACCCGGTCGAAGTGGCTCTATCGGCCTTCGGATACGACCAAGATCACCACTTCGCTCGACTACAGCAATTTCACGTCCGACGGCGCAAACAACCAGCTGCTGCCGGGGTCGTTTGCTCCCCAGGACAAATCCGTCACCTACCCGGGAAAGTACAACTGCCTCTGCATACCCAACGTGGGTGACGTGCAGCAATATGGCGGCGCCGTGACGATCGATCAGCAATTGGGCGCACTGGAAGGCGTCAGCATCAGCTCGTACCGCAATGTGAGCGGCCAATGGTCGAGCGACAGCGCCAACGTGCCCGAGTTCTACAATATATCCGCAAATAAGAACGATGCCGATTACGTGACGCAGGAGCTGCGGCTGAGGAACGCTCATCCGGGCCGCATCCGCTGGCAGGTCGGAGCGTTCTTCTTTGGCGCCAACACCCACCTGGATCCGCAGGCAACCGAGGGTACGAAGGTCGCGCAGGGCGGTTACGAGGCGGCCTTCGGTAACCAGACGACACGATCGACGTCAATCTTCGGTCAGGCAACCGGGGAGATCACCGCAAATACGCACCTGACGCTGGGTTTGCGCTACACCGACGAGACCCTGGACGGGTATAGCTGGAGCTCCAACGCGAAGGGAGCGATCTATTCCGGCCCCTTCTACGGCAAGATCATTTCCAAACCATGGACGTATCGGGCCGCGCTGGATCACCAGTTCACGCCGAATCTGCTCGGTTACGTTTCCTACGATCATGGCTTCAAAGGCGGCGGCTTCAACCTGTCCGCTCCATCTGCCGCGCCGTTCTTTCCCGAGCAGTTGGACGCGTACCAGGCGGGGCTGAAGACGGAATTCCTGCAGCACCGGATGCGCCTGAACGTGGAGACCTTCTACTACAACTTCCAGGACCTTCAGGTCACGATCGTGCCGGGCGGCGGTGCGCAGATCGACACCAACGCCGCCTCCGCGCGCAACTACGGGCTGGATGGCGACCTGGATTTCGCTGCCACCGATCATTTGACGCTTTCCGCGAGCGCGAGCTATCTCAAGGCCTACTATGTGAGCTACCCGGATGCCGAGGGCTTCACCGTGCTCGGCAAGGCGATACCGCTCGCCGACGCGGCCGGCAAGGAGCTGCCCTATTCGCCGCGGTTCTCGGGCTCCCTGGGCGGCAGTTACGACGTGCCGACTCCCGTGGGCGAGTTCAAGAGCGCGGTGAGCGTTTCGTACCAGGACGCCTACGTGGTGAGCCCCACCGAGCAGCCCGTGGCCCCCGAGTACTTCCTGCTGAATGGCTCGGTGGAATGGTGGTCGAACTCCGACGAGCCGTTTGGCGTCCGGCTCTGGGGCAGGAACCTCACGAATTCCTATTACATTGCCAACCTCATCTCGAGCGCCAACGGCTGGTACGGTACTTACTCCGCCCCGCGGACCTTCGGGGTGACACTCATGAAGAACTTCTGATTGCCAAAGGCCACGGACGGACAATGCCCGATCCCGGAGAGCGCTGTGAATAAAGCTGCCGTCCCTCTGATTGCAATCATGGTGCTGGCATCGGGAGGCGCCTGCGCAAAAGGCGGCGCCGGTGCAAAAGGCGATGCGGCAGCGGGCAGAAGCAAGGCCGCCGAGTGCGCGGCGTGCCACGGGCCGACGGGGGCCAGCACGAACAGCGAGTGGCCGAACCTCGCCGGGCAGAAATACGCGTATCTGATCGAGCAGCTGCAGGCCTTTCAGCACGGCACCCGCAGGAATCCGGTGATGACACCCATCGCGCGGCAGCTGTCCGCAAAGGATGTGGGCGATCTCGCGGCTTATTTCTCCGCCCTGCAAGGCGCGGCGCCGGCGCAATCCCCGCACATCGCCAAGGCCAGCGTCGACCGGGGCTTCAGCATCAGCTCGCAGTGCACGGCCTGTCACGGACTGACCGGCATGAGCCCAATGTCGGCCCGCGCCGTCGCCTGGCCGAACCTCGCCGGGCAGAAGTACGCGTATCTCCTGCAGCAGCTGCGGGTATTCAAAGAGGGCGGACGCAGGAATTCGCTGATGTCTCCCATGGCGCAGCGGCTGTCGGCGGCGGACGCGCGCGATATTGCCGCCTACTTCTCCGCACAGCCGCCGGTGGCGCCGCAGGCTTCGAACTCCGTTGGCGCCGCCGCCGGTAAACCGATACCGCATCCCCCCATCATCCAATCGCCGGCATTCGAAGCTGCGCGCCCCCGGCCACCCGCATCCTATTGGGGGCAGTTCTGGCCGAAGGGGAAGGGCCGTTCGATCGTCGAGGAAAAGTGCACGCTTTGCCACGACCCGCAGAGGATCGTCGCCTTCGTCCGGCCGAAGCAGCAGTGGCACGACGCGGTCGAGGCGATGCGCCGGCGCGGATCGCCGGTCACTCAGCAAGACATCCCGCTGGTGGTGAGCTATCTCGCGACGTACTTCGGGCCCGACTCACCTCCCAACCGCAAGGCGCAGGAGCTTCGTGAGCGGCACGTCGCTCAAAGGGCCTGCACGCGCAGCGAATGGCCCAGGGGCTCCAGCGATTTTCGCCGCGACTGGAAGGGGCCCTATAACATCTGGGTTTCCAACATGATGGGCGGCAGCATAGACATCGTGGATCCGACCAGCTTCAAGGTCGTGGGCCAGATCAAGTGCATCAGCTCACCCGATCGGGTCGAGTTCTCCCCCGACGGCAATACCGCATACGTGCCCGATCGGGTCGAGCACGACATCACCGTGATCGACACGAGAACGGGGGCCATCGAAACCAAGATCCCCCTCATCGCCCGCCCGAACATGTCGGTGATCTCGCGGGACGGCAAAAAGGTCTACGCTGGTATCTGGCCGCTCGACGGCCGAGAAAACAAGCGCGGCTACTTTCAGGAGATCGATACCGCGAAATTGAAGATCGTCAGGACGGTCAGGGTGCAGGGCGGAATTCATGACCCATGGATGTCGCCGGACGGCAAGGAGGTCCTGATGATGTCGCCGGAAGGCCGCTTCATGGACCTCTTCGACACCAGGAACGATCACCTGCTCTGGATCTGCTGCCACGAGGCCGAGATCGGGACCATGAACATGGAGGCGGGTCCGGATGGCGCGACCTCGCGGATATTCTTCTCCTACGCAGGATATCCGGGCATCGTCGTCATCTCCGCCAGGACCGGCAAGGAGCTGGAGCGAGTTCCTTATCCCGTACCGACGTCGGGTCCATACAAGGGCCTGGCCCCGGCGAGCGGCAACGGCAAAGATCTCGGCTTTCACGGCGGCGAGATCAGTCCCGACGGGAAGACCTACTGGGTGATGCAGGGAAGTTGGGTGCGTGAATTCGCCCTGCCCAGCCTGAAGTTCACGGGGGAAATCAGGTTGTCACTGGACGATCAGGCCGGCCTCGCCTACCGGCCCATCATCGAGGGTTCGTGGCTCACGATCTCTCCCGATGGGAGGACCGTCTATGCGATCAGGCCCGGGCGGGATCTGCTCTCCGCAATCGACGTCAAGACCATGAAGGAAGTGGCCGAGGTTCCCACCGGCGAATACCCGCTGCACATTTCCATATGGCCGCGAGGTACTCCATAGCACGGGGTCAACGGGAAGACGCAAATGACCAACGAAACCAAGTTTCGCGTCGCCGTGACCGGCGACTTCGAGGGGCTGGCGAGGACAGCTGCACCGTGGAGCACGCTGGGTGCGGACGCCGAGGTCGTGGCGTTCACGGAACCCTTCGCTTCCGCGCGGGAGACCGTCCTGGCATTGCGCGATTTCGACGCCGTCACATTGATGCATGAACGCATTCCACTGACACGTGAAGTCATCGAGCAACTGGTGCGACTGAAAGTCATCGTCTTCAGCGGCAGAAAGAACGAGACCCTCGACGACAAGGCGGCGGCCGATCGCGGGGTAATCGTCTGCAACTCGAATCCCAAGTTCGACGTGCCTGACAGCGAGCCGGGTGGGAAATCTCCGTCCGAGCTCGCGATCGCGTTGCTGCTGGCCTGCACCTGGCAGATCGGACCGCTGACGACGCTGATACGGGAAGGCGGCTGGGCGGCCCAGCCAGGGGTGCCGCTGCGCGGCAAGACGCTGGGGATCCTGGGCTTCGGCAGCGTCGGCAGGCCCGTGGCGCGGGTGGGTCTGGCTTTGGGCATGCGCGTTCTGGTGTACTCCCGTAGCCTCACCGAGGAAGCGGCCAATGCGGAGCAGGTGATGCGCGCCGACCTCGAAACCGTTCTGAAGGAGTCCGATGTCGTCAGCATTCACCTGCCGCTCAATGCCTCGACGCGCGGGATGCTCGGGAG
>DATAXF010000002.1:0-6119 GCA_036273095.1 Steroidobacteraceae bacterium | reverse complement strand
CAGCGCTGGGCGCGCAACATGATGTTAAACAAGTGGCTGGAATACTGCGCGGAGCGGGGGCATCGCTTCTCAACGGCTACCAGGCTCACCGCCGCCGACTGAGAACCGGCGGCCCGCCGCCGTTCGTCTCATGATGGCGCTTCGACAGTTCGGCTTCCTCAAGCTCAATTTCCGCCGCGAAGACCCCGCGGAGGAAGACCATCGCGTGCTCGCTCTGTTCCGCAACCGCGCGGAGCTGAAGAAGGCCTATGGCGAGCTGCAGGAGGAAATCTACCGGCTGAAGGACCGCATCAAGCAGCAGGAGGGCGCGACGCAGCGCGTACAGGAGATGCTGAGCGCGCTCGAGGGGCGTCTCGGCCTCTCCGAGACTGCGTTTCCGGCGCTCGTATTCTACCAGCTGCGCAGACTCTGGCAGACGGGGCACGAGCTCATCGAGAAGTTCGTCGCGGAGCTCGTCGCGCAGCAGGACGAGCGCGAGCGGCGCCAACATCTGGCCGAGCACAACCGGCGCGTGTTCGCCAAGCGCCAGTCCGCGGATCAGCGGCTGCGCGGCGCGGAGCAGCTCGCGGCGGAACAGGCGACTCGGCTCGCCGAGCTCGAGGGCCAGCGTGCCCGCCTGCGCCGGTTCTGGCACTACTTCAAGCGCCGTGCCCTGGAGCACACGATCTCCCAGGCGCGTGCCGCCGCCGCGGCGGCCGACGTCGACCTGCGTGCCGCACGCGAGGCAGTCGAGGAAATCGAGCGCGAGCCGGTACCCGAGTTCCCGGGGCTTTCTCTCGAGGCGCGCCGTGCGATCAATATCGCGGCGATCGCATACGGCGAAGTGCTCTGCCTGCGGCTCGTCCGCACTCAACTGGTCATGCAGGCGCGCGAGGCGACGCGCCACCGTGAGGCCACGGATCAATACGGCTCACGCGCCGAATGCGAGGCGTTGATGAAGCAGATCGAGCGCGCCGACGATCTGCTGCGTGGACGCGCCAGCCTGGCGCAGGAAGTCAAACAGAGATCGGAGCGCCTGCAGCAGGTGGCGCGCTATCGGGCGGCAACGGACGCGGCGCCGACGGCGGAGTCGCTCGCTTTCTCCGAGGGTGATGCCCTGGGAGGAACGCCGGGCGGGCTGGCCGCCGCCCGGATGCCGAACGTGCTCGCCGAGGACACCTGGGATCTCTACCGCGTGCTGTTGCGTTAGCAGCGCGCTACGACTTCGGCGCGCTCGTACTCGCGGTTTTCTCGACCGGCAGGCCCGAGCGCTCGAGTGCGATCATGTCCGCCGTGATATCCGCCGCCTGATCCAGGATCACGTCCGGGATCTTGTCCTTGCCCTTGTCGATCTGATCCACGCTGGTGAGCGGCGGCAGGGCGAGTGCGGCGCGGCGCTTGTTGTCGAGAGCCAGCAGCGACTTGTCGTCACGGCTGCGCTCGTCGCGCCGCGCCGTGAGGTTCAGCGACACCGTATGCTCGGTACGCACGGCATCGATGGCATTGATGTCACCGGCCAGCCACTGATAGTTGGGATCATGCGCGGCGCGCGCTGTCTCGTCCGCATCGAGTTGTGCGATCGATGGCACGGCTGACATCCCGGTGCTGGTCTTGAACGGCACGCCGGAGATGCGATCCCACGGCAGTGAGTCGGGTTGATCGGCCTCGCCGACCTCCTTCGGATCGATGGGCGAGGGCAGCATCACATCGGGCACCACGCCGCGGTGTTGCGTGCTCTCGCCGGTGACGCGGTAGAACTTCCCGATCGTCACGGTGAGCTGCCCGTCGACCGGCTCGTCGCTCCAGCGGTCGAGCGGCACGAGGTTCTGAACCGTGCCCTTGCCGAAGGTGTTCTGACCGATGATCACGCCGCGATGGTAATCCTGAATGGCGCCCGCGAAGATCTCGGACGCGGATGCGCTGAAGCGGTTGACCAGCACGGCGAGCGGCCCGTTGTAGGCGGGGCCGGGCTCCGGATCGTCCAGCACCTCGATGGCGCCGCTACGATCGCGCAGCTGCACGACGGGGCCGTGCGGGATGAAGAGACCCGTCAGGGCGGTCGCCTCCGGCAGGTAGCCGCCGCCGTTGTCACGCAGGTCCAGCACCAGCCCGTCGATATGCTGGTCCTCGAGCTTCTCGAGCAGCCGCAGGACGTCGCGGGTGGTGCTGCGGTAGTTCTGGTCGCCGGCGTTTTCCGCGGCAATGTCCTCATAGAAGCTCGGCACCGTGATGACGCCGATCTTGTAGGTGCGGCCGTGATCGGTCACGGTCTTGAGCGAGCTCTGCGCTTCCTGGGCCTTCAGCGTCACTTTGTTGCGGACGAACTGCAGCGTTCTCTCCTTGGAGCCGGGCGCCGCGCCCGCGGGCAACACCTGCAGCCGCACGGCGGTGCCCGCTTTGCCGCGAATGAGCTGCACGACGTCATCGAGACGCCATCCCTCGACATCGGTCACCGGCCCGGCGGGACCTTGGCCGACACCGGTGATGCGGTCGTTCGCCTTCAGAGCACCGGAGACGGCCGCGGGCCCTCCCGGAATGACATTCATCACCGTGACGTAATTGTCGATGAGCTGGAGCGAGGCGCCGATGCCCTCGTAGTTGAGGCTCATCTGAATGCGATACTCCTCGGAGTTGACCGGCGAGAAGTAGGTCGTATGCGGATCGTAGGTGCGCGCGTAAGCGTTCATCAGATCCTCGAACACATCCTCGGATTTGACCTGATCCACGCGCTGGATCACGGTCTGATAACGCTTGCGCAATGCGTCGGCCGCCTGCGGCCAGGTCTTGCCGGCGAGCAACATCGCCAGCACGTCGTTGGTGACGCGCTTCTTCCAGAGCTGGTCCATTTCAGCCTCGGTGGCGGGCCACGCCGCATGGTCGCGGTCGAAGTCGTAGCTCGCGGTCGTATTCCAGTCGGGCTGGGATGTCAGCAGGCTGATCGCGTACTCCATCCGCTCGCGGTTGCGCTGCTTGAAGCGGTCGAAGATGAGAAATCCGGGGTCGACGTCCCCGGTATGGATCATGTCGTCGAACTTGTCCTGATAGACCGAGAATTCCTGGGCGTCGCTCGCGAGGAAATAGCAGTGCTCGGGGTCGAGGCCCTCGAGATAGTGCTGGTAGACCTGGCGCGAGAAGCCAGCGTCGATCACCTGGCGGCTGTAGTGAGTCTCTTCCAGGATTCGGCCGATCTTGCGTGCGATGGCGCGCTGATCGTCGGTGGGCGCCAGTGCGCCCGGGGGCAGGATCGGGGCGGCCCTGGCCGAGGCGCGCAATGCGGCGTCGGTGCCGGCGAGCACCAGAGCGCAAAGGATCGTGAGGGCTAGCCAACCGAGCGGGCGGCGGAGGGTCTTGAACATCTGCAGCTTCCTGGGGCCTCAACAGTTACTAGGACGGTTCCATGCGGTTTCAAGGGGGGCGGGACAATCCTCAGTCCCGGGGCAGGCGGCGCAGCAGAGCGAGCCAGAGCCTTGCCAGGAGGAGCAGTATCGCCGGACCGAGCGCCACGACCCAGTAGCCCAGCCAGCCGTGTGCCAGACCCGCGAAATAGTCCCCGTAGAGCGCCAGGGGACCGAAGCCGTGGGGGTCATCGCCGCGGGTATATGCCCCGAGGGTCCGATGTCCCACGATCCAGATGAGGAGCGGGATCACCAGCAGCCCGAGCACGAGAGCACCTCCGAAAAGCACCATCTCCCGCCGGCTGCGGGGATCGATGCTGAAGGCTTGCGCCCGGGGGACTGGTCCGACGCTGCCGGAACGCTCCGTCATGCGGTCCAGTGTAGCCGATTGGGTCGCTTCCCAGGTCATAATGAGGGGCTATGAAAAAGATCACGGCAGCGGTCATCGGCGTCGGCTACCTGGGGCGTTTCCACGCGCAGAAATACGCCCAGGCGGCCCAATGCGAGCTGGTGGCTGTCGTCGATGCCCGACAGGATGCCCGTGAGGCCGTCGCGGCGGAGTTGCAGACTCGGCCCCTCGCCGATTATCGGGAGCTTCTCGGAGCGGTCGAGGCGGTGAGTGTGGTGACACCCACGCCGGCACATTTCTCGATTGCGCGCGACTTCCTCGAGTCAGGGGCGCACGTCCTCGTCGAGAAGCCGATCACCGAGACCCCTGAGGAAGCCCGGGAGCTGATCGCCATCGCGGCCCGCCGCGGCCGGATACTCCAGGTGGGGCACCTCGAGCGGTTCAATTCGGCGATCCTGGCTGCGGAGCCGCACCTCCGTGCGCCGCGCTTTGTCGAGTGCCACCGTCTGGCACCGTATCGTGAGCGAGGCACGGATGTGAACGTGGTTCTGGACCTTATGATCCACGATATCGATATCGTCCAGACGATCGTCAGGGCACCCGTGAAGACCATTGATGCGGTTGGGACGCCGGTGTTCTCGGATGACATCGATATCGCGAACGCGCGCATCACGTTCACGAATGGGTGCGTGGTGAATGCCACCGCCAGCCGTGTCAGCTTGAAAACGGAGCGCAAGATGCGCATCTTCGAGGACGACGCCTACCTTTCCTTGGATCTGCAGCAGAAGATTCTGACGCTCATCCGCAAGCGCGATCCCAGGGAGCCGCCCGGCCCGCTGCCCGTCACCATCGAGGAGCAGAGCCTCGAGCAGGGTGATGCGCTGAAGGCGGAGATCGACTCCTTCCTCTACTGCATCCGCGACGGGCGCGCGCCCGTGGTGACGGGCGAGGCAGGCCTGATGGCGTTGGAAACCGCCATGCGCATCACGGAGCAGGTGCGCATGTCGGCGGCCGAACGCGGCAAGATGAGGGCGAGGTCCGATGTCGAAGCAACCTGAGCATCTCCGTCACGCGCCGCGGCCGGTTACCCTGGCTGCGATCCAGATGGCGTGCGGCTGGGACGGCGCCGCAAACATCGCGAAAGCCGAAAAACTGGTGCGGGAGGCTGCGGCGCGCGGAGCGCAAATCATCCTGCTGCCGGAGCTCTTCGAGACACCATACTTCTGCATCGAGCAGGATGCGCGACATCTGAAGCTTGCGCGCACCGTGGACGAGAACCCCGCGGTGAAGCATTTCAGCGCATTGGCCCGCGAGCTCGGAGTGGTCCTGCCCATCAGCTTCTTCGAGCGCGCCGGCCCCGCTTATTTCAACTCAATCGTCATCCACGACGCGGACGGCTCGCGGCTCGGCATCTACCGCAAGTCTCACATACCCAACGGGCCGGGATACCAGGAGAAGAATTACTTCAGTCCGGGCGACACCGGCTTCAAGGTCTGGCAGACCCGGTTCGCGCGTATCGGTGTCGGTATCTGCTGGGATCAGTGGTTTCCGGAAGGCGCGCGCGCGATGGCGCTCGGCGGCGCGGAGGTCTTGCTGTATCCGACGGCGATCGGCACGGAACCGCCGCCCGCGTTGCCGGTGAACTCCCGCGATCACTGGCAGCGCACCCAACAGGGCCATGCCGCCGCGAATCTGATGCCACTCGCCGCCGCGAATCGCTACGGCCTCGAGCGCTCGCTGCAGGACCCCGAGGGGCTCTACATCCGCTTCTATGGCTCCTCGTTCATCACCGACGCCATGGGTGCGAAAGTCGCCGAGGCTCATGAAGAAGGGGATGCGGTGCTGACTGCCTCGTTCGATCTCGAGGAGACGCGGGCCACGCGGGACAACTGGTTCGTCTTTCGCGACAGGCGCCCGGACCTTTATGGTGCGCTGACTTCGCTGGATGGCCAGACGAGACGCTGAGGGTCAGTGCTTCTCGATCCAGGCGATGGCGTCCTTGAGCTCCCTCACGAACCGCGCGTACTCGCTGCGTCGCTGCGCATCGTCGGTGATGCGAAGCAGGAACGAAGGATGGATGGTCACCCAGAGGTGCGCAGTCGCTGACAGCCTCGTCGGGGACCCGCGGAGCTGCGAAACGATCACGGGGTGACCCAGGAGTGCGCGTGCCGCGGTGCCGCCGAGAGCCATCACGAGCTTCGGTGCCACGAGGCGCAACTCTTCGCCGAGCCACCAGTGGCAGGCTTCGATCTCACTCGCGCTCGGCTTGATGTGCAGCCGCCGTTTGCCACGCGGCTCGAATTTGAAGTGCTTGACGGCGTTGGTGATGTAGACGGAGTTGCGTCCGAGCCCGGCGTCCTGCAGCGCGCGGTCGAGAATCGCGCCCGCCGGGCCGA
>DATAXF010000001.1:0-15403 GCA_036273095.1 Steroidobacteraceae bacterium | reverse complement strand
ACGAGAGGACCGGGATGGACGCACCTCTGGTGTTCCGGTTGTCACGCCAGTGGCACTGCCGGGTAGCTATGTGCGGACGGGATAACCGCTGAAAGCATCTAAGCGGGAAGCCCCCCTCAAGATTAGATCTCCCTGGGAGCTCGACTCCCCTAAAGGGCCCAAGAAGACTACTTGGTTGATAGGCTGGGTGTGTAAGGCCAGTAATGGCTTCAGCTAACCAGTACTAATTGCCCGTGAGGCTTGACCATATAACCTCAAGGGGTTTGCTTCGGCAGACCTGCGAGGACGATGCGATGGAGCGATCCATTTATTGAACGCGACAAGCGTCAGAAACGAAACGAGCCGAATTGGAGGCGCGCGGAGCCGGTGGCAACACCGGCTCCTCGAACCTCAAACAGTTTCCCTGGCGGCAATAGCGAGCGGGAACCACCCGATCCCATTCCGAACTCGGAAGTGAAAACGCTCTGCGCCGATGGTAGTGTGCCTTTCAGGCATGCCAGAGTAGGTCACTGCCAGGGTCCTAACAGGAAAACCCCCGGAACCGCGAGGTTCCGGGGGTTTTGCCTTTTGGGGCTTCTGCTCCATGCCGTCAGCATCTCATCTTGACATCATATGATGCTATGACGTGTAATCCCGCCGCTTCCTTGGGGTACTGACTCTGCAACCAGGCGGCGGAGGGGCATTGCTCGAGCCAAAAAGGGCATCGTTTGCGCAAGCAGTGCTGTTGGCGCTGTCTGCATGGCTGCTGCTGGCCGGCACGTCGAGCGCCCGGGACCAGGCGACGACACGGCCGCTTCCGGCGGTGCGGCTCGACGGCAATTACTTCTCCAGCGAAGGGCACCGCTTCATCCCGGTGGGCGCGCAATGGGTTTCCGCCAAAACAGCGCTGCACTGGCCGCTCGCAGAGGACGACAAGGACATCGAAGCCGATTTTGCGCAAATGGCGCGCATGGGCTTCAACACCGTGCGCCTGGATCTGATGTGGGCGTGGTTCGAGCCCCGGCCCGGCGACTACAACCCGCAGGCTTTCGCGCAGCTGGACCATCTGATCTCGCTGGCGCGCAAGTACCATCTCTATCTGCATCCGTCGCTTTTCATCGGCGGTGAAATCGGTGAAGCGTGGTGGGACGTCCCCTGGCGGATGGGGCGCGATCCACAGTCCGACCCTGACATGCTGCGTTGGGAGACCAACCTCGCCGAGGAATTCGGCCGCCGCTATGGCCATGAGACGGCGATCCTCGCCTGGGATCTCACCGATGAGCCGCCGTTCTGGATCTCCGCCAATGTCACCGACGCCATGGCGGTCAATTGGACGCGACTCATCGTCTACGGCATCCGCAAGTACGACAAGCTGCACCCCATCGTCGTCGGCGTCAGCACGGAGGACATGGAGCATGGCCCATTCCGCCCGGACACGATCGCGGATGACGTCGACTTCTTCAGCGTCCATCCCTACACCATCTACACGCCGGAGCTGTTTCCCGACGCCATGGTCTCGCAGCGCGGTACCTATGGCGCCGCCTTCGAAACGACGCTGAGCGCCGGGGCGGGCAAGCCCGTGATGATGCAGGAGCTGGGCGCGTCATCCGCGCAATACACACCGGAGAAGATCGTCGACTTTGACCGGACCAGCCTCTACTCCGCCCTCGGTGCGGGCGCCAACGGGTTCCTGCTGTGGTGCTACACCGATGCCGCCCCCGCGCTATATCACCAGGTTCCCTATCTGCGCTCGGCGCACGAGACGCAATTCGGACTGACCACGTGGGACCGCAAGCTCCGTCCACAAGGTGCGGCCTTCGAGAAGTTCGAGAAGGTCGTCGGCCAGATGAATCTGGACGGCATCGCTCCGGCGAGCGCGGACGCCGCGATCGTCATTCCGGATGAGTGGTCCCATATTCCCGGCGACCAGCAGCATTTCGGCCTCACCGGACCCGCCGTGCTTCCATACGTGTCGCAGGTAGAGGGCGGGGCGGTGAATGGACAGGCGCACTCACCCTATCAAGGCAATCAATGGCTGATGAGCGCCGTGCTCTCCTCCTTCATCCTGGCGCACCAGGCAGGGATGAAGCCGGCGATGCCGCGTGAGCTGGCGGACTGGACGAGGTATCCGGTTGTATTGCTGCCGTCGCCGCTCACCGCGACGGACCCGATTTCCGTGCACGTCCATACCGACTTCTGGGCGAAGGCGGCACGCTATGTGAGCCAGGGCGGTGTGCTGTACGCATCGTTGTCGGCCGATGCGGCAATTCCGCACATGACGCAGCTGTTTGGCGCGCGGATGACCGACTCGATCCCGGTGTCCGATGTCACGCTCAGGATCATCAAAGCTTTCGGCGGCCTGAAGCCAGGCGACACCTTCCATTTCTCCGTACCGGGGAGCGAAGCGAAGTATTGGGGCACCGGACTCGAGGTCGGCGGTGGCGAAGTCATAGCGGTCGATCAGAGCGGTCGTCCGGCCCTTGTCGCCAACAGGCTCGGCAAGGGGCGGACGCTGCTGTCCGCCTATCCGCTGGAGGTCTATCTGGGGAACCGGCCGATGGCCTTCGACACGGGACAGACGCTCTATAGCTTGTATCGCGCGCTGGTCGCGTGGAGCGGCATGCGGCCCTTGGTGACAACCGATCAGCCGTCGGTGGAAGCGGCCGCGCTCGATGCCGGCGGCCATGGGTACTTCGTCCTCGTCAACCACAGCGATGAGCCGCACCGGGCGCTGATTTCGACGACGCTGCCCGCGCACACGCTCAAAGCGCTCGGCGACGAGGCTTCCGCTCGCTCTCTGCAACGCACCGGGGGCGCCTGGAGCGTCGAAGTCCCGGCCTGGGACGGCGTGGTCCTGGAATGGCGCAACTGACGATCCAGGGCCATGAAGCGCAATTACTCGATGGTCGGGCTGATCCTGCTGATCTTCTTCGTCATCTCGTTCCTGACGAACATCCTGGGTCCCCTGGTTCCCGACATCATCAGCGGCTTTCACGTCTCGCTGGCGATGGCCGCCGTGCTGCCGTTCTCCTTCTTCATAGCCTACGGGGTGATGTCGATTCCGGCCGGCTTCCTGGTCGAGCGCTGGGGCGACAAGACTGTCATCGTGATCTCGTTCGTCGCGGGGACGGCGGGCGCCTTGAGCTTCGGCCTCCATCCTGGCTACCTGGTGGCGATCGTCTCGCTGTTCGTGATGGGAGCCGGTATGGCGGCCCTGCAGGTGGCGATCAATCCCCTGCTGCGCGTCGCCGGGGGCGAGGAGCACTTTGCCTTCTATTCTGCCTTCGCGCAGCTCGTGTTCGGCTCGGCGTCATTCGTCAGTCCGCTCGTCTACTCGTACGTGGTGACCAACCTCGATGCCCATCACACCGCAAGCCCACTCATCGGACTGCTGTCGCGGGTGACCCCCGCAAACCTGCCCTGGGTTTCGATGTACTGGCTGTTTGCCGTCGGCACCGCGCTCATGGCCGTCTTCGTCGCGACTCTTCGGCTGCCGCGCGTCGAGAGAACGGCGGAGGAGTCGGCGGGCACGCTGGGCATGTACGGCGTGCTGCTCCGGCAACCGATCGTATGGCTCTACTTCATCTGCATCGTCGCCTACGTGGGGTGTGAGCAGGGAACGGCGGATTGGATGTCGCAGTTCCTCTATCACTATCACGGCCTCGATCCGCACGTCGTGGGTGCCGAGGCCGTATCCCGATTCTGGGGACTCCTCACGGCGGGCTGCCTCATCGGCATGGTGCTCCTGAAGCTCTTCGACAGCCGGCGCGTCCTGATCGGATTCGCCGCGGGGGCGCTGGTCATGCTGACCCTGGCGCTGTTCGGACCGTCCAAGGCAGCGGTCATCGCCTTTCCCTGCATCGGCCTCTTTGCCTCCATCATGTGGCCGACTCTGGTGTCCCTGGGGCTCAACTCCGTACCTTCGCACCATGGTCCGCTGGCCGGGATCCTGTGTACCGGAATCATGGGCGGCGCGCTGATCCCGCTGCTGATCGGCCGTATCGGTGACGCCTACGGCCTGCGCGCGGGCATGCTGGTCCTTTATGTGACGTTCGGATGTGTGCTGAGCGTCGGGTTCTGGGCCAAGCCGCTCATTACCAACGCCGTGCTCGGCGACCGGAAAAAGACGTCGTCCGCCGCCGCAAGCGCTTAGCCGATGGGGGACCGACCATGCGCCTTTTGATGAACCGGATCATTGTGTCGGGCCTGATGGCCTTGTGCGCGGTCGGGATGGGCACTGCACGGGCAGAGGCAGTCCGCTACTTCACCCTGCCGTCACCGAAGCCCATCCTGCCCCGCGCGCAGTCGTGGGAGGGCGATCAGCAACCGCACACTCTGTCCGTCCTCGAGTTGAATCGCGGTGGGTTCAGGTACTGGGGCTGGTATGGTCTCAACAATGGCCGCGGCACGGGACTCGCCCGCAGCAACGACCTCGTGCACTGGACAAAATACGAGAAGAATCCCCTTTGGCTCAACGCACGCTGGACGTCGGCATTACAGGTCGGAAAAGCCGGCCTTCTCTATTTCGCGATCACACGGGATTACGACACGCCGAGCAGCCGTATAGTGTTGGCAACGTCGAAAGACGGCATTCATCTGACCCAAATCAAGACGCTGGTCCAGGCGGTGCCGAACGAGCGCAATCAGAATCCGGATCTCTTCCGCGATCCGGTGAGTGGAAAGTTCCTCCTGATATTCTATCGCGGCAACGATACCGACTATTTCGACATCGTGGCCCGCAGCGCCGGTCGGATCGAGGATCTCGCCACGGCGCCCGACAAGCTGCTGTTGCATGCGACCGAAACCGTTGCGGCTCCCAACCTGCTCTACGTTCCTCACGGTGGGCTGCGCGGCAAAGGCATCTATTATCTCGCGACGGAAATCTATCCCGGCCGCTACGGCAAGACGGAAACGGGCGTATGGGAGGTCAAGGTCTTCCACGCGGACCAGCCCGATGGACACTTCGAGCCGGTCGCGGGCAATCCGGTGCAGGCGGGCGGGCGCGCCTGCCTGTTCCAACACATCTTCGGCGACAAGTACCATGGGTACGAGTCGCACCTCGATCCGGTGACGGGAAAGTGGGGTATGGAGGCTCTGGTCGTGCCGCTGGCGAAGTGATCCGGCCGCGGAGCGCGCAGGCGATCGATCGGTCAGCGCTTGCGCACCGAAATGACGGTCGCCCGGTAGCGGTCCGCGCGCAGGAACGAGTGACTGTGCTCGATGGGCGTGCGCCGCAGGTCGTAAGTGGTCTCACGGATGAAGAGCAACGCCGCTCCGGGTGAAGTCTGCAGCATGCGCGCCTGGTCATCGTCCGCGTTCGTGGCGCCGATCTCCTCCTCGGCCCAGCTCAGCTTGCGGTGGTAGGTCTTCTCGAAGAGATGATAGAGGGAGACCCGCTCCAGGCGCTGCTGGTCGAGATCCGGAAACACCGCTGCCGGCATGTGACTGGTCACCAGGGCCACCGGCTCATTGTTGACATAGCGCAGCCGATATAACGTGAAGACCGCATCGCCGGCGCTCAAGTGCAGCGCCTGCGCGACTTCAGCGTCCGCGCTCCCGCGCTTCAGGTTCAACACCTTCGCCGAAGGCACCAGCCCGCGGCGCCGCATCTCTTCGGTGAAGCCGCGCAGCTCCTGGAAATTCCACGGGACATGGCTCGAGCCGATGACCGGGCGCTTGCCCTTCTCGATGACCAGCAGCCCTTCCGAGCGCAGTTTGAGGAAGGCCTGCCGCACCGGCATCTTGCTGATGCCGAGAGAGCCCGCGACCTCTCCCTCGGAGTGGAAGACATCGCCCTCGCGCAGCGCCTCCGAGCGAATCAGGTTGCGGACCTGGTCGACGATCTGCTGGTAGTAGGGAACGAAGCTGTTGGTGTCGATCTGCAAATCGAGCGTCGAGGCACGCTCTACTGTCGGGTGGGTCTTGCGTTGCATGAGGCCGTAGTCCTTAGGGGCTTCGCAATCATCTCATAGACATACGATTCTATGATGCCAGGGACAGGGCGGTCCCGGCCGCCCGAAAGTGTGCCTCAAATCGCCGTGAATTCAGCCACATCCATGAGTGCGGGCACCGCGTTTGATCCACTATACATATGATGCTATGATGGCATGACGCGGTACAAAAGGGGGCTTGATGAGCGGCAAAAGCACCGCCACCGGCGCCGTCGACATTGGCGGCACGAAGATCGCAATCGGACTCGTAGATGAGCACGGCAACCTCCTCGATCGGGAGGAAATGCCAACCGCGGCCACCGAGGGCTCTGCCCGCGGCTTCGAGCGCATCGCGCTGGCGCTCGAAGCGCTTCGCTTGCGCACTGGAGTGGGCCTTCACGGGATCGGCATCGGATGCACCGGCCCGGTCGATCCCCTGAGCGGCGAAATCGGAGTTGTCGAGTTCCTGCCGGGGTGGTGCGGCGCCAATCCGGTGCACGCGCTGGCAGAGCGCTTCGGTGTGACGGTGGCGATGGAGAACGACGCGGATGCCGCGGCGCTTGCGGAAGCGGAGTGGGGAGCCGGCCGAGGTAAGCAGAGTCTCATCTGCGTGACCGTCGGCACGGGCATCGGGGCAGGAATCGTATTGAACGGTTCGCTCTATCGCGGAGTCGGCGGCGCGCATCCCGAGGTCGGCCATCACGTCATCGACGACTCCGGACCGCGGTGCTTTTGCGGAGCTCGCGGGTGCTGGGAAGTGCTCGCGCGGGGACCGGCAATGGCCGAACGTGTATTACGCGAGTCGCCTGGCAGCAAGCCTTTGACGGCCCAAGACGTGTGTGAGGCGGCGCGCTCGGGCGATCCCCTGGCGGCAAGAGAAGTCGCACGAGAAGGCCGCTATCTCGGTCTCGGCATCGCCAATCTCATCACCCTGTACGCCCCCGAGATGATCGTCCTCGCCGGCAATGTCATGGAGAGCCTCGATCTCTTCATGCCGGTGATCCGCCGTGTCGTGAGCGAAAGCTGCGGGCTGGTTCCAGCCGATCGCGTCGCGATTGCGCCGGCAGCCCTCGGGGCCGCGACGCCGCTGGTCGGCGCGGCCGCTGTCTGGCTGCATCGCCTCGGAAGGACTCCTACCTCATGTTGAGTTCCAACACGAACGTGATCGAGGGCCCGTACTTCCACGACCTGATGGCGCAGCCGGCGGCGCTCGAGGCCACACTCGGATGGCTTGCGGCGGCGGGCCGTTGGCGTGCGGCGCGAGAGTTCGTCCGCGCACGCTCATGGAAACGCATCGTGCTGACCGGCATGGGATCTTCCCATCACGCCCTGCATGTCCTCGATCTGGCACTGATCGAGGCCGGCATGAGCCCGATCGTGCTGGAGACGGCCGAGCTCATCCATTACGGCCAGGCCTTGTGCGACCCGGAGACGCTCCTCATTGCCGTCTCGCAGTCGGGAGGCAGCGCCGAGATTCTCCGTCTCCTCGAAATCAGGCGTCAGGCGCCGCTTCTCGCAGTGACCAACACGGCGGATAGCCCGCTCGCGCGGGCCGCGGCCCTGTCGCTCCTGACCCAAGCCGGCCCCGAATTCTCGGTCTCGTGCAAGACCTACGTCGCCGCGCTCCTCGCGCTGCAGTGGTTGGCCGGCGCATTCGCGGGCGCTGACGAAGGAGAGACGCTACGCCGACTCGCGCCGGCCGCGCCGCTCACGCGTGAGTACCTCGCCAACTGGCGGTCACACACCGCGGCACTCGCCGCTGAGCTCCAAGGGATCCGCCATCTATTCCTGACAGGCCGCGGCCGCTCGCTGGCGGCAGCTGGCACCGGCGCCCTGATCACCAAGGAATCGGCGCGCTTTCCGGCGGAAGGCATGAGCAGCGCGGCACTGCGGCACGGGCCGATGGAAATGCTGCGCGGCGACATCCTGACGCTCGTTTTTGCCGGCGATGAGCCAACTCGCGACCTGAATCGGCGGCTCATCCGGCGACTGCGTGCCGCCAGCTGGCCCTGCAATGAGATCGGCACCGAGTCGAGCGTAATGGCGCTGCGCATTCCGACATGCGATTCCCTGGTACGGCCGATTCTGGAAATCCTGCCGGTGCAGCTCCTGACTCTCGCGCTTGCGAGCCGCGACGGACGTGAAGCGGGCCGCTTCGAGTACGCCAGCAAGGTCACGGCTACGGAGTAGCAGCCGTGGCGCATGCCCATCCGAGGTAAAACCTGTGTCCAGCCTACATCGCAAGCATCCCGTGTCCATTGCCGTGTCCATGGCGCTGCTCGCCGCCATGGCGGCCACCGCTGCGGCAGCGCCAGCAACGGGTCCCCAGGCGGACAACCCGCAGACGCAGCCCCCCTCGGCGCAAGACGCGGGAACGCCGCCACCGACAGCGGCCAAGTCGAACGCCACGGGCAGCGGAGACCAGCAGACGGTGTTATCCACCGTCACCGTCGTCGGAGTGCGTGCATCGCAGATGCGTGCGATCGACCTGAAGCGCCTGGCCCCCGACATTCAGGACAGCATCTCGGCGGAGAGCATCGGCCAATTGCCCGACACGACCATCACGGACGCGCTGCAGCGTATCACCGGGGTGCAGATCGACCGCAACGGCGGCGAGGGCACCGAAGTGGACGTGCGCGGCTTGCCTGAAGTCGGCAGCATGCTGAACGGCGAAGTATTCATCTCGCCGGATCAGATCACATCGCAACAGCCCGACTTCGAAACGCTGCCCGCGACGGTGTTCAATCAGGTGGACGTCATCAAGTCGCCGACGGCAAGCCAGACCGAGACCGGAATCAGCGGCTCGCTCAATCTACACACCTTCCGGCCCTGGGATCTGCCGCATGGATTCACCTTCAGCTACAACGCCGACGGAGAACGCGGCGATGCCACGAACAAAACAGGACCGGAGGCCACCGGCCTGGTGTCATTCAACGACGATGGTCGCTGGGGCTTCCTCCTCAACGGCGACTATTCCGACACCACGCGGGCCGGCCCTCAAAGTGACGGTGTCAACGCAGGCTCCAGCGAGGGCCTCGATCAGTATGGGGTCATACTGAACGGTGAGAGCGCTGCCATCAACAACACGTCGCCGGGTAATTACTCCGGCTTCGTGGCGGCGTGGAACGGCTTGCCGATTCCTTCCAGGATCGCGCAGAACCCCGACGGCAGCGTCTCCGTGAACGGCGACGGCAAGACCAACCAGGTATTCATGGGAAGCCAGGACATCACCCTCGATGAGACCAGCATCGAGCGCAAGCGCGAGTCCGGCAATGCCTCGTTCCAGGCGGACCTGGGCGACGGCTTCACATTGACCAGCGACTACTTCTACACGCAACAGAGGCAATACAACCGCGTCGCCGGCATCCAGTTCGATTCCACCGACTGGCAGGGCGCGACCTATGCGCCGCTGCAGTCGCAGAACACCGGGGCCACGAGCCTGGGGCAATACAACACCCCGGCGCCTGGCGGCGGCCCCAATCCGGGTTGGGGCGGCTCGCAGATCTATACCACCCAGGTGTACGAGAAGTGGCCGGGCGACGTCGAATCATACTCGCAGCTCGAGAGCACCGGCTCCACCGCGCGGAACGCCAATCTGCAGCTGGATTTCAACAATGGGGGCAACTTCAGAGGGACCCTGCGCGGCATTCGCGAGACGGCGAGTCAGTCGTACCTCGAGAGCGATATCGAGGTTGCGGATTCCGATGGCTGTCTGTGGCCCAATCAGTTGAATACCGGTGTCTCACTGCCCTGCGGCACCTACGTCTATCCGGCCCAACTGGGCGGAGACCGCGTCTTCAACCCGACCGGCATTCCCCAGGACTCGGAGCCGATCATCGCGAACTTCACCGGGCGCTATACCACGGTCACCATGCCCGCATCGATGGCCGCCAGTTTCGCCAACCCCAACTCCTGGACGTTCAAGACGATTGAATCCTCCGGCGATGACACGACCGCCGATGCCGGAATCACCGCGCTGCGCTTCGATGGACACTACGACCTTCGGCACGGCTTCCACCTCGACTTCGGCGTGCGCAACAGCATCCATACCGCCGATAACTACGGATACACGCTGGTTACTCCGGTGTACGCGGGCATGGGCGCCAGCGACCCGAACGGATGTCTGGTGCGTTATGTCGGCGCCGATGTGATCCTGGCCGGCGACGGTAACGGCGGCGGCTGCTCCGCCGGCAACGCAGAGGGCTATTTCCGCGCCGGGCCGCTGTCGGCGGTATCGATGCCGCAGGCCGCGCCCCCGCTCTCCGGTAACTGGCAGAAATACAACAATATCCTCAACTCGGGGATCAACTTCTGGGCGATCAATCCCTCTGCCATGGACAATATCTGGGGATTCTGGAAGTCGCTGTATCCGGACACCACGACCCAGGAGGATCCGGGCGATACCTGGGCGGTGTGGATGAAGGAGACGTCGGGCTATCTGCAGGCCGATTTTGCCAACGACATCGGTGGCATGTCATACACGGGCAACGTGGGCGTGCGTCTGATTCACACCAACCTCGATATCACCCAGCATCTGGACGGCGCGCCGGGGTTGTATGGCACGAATTCCGTCGACGTCGGCACCACGGATACCCGGCGCGGTTACGACGACGTCCTGCCGGATCTCAACCTGGCACTGGACCTGACCGAGAAGCTGACGCTTCGCGTTGCCGCATCGAAGAACATGCAGCCGCTCGATCTGCAGACCTGGGGCGGCGGCCTGTCGCTGAATTACGCACTGGCGTATGTCAAGAACCCCGGCAACCCCGGCGGACCGCCGGTCCAGTTGTATGAAGTCGCGGCGGGAAACTCGAACGGCAATCCGGCTCTCGACCCGTGGCGCTCGACGAATTATGGCGCCTCGCTCGAGTACTACATCAACCCGGTGAGCATGGTCGACCTCGAGCTGTTCCGCATCGACGTGAAGAGCTTCATCGAGAACGGCAACGTGCAAAATTGCAATCTGCCGGACGAGGACGGTGTCGTGCGCCATCGCTGCATCACGATCGTCGAGCCGGTGCAGGGGACCGGTAACAGCATCCAGGGCGCGGAGTTCGACTACCGCCAGGGATTCACCTTCCTTCCGGGATTGCTGCGCTATACAGGCATGGAATTCAACGTCACCTATGCGCCGAGCAAGACGGGACAGACTGATCTCGCCGGGCGCCAGATTCCGTTCCAGGACAACTCGACTGAATCGGGGAATTTCATCCTCTGGTACCAGAGCAAGCGCTTCCAGGTCCGCGCGGCCTACAACTACCGCTCCAAGCGGGCAGTGGAGAATGACGTGGGCAGCATCGCCGGCCTGGAAATGTACGAGGCGCCACAGGAGTACCTCGACGCGTCGATCCAGTACACGATCAGCAGGTACGCCACGGTGTACGTGAATGGGAGCAATCTCACCAACGAATATCAGCGGTACTACCTCGTATGGCCCAGCCAGGAAGGCCATGCCAGCTTCTCCGAGCGCAGCTACACGGTAGGAGTGCGCGGACAGTGGTGAAGGCTCGACACCGGGGGAGCGCTCAACTGCCCATTGCCGCAGGACACTGCCTGGAGCCTGACGTGAAAAACCCCCGGAACCGCGAGGTTCCGGGGGTTTTTGCTTTCCAGCTACCTGGCGGTCCGGCTCACATGCCCGACATTCCCGGCATCGGCATGGCGGCAAGTGTCGGCTTGACGAACTTCACCACCATGTTGTCGGCCTCGCCGAGCGCTGCGTATTTGGCGGTGTTGCCGCTGTCGGGGGAGAGGGCCGGCGGGAAGAAGAACACGTCTGATTTGCGGTCATCCTTGGGATTGGCGTTGACCTCCGAAGTCCCCGCCAGCCTGAAGCCCGCCATCTCCGCTTCGTGAATGAGATAGTTCTGATTCACGCGTGACAGCTTGAATGCCTGATCGAGCGGCATGTCGGGGGCTGCCCGGTGTTCCTCGATGCCCAGGACTCCACCGGGCTTCAGCACCGTGTAGGCGCTGCGCAGGAAATTCTGCAGATCGGTGTCGCTCCCCTCGCCGTGCACGTTCTCGAAAATCATGTCATGGACGTTGCGGAAGGTGACCACCATGTCCGCGGTGTTGGGCGCACCCAGCCACATGTAATCCGGCAGCTCGAACGGCGTCAGTTCCACCTTGCCGTAGATCTTGGGGTTGGCGGCGAGCTTCTGGTTGAAGCGCACAGCGCCGTTATGCTCGAAGCCCATCGTACCGGCGACCGGGGCCTCGGCCTCGATCAGCGTGCCGTGATCCTTGAGGAAGGGCGCCAGTATCTCGGTGTACCAGCCCCCGCCCGGCAGAACCTCGACCACCCGCATGTCCGGGCTGATCCCGAAGAACTCGAGCGTCTCCACGGGGTGACGGTACCTATCGCGCGCCACGTTTTTCGCGGAGCGCCAGGACCCGTGAGCGGCGGATTCGAGCGCCTGATGCACTTCCGGCGAAGTCGCCGCCTGTGCTGGTGCATTCGCCGCTGACAGCAGCAGCGCTGTAAGGGTAACGGCGCTCAGTTTGAGAATGAAATGGCGCATGGCCTGAGGTTTCGAGCTCACGGGAGTTTCTCCTCGTCTTTTAAGCCGCGAACGATACGGATCCCTTCCAATCTACCCGACTTAATGCTCTATAGCGAGTTTCGGCCAGCGGAGGCATCCCATGAATCAGCGAATTCGTCCCATGAACCGCCTGGGCATCGGCACCGTACTAACCGTGCTTTTCCTGGCAGTGGCCGCGACTCCGGGCTGGGCGGCCTCCCAGCGCACACGCGAATTGCTGGTGGTCGAAAAGGGCAACGCCGAGCAGCTCGCGATCATCGACCCGGTGCGGCTGAAGGTGCTGGCGCGAATTCCGGCGGGCGCCGATCCGCACGAGGTCATTGCCTCGAGCGACGGTACGCGCGCCTACGTGTCGAACTACGGCGGCTCGGGCAGTGACCTCCATACCATCACGGTAATCAATCTCCTCACCCGAAAAGCCTTGCTGCCGATCGACGTCGCGCCGCTGCACTCGGCGCACGGATTGGACTTCGCCGGCGGGGAGCTCTACTTCACCGCGGAGACCAATAGAGTCGTCGCACGCTATAACCCGACGACGCGCCGCGTCGATTGGATCATGGGCACCGGCCAGGACAGGAGCCACATGATCATGGTTGGAAACGACGAGGTCTTCGTGTCCAATCCGGCCTCGGGAACCGTCAGCATCATCCAACAGACAAGACTGACCACCGTGCCCGCGGGCAAAGGCTCGGAGGGATTCGATGTCTCGCCGGACGGGCGGCAGCTCTGGACGGCGAACGCGGGCGTCGATTCGGTCACCGTCATCGATGTCGCGACCCGGAAGGCCACCGAGACTTTTCCGATTCCGGTCCAGAACGCGAACCGGCTGAAGTTCACACCCGATGGCAGATATGTGCTCGTCTCGGGACTGGGAGAGCCTGGGGAGAGGAGCGTGGGCGGTCCCAATAATCTGCTCATTCTGGACGCGCGCACGCACGCCATAGTCAAGCGACTGGATCTCGGGGCGGGCGCGGCCGGAATTCTCATGGACCCGGCCCGCCACCAGGCCTTTGTCGCGGTGAGCGGCGGTAATGCGCTCGCCGTCGTGGACCTCAATGGCTTTCGCGTGACCGGTGTCATCAAAGGGCTGGAATCCCCCGATGGGATGGCCTGGGCCCTCGTTCCGCGGGGCTGACGGGGCCGGAATTGTGCGGTGCGCCCGGACGCCACGGTCCGGCTTCCGCCACACTTCCCTGGCATGGGGACGGTGTGTTCGTGAATCACTTCGCTCTAGGACTGGCGGTGCTCGCGGTGGGCCTGCTTACAGTCACTATTCTGCTGTGGTGGCGGTCGCGGAAGCACCCGGACGACGAGGCCGTCGTCGTAGAGAGCGTGCACGACGCCGCATTCTCGCAGTCGCCCCTCGGGATGCTCGTTGTGGACGGAGGCTCCCTCGAGATCGTCGACGCCAATCCGACTCTGCAAAACACTCTCGGCTACACGCTGGAAGAGCTGCAGGCAATGCCGCTGTCGCAGATCTTCAGCGACGGCGGCGGGCCGCCGGAGACGCTGCTGGCGCAGCTCAGAGAATCGCCGGTGAGGCTCCTCATCGAGACCGGGCAGCGCTGCCGCAGCGGGACCTTCCTCCAGGTCGAGCTCAGCGGCTATCGGCTCGACCTCAATGACCGCAGCCTCTACGCCCTCTCGATGCGCGACATCGCGATGCGGCGCCGGGTGGAAGCACAGCTGCTCGAGAAGCAGCAGCATCTGGATCACCTGGCCCATCACGACCAGCTGACCGGCCTGCCGAATCGCCTCTTCCTGGCAGCGCACCTGCCCGGCGCGATCGAGGAGGCGAAGCGCACCGGCATCATGCTCGCGATCCTCTTCCTGGACCTCGACCGCTTCAAGCACATCAACGACTCCCGCGGCCATGAGACCGGCGACAAGCTGCTGAAGGCCGTGGCGCAGCGCATCCGCACCACTACCCGCACGGATGACATCGTGGTCCGGATGGGCGGCGATGAATTCGTCGTGGTGCTGAAGACAGTTTCGACTGCGGAGCAGATCAACGAGGCCGCGAGCCGCGTCACCGAAGCGCTGGCCGCGCCGGTGCTCATTGACGGCAGAACACTCGTGACGACTGCCAGCATCGGCGTCAGCCTGTTTCCGCGCGACGGCTCGACCATGGGCGAGCTGCTGCGGCAGTCGGATACGGCGATGTACCAGGCGAAGGATCGCGGCCGCAACAACTTCCAGCTCTTCAGCCCGGTGATGGAGCGCAAGCTGAAGGAGCGCATCGCCATCGAGTCGAGCCTGCGCACGGCCCTTCAGTCGCGGCAGCTCGACGTGCACTACCAGCCGATCGTCGACATCGAGTCGCACCGGGTCGTCGCGCTCGAGGCCTTGCTCCGCTGGCGCCATCCGTCCCACGGGTTCGTCCCTCCCGACCGCTTCATCGCGGTGGCGGAGGAGACGGGGCTCATCGTTCCCATCGGCGAGTTCGTGCTGGAACGGGCGATCGAGGACGCGGCCCGCTGGCGGGGGTCGGGGGCCACGATCGTTCCCATCGCGGTCAACATTTCCGCCGTCCAGCTACAACGCTCGGACCTCCCTGCAACGATCACGCGCCTGACGCGCACGCACCATGTAAGCGCCAGCATGCTGCAGCTCGAGCTGACCGAGAGCGCGCTGTTCGAGCGTCGCGAGGGCCGCAACGGCGACTCCGCGCAGGACGCCATCGCACGCCTGCGGGAGCTTGGCACCCGCATAGCCATCGACGACTTCGGCACCGGATACTCGAGCCTGTCGTACCTCAAGAGCTGGCGGGTGGACTATCTCAAGATCGACCGCAGCTTCGTGCGCGACCTGGTCACGGACATGAGCGACCTGGCGATCGTGGAAGCGATCATGGCCATGGCGAAGCATCTCAACATCGAGGTGGTGGCCGAGGGCATCGAGGGCTGGCAGCAGCTCGAGAAGCTCCGCCAGCTCGGCTGCCCCTATGCC